>JAGCDJ010000019.1 GCA_017651185.1 Bacteroidales bacterium | reverse complement strand
GACATGCGTCTCTTCATACTCGCGTACAACTGACATTTTAAAGGACATAGTGTAGTCCTTTTGTGTACGCCTAACATACTTACTTTCTTTATTTTCCATTTCGTTACTATTTTTATTGTAACGCTATTTTAGGACGAGACAGTATAGATGCAAAAAAGGTTGCCTTTCGACAACCTTTTTCTTTGTTACGTTTATCTATTGTTACAATAATTTCTTCTTCAGGTTCAGAATCATATCCTCGGTCATGCGGTCGAGGTCGTACTGTGGTTTCCATCCCCATTCGTTGCGAGCGCAGCTGTCGTCCATATTGTTTGGCCAGCTGTCGGCAATTGCCTGCTTTATTGGTTCCGGTTCGTAAACCATCTCGAAATTAGGATAGTGCTTCTTTATTGCATTGTAGATGATTTCTGGATCAAAGCTCATTGCTGTGACATTAAAGCTGTTGCGGTGTACAAGCTTTGACGGGTCGGCTTCCATAATGTCAATCATAGCCTTTTGAGCATCAGGCATATACATCATATCCATGAAAGTTCCTTTCTTCAACGGGCATACAAACTTTTCGCCTTTTACTGCTGCGTAGTAAATTTCTACTGCATAGTCGGTTGTGCCGCCGCCCGGCAAAGTGAGGTGGCTGATGAGACCTGGGAAACATACGCTACGGGTGTCAACACCGAAACGGGTGAAATAGTAGTCGCTCAACAATTCACCGGTAACTTTTGTTACACCATATATAGTATTTGGACGCTGGATTGTGTCCTGCGGTGTGTTGTCGTGTGGTGTGCTAGGACCAAATGCACCGATGCTACTTGGAGTGAACACAGCGCAGTTGAACAGACGAGCCACTTCGAGGCAGTTTACCAATGAACCAATGCCAACATTCCAGCCCAGCATCGGGTTGAGTTCGGCGGTTGCACTCAATATTGCGGCAAGATTGTAAATCGTGTCGATGTTGTACTTCTTTACTGCTGCAGCAATCTGCATAACCTGAGTAGAATCAATGCGTTCGATAGGACCGCGTTCGTAGTCTTGTCCCTTAAGTGGACGCAAGTCTGAGCATACTACATGATTGTCACCATAAACATCGCGCAAGTTGCGAGTCAATTCGGAGCCAATTTGACCTCCAGCACCAATAATTAATATGTTTTTCATTGTTTTATACTTAAAAATCAATTTCAATATGTTTGGCAAAAATATATAATATGCGACAATGCGCAAAGACTTTTTTTCAAATAAAAATCCCCGCCAATAATTTCGGCAGGGATACTTAATTATGAATTACACAAATGATATTTATTCCACTTCTTCGACCTTGTCGCTTGTAGCAATTACTTCTCCTGTATACATGTCTTTAATTTCCAGTATTGTAAAATACCATTTTCTTTCGCCGTCTGCATAAGAATTTATGCTAGTGCCAAACAGTTCGTAGGAGAGGTTGCTGATTTTTCCAAATTGCTTTTGTCCGTGTTTCAGTTTGACTTCCTTTTTTCCGCTATGGCGCTTGTCGCCATTGTTGTCTTCTATAAAAATCTGATAGCGAACAATGACATCGGTGCTTCCAACATTCTGGAAATAAAGCGAAAGTTCGAGCGGACTGTTGTCGTCTTTGGCGCTTGTATGTGCTATCTTGGTCTTTACCAACACGTTTGCAACTGAATCAAAATCGGAATATCCTTTCTGGCAAAATGCTGTCAGGCATGTTGTTGCAACGATAACTAATACTAATAACTTTTTCATATTACTTTGTTTTTTCAGGTTTTACATATTTTCCAATGAATAAAATAGCATTGTTTCCATTTTCCCTAATGATAAACACAAATGGTCTGTTGATTGTTACCTTCGGATTTTTGTTGACAACCATTGTCTTTTCTCTGACGACCACAGCAGTTGCAGCGGCGGCTTCGGTTCCTTTTTCAGAAACTTCAACTACTGCCTTGTGTATAACTTCGTCAATCAACAAGTTGCTTTTGCCGTTCATCTTCGAGAAGTCTGCGCTTTTCGAGAACGCTGCCTTGATGCCCATGTCCATCAAGTACTTTTTCATTTCAAAGCGCGATTCAATCTTGAACTTCGGCATGGAGACATCTGCCTTGAATGTCTGTAGCGATTTTACAAGAGCATCGAACTTATCTTTGTCAAAATCAGATATATAGGTGTCTATGTCAACATTTTCCTTCGGCATTATTATGAACATTGATGCCTTGTTGTTTTCATAGTCAATCTTCATCATCTGTGCCTCGTCGTTTTCGCTCAATTCGACATTCTGCGTACCGTTAATAAAGTCAGTAACATATTCTACCGAGTTCTTTCCGTAGAAAGTCATCTGTCTGGTTTTGTCTGCTTTGAATTCTGTTGCCCATTTGGCATTGAAATATATGGCATTCAGCAGGACAAGTCTGGTCAATTCGTCAAGGTCGTTTTTCGACAGAAGTTCTGTGATTTTCTTGTTCGTGTTCTTGGCAACCCATTCGTTTATCTTTTTAACAGCGTCACTGCGTTCCGTTGCATCAGAAAAGTTTGCTAGCGACAATGTAGCGTCGAAATCCTTCAGGCAGTTAAGGTAACTGTCGAGGAAATGGTAGTCCTTCTGTGCTACTGCGGCGTTTGTAATTGTGAATACGCTCTTGTCGTTCTTGTATTCATTCAGCAGTTTGACGAACTCGTTGTGCGATTCGGTCTGGTCTTTCTTGAATTTCATTACTTTGCGCATTTCAGTAGCGGTCTTTTTTGCAGCACCGTCGTATGCCATTGCCAGTGCGTCGTATATGCTGAACGGACTGACAAACATATTGGTTCCGCTTTTTTCAGCATCGCTGGCATTAATGCGTTGAAGCAAGTCAAACGTAAATTCGTTGTTGCTTTCAACAATTGTGTTTTGAGTTGAATTCTGCGAACACATTGTTACGCTAATAGCGATTCCAATGATTAATAAAAGTTCTCTTTTCATATCAATGTTAAATTTATTTTGTTTACAAATTAAATGTTTCTCCTTGCAAAAAATCGTATCGTAGGACAGAACAGTTGAAAATTTTCGATTCAAAATGACTTACGGAACTGGAATTTTCATTACAACCCATTACTGGTGAGGACGATAGATGGCATAGGAAAGCGTTCATACCTTTTGATTTTTTAAGTGTCTGGAGGCATTCTGCAATAGTCGTGCCGATAATTGTAGGCAATAAGCCAGCCAATTTTTCTGATTTATGCTTTTCTGTCGCCGATACCATTATAATATATAAGTGTTCAAATCCAATGACAAAAATAATACATTGTTTCGGGTGTGCAAAAAGAAATGAATGGAGATTCAAAAAATCAATAATCTGACAAATCAAAAAAGGGTAGTCGTCGTTAAGCGTTTTAAAATACAATGAACTTCCAAAACTCATTTTAAGGCACAAAATAGGGGCGATGTTTTTTCATTGATAAGTTTGTCATCTAACATGGAAATAATCCAAAATCCGGCATTTTCATTTTTTAGTTTCATTCTTTGTATTTTACATTTGTAATTGTTGGATATGTAATATTTGCATGTTTACAAATGTAAATCAACAAGTATTATCCACATTATATTACAATCGTAAAAATGTTTGGCATTATTGACAAATACTTTTTTAACAATTGTTAAAACAATAATAGTCGTACTGAAATTAATTCGTAACGCACACAATTATAATAAGATATAACACTTACTTATACTTTTTATTCATGTAATACTGAGCATTTTTGCCCATATAAACGGCAAATATGTTAAAATGTATATTTATGATATGTATTTATCTTTCTTATTTACTTATTATTCAACAATTTAAGCATTATTACATAATCTATTTGTTAAGTTGTTGCCGTTTTTCTTAAATTATTAGTATTTAATAAAGTAATAGTTCCAGCATAATTTTTTGCATTTTTACAATTTACATTTGTAAATTAATGATTGTTGAAAAGTTGTTTACGTACGTAAAAGAAATTATATTACATTTGTAAAACTTTTTAATGCGCAAAAAAATGATAAGTCGAATTAAGAAAATAATGGATGAGGAGAACATGCAGTCTGGCAAATTTGCTGCTGAGATTGGAATTAGCGGTTCTCGTTTGTCTCACTACATGTCGGGCAGAAACGAAGTCACTTTGGAACTCGTCACAAGAATTCTAGAACGCTTTCGTGGCATAAGTCCGGAATGGTTAATGTTCGGTCGTGGCGAAATGTACAAGACGGCTGATTCGAAAATTGTAAAAACTGAACCGGACCTATTTACGCAAACTGCACCATCGGTCGTAACCGATGAAAAATCCAATTTTTCTGACGAAGTATCAACAGATGCTGAAATTTTCGATTCTAAACCGCTTGAAACATCAGAAAACAGTCTTCATGAAACAATGCAACAACCTATAAATGAGATTGGTAACACTTTAAAAAATAAGGTTTCAGGGCATAAGTCCATAGAAAAGATTTTAGTGCTTTATTCCGATTCTTCATTCGACTGCTATCTGCCCAATGGACATAGGTTGTAGTAGACCTCTGTTAAAATATACCTATTTTATTTTAAGAGCATAAGGTTATCACGCCGAAATGTTTTATTTTTGCGTCCTAAAACAAATCTCAAATGGCAAAGAATTATTCCCAGTCGTTGTTAGATGCATGGCAGTACGGACGAGAAGAAGCCGTACGGCTTGGAAGCAGCATGCTTAATCCAGAGCACCTGCTATTGGGTATTCTCCGCAATTCGGAGTGCGAGGCAGTCCTCAAACTGAAAGAACTAAATGTCAATATCAAGGAACTGAAGTCTAGTATAGAAAGCAATTATAAGTCTGCAGAACTCGCTCTTACAAATCCTGATGATGTTGTAGACAGCAAGCAGATATCCAGGATTCGCCTGTTCATGCATTCCGAAGCAATATCGCTTGGCAGCGAGGAGATTGACACTAATCATCTGATGCTTGCAATACTGAAAGTTCCTAGCAATCTTCTGGTTGTCCTAAGCAAGTTTAACATTGAATACGACTTATATAGGATGACAGTGGAACTGGGTTCGTGGGATGTGGTGGATGATAATGCGTTTTCTGATGATGAAAACCGCATGGCATACCCCGAAAGACGAATATTCGATGAAGCGGACGAAGACGATATGATTCCTGACGATGAAAATCAGTTTGAAGAGCATTCTACAAGAAATATTCAAAGGAAGAGGATGCGTGGAAAGTCAAATACCCCTATGCTTGACCAGTTTGGTGTTGACCTGACTGCTGCTGCCATGGAGGATAAACTTGATCCAGTTTATGGCAGGGAGAATGAAATTAATCGCATAACTCAGATATTGTCGCGCAGAAGGAAAAACAATCCTGTCCTAATTGGCGAACCTGGTGTTGGAAAGTCGGCGATAATCGAAGCGCTGGCCACAAAAATTGTTAAGAAGGAAGTTTCGCATGTCCTTTTCGACAAGAAACTTATAATGCTGAATATGACATCAATGGTAGCTGGCACAATGTATCGCGGTCAGTTCGAAGAACGTATGTCTGACCTGATAGACGAACTGAAAGAGTCACCAGATGTCATATTGTTTATAGATGAGATTCATACCATCGTAGGTGCTGGAGATTCGTCGGGTAACTTCGACGCCGCCAACATACTTAAGCCCGCATTGGCACGTGGAGAACTGCAGTGCATAGGGTCTACGACCCTTGACGAATACCGCAAGATAGAGCGCGACGGTGCATTGGAGCGCAGGTTCCAGAAAGTTGTTATCGAACCACCGTCAATCGACGACACTATTTGCATATTGCAAAAGGTAAAGGGCAAATACGAGGACCATCACAAGGTTATATATTCCGACAAGGCCATCGAGGCATGTGTAAGGTTGACTGACAGGTACATAAGCGACAGGTCACAGCCCGACAAGGCCATAGATGCGCTTGACGAAGCGGGAGCAAGAATGCATACGTTCAAAGTTTCCGTGCCAAGCAAAATTATTGAATACGAAGACGAACTGCAGAAAATGCGCGAGAAAAAGATGACAGCGGTTAAGGAACAGCATTTCGAGGAGGCCGCCACTTATCGTGACAAGGAACGCGAACTGGAGACAAATATCGCACACTACAAGAAGCAGTGGTTGTCGGAAATGAACGAGGACAAGAAACTCATTACGGAAGAGGATGTTGCTGAGGTTGTCGCTATGATTTCTGGCGTTCCTGTAAAGCGTGTTGCACAAACCGAGGGCGCACGTTTGCTGGAAATGGGCAAGTCGTTGTCGGGTAAAATAATCGGACAGGATGAGGCAATCAGCAAGATTGTCAGTGCAATACATAGAAATCGGGCAGGACTTAAGGACCCGAATAAACCTATAGGAACATTCATATTCCTTGGGCCGACAGGGGTTGGAAAGACACAACTTGCAAAAATCCTTGCAAATTATCTTTTCGATACCGAAGATGCATTGATACGCATAGACATGAGCGAATACATGGAGAAGTTCTCGGTTTCGCGTCTTGTTGGAGCGCCTCCAGGATACGTCGGATACGAAGAGGGCGGACAACTTACAGAACGTGTAAGACGCAAACCGTATTCGGTGGTACTGCTTGACGAAATCGAGAAGGCACATCCCGACGTATTCAACATATTGCTGCAAATACTTGACGAAGGCCGTCTTACCGATAGTTCGGGCAGGAAAATTGACTTCAAGAACACGATTCTTATAATGACATCGAACATCGGTTCGCGTCAGCTTTCCGATTTCGGAGCAGGCGTTGGTTTCGACACAAAAGCCCGTAAGGATGCATATACGGAAAATGCCAAGTCGGTGATTGAGAATGCATTAAAAAAGACGTTTTCGCCTGAGTTCATCAATAGGATCGACGATATAATACAGTTCAATACGTTGACGAAAGACGACATCTGCAAGATTATCGACATTGAACTTTCCGGACTATACGACAGGGTTCACGACATGGGATTTTCGCTTGAAATTTCACAGTCGGCACGTGACTTCATCGTGGAAAAGGGGTACGATCCGAAATTCGGTGCTCGTCATCTGAAACGTGCAATACAGCGGTATGTGGAGGATGTGCTTGCAGAGTACATAATAAAGACCGATGTCGCTGAAAACAATCATATTACATTGGAATACAACGATTCCGATGGAATGAAGGTGCTGCTGTCTAAAGAATAGCATTTTGATGGATTCGAGCAACAAAACGGTTAACGCAATGTGGATAGGCAAATGCCTTTCCACCTGTGAACTGCTTACAATAAAGTCGTATCTAAACAATGGACATGATTTTGTGCTTTGGGCATACGATGATATTTCTACACAGTTACCAGAGGGAACAATCCTGAAGGATGCTTCGGAAATAATCCCACGCGACAAGGTTTTTTCATACAGATTTGCCAACCAGTTTGGTCATGGGAAAGGCAGTTATGCTGGATTCAGTGATATTTTCCGTTACAGGTTGCTTTTTTTGCATGGCGGTTGGTGGACGGATATGGATGTGACATGTCTCAAACCTCTTGATTTTGAAGAAGAATATGTGTTCCGTTCGCATCACACGCTTCCATTGGTTGGCAATGTCATGAAATGCCCCAAGGGGTCGCCACTAATGGAAAAATGCTATTTGGAGGCCGTTGAAAAGGTGGACGAAAACAACCGCGACTGGCATCTGCCAATACAGATTCTTGCTGACAATGTGAATGCTATGGGACTAGGTTCGTGTGTAAAGACATTCTCCAATGAAGATTCATGGAATTTAGTGCGAGGCATGCTTGCCAGAAGGTCCGACATTCCAGATAATTGGAGCGTAATTCATTGGGTGAACGAGGAGTGGAGGCGAAATGGAATTGACCGCAATGCTTTTATAAGGTCGTCTTTGTTTTCCGAACTCGCAAGGCGTAATAATGTGCCTGTTGAGTATGTCGGTTTTGTAAAAAGTATTTCTGTTAGATTTAAGTTGAGTTTGTTTTGGCATGCAATGAAATTGACTTCATCTAATTGATTGTGTCATAATTCGTTCAATTTTGATGGCAACACACAGAAATCTTCCTCCAAATTTTTAAGTAATTCGTCATTCTCTTTTATGGAAACTTTTGTCAATTTTGTTTCAGTATTGCCATTTTCGCACTTTTCTAATGCAAGAATTAAGTAGTCGGCATCTTTGAATGGGTGAATAACTTTACCTGCTAGTTGGCGAAAATGCATGTTTAGAGCATCTTCAAGCGTAGTGCTTATACTTATAGGTTTTAGTATGTAGAATTGATACAAATTGTCGAATCTATTAATGAGATCTTCCCGAAATTTTTTATGTATTTCTGCTTTGACAATTTCGTCTTCACCTTCAATGTACTTTGCCACCACATAAATAAAATTTATATTGTACGTTTGCAGTACCATTGTGTCGCGATCGAACAGTCTATTTTGAAAATGGAAATTGACGAGTTTGCTAGTGGATGCTTTGTGGTCTTTATCAAATTCATTTATCAGTCCATCGTCTTCGTAATTATAAAGGTTTCCATCGCTGTCTATGACGCTTCCACGTATGAAATAGTTTGGGACTATGTTATATCCATCGGTAAGTTCATCGCGCATAGCTGGCAAATAGTTTTTGTCGCTTGGATTCTTTTGATATAGATTCAAGTTGTGCTGAATAATATTTCTTGCGTATGTAAACTGCTTGTAGACAGCGGTTTCTCCTAGATCAGAAGAGTCCTTATAGTATTTGCTGTCGGCAATGAAATAAACATTTCCATTGTTAATCAGAGAGTTGTCCGTGTACAAGTGGTCAATGATTTTCCCATCCTTGTTTTTCTTCAATGATGTGAGTTTGTTGTCGCTAATAAGTTGGTCTATCATATCCTCGAAGACGTTGTTGAAGGATTTTGCAAGTACACATTCGTTTATATAATTCTTGGTTGCAATTCTTTCTGCCTTATCAAAGAACACATACAGTAGGTTCCACAATTGAACGAGTTCATCCGTGAAATACTTGTGACGTATCTTGTTTAGCATTATAGTCCCCATTTCCGCCTCAATCAGTGCATCAATCTCGTGGACTGGGATTAGATTGTAGTTGAGGTTGATGGTTTCTTCGAAGAAGTACTTTTCTTTTAGGTATTCCAAAACGGAATAGAAAAGCACGATAAGTTCCTCGTCGAAATTGATGTTTTTCTTTTTGTTGACAAAGTCTAGATAGACGGGAGTGTCATCCTGAAGATAGGGCAGGACGGAACAGATTGTCTTGCCCCAATAGATATTATTGATTCCGCTTCGATTGTATTTTGCAATGAATGTGAAAAGACTCTGATGGTCGCGGTTGAACTTGCGGAGCGACTGGATTATTTCAATCAGCGTGGTGCAGTCATATTCTCCAACGCTTTTTATTTCTTGGATGTCTCTGTTCATCAGAATCTCAGTCCCACAATTTCTTTCTGCATATCTCGCTATTGCCATGTATAGCCAGAATGACAAACGCGATACAATCTGTGCGTCGATTTCACCCAACCAATCGGTAAGGTTTCTGTTTTCTATGAAATATTCTTTAGTAAGGTCTTTCCCAAATGGTCTTCCGTTACTATCAATAAACACCTTAGGCAGGATAAAAAAAGCATCTTGATAATCTTTCGAATAAAAATACCCGACATAGGTGGTCTTGACCAATTTCTCGTCAGATGAAAAAGACAGCAGTTCTTTAGGCAGTATTCTGCACAAAACATCTGAGTCGTATAAATAGTCCTCGAAGATTATTTTCATCCTACATTAGATTATAATTTATATATATTTTTCAAATGCTTTTTTGAATGCTAATGCTTCTTCTACAAACCATTTGTACTCTTCTTCCTTGTTAAGGGAATGTTTAGATGCCAGTTTTGCCTGTCCATGCTTGTCTGTAAATTGCCAACATGAATCTGAAGGTTTGTTTGTGTCTTTAACCTTGGGAATATCCAATTCATTTTTGATATCATCTCCGTGATTATCAAAAATATCACTCATTATTTCGACATAAGAGTTTCCATAGCATACAAAGTTCGCATTTTTATTACGAGATAGTTTTATCCATCCGCCAAAATCTGGATGTATACCAAAACCGTTATTGAGATTCTTGTATGTTTCTGGGAATGTTGTTTTGAATGTATCGAACGGTGATGAATTATGCTTATTGAGGTATTCAATAAACTCATCAAAATAGATTTCATGTTCCATACGTTCTTTTTCGGTTTCTCCTTCTGTTTCAGACAAGTCGGTCATTTCGTTGAATTCAGCAATGTTTTCAATACCGTTGTTTTTCATGAATCCTACTAACAATTCAACTCGTCTGGGAGAAAATAGCATGTTGAAGGTGAAATTCTCTAATTGTTGACCTTGGTCATTGTCAATAAGACTTACGTACAGTTCTTTTTGTATCTTCAGATTGTCCTTACATATCTCGTTCCATAGATAAAACATTACTTTGGAAACGAATTGCTCGCAACTTACCTCAAGATTTTCATCTCCTGTCACGAAGAAATTTCCCATCTGTTTATCTTCTGACTTAGTTTTGTCATATATTTTCTCATTGATTTTTTTTAGAAACTCGCACCATTCGTAAATATGAGCGTCATCGACAATAATCTTGAATTCTGATTTTTCGCAATTATAATTAATCGGCACATACTTCCAATCCCAGCGACGCTTGAAAGCTGTGTCCATTGGAAATAGACTCTGGTCGCTAGTATTCATTGTGCATACGATGGAGAAGTTGGGTGGTAGACAAATATAAAGTTTGTTGTTACTGATATTAGTACTATCCCATTCGGGAATGCAATAACCATCGGAATCTGTACGGTCACTGTTTTCCCTTATTTCTTTGTAGTACAACTCAAACTCTCCGTCTGTCATTTGTCCTCTAATGTATTGTGTCAATTCGGCTGACGGAAGAACCGAATATTCTGAGAATGCTTTTTTTGTCCTGTCAAGCAACTGGAACAGGTCTCCAAATATTTGAGCACAGTTACCTCTATTGAGTTCTTCAATCAACAGGCACACTTCTTTGGCGTCATCACCAGACTGAAGATGCCGTTTCCATGCATCAATGTATGCCATGGTGAAAACTTGCGGAACAAATTCGTACGAAATCTTCTCTACTCCACCGATGACTTTTGGTACTGGTTTATACGATCCTACAAACGCAGCATAGTCGGTATCAGGGTGAAATGTGATGCGGTAAACCTCCTTGTTGGCAGTTTCCTCCTTTGCTCTGTGGGATTTTCCCCCTCCAGGTGCTCCGTAAAACACAACTTGCGTGAAAGATTTTCTAGGTATAGCAGGAACACATATCGGAACATAATGATCCAGAGAACGGGAGATAAATACATTGTGCAGAAAGTCATATTTCGCACTGCTGCAACCTATGGCTGTATAGTTGATGTCTTTTCTGAACTTCTGGTTCCACATTCCAATTCCATTTATATATATATCTTTAATATTGTTCCATTCCAACCATAGTGAGGAGGAGGTGGATGACAACCCCTCATTTATTTCGCGAATATGAGTCACAATTGAAACGAGCAATGCATTGTCACCTGTGTAATACCCTCCAACATAGAAATAGGGTTCGTTAGGGGAAATGTCTATCTTGGCAATTTGAAAGCGTTTTTGGTTATTCATGTCATTATCACCTGATCTTATGTCTTGGTAAACAAGATGGACGATTTTTGGTGTGATTTTGTATTTTATGTCAAAAATGTACATTCCATTGCCACATTTTCTCTCTTGTATAGAATCAATCTGGCAACGGTATTTGGGGTCTTCCAAAAAGTATTTACGGAAGTCTTTGCTGCTGAGTTTGAATTGATCCCTGTCATTGGTGATAATAGTTTTACCATTCCATAACTGTTCGCACTTAAATTTTGATGCCATAATTATTAACAATTAATCTGTAAAGCAAAATTAGTTATTGTATTTTGTATATTTTTCTCTTGTCTTTTTGTCGCCAAACAAATACTTGGCGAATAGTTTCACAACCTCAACATTTACTGAATTTCCAAATTGCTTGTAAGCGATGTGGTCGTCGGGGTTAATCTTGAAAGTGTCGGGAAAACTCTGTATTCTTGCACATTCTCTTGGCACAATGTATCTCTTGCGCATGGCAAGAATTGAAGTCTGGACAATTGCAACAAGGGCGGGGAAGTAGGTTGGACGCTTTACCCTCAGACCCGATTGGCGGAATTGCATGATATGGTTCCACATCGATTCGTTTTCGCCGCGGTATGTCTGCCATTCAAGATGTCTCCGCGTATTCTGGTACATTTCGACCTTCTCCGCACGTTTCATCCATCCGTCAATAAAAGTCTTATGTTTCAGGTAGTAAGCGACATTCTTTGTGGCATAGTCTTTTTTCCATGCAGGGAAATCGTCAAATCCAGGGATTTCCATTGTGGACGGCACAAGAAATTCTCCATATATTGGACAACCGGGCAAGTCGCATTTTACACCTTTTATAAGGTCGTCCCATAGGTTTATCAAATCTATCTGTTTCTGGTTGATTCGGTATTTTTCAATGTTGGGGATTTCTGAATCGTCAAGAAGGATGTCCTCAATAGAGCATTTGGGCAAGTCATTTTTCTTTACGTCGAAAGCAAACTCTGGTATGTCGCCGACATCTTTTCTTATGCACATGATGAAAACACGTTCGCGGTTTTGCGGGAGACCAATGAAATGGGGACTGAAAATGACGGGGTCCTTAAGGACATTGTATCCAGCAGCCTGTATGGTGTCGTATATAACTTGCCATGTGTGGCCGTTGTCGTGCATGGCCAGATTCTTTACGTTCTCAAGCAACATGTATTCTGGTTTATGATGCTTGGCTATGCGGATTACATCAAAGAACAGGGTGCCACGTGTCTGGTCGTTGAATCCCAGTTGTTTGCCAGCATGTGAAAATGCCTGGCATGGAAATCCTGCACATAGTACGTTGAACGGTTCAATGTCTTTTGCGTCTACTTTTGTTATGTCGCCAATAACTTCAATGCCATAGTTCTCTCTATATGTTTTCTGGCATTCCTTATCTATGTCGCTAGCAAAAACGCATTTTCCACCAAGGGATGTCATTGCCTGGTGAAACCCTCCAATTCCACAAAACAAATCAATGAATTTAAAACCTTTTCGTATCATTTTCAGAATTATTTGGAACCACTAGCACAATCATATTTGTATAAAAATATATATCGCTACAAATATAGGCACAAAAACCGAATCTGTTGCCTAGAAAAATTTATCATATTTATATTCTGCTGATAATTAATAAATTATTAATTCGATTTTTTTTCAACTTTCCACTTTTGTTTTGGTTAATAACTATCTTTAAAAACTTCGTTTTTCCGTTGGAAAATTGTTACCTTTGCACACGTTTTTAGAAAATAAATAAATTTTATGGCAGAAGATAAAGAGTTGGAACAGAATGCTGTTGCAAACGCTGGACAGTCTGGTGCAGATTATTCTGCGAATAGCATTCAGGTTCTTGAAGGCTTGGAGGCAGTACGTAAGCGTCCGGCTATGTACATCGGCGATATTAGCGAAAAAGGTCTCCACCATTTGGTTTACGAAGTTGTTGATAACTCCATCGACGAAGCGATGGCAGGTTTTTGCACGGAAATATATGTGCGCATAGGAAAGGACAATTCGATACTTGTAAGTGATAACGGTCGTGGTATTCCTGTCGGAATGCACGAAAAGGAACATAAGTCGGCTCTCGAAGTCGTTATGACCGTGCTGCATGCCGGTGGTAAGTTCGACAAGGGTTCGTACAAGGTTTCGGGCGGTCTCCACGGTGTTGGTGTTTCCTGTGTTAACGCGTTGTCGAAGAAACTCGTAGCCACAGTTTGTCGCGAAGGCAAGATGTACCGTCAGGAATATGCATACGGTAAACCAATGACTCAGGTTGAAGTTATTGGCGACTCTGACAAGACAGGAACAACAGTTGAATTCTGGCCTGATGATACAATTTTCACCGTTACCGAATACAAGTACGATATTCTTGAAACCCGTATCCGCGACCTCGCTTACCTCAACAAGGGAATTAAGCTTGTTCTCGAGGATGAAAGGGCAAAGAACGAAAACGGCGAAAATCTGCGCAAGGAATTCTATTCAGAAAATGGTTTGAGCGAATTCGTTGAATACCTTGACGAAGGTCGTGAAAAACTCACAGGTAGTGTAATCCACACATCTACCGTAAAGAATGGCGTTCCTGTTGAAATCGCACTTCAGTACAACAACGAATACACAGAAAACCTTCACTCGTTTGTAAACAACATCAACACGATAGAAGGTGGTACCCACCTGACTGGTTTCCGCCGTGGTTTGACAAGAACCTTGAAGAACTACGCCGAAACTTCGGGAATGCTGGCAAAGGCAAAGGTCGAAATCAATGGCGACGACTTCCGCGAAGGTCTTACCGCTGTTATTTCTGTTAAAGTCGCCGAGCCTCAGTTCGAAGGACAGACAAAGACCAAACTTGGTAACAGTGATATAATAGGTGTAGTTGACCAGGCTGTAAGCGAGATGCTTAGCATTTACCTCGAGGAAAATCCCAACGAGGCAAAGGCTATAGTTGATAAGGTTGTTCTTGCTGCACAAGCACGTATAGCCGCACGTAAGGCTCGTGAGCAGGTTCAGCGCAAGAATGTGATGACAGGTGCTGGACTTCCCGGTAAGTTGGCTGATTGCTCTGACCGTGATCCAGAAAAGTGCGAACTTTTCCTCGTCGAGGGTGATTCTGCAGGCGGTACGGCAAAGCAGGGTAGGGACAAGAACTTCCAGGCTATCCTTCCGTTGCGCGGTAAGATTTTGAACGTTGAAAAGGCTATGCCTCACAGAGTTCTGGACAGCGAAGAAATCAAGAACATATACTCGGCTCTTGGCGTAACCATCGGAACTGCAGAAGACAGCAAGGCATTGAACCTCGAAAAGCTTCGTTATCATAAGATTATAATCATGGCCGATGCCGATGTCGATGGTCGCCATATTGCAACGCTGATTATGACTTTCTTCTTCCGCTACATGCGTCCGATTATCGAAAAGGGATACCTATATATAGCAATGCCTCCGCTGTACTTGGTTAAGAAAGGTAATGTAGGAAAGTATGCATGGACAGAAGAAGAGCGAATTGCACTGGTCAACGAAATGGGCAAGGGTAGCGAATCGGGCTTGAAGGTTCAGCGTTACAAAGGTCTTGGTGAAATGAACGACGACCAGCTTTGGGAAACCACTATGGACCCGAACGGCAGAACAGTAAAGCAGGTTTCGATAGAAAACGCAAGCGAAGCTGACAGAATTTTCTCGATGCTCATGGGCGATGAAGTTGGTCCGCGTCGTGAATTCATTGAGGCACACGCAACATACGCTAATATTGATGCGTAAATATGTGTTGTATAACAACTAAAAAAGCGATTGTAATTGATTTAAAAGAATATAAATTTGCGGTAAAATTTTTAAATACACAGCAATGACTGACAAACAAAAGAAAATAGTAGAACTTGAAGAAGTTGTAATAAAGTTCGCTGGCGACTCAGGCGACGGAATGCAGCTTACAGGCACTCAGTTTTCAGATGCTTCAGCTTCATTTGGAAACGAATTATTAACATTCCCGGACTATCCGGCAGAAATCAGAGCACCTCAAGGTACTGTTGCAGGTGTTTCTGGATTCCAGGTACATATCGGAGCAAAGGAAGTTCAGACTCCTGGCGACCTTGCCGATGTGCTTATCGCAATGAATCCAGCTGCTTTGAAGACCAACATGAAGTGGGTAAAACCGGGCGCAACAATCATAGTTGATGTTGACAGCTTCGACCAGAAGCACTGCGAAAAGGCAGGTTACGACTACGATCCTTTGCAGAGCAGCGACCTTGACGATTATACAGTCATTAAGGCTCCGATAACTTCGTTGTCGCGTTCTACAGTAAGCGACCTCAACCTCGGAATCGATGTTAAGACAGCCGACAAGACTCGTAACCAGTTCGTTATGGGTATGCTTATTTGGTTGTTCAACCGCAACATGAAGGTTGAAGAAGAATTCATCGAGAAGAAGTTCGCAAAGAAACCCGCTTTGATTGCTCCGAACGTAGCAGTTCTTCACGCTGGTTACAACTATGCTGATACTCTCGAAGCTATTGCAACTCAGTTCTATGTAAAGCCGGTTGCTGGCAAGAAGGGTTCTTTCCGTCAGATTACAGGTAACACAGCAACAGCATGGGGTTTGATGGCAGGTGCTGAGAAGGCAGGATTGAAGCTCTTCCTCGGTTCTTATCCTATTACTCCAGCTTCGGATATTCTTCACGAATTGTGCAAGCACAAACATTTGGGTGTTAAGACATTCCAGGCAGAAGACGAAATTGCTGGTATTTGTACTGCTATCGGTGCAAGTTTCGGTGGAAATCTTGGTGTAACCTCGACATCAGGTCCTGGTCTCGCACTTAAGACCGAAGCTGCTGGTTTGGCAGTTATCACCGAATTGCCATTGGTAATCGTTGATGTTCAGCGTGGTGGTCCTTCAACAGGTTTGCCAACCAAGACCGAACAGAGCGACTTGCTTCAGGCAATCCATGGACGTCACGGTGAATCACCTATGCCTGTAATCGCTGCTTCAACTCCGGGCAACTGCTTCAACTACGCTTACGAAGCTTGCAAGATTGCTGTTGAACACATGACTCCAGTTATCCTCCTTACCGACGGCTATTTGGCAAACGGTACCGAATTGTGGGAAATCCCCAACTACGAAGCAATGCCAAAGATTGTTCCTCCCTTCGTAAAGGACAACGATCCAGAATATCAGCCATACAAGCGTGATGCTGAAAAGCTGAACCGCAGATGGGCTTTGCCAGGTCAGAAGGGCTTGGAACACAGAATCGGTGGTCTTGAAAAGTCTGATGTTTACGGTGATGTTTCACACGATCCTATGAACCACCAGATTATGACCGAATACAGGGCAGAAAAGGTAAAACGCATTGCCAACTATATTCCAGAACAGGAAATCATAGGCAGCCAGAACGGTGGTGAACTCCTCGTAATAGGTTGGGGTGGTACTTTCGGCGCATTGAATATGGCAGTTAAGGAATTGCGCGAAGAAGGTTACGATGTAAGCTTGGCACATTTCAACTACATTTTCCCGTTGCCAAAGAATACTGAGGATGTTTTGAAGAAATTCAAGAAACGTGTTGTATGCGAATTGAACCTCGGTCAGTTTGCAGACTATCTGCGTACCCAGTTCCCGCAGTATCCGTACGAACAGTACAACAAGGTACAGGGTTTGCCGTTCTTTATTAGTGAATTGAAAGAGAAGTTTAAACAAATGTTACAAAAATAATAGTTATGGAAGAAGTACAGAAACTTACAAGAGAAGACTTTCAGACCGCAGGACCAGTAAAATGGTGTGCAGGTTGTGGTAGTTATTCAATTTTGGCTGCAGTGCAGAATGCTCTTCCCCAGATTGGCGTTCCAAAGGAAAAGATAGTGTTCGTGTCAGGTATTGGCTGCTCGTCACGATTCCCGTACTACATGAAAACTTACGGCTTCCATACATTGCACGGAAGAGGTGCTGCTATAGCATCTGGTCTTAAGTCGGCTCGTCCAGACCTCAACGTTTGGCTTGCTACTGGCGACGGTGACTCGATGGCTATCGGTGGAAACCATTTCATTCATTTGATTCGCAGAAATATCGACATCAACGTGTTGGTATTCAACAATAAGATTTATGGTTTGACAAAGGGACAGTATTCTCCGACAACTCCTTACGGTTCGATTACAAAGTCGTCTCCTGATGGAACAATCGAGAATCCTTTCAAGCCGGGCGAACTTGTTATTGGTGCAGAAGGAAACTTCTTCGCAAGAGTAATCGACAAGGAACCGCGCAATCTTGAAAAGACCTTG
Organism: Bacteroidales bacterium; assembly: GCA_017651185.1. Classification (GTDB taxonomy): domain Bacteria; phylum Bacteroidota; class Bacteroidia; order Bacteroidales; family ML635J-15; genus Bact-19. Next base: position 318,781 of record JAGCDJ010000019.1, on the reverse strand, counting down.
ATAGCAGCAAATGCTCACAAGGGCGCATCAATCGTTGAAGTTTTGCAGAACTGCGTAATTTTCAATGATAAGATTCACGAAAGCATTATCGGTAAGGACGTTCGTGACGAAAATGTTGTTATGCTCGAACACGGCAAGCCAATGATTTTCGGTAAGGAACGCGACAAAGGTCTTGTTCTCGAAGGTGCTGACCTCAAGGTTGTTAAGATTGGTGAAAACGGCATAACCGAAAAGGATATCCTCGTTCACGACATGACAACCAAGAATCCGAGCATTCACTATCTGCTTGCAAAGATGACTTACCCGTTGGCAATCGGCGTTATCCGTAGCGTTGACGATGCAACTTATGAAACCAAGTTGCAGGAGCAAGTTGACACAGCAGTCGCAAATACCAAGGTTAAGACTGTTGACCAGTTGCTTCACAGCGGTCAAATATTTGAAATTAAGTAAGTTAATATTTGATAATGTATCTACAAAAAAGGTTTGGATATTTTCCAAACCTTTTTTGTTTACCAACAATATGAGAAAAAAACACCGACTTTCGCCGGTGTTTTTACTAACTTACTAAAAACTTACTTATGATTCGTTACCTTTTTTGCTGTTTTCTCATTTCTTCCTGCTGCTTACGAGATGCCTCTTCAAGTTTCTGCATCCATTTCGATTTTTTCTTTGGTTTTGCCTTGTTTGCTTCCATCTGTGCAAGAAGTTTTTCTTCGTTTACAACGAAACGCTGAATTATCCATGTCTGCAAGATGCTGAACAAGTTTGCAAGCAGGTAGTAGTAGCTCAATCCTGACGAATACTTGTTGAACCACAATAACATAAGCACTGGCATCATCCACATCATAACCTTCATGCCTGGCATTGAGTTACTTGGATTCTGACTGCTTGTCATCTTTTGCTGTACGAACATCGAAATTGCCATAAGCAATGCGAAAAGACTGACATGATTTCCATAAAGCGAAGAAATTATAGGTATGTTGGTGCTCCATTCCAATATTGCATCATACGACGAAAGGTCTGATGCCCAAAGGAATGACTGCTGACGCAATTCGATTGATGCAGGGAAGAAGCGGAACATTGCTATAAGTATTGGAAACTGAAGCAGCAACGGCAAACAGCCGCCCATAGGGCTAACGCCTGCTTTCTGGTAGAGACTCATTTGTGCCTGCTGGCGTTCCATTTCCTTGCCTTTAGGATATTTTGCCGCAATTTCATCAAGTTGTGGTTTCAGCACACGCATCTTGGCGGTTGACATGTACGATTTGTAAGTCAACGGGAAGAGTACAACCTTGATTATGATAGTCATAAGCAAGATTATGATGCCGTAGTTGGCAATTCCACGACCTAGCAAATTGAACATCGGAATAATTGCATACTTGTTTACCCAGCCAAAAATTCCCCAGCCAAGCGGAATGACCTTTTCCATATCCATGTCGTAGTCCTTGAGCAACGAGTATTTGTTTGGTCCAAAGTAGAAACTGAATTCCTTTGAAATCTTCTGCTCGTCGGGAATGTCGATGAATGCATCAGACTTGAATGTCTTCAAGGTTTTTGGGTGTTCTTTTTCATCAAGTTTTACCAATGAAATTTTTGGATCGCCAAGTGCATTATCCTTGGAAATTAAGATAGAGGAGAAGAACTGCTGCTTGTACGCAATCCATTGAGCACTTCCTTTGGTCTCATAGTTATCGGCATCCTTCATTTCGTTGAGGTTTTCAATTTCCTCATCCGACATGCGCATAAAGACTGTTGTATTGTTGGATTCCCAATCACGACCTCTTTCAAGGGCGAACACGTCAACATACCATTGCATTCTGGTGCTAGTGTTGTCCTTTATTTCATCCTTTAGTCCGACAATGTTCAGGTTAAAGTCGAGCATATAGTCATCGGGATGGATGGTGTAATTGTATTCAATGTATTTTCCTGCATCGGCTGATAGTCTCATGATGAAATTCATGTCTTCGCTGCCGACCTTGATTGTGTCTGCCGATGGTGTTTTCCCCTCTGCAAGAAGAGGTTCAAAATACATATTGTTTGTAACCAACGGCTTGCCATTTACAGAAAGAACAATACCAAAAGTGGAGTTTTCGTCGTTCTCAAACAGAATAAGAGGTTCCTGGTTGAAAGTTACATAATCTTTCAATTCAACTGAATATATTTTTCCACCTTTGTTCAAGAACTTGATAATCATCTTATTGTTCTCGATAACGGTAAACGTGTTTTCGCCTGTTACTGATTTCGCGAAAATGCCATAATCGTTGCGGAGTTTTACATTCTTAATAGAATCTAATTGTTCGGGACTCAAAGAATCGGCCAATTCAGCGGCTTCCTTTTCTGCTTTTTCGGTTTCTTCCTTAAGCAGTTCGGCTGCAATCTTTGCTTCTTCTTCCTTTACCATCTGCTCATGGGCTATGGAATCCTGTATGCGCTGGCGTTCTGCAATTTCCTCTTGGCTCGGACGCGAGAGGAACATGTAGCCAATCAGCAGCACGCTTATGATAACAAGCCCAATGATTGTATTCTTATCCATATAAATTACTTCTTATTTTCAATAGTTGCTTTTACAAAACTTACAAATAATGGGTGAGGGTTCAGTACCGTACTCTTATATTCAGGATGGAACTGTACGCCTACAAACCACTTGTGACTTGGAATTTCAACAATTTCCACTAGGTTTGTCTGAGGATTTATTCCTGTTGCAATCATTCCTGCTGCCTCATACATTTCCTTGTATGAATTGTTGAATTCGTAGCGGTGACGATGACGTTCCTCAATTTCTGTACTTTGGTATGCATCGTATGCCTTTGAACCTTCGGTAAGAATGCAAGGGTATGCGCCAAGTCGCATTGTTCCGCCCTTTTCGGTGACAAGTTTTTGCTCTTCCATTAGGTTTATCACAGGATTAGCGCACTTTTCGTCCATTTCCAGTGAGTTTGCATCTTCAAGGCCGAGTACATTTCTAGCAAATTCGATGACAGCGCACTGCATACCAAGGCATATTCCCAAGAAAGGAACGTTATTCTCTCTTGCGTAACGTACTGCTGCAATCTTGCCTTCTATACCTCTGTTGCCGAAACCTGGTGCTACCAGAAGTCCGTCGATGCCATCAAGAACCGATGCGTAGTTGTCGTTGTTGATGCTTTCTGCATTTACGTATGTTACGTTGACGTCGGCTTCGTTTGCTGCACCAGCATGGATAAATGATTCGTTTATGGACTTGTATGCATCCTTGAGTTCAACATACTTTCCTACAAGGGCAATCTTTACATGATGTTTCGGATTCTTGTACCTTTCAAGGAACGAACGCCATGGAAGCAATTCAGGGCGTGGTCCCAATTCAAGTCCAAGTTGTGTGAGTACAATTTCGTCGAGACCTTCCTTCTGCATTTCCAAAGGAACTTCATAAATAGTGCTGCAGTCCCTTGATTCTATTACTGCACCTGGCTGAACGTTGCAGAAATTTGCAACCTTTGCCTTGATGTCGGGACGAAGTTTGTGTTCTGTTCTCAAGACAAGAACATCAGGTTGTACTCCTGCTTCCTGCAATGCCTTTACTGAATGCTGAGTTGGTTTTGTCTTAAGTTCTCCACAAGCAGCAAGGTAGGGGACAAGTGTCAGGTGTATGCTGACACAACGGTTCTTGAGTTCCCATTTCAACTGACGTACTGCCTCAATGTATGACAATGATTCAATGTCGCCTACTGTTCCGCCGATTTCGGTAATAACGAAATCGTAGTTGCCGGTAGTTCCCAAGATTTTAATTCTACGCTTGATTTCATCGGTAATGTGCGGGATGATTTGAACGGTCTTTCCGAGGTAGTCGCCACGACGTTCCTTTTCGATTACCGTCTTGTATATTCTTCCCGTTGTTACATTGTTGGCCTGCGACATGCGTACATTTAGGAACCTTTCGTAATGTCCGAGGTCAAGGTCAGTTTCTGCACCGTCGTCGGTAACGAAGCATTCTCCATGTTCAAACGGATTCAAGGTTCCCGGGTCAACGTTGATGTACGGGTCTAATTTTTGTATAGTTACAGAATAATTACGTGCTTGCAGCAGTTTTGCCAACGATGCCGATATTATTCCTTTTCCGAGCGACGAAGCAACGCCGCCAGTTACGAAGATGTATTTTGTTTCTGTTGCCATAGTATGTTAAAATGTAAAGTTCAATCCAAAGCTTGGCATAATCGGCAATTGGTCAACGCGATTATACTCAAGTCTATCAAAATAAAATATATTTGCACGGTTATATACATTCGTTACTCCGAGGTTGATTTCCAGTTTCATATCATGCTCGAAGAGGAATGTCTTGTTAATGGTAAGGTCAAGACGGTGATAGTTAGGCAGTCGACCTGTGTTGAGTTCCGAATATGCAACGCCGAGCGTACCGTTGTTTGACCAGTATTGCGAGTTGATTCCGTTAGAGAAATCAACGTTTTCGTATAATGCCGATGTAAGTGTGAACGGGAATCCAGAACCATAGTTCCATCTCGCGCTGGCGTTCCATGTGTTATGCTTTCCGAACCTGTATGTTACAACAAGATTTACGTTGTGACGGCGGTCATAGTTTGGCGCGTATGTTTCCACACCGTCGAACCTGCGAACCCAACCTAGCGAATATACAGCCCAGACATACCATTTTTCAGTGTCGTACTTCAGCAGGAAGTCAACGCCGTAGGCATATCCCGATTCAACCATAAAGTCTTTTTTCTGGTAGTCGGGACGCGAAGCGTTGGTTGTGTTGTCATCGTATATCTTATTCCTGTTTATAGTGGTTATCTGGTCGAAGTTCTTCAGGTAACCCTCAACGTTAAGGTTCAACGAGTTGACAATATCCCACTCGAATCCAAAAATTATATGTTCCGACTTCTGCAGTTTGGTTTTCAATATTTCACCCTTGTAGGTGTCGGGCATACTTGGCAAGTTTCCGCTTAAGAATCCATAGAAAAGATTTACTACATCACGGTCGCTATTTGCAGCGACAAGGTTCTGCGAATACAAACCAGCAGCCAACTTAAGTCTGAACTTTTCCACTACATTGTACTTCACACCGAGACGAGGTTCTGGCGAAACGGAACCCATTGATGCATAGTAGTGCAACCTGAATCCAGGTTCGATGACGACGCTACCAAGGTTCCATTTGTACTTTGCAAAAGCAGCAAGTTCGGTACTGTATTCTTCCTGCGAAAGTTCTCTTCCAACCGAGTTGAAATAGTCGTAGTCGGTTGCAAAGCCAAGCATCTCAAGTCCCCAGGTGAGATCGTTCTTTCCCATGTGGTATATGAAGTCGAGACCTACGTTGAACCCATTTATAGAACTTGCGCTCGGATAATTTTCAAGTGCCTGCATTGATATAGCATAGTTGGAGTAGGAGACATGCGCCTTTATCATCATTGATGAACTTGGTGGCACGACAACCACATTTCCGCCCACGCCGAATGTACGCCAGTGCAAATCGCTCAGCCCCTGATAACTGACATTGTCGTTGAAGTTGAATCCGAACAAATTGACACGGCTGCCACCAGGTGATGCAAGAGAAAGTTTTCCGTATATGTCGGTAAAATTGAAGGGGAGACCTTTGCCATCGTTAATATACCTATATATATATTTGGACGACTGCTCAAGGTATGACGTCTTTGCCGATAGTATATATGACAAACTGGTTTTCCCTTCCTTGAACTTAATAATTGGGCCTTCGAGCATCAGTTTTGCACCAAAGGTGCTTGCTGAAAACTTTCCGCCAAACTTGCGGGAATTGCCATCCTTCATCGAAATGTCCATAACGGACGACGAACGTCCACCATATTCAGCATTGAATCCGCCAGTGTAAACATCAGCATTCCTGATAATGTCAGAGTCGAACACAGAGAAAAGTCCGATGGAATGGAATGGATTGTAGATTGTCATTCCGTCGATAAGCACAAGGTTCTGAATGTTAGAACCGCCTCTGATGTAAAGTTGTCCGCCTTGGTCGCCAGTAAATGTAACACCAGGAAGCACCTGCAGGAACTGTGCTATATCAGGTTCGCCACCTACCGATGGCAACTGCTTTATCTGTGTCGGCGATACCTTTATTATTGATGCCCTGACTTGTGTCTTCTGTTCCTCGCGTTCTGCAGATACGACTGTTTCCTGTAGTACGACTGCCGACTTCGACATCATGAAGTTCTTGGAAACAAGTTGTCCTTCCTTGGCTATCGTGAACTCTTCTGTAATGTCGGTGTACCCGAGATAGGTTATAGTTATCGTATGTGTGCCAACAGGAATTTTAGGTATTGAGAAATAACCGTTAGCATCTGTTGAAGCCCCAAGCGTTATGCTTCCCGTCGGAATCGATACGTTGGCAAACATGCAAGGTTCACCATTTTCCTTGTCAATCACGAACCCCTTCAGTGTACCGGTCTGCGAAAAAAGCATGGTTGCACTCGTTAGGAATGCAACCAAAAATATGAAAAATGAAAACAACTTATTCATTGCCTGTGCCTTTAAGTTCCCTCTCTGCTATATCAATTGCTTTTTTCTTTTCCTTCAATACTGAAATTTCGTTTTTAATTTTCTGTATCTTCTTGTTAAATTCTTGAACAATAGAATCGGAACCGCTAGAGAAGAAACCGAGATTGTTTTCGATTTGTGCTATTTCCACTGTAAGGTCCTGAATCTTGCGAACGATTGTGCTTCTTTCTTTCTGCAATGCCGTTGTTTCGCCTGCATCTTTCAGCATTTCAACCTGCGATGTGAAATTTGAAAGTTCCAAGTCGTTGCGGTTGATGTTTATTGTGCTGAAAATCTTGTTGATTGCATCCTTGAATTCATTGTAAAGTCTGTCCTTGTCAGCAGAAGCAACATAGCCGATTTCGTTCCATCTTGTCCTGAACTCCTTGATTTTCTCAACATTTTGTGCTTGATCTTCAACGGGAACAAATGCCTTTACTTCCGAAATGAGGTTTTCCTTCTTTTCACGGTTCATCTGATGTTCGGCCTCGATGTTTGAATAGAACTGGCTCTTTGCATCGAAGAACTTGTTGCATGCTGCGCGGAAGCGTCCCCATATCTGGTCTGAATGCTTCTTTGGAGCAGGACCGATTTCTTTCCATTTCTTCTGCAAGTCGTAAAACATTTCAGTGGTTTTCTTCCAGTCGGTGCTATCCTGCAACGATTCTGCTGTAATGCAAAGTTCGGTTTTCTTGCGAAGGTTTTCTTCCAAATCACTGTTCATCCTATCGAAGAACTCTTTCTTTCTGTCGAAGAATTTGTTGCACGAGGCCCTGAACCTTTCGTAAATTTCATTGTTTACTGCAGTAGGAACCATGCCTATTGTTTTCCACAATGCTTGAAGTTCAAGCACTTTCTGTCCAGCGACAAGCCAATCTTTGCCATTTGTAGGCAATGCATCGTCGGCAACCATTGCCTCGATTCTCTCGCACAGCAGCACCTTCTGTTCATAGTTCTGCTCGCGTTCCGCCTTTTGCTTCTCGTTGTGTTCGTGGAAATTGTTGTATATCTTTGTGCGCACCTCATTGAATCTGTCCCATATTTCCTCGCGCTTGTCGTTTGGAACTGGACCGACTTCCTTCCATTCGTTGAAAAGTTCGATTGACTTGCGGTATGCTGTCAAAATATTAGGTTCAAGCAGTAATTCTTCCATTCTTTCGCACAAAGCAATCTTTTGCTCGAGGTTCTTCTTGTAGTCGAGTTCGCGAAGTTCCCTGTTTATTTTCAACAAGGTATAGTAATTTGAAACGTGCATCTGGTAGTTTTCCCAGAGTTCCTTGTTCTTTTCGGCAGGAACCTGACCTATTTCCATCCATTCCTTCTGCAACGCCTTGAAGTCGTTGTATGACTGCGATACAGATTCGCTTGTACCCAACTGTTTGATTTTCTCTATAATGGCAACTTTCTGCTCGTAGTTTTTCTCCTTTATTTCTTCCTGACGACGCAGACGTTCTGCACGCTGCTTATGATAGTCATCCATTAGTTCCTTGAAGTAATCTTCTGTAGGATCCTTTGGCATTTCAATTTCAACGCCTTCGCCGGCTTTTTCCCTCAATTCCCTCTTTATATTTTCGTGCTCTTCACGTTGTCTGTCGTAATACAATTTCCTTAGGATATCGATTTCCTTCTTGCAATCATCCTTTTCAGAATCGTGTATGTAATAACGTATCTTTTCAAGGATTTCCTCTTTGTTAAGTGCAGCGAAGTCTTCTTCGTTCACTTCTTCCTCCGGTACGACTTCTTCCGGCATTTCGGGGATAATGTTTTCTGGCACTTGTTCTTCCAATACTTTTTCATCAGGCAAATCCTGTTCAGTTTCTGCAACAATAGGTTCGCTTGCCTGTGCTGTGGGTTCTACTTCAGAAACAACTTGTGCTTCGTTTTCATTCTCAATAGAGTTCTCGGTGTTTAATAATTCGTCCATAAATAAGATAATTAAGTGTGTATTAATTTATAAATGTCAACCGCAAAACACGGCTGAAGAGTATTTTTCTTTCATCTTGCGAACAAAAGGGGAGTACAGAACCATAATGTCCTATACCACAATGAATATCAACGTTTTTTGTCTTGCCAAACATCCTTTTGCAAGCAATTTTTATTGTTAAACTCAAATTCCTTTTTAAAATTGCGAAGGTAACTAATATTGTAATATCTGCAAAGAAATATTCTTCATTTAATTTGCGTCGGATGCATTTTTTTGTTTGGGTGTAATGGCAATATGTTATATCTTTGCAACCCTTAAAGAAATGTTAATGAAAAGGCAGGGTAACGAACAGATTGGGTCGCTGATAAATGTGGTGCTGGAAGCCAACCCAAAGTTGGCAGAAAATTACCGCAAGCATAGGATAATTTCTCTATGGAGCGAAATATCAGGAGAATACGTTGCCAAATACACCGAAGATATTTCTTTCGACAGACGCAAAATGTTTGTCAAGATTAAATCTGCCATTATCCGCAACGAGATGATGATGATGCGTCACCAACTCCTACAAAGGATTAACGACACAGCAGGTGCATGTATAATAGACGAATTGATTATTAGATAAATACACTAGAAATGAAAACTTTGATAAGCAACATAAAGGAATTGGTCAACGTTGACGAAAGCGGTCGATTGCTGGCGAAAGGAGAGGAGATGTCGAATTTGCAGACGATAAAGGATGCATACCTTATTATTGAAGACGACAAAATCCATTCGTACGGCAAGATGTCGGACTTGAATCCAAACTGGGATGAGGATGATGAGAAGAGCATGGAAATTGATGCTACTGGCAAGATGGTATTTCCGTCTTTCTGCGATTCGCACACCCATTTGGTATATGCTGGCAGCCGTGAAATTGAATATAGCGACAAGATTAGAGGATTGAGTTACGAGCAGATAGCGAAAAGGGGTGGGGGAATCCTCAATTCGGCAGAACGTCTGCGCAACACTAGCGAGGACGATCTTTATGCACAAGCGATGGAACGCATCAACGAAATCATTTCGTTTGGCACTGGTGCAGTTGAGATAAAAAGCGGTTATGGCCTTGATACCGAGAGCGAACTGAAAATGTTGCGTGTAATAAAGCGCATAAAGGAAACTACTCCGCTCATCGTTCGTTCTACATTCCTTGGTGCTCATGCAACACCATTGGAATACAAGGAAGATCCAGATGCTTATGTCGACAAGATTATAAATGAAATGTTGCCATTGGTTGCGGCAGAAGAACTTGCCGATTTTGTGGATGTCTTCTGCGACAAGGGATTCTTTACGGTTGAACAGACCGAAAGAATTTTAATGGCAGGAATAAAATATGGTATGAGACCGAAAATCCACGCCAACGAAATGGCAAAATCAGGCGGAATACAAGTTGGCGTGAAGTACAACGCTCTTTCGGTCGACCATATTGAATATACTGGCGACGAGGAAATTGCGGTTTTGAAGGATAGCGAAACCATGCCTACGATTCTTCCTGGCGCTGCATTTTTCCTGAATATGCCTTACGCACCTGCACGTAAGATGATTGCAGCAGGACTTCCGGTTGCAATTGCTTCCGATTACAATCCCGGTTCATCGCCAGCAGGAAACATGAAATTCATGATGTCGCTTGCTTGTGTCAACTACAAGATGTTGCCCGAAGAGGCAATCATCGCAGCAACGCTAAACTCGGCATACGCAATGGGCGTTAGCGACATAGCAGGAAGTATTACCGTAGGAAAGAAAGCAAATGTGTTCATAACCAAGGAAATACCGTCAATAGAATTTATGCCGTATGCTTATTGTACCGATTTGGTTGACACAGTAATTCTTAACGGACAAATTCTTTAACAATCAAGACAATATTTTGCCAATAAATAAGTTATTATGATTGGACTGTATGTAAATGAATAAAATATCGAGAAATAGATTCGTTATCCTGCTGACAATAGGAATCATGATCCTTTTGTCGGCAACTTCATGCTCAAACATAAGGTCAGCAAAGGGGTTGTTTACTGCAATAGAAAAGCGTTACTGCGCCAACTGGTTCAATAATATAAGGTATATGATTTCTGTTGTCAAGTTCAATGACGACAACAGTGAAAAACGTAGCACTTGCAGTGCCGAATATGTTAGACCGTCGCAGCATATCATTAAGACTGACCTGATTAACGATGACGGATATATCTATAGGAACGATACGATATACGCTTTTAAAGATGGAGAAATGATTTCGTCGAAGCAGGGAATCAACGATTTTGTGTTTATAGTCATGGATTTGTATGGAATGACTGCAGACGAAATGATGACAAGAATTGAACAGACAGGATTTGTAAACACTTCTGAATTTTGTACTTACGAAAATCCTGAAAGTAAACGCAAATCGTACATAGTTGGAGTTTCCAATTATGGCGAAGAAACAGAAAAAAACAACCAGATTTGGTTTGATACTCAAACTTTATTGCCTCAGATGGTTCAGCGTAAACGTGATGATGGACATTTGTATTCCATTAGTTTCGACAATTATATACAGATTGGCGGTTGTGGATGGATGCCGCAAAAGATTACGTACAGCATGGATGGACAAATAAAGATTATTGAACGTATTTATGATGCAGTAATTCCAATCTACGAAAAGACGGAATTGTCAGTAGAAAATTTTTGCGACAATGAATCAATCAACGAAATGCAATTGAGTCCAAATTCAAATTTTTCCCTGAATTTTATGGTTGAACCATAAGTTTTTATTTTGATTGCTTTTTTCTAAATCCGTAATTTCCCATAATTGATGCATGATTAAGATTTGCCGGATTTTTTCATAAAATTCGGGACTTATTTTTCTTGTTGCATTTGTCTTATAATTTATATTATGTAAAATAGCATTTCACATAACACTCCTACAAGGGAAAATTATCCATTAATTAATCACATCTTTCTTTTTCCGAAAATTAAAGATTATTGCTGCAACAATCAGAATTGCAAGAAAAATTGAAAAAACAAGTTCAACGGTTTCCCATTTATGGAAAGTCGGTGCTTCGTTACGAAATTCTACTGCATGTTCACCTGCTGGGATTTCCATTGCTCTCAACAGATAATTGGCACGGAAATATTCTGCCGGATTTCCGTCAATATACGCCCGCCAATCAGGACTATAATAAATTTCGGAAAATACAGCCAAGGCATTTTTGTTGGTACGAACAGAATATTTGCGCAAATTTGGATTGTAGTTTTTTTCGCTAACCAGAGAAATTTCCGCAGTTAAGTCATGCTCATAAGTTGCAGGCAATCCATCAAATTCATTTTTGTTTACGATTGCAGTATTTTTTAGATTATCATTATTTAGAGCCAAAATCTCCTCATTGGCTGAATCTACATATTTTACAGAATCCACAAACCAAGCATTCCCATAAGCATCGGTGTTTCTGAGAACCTGATACTTTTCATCCTTGAATTTTACGAAATATCTGATATTCAGCATATTCATTACATTTTTGTTGTAATGTGCCAAATATAATTCCATAACATCTTGATATCTGCCGAGTTTTACAGCACTATATCCGCCAGCCGAGTGATGAAACGCCGATGTGCGTGCGTCATTAAACGCACTTCCATACTTTGGTTTTATGTTATACACACGATAGTCAATATCATTGTTTTCCTTTGCCATTTCATATATCTGCTTATCACCGTCGTCTGGTTTCAAATCAAGAGCAGATACCTTTATGTACTTGCTGTCATTCAAGTACCTATTGTCAATTCCAACAAGGTCGATTATGACAAGGACACCTATTATTGATACAATTAACTTGCTATTTTTCAACTTCTCATTGAGATACAACCACAAAGTCACTGCACTTGCAAGCACAAAACCAAACGACCTCCAAGCATCGGTGGTCATCATGCTTTTACGGTCAGCGACAAGTGCATCTATTGTACTCTTTGCGAGATCGACATCCCCTGCTCCGCTGAACGACCCTACATGAGGACCTACAATTGCTACCAATGCGCAGGTTATCAATGTTATACCAGCAGAAATATAAAGCGGAATGTTGTACTTTTTACGGTCGACATCATTGAAAATTTGCCGCAAGGCAAGCAATGCCATTATTACCGCCGACACACTTACAATCACAAGACTCATCGATGGCGAACGGAACTTGTTGTACATCGGCAGATAGTCGCGCAGTAAGACATTGAACCATTGCAAGTTGCCACCCCACGCCAATAGTATTCCAATAATGGCAGTTGCAAGCAACCACCAGCGTTCCTGCTCCTTAACTACCAGTAAACCTAGCAAAAACAGGAAAACAATTATTGCTCCTATATATACTGTTCCGTTTGTGAAGCGCTGATCGCCCCAGTACAATTCATCGGAACTGCCTCCGTATAATCCAGGCACGAGCAAAGTCATTGTTTCTGCCTTGCCGTAACTCCATTCCGTAGCATAGTCAGCATCAAGTCCATCAATGCTATTTGTTTGGTTTTCGGTTCCGTACAAATCATGTTCATTGACAGTGATTTCAGAACCACCACGCATTGTATGCTTCACATATTCGGCATTCACCATAAAGTACCGCGATGTTGACAATAGTACAAGAACCGCACAAATCGCAAGCCCCCCTACTCCTTTTGCGAAATGCTTAAACTCCTTATTCTTAATGGAGTACACCAAATAAACTAGTCCAACAACAACAGCCATCAGCAATGTATAATAAGTAATCTGTATGTGGTTGAACTGAATTTGAAGTCCGAGAGCAATTGTAAACAGCAACATTCCCCATAGATATTTTTTGCGGAAAGCGAGAATCATACCTGCCAAAATCGGCGCAATCATCGATATTGCCCATGCCTTTGTTATGTGCCCTGTCTCAATAATTATTATATTGTAACTTCCAAAACCAAAAGCGATTGCACCGAACAAACTCAACCATGTATTTAAGCCGAGAGCAGACAATGCAACATAAAATCCAAGCAGATAAAGGAAGATTATTCCCCAGTCGCAGTTTCTGCCTTCCGTACCGTCTCCAATAAAAGTAAGCGTTAGCACATATTTCAGCGGTTGAAACAAGTTCTTCGATGGTATGTTATGCATCTGATACATGGGCATTCCGCAAAAAGCAGAACTATTCCAATAGGCAGTCTCCCCTGTCTCTTGTTTAAACTTGGCATATTCGCTTGACGTCCAGCGGTATTGCATGACATCGCCCTGAGCGATTATTTTGCCGCCAAGAATAGGATGCATATATACTACAGCAATGACAAAAAATAGCAGCACTATGACTGCATGTGTGATTATCTTTTTAGTTAATGGTTTCATTGTCAGATTGCTACTCTTTTGGTAAAAAACAAGTTTTTTCTTTCCAGTAGCCCATCTGGTCTATGTAGCGAGCAACCTCTTCGGGCATGAAGAACCGCACATCCTTTCCTTGCCTTATCGATTCGCGAATAAAGCTCGACGAAATCTCAATTAGCGGAGCATCAACAATTTCGATATTGGAATTTTCGTATTCGACAATCTTGCATCCTGGACGACGATAGACATATATCTTGTAGTTTTTCAATATGACATCGTAGTTTTTCCATTTGTGGAAAGTTTCAAGGTTGTCGCCGCCAATTAGTATGCTGAAATTGTAGTCGGGAAATTTTTCGGAAAGGTGTGTCAACGTATTGATTGTGTAGTTAGGTTTTGGCAAGTAGAACTCTATGTCCGAAACTCTGAATTTCGGATAGTTGCCAATTGCCAGTTGAACCAAATGTTGACGAACTCTGTCATCAATCAAAGTCGATGATTTCTTAAGTGGATTATGAGGAGTAACTACAAACCACAGTTCATTAACTCCCGTATATTCAACGAGATAGTTTGCAATGGCAAGATGTCCAATGTGAATCGGATTGAACGAACCGAAATAGAGCAATATTTCTCGTTTATTTTGCATCAAGTAATTCTATTTCAAAGACTAATGTGCTGAATGGTGGGATTACGTTACCATATTTTTGGTCACCGTATGCCAATCGGAACGGAATGATTACAAGGCAATGGTCGCCAACTTGCATATTCATTACTGCTTCCTCAAGACCAAGAATGACTTGCTTCTTGCCAATTACGAACGAGAAAGGTTCTGAACGTTCCAATGTAGAATCGAATACCGATCCATCGATAAATGCAGCGGTGTAGTCGATTTTCACAGTATTTCCGACTGCAGGTTTCTTGCCTGCACCTTTATTTATAGTAAGGATGTACAGTCCGCTGTCTGTTCTTTTCTGCGGATATTTCTTATCTATCAAGAATCTGTTAATCAGGCTATTCTCCTCCTCAATTCGCTTTTGTATAATATCCTTGTTTGAGTTGGCATAATCAATTCCCGACACAATCTTTTTCATTTTCACATTAAATACAAGTCGGTCACCCTTGCTGATGAATGCTGGAATACTCGCTTTGCCTTGCGACTTTACAAAGAACTTTATGGCATCAATCTTAAAAATAGCACTGTCACCTTCGTGCATAAGCATAAACGCTTCCTCTATGCAACCTTTGTCACTTGGTGCCGACAACCGCATCTTAAATTCTTCATTTAAGTCGGAACTTGAAAACAGCAACGAATCACCTTTTTCGGTACGATACGACATATTCATATACATGACATCGCCAATCTTTGGCGTTTTACGCGACTTTGATGCTTTCACTATCTTGTATTCAATGCCTGTAGCGGTCTTAAGGAACACATTTTCAGGATGTTCGACAATATATTCGGCTTCTCCGTTTTCACCAAAGACCATCATTGTAACCTGACCGGAATCGTTGCTGTAGTCCCATTGTGAAAGAAGCGAATCTATCTCCTCCTGCGTAAGATCAGAGCTTTTGTTTTCAGGAGTTTGCGTCGTTTCGTCCGTTTTCTTTTCCTTGTCTTTACACGAAATCACCGTCATGATAGCAGACGAGAGCAATAGCAATATGACAAACCTATATTTCATTTAACATCAAGGATTTCAATATCAAATATCAATGTCGAATAAGGCAAAATATCACCCTTGGTTTCAGAACCATAACCTAATTTCGATGGAATGATTACGGTTGCCGTCATGCCTTTTTTCATCATACGCATGGCTTCCTCCCAGCCCGCAATGAACTTGTCCCTACCAAAAACGAACGACATCGGTTCCTGACCAAGTGTAGTTTCCACCAGGGAACCATCGGTGAGCGTAAGCGTATAGTTTACAGCAACTTCATTGCCTTCTTTTATATAATCGCCAGAACCTGCATTGCGTTCAATGAAATAAAGTCCCGATGCGGTTGGTTCAGTTGTAATATTTGCGTTTTTTAGATAGTTTTCAAGGATTTCCATTTCCTTTTCCTCACCAGTGTGGAAGCGTGATGACAGATACACTTCCATATCCTTTTCGTCCATAATGTCAACTATGCGAACTTTGACGACTATCGGATCGAGCGCATCGACTCCGTTTGGCAGATGACCATATTTTTCCGAAAAAAGCAGAAAGTTTTCTGCTGAAATCTTGAACAAGGCAGAATCTCCCTCATGCATCATTGCAAGTCCGTCCTCGATACTGCCACCTGTATGTGCCGGTTTTTCAAGGGTCTTCATATATTTTCTTCCACCTTCATTCGAGTCGAAAAGCATGGTTCCATCTTCCTTTTCGTACGAATATTCAAGTTCAAGTAAATCTCCAATATTGGGAAGCGGTGCACTTTCGTGTGATTCCACAATCCTATATTGCAAACCAGAATCCGCAACCTGAAAATCACCGTATTTATCACTGCATGAATACGGTGTAAATACAACTGGCAACAATATTAATATGTAAACAAACTTTTTCATTTGTTATAAAACGACCTCTCCGTCTATCTGATAATCGTTAAACTGTGACTTTATGTCAACCACTTCAATATCATAAACCAAAACAGAATACGGCGGGATCTTGTATGAGTCGCCAGCAACTCCGAATGCCAGATGTGGCTGTAGGATAAAATACGCCTTCTCTCCTTTTTTCATAAGTTTCAAACCTTCATTAAGGCCCGACTCATCCTGATTTCTGTCGATAGTCATTTTCCTGTTACCAGTCGCCTCAGAATCGTAAAGCACATCTCCATTCAACAATGATGTCTTAAAAGAAAACTCGACAACATCACCGCTCTTTACCTCTGTATCGTTGGTTTTAGCATAAATCATATATAACAGTCCAGATTCTGTTTCAGTCATTTCCCAGTTGTGTCGTGCGATATACTTTTCCACAATATCCTTGTTTACATCAAGCATATCCTTGTTTATCTGGATTGTTTCCTCCTGCTTTTCTGTCTTGACTTTAGAATAAGGGTCTTTTATTTCGGTTTGTTCCCCATTGTTCGACTTGCACGAAGCAACCGAGATTACAAGAATTGTTATATATAACAACCTTTTTACAAACATGTTACATGATTTAGTAAATGTAGTTCTTTAATTCCTCAGCATATTCTCCACAAACAAGTTCCTCAAATTTCTTGCAGGTAGAATCAAGTTTGTCGTAACTTTCACCGCCCGATGCATTGACGTGTCCGCCACCATTGAAATGCTTGGCACTGAAAGAATTGACATCAAATGTTCCTTTAGAACGGAAACTTGCCTTGATGAAATTGTCACGCTCTATGAATATGGCAGTAAACACTATTCCTTTTATTTGCATAGGAATGTTCACAAAATTTTCCGTGTCGCCGAATTTTTCCTTGTACTTACGTCTATCTTCCGCAGTTATGTAAATGTACGCCGTCTTGTATTCAGGCATGACGACCATTCTGCTGCAGGTTACAAATCCCATGAACCTTATCCTGTCCTCCGACCATGCATTGAACAACCTATTGTATATCTTGTTCTTCTCTATGCCGTATTCCATAATCTTACCGACTACACGGAAAAGGTTCGGATTGGACGAATTGTATTCAAAGGAACCGGTATCTGTAAGTATTCCCGTGTATAGACATGTGACTACATCGGTGTTGAAGTATTGGTTTAGAAAAGTGTTCTCAATAAACTCATACACAAGTTCACATGCCGACGAATATGATGTGTCTGCTATTGCCACATTCGTAAAAGTTTCGACAAAAGGATGATGGTCAAGCAAGGCCTTGAATGCAGTTGACTTATCGAATTGTGGTTGTATTACACCCACACGTTTGCGTGCATTCATGTCGACGCATATAATCATGTCGGCCCCATCGAGAATTGTAATGTCGCTTTGCGTCTTCTTGCCGACAACTTTCATGTCCTTTGCACCAGGAAGCCATCTTAAATTGTCGGGGAATTGGGATGGGCTGATAACCGAAACTTTTTTGCCCGTCTGTTTAATGGCATTATATAAACCAAGAGACGAGCCTATAGCATCACCATCTGGATTATAATGGTGTATAATGACTATATTCTCGGACATTTTCAGTTTGTCCGAGAATATAGCAAGTTCTTTTTCAAAAGCACTAATTATCGGCATTAGTCTTCGTCCTCTTCTACTTCAAGTACAAACGCACTGTCGCAATCTGCTTTTGAATACCATTGGAAAGTTCCGCCGCTGGTTCTGAAATACACTTCACTGTCTTTAGACATGATTTTCATGGACATGCGTTTCCATGGGGTTATTCTTCCCTTGTATGTCTTGTCAATCCAAACGTCAACGTAGTATCCGGTAGCATTTTCAAAAGAAAGAGAACACAAATTTGCATCTTTTGGCATCTGCTGCTCGTATTCCTCAACCCTTGGGTATCCGTAGTCGTCGGGATTAAGTCCGTCGGGGATTTCGTTTGCTGTCAGTGTCTGCGCATTTGCGCCGAATGCTAATGCAGCAAAAACAACCAATAAAAAGCATCTTAGTTTCATATTCTAAATTATTAAATGTTAATCAATTACATTTGTGGTGGCACTGGTGGCATTCCCGGCATTGGCGGTGGTACTGCACCGAAAAGCGATGACAATTCCTGTACCGAACCTGCAGCAGCCCATGAAGGCATTCCCTGCTTCCATACTAAAGTGTCCTTGGTCAACTGACCATTAGCAACCATCGATGACAATGTATTCATGTCGAACGGTCCGGACTGCTGTCCGTTTACTGCAACAAAGAATGTCGATTGTGCAGGCATTGGTGGCGGAGCAACTGGTTGTTGCTGCTGATAACCGCCCTGCTGTGGTTGCTGGTACATTTGCTGTTGCATCGGGTTCATTGCGTTCATCATCTGACCTGCCATAGCAAATCCCATGCCCATGCCCATACCTGATGCTGCAGCGCCTCCGCCAGGATTTGTTGCTGCTGCTTCCATAGCATTTGCTGCCTGGAATTGCGTGTATCTGTTGAGGTCGCCAAGTACGCCCATGCTCGAACGCTTGTCCATTGCCTTTTCTACTTCTTCTGGCAAACTGATGTTGGAAACGAGGAACTTGGTCATGTTCAAACCGTATTCCTTGTATTCGTCAATGATTACCTGACCAATCTTCTCCGAGAACTCATTGTAGTTAGATGCCATATCAAGAACTGGAATCTTTGATTCGGCAACTGCATCTGAGAATCTGGTAATTATGATGTTACGCAACTGGTTATTGATCTTTTCAACGGTAAAGTCACCATCTGTACCAACAATGTCCTTTATGAATTTAGCGGCATCCTCTACCCTATATTCGTATACACCGAACGCACGCAGACGAACAGGACCAAATTCTGGGTCCCTTACCATCACCGGATTCGGAGTTCCCCACTTGTTGTCGAGGAACTTCTTGGTATTAACAAAGTAAACCTCTGCCTTGAAAGGACTGTTGAATCCATACTTCCAACCTTTGAGGGTTGCAAGTATTGGCATGTTTTGCGTTGACAACGTGTACATACCCGGCTGGAACACATCGGCAATCTGGCCTTCATTGATGAATACAGCAACTTGCGACTCCCTTACGGTAAGTTTTGCGCCCATCTTTATTTCGTTCTGATATCTCTCGAAACGATAGACTATCGTATTATTGGACGGGTCTAACCATTCAATAATGTCAATAAATTCATTCTTTAGTTTTGTAAACAAACCCATATCACTATTTTTTAATTATTAACAATATATTTTTTTAATTCAACAATATGTTTTTTTATGGAACTGAATAATTCCGGAAGATCAATGGCAAAATCAATGCCACAATTTGACTTCAGTGCATTTTCCAGTTCGGATATGCGGTCGGTTATATTGGCGAAACCGAACACGCCGACAGAACCCTTCAACTTGTGTAAATCTGACAATATAGCATTATTATCTTTCTTCAATATATTGTCGTTCAGTGATTTGCAAACGTCAGCGCACTCTATTTCAAAGCACGACAACAAGTCGCTCTGCAATGCCATATCGCCTGCAGTACGCTCTTTAAATGCGTCATATTCTATTTTAAGTTCTATCTTTGTCACAAAGTCAAAGGTACAAAAAAAAATAATACCTCAAAATTAAGGTATTATTTTTTTTGAATTTATTAAGACAAATGCTATCTTCTCAACAGACGAGTGTTTATATAGTCAACAAAAGTGTCCCTGTACGAACGTCCGATAGGAACCTGATTACCCTTGATGTTGATATATGCGCCGTCGATGTCGTCGATATGATTTACATTTACGATGTACGACTTGCTAACTCTGAAGAATATGTTTTCTGGCAACTTGTTGAAAATAGTCTTAACGTTCATGGCGGTCATGTACTTGCCGTGGGTAGCATGTATAATGACATAGTCCTTAAGACCTTCGATAAACAGCAAGTCGTCGAAGTTAATCTTAACATACTTTCTTTCTGCCTTAATGAAGATAAACTTGTCCTCGAATGCGTCAAATATGCATGGTGAAGCAGACATCTTCATTATTTCGTCTGCCTTTGCGACTGCTCTTACGAAACGCTCAAACTTAATTGGCTTGACAAGGTAATCAACTACATCGAGTTCGTATGCTTCAACAGCATATTGCGGATAAGCGGTGGTGAGGATTACCATTGGCGGATTGTCGAGGTTCCTGAGGAAATCGATACCGTTTGTTTTCGGCATTTCAACATCCAAAAACATCAAGTCAACCTTGTTCTTCAATAAGAACTTGCTTGCTTCTGCAGCGCTTGCGAATTCGCCAACCAATTCGAGGTTGTCCAATTCTTCGACGTTCATCCTCATGCCTTCACGTGCCAGAGGTTCATCGTCAACAATAATACATTTAATCATTTTCAATAAATATTTTTAGTTCGACATTATAATACTTATCATCTTGTTCAAAATTAAGCGAATATTTGCCAGGATACAGTAGGTCTAACCTCTTCTTAGTATTCTCAATTCCGATTCCGCTTGATTTTGCTTTTTGTGCGTTTGCATCGGAAATGGCATCACACTTAGTATTTTGTGCGACAAAGGTAACATTACTTTTATCAACTTTCACAAAAATCTTTATAAATTTTTCACCAAGCGAGTTTTCACAAACAAACTTGAATGAATTTTCGAGGAAGGAGATAAACAAAAATGGATATACCATAACCCCGTCCATATTCCCATCTTTTTGGTAGTCAATTACAATGTCGGACTTGCGAATCTTTTGCAGTTCAATGTAATTTTCAATGTGCTTCAAGTCGGCCTTAAGCAAGACCTTCTTGTCGACACTCTCATACAACTGGTATCTAAGCAGTTCCGACAGTTGCATTACCATTTCAGACGAAGCAATTGCCTTCTCTTTTCTAGACTGTATGTAAATGACATTCAGCGTATTGAAAAGAAAATGCGGATTAAGTTGCAGATTAAGATAGTAGAGTTCCAGGCGGTGCTTCTCCTCCTCCATCCTTTTGACTTCTTCAATGCGTTTTTTCTCGTTTATCACCCAGAACGGATTTCCAATCATGACCGCCAAATATACTGATGACAACTCAATTGTAACAATGTAAAACAAATTTATGCTCCCTGCAAGCCAGCCGACTAGCAGCATATTGACAATAATTATGGCAACTTCGAAACACACGAAATGCCATATCTTGCATTTTGGTGACTTGACAATCATTTTGACAACTACACATGCAAGTATAACCACAAATGCCTCTAACAGAACCAACTTCCATGCAAAATTCCAGTATGAAGAATCGGCGATTAAGATATTCAGCACAATGGCAGCATAGTACAATAAGGTGTAATTCACCATATTGATGATTTTCCCCGTTTCGAGGACTCCATTGCATTTTTGCTTTCCCTGTTCCATTTCCAAATGTCCGAAATTCTGGCGAGCATAAGATTTATACACGCAAAGATATAACATTTTTTAATAATGCGATGTCACGAATATCTGTATAAAATAAGAACAATATTGTATTTGTCGTGATATTATACGAATGTGCATTATTTAGTTGCCTGAAATGTTAAAAATAACTTTTATATCCAAAATGTATTTTTGAGTTGTTGAAACTGAATGGATTTTCGTTTTGCTTACCTATTGCATATACAAGCGAAAATATTCCTGCTGGCGTGCTGAGGTCGACACCGACGCCTATGCCCAATGCGAAGTTATTTGTCCTTTCCGCCGTATACATCTTGCCGAAATACATTGCATCGGTCAGAACATACACTGCCGAATTGCGTTCGAACAAATAGCGCAACTCAATGCTTCCCAGCGTATAACACGTTGCAGGAAGCGACAGTTCGTCAAATCCACGAATGCTGTTGAGTCCGCCAGTCCAGAGCAACTCGTTGTCGAATATTTTCCTGCTATAAATGAATTGCGAACTATTCCGCAGTTTTATGCAAAAGTTTCTAAACAATCCGATGTAACCGCTTATGTCGTAGAAAATGCCTGCCTGAAACAATGAAATGCCGTCTCCCGACTCCTTTTTCTTGCCCGCATCGGTTGTTGCCCTAGCAATCACGCCCTTATACGGATTGCGTCTATTGTCGACACTACAATATTCCAGACCAAGACCAAATAGATTTGTGCTGAAATCGGAAATATTTTCCTTTGCCACCGTGTCGCCAATCGGAAATGAACTGGTGTTCCTATAATATAGGTAAAAACCTTTGCCTGTCTGGTTTCCAACCAGAACCTTGCCGTAGACATCGGTTTTCAGGTAGGATGTATCCTTTTTTTCCAACTTGAAGTCAGCCCCAATACCAATCGGTGACCTGAAAATATACGGGAACATTCCGCCGACATTGAGCGTCTGGTTCTGCGTCTCATATTTTTTCCAGTTGAAGTTAAAGTTCTCGCCATGATGGAAAACATTTACAAGCGAAAGGTCTATGTCTCCCGTTATCATCAGTTTTCCGGTCGTCTGACTTTTTGGCATCACGCCAAGCACACCACTAAACGAACTCGCTTTTTTACCTTTCAGGAACAGCAGCACATCGGATTTCGTGTCGGAAAAAGCAAGTTGGTACGGCATGTCCTGTTCGAGAAAAGGAATATTATTTATTCTGCTGTCAATCTTTTCTATCTTATCCATTGTCAGCACCGTATTCCGTCTGAGTTCAAGAGTGCGTTCCAGATAATTTCTGCTAATCTTCGCACTGCCATTTACGATTAAACTGTCGACTTTGACAATCTGTCCTTTGTCGACTTTAACCTTTGCCGAAAACGATCTGCTGTCGAAACGCACGCTATCGAGCCACGCTTCTGCGAAAAGGAACCCTTTGTCCGCATAGTAGTCAACAACTTCGCCACACAATATTGGATAATACATGACATTGTTCCTTTTGCGTTTGCCAATCCTAAAAGGGACTTCAGAAACATCTACATTTACATTGTCGCAAGGTTCTCCGAGAGTAGCGAATGCCTCTACTCCGTTTTCGGAATATATTATGCTGTCGTAACCTGCCGACAGATACGACTTGCGTTGCATCTTTTCAATGTACCCCTGCATATACGAAACAACGGAAATGCTGTCGCTACACTTCTTTCCTGCGTCAATGTGATAACCGTCCGATTCGCTATTGCGCACCAATATGCTAACATGCTGCGCTGACACGCATGAGCAAACATGCAGTAAAATGCACATTAAGATTATATTGCATAGCGTCCTATACATGCCAATAAAACGCAAAGACACGAAAAATCGTGTCCTGCTGCGTTAAAATATTGTTTGTTTCTTGTCACAGAACCATCATTTGGTATATATGCCACGTATTGAACCTAACTTTTCATCGAAAGCCACCTTGAGGTTTTTGTTCTTGAATAAATCTGCTGGCAAGTGTCCAAGATAACCGCATTGTGGAATCGTCATGATGCTTCTGTAATATGTAAAGTCATCAAAATCAACAGAAACTGACACTTCTGACGGTATTCTGTAGTAAAGTCCCATCTCCTTTTCCTTTTTCTTCAGGTCAAACTGCCTGCCGTAAAAGTTGCCAACTTCCTTTGTGGATTGACCGTTTGAAAGCACAAGGTATATAGGTTCCGAATTTTCAACACGTTTTGTCACAACTTCATCATCGGCAGTTACATAGCATACGGGAACCTTCTCTTCTGCCAGTTCTGACTGTGGTGTGTAGTAGAAAACAAATTCATTTGTTTCGCTTACGACTTTTCCTATAAATAACTCAAGGTAGTGCTTTTCCATGTCCTTCAGTTCCTTGACCATCAAGTCAATGTCGGCAGGTGGAGTGCTGGTGTCAAACTGCGCTGTCACAATTTTGAAAAGGCGTTTCCTTATTTTTATTATGTAGTTTGCTGCTTCCTCCGCCTTCATTTCCTCGTCCTTGCTGACAATGACTTTATTATATATAGGTATCTTCTGGAATACAGAATCGACCTCGACAACCTTGTAGGTAGTATCGGTGTTGCCGGTAAAATTGCGCTTAACGCCATAGTCGGTAAACACTGGCATTTCCAAGCTCGACTGCTTTGAAAAATGGGACTCAGCGAACATGTTAGTGTCTTCTTGCGATTCGCCGCAGTTGTATCCGAGTATTATACCTCTGCTGTTATAGTTGATGTTAGCGTCGTTGTCGCATACTACCATAAAGCAGGCATTTGGGTCTGGTTGAGAAATTTGTCTTACATCAACGTTGTCGATTTTCACATCCGAAATAGTGTTTGTAGGCACGTTTTTTATGCATAAGTACTTTTCTGCATATTTGGAATATGGACCAGGCACAAGAGTTTCGGTCGTTACAGAAATTTTTATCTCGAGCGTTGTCTGCGGAAGATAATACAGGAATGCGTTCTTCTTTATTACGGCCTCCGAATCGGAAACGGGGAAAACCTTAATCTGCGCAAAAGTACAAATTGCTGATAAAAAGACAATTGCAGTCGTTATGCTAAATCTTTTCATAAAGAAACATTTAAAAACATTGTGTGCAAAGATACAACTTTTTAAAATTATACGGACAATCAAAATGGAATTAAGGTCTCATCTGGTTGTGGCGGTTCATAATGCTTCGCACACACATATATGTCATCATAACATTCCAAATCGTAAAATACGGGGAACAATTTGTCCACAATATCGGATGCCAATGCCGAAACATGTCCGTTATCCATCGAAGCATACTGACCTGCTTCACCATGCACCCAAACACCAATTTGCGCGGCATCATTCAAACTGTACCCCTGAGCAAGCAACGAAGCAATGATGCCAGTTAGCACATCGCCACTGCCTCCTGTGGCAATACCAGGATTTCTGCCATTATACATGACAATTTCACCTGATGTCAGTGAAATATATGTAACGCCACCCTTAAGAACTATTACAGAATTATGATTGCGTGAAAAATCTGACATGAATTTCAGTCGGGCAAACGGATTTTCAAAATTTCCAAAAAGGCGCTCAAACTCCTTAGGATGTGGCGTAAGTATGCAATTTGTAAGTTTGTCAATTTTTCCCCTTTTGAGCGACAGCAAGTTCAATGCATCGGCATCTGCCACGAACGGTTTGCCAGAGCACATTACCATGTCAACATATTTTTCAGCCAAAGGCCCTACTCCTATCCCTGGTCCAATTCCTATTGCGGAATACCTGCCGAAGTCTCCGACAAAATTGGTCTCGTACATTGCTTCTGGTACCGACACCTGCATTATCATGCAAATATCGGCCGGCGATGTGACGCTTAAAAGTCCTACACCGCAACGAAGGCATGCCCTTGAAGCCAGCACTGCCGCTCCTGCTTTTCCTAGTCCGCCCGCCACAAGCAAGGCGTGTCCGAAAGTCCCTTTGTGGTCAAAATCGTGGCGAGTTTTCATCAATTTGGAAATGTCATCTCTCTCAAGATATGAATACTCAGTTTCAATTGATTCTAACGAAGATACATCATGACCAATGTTGATAACATTTATTTTGCCGTAATAGATTGAATTTTCAGCAAACATTGAGGACAGATGATAGTCCTGAATCGACATGGTTATGTCTGCTTTAACTATGGCACCGTGATTTTCATGGTTGTCATCGGCAAAAAGGCCAGAAGGAATGTCTATTGAAATTACTTTTGCAGGAGAACCGTTTATAACATCGATGACATCGGCATATTTGCCTGTTACGCTGCGACTTAACCCCGTGCCGAATATTGCATCGATTATGACAGTCTTTTTGTCTCCAGCATAGAGATCGTGCACATTGCAATCATTCAATGATATAAAATCTATGTCCACAAAATCCCTTATTTTGTCCAAATTGATCATACACTCATCGGTTATTTTCTGTGAAAAATCGCAGAACCACACAGTTACATCCGCACCTCTTCCTCTTAGCATCCGAGCGATACCCAATCCGTCACCGCCATTGTTTCCCGTTCCTGCCACAACGATAAACTTACGGGATATCAAATCTCCAACTATCGTTTTTATGTGCTCAAACAACTTGCGCACTGCGCGTTCCATAAGTTCATACGAGGATATATCAAGAGCAGAAATGGTCATTTTGTCCAACTCTCTCAACTGTGCTGAAGTTAAAATCTTTCTCATAGTGTATTTTTTCAGCAAAATTAATCAGAAGCCAATGGAAATTCTTTTTTACTGGCGATATTTTTTCAACAAAAGGGTTGACTGTTAATAACTTTATACAAAACAACTTTGTGCAACATTGTGAACCGTAACTGTAAATGCTTATTTTTCAACACTTTCTATAAACAGCAAATAACAAAAGACCAAACCGAGCGCATTTGCCATTGTTAACAAAATGCAATGCAAATAGAATATGTAAAAGTTTTGTTTTGATATTTTTGCAAACATATAATCTTTAACAAAACTTGTATGATGAAAAAATTTATCTTTAGTATTGCAGCAATGATGATTATGTTTGCTGCATTTGCGCAGACTGAAGGTTCCGACTGCAGCAATCCAAGTACGATTGCTAGTCTTCCTTATTCTGCAGCAAGTCAAACAACTATGGGAACATCTCCTTACACGTTCCCCAACTACACTATGAGAAGTGGATGCCATGTTTACAAGTTCATCCCAACGGAGGACTTAAATGCAACCATTACACTGTCAGGCATTTCGAGGGCTTACAATCCAGAACCATCATTTGCAATGACGGCTTCAAACGTTGGTATTTTCCTCTACAACGGCTGTCCTGACGCTGAAAACGCTCAACTGATTGGAACACCATTCGTTTCCAGTTCAACGACATCAGCATCGGGTTCCATAAGCAATGTAAGTCTTACTGCATCAACAGAATACTACATTGTAGTCGCAGCCGATTCTCTTATCTCACAAGGTATATTTGGTTATGGCGCAGCTGCAAGTTACACAACAGCAAGCTACACGCTTTCTATAGAAAGAGTTGTTGAACACGATGTTGCAGTTCGTACAGTAACCGCAGTAGCAGCAGGATGTGCAGCAAGCACCGATGTTTCATACACAATTGCTAATGCCGGTACACTTGGAACAAACGAAAACGAAGTTACTGTAGTTTGCAAGGTTAACGGAGTTGATGCTGCAACCGAAACTCTTCCTGCAATTGCATCAGGTGCAACATTAACAAGAACATTTGCAAATGTTGCTTTGGAAGAAGGAAACAACACAATCCAAATCATTGCGACACTCGAAGGTGACGAAACAACAGACAACAACACAGGCAGCACAACTGTTAACAGAAACAGCATTGTATCGTCATTCCCATTTTCAGAAGAATTTGAATCAGCACCTTTCGGATGGACACCAAGTGCAGCAAACGCTTGGACAGTTCGCGAAACTGAAGGTGGAAACCACTACTATATGACAGACACGGCTGTCAGCAAAAATTCATACATTTATGGACCATGCTTTAGTTTTGCATCGCTCGAAATGCCAGAATTGCATTTCGACGTTATCGCAGACTATCCTTCTTCATCAGGTCTTGGTGACATATTTGGTGGTATGGGTGATTTGTTTGGCGGTATGACAAACTATGGTTTTGTACTTGTGTCGGCAAACAACGGTACAAGTTGGGATACTGTTGCTAACATCGATGCTTGCGACACTTGGGTAAGCAAAAACATCAGTCTTGCTAGATACGCTGGCGAGTCTAACATACAGATTAGATTTGTATATAATGCAGCATTAAGCGGACTTGGCGGACTTTTCGGTGGAACAACCACTGGCGGTGCTGGAATTTCTCTCGACAACATCGTTGTAAAGGATGCTGCTGAAAAAGATTTGGGCGTTATCGCTATCACTGGACCGGCATCTGGTTGCGGACTTTCAAACAGTGCTCATGTTTCAATAACAATCAAGAACTACGGACGTCAGGCTCAGTCTGGATACGTTGTAAAATACTCTATCGATGGCGGACTGAACTGGGTTGAAGAAACTGTAAACACAGAAATCGCAGCAAGCGCCACAGCAAACTACACATTTACAGCAGCGATGAGCATGCCTGGATATGGCAGATATGAAATCATAGCAAAGACAGCCCTTGTTGACGATGAAGATGCTACAAACGATGAAGCAGAAGGATTCGTAGTTTCGCAAGGCAACTACAGCAACGCTCAGGTTCTTTTCGACGACTACGAGTATGAAGCAAACTTCATTAACGACTGGTACGGCGACGGAACATATTCTTCATGGGCATTTGGCAAATCTCAGGTTCAAGGAACCGACAGCGTATGGACATGGGCAACAAATCCAAACGGACCTGTTAATCCAGGCGAAGAATCATACCTCTACTCTCCTTGCTACGACTTGTCAGGTTTGACCAACCCAATTGTAAAGATTGGTATCATGTACAACCTTTCATCAATGGATTTGGGTGATACTGGCGACACTGGCATGGGTGACCTTGATCCGACAAGCATGTTTGGAATTTTTGGCGCTTCACTTTCTCTGCAATATTCGCTTAATGGCGGAAGCGCTTGGGCAAATGTTGTAGCAGGCGAACTCAACGAAGGTTGGTACACTGCAAACGCCATGACTGAAGGCATGAGCAATCCTGGATGGTCGGGCAATACAAATGGTTTTGTATCCGTTAAGACCAGTTTGTCTTTCCCAAGTGCAGCTAACCTTACAAATGTAAGATTCAGATTTGCATTCAAGACTACCAACATGAACATGGGCGACGATGAAACAGGAATGGGAGGATTCTTTGGCGACATCTTCGGAAGCATGACTGGTGGCAACTCAATAAAAGGCGCTGCAATAAACAGTTTTGTTGTGTACAGTTGTGGCACACCTCTTCCATCTGCATCGTTCACTTATTCAGAAGAACTATGCGTTGGTCAGCAAATACAATTTACCAACACTTCGGAGAATGCTGATTCATACGCATGGAATTTCGGTGACGGTACTGGCTTAAACCTTGGCGACCTTACTGGCGAAGGAGGATTCGACCTTGGTCAATTCTTTGGTGACGGTTCAACAACATCTACCGAAGAAAATCCAACAATGACCTACAATGCTGCTGGTGACTATACTGTAACATTGACAGCAACCAATGAATGCGGAACAAGCATGCATCAGGAAACATTGACCATTAATTCTTGCACCGACATCGAAGAAGTTGAAGCAGGAATCAGCATCTATCCTAACCCGGCAAGCAGAAATATTACCATCCTGAATGCTGAAAACGCAAACATCGAGATTATAAATTCTCTTGGTCAGGTTGTATACACCTATAATAATATTAGCAACGAACATTCTATCGATATCAGTAATCTTCCTGACGGAACATATTTCGTAAAAGTAAACGAAACCGTATCTAAGGTTAACATCGTTAGGTAATAAGTTACATAATATTTAACACAAAAATCTGCCTTCCATTGGAGGGCAGATTTTTTTTTGAAAAAATAAAACTTTTTCTTTTGACCGTCGTATAAGATATTAGTTTTAAAAATAAGAAATGAGACAATTAAAAATTACTAAATCAATCACCAATCGCGAAAGTGCTTCGTTGGACAAGTACTTGCAGGAAATTGGAAAAGAAGAACTTATCACAGTAGAAGAAGAAGTTGAATTGGCGCAGAGAATTAGGAAAGGCGACCGTGCTGCATTGGAAAAGTTAACCAAGGCAAACTTGCGTTTTGTCGTTTCTGTCGCAAAACAGTACCAGAATCAAGGTTTGAGTTTGCCTGACCTTATCAACGAAGGCAACCTTGGACTTATCAGAGCTGCTGAAAAATTTGATGAGACACGTGGTTTCAAATTCATATCGTATGCTGTATGGTGGATCCGCCAGTCAATCCTTCAAGCATTGGCAGAACAGGCAAGAATCGTAAGACTACCTTTGAATCAAGTAGGTTCACTTAACAAGATAAACAAGGCATACTCACGTTTCGAGCAGGAAAACGAACGTCGTCCGACCTCCGAGGAACTCGCAAAAGTTCTTGACATGCCGGAAGACAAGATTTCGGACACATTAAAGGTTTCTGGCAGACATACATCACTTGATGCCCCATTTGCCAATGGTGAAGACAATAGTCTTGTTGACGTTTTGGAAAACACCGACCTTCCTAATACAGACTCTAAACTTATCGAGGAATCGCTTTCAAAGGAAATTGAACGTGTACTCGCCGCTCTTACTGAAAGAGAAAGGGAAATCGTAAAGATGTTCTTTGGTATTGGCGGACCGGAACGTACACTCGAAGAAATAAGCGACCAGTTTGGACTAACGCGTGAGCGCGTAAGACAAATCAAGGAAAAAGCCATTAGAAGACTGAAACACTCCAACAGGAGTAAACTCCTGAAGAGTTATCTAGGATAAAAAAATAAAAGCGTCTCGAAAGACGCTTTTATTTTTCATATTATTACCAATTTACATCTTCCCTGCTTATCGGCATAGTCATGCACCTTGCACCACCTCCACCTCGCGGAAGTTCACTACCTGAGAAAGTTACAACAAACTTTTCGTAGTTATGCATATCAACTAGTCCCTTGCAGACATCGGCTGCTTTAAGAACCGAAAAACCAGCCTTATCCAAAGCTTCAATAGTCTTCCAGTTACGTTCATAACCGATAATCTTACCTTCGCCCAAAGCGAAGAAATTTGCTCCGCTATGCCACTGCTCGCGCTGCTGTGTCCAAGCATCGTTGCCGCCGCATACTACAGGATTAAGGTCAAAACCCAAATCTTTTGCTCCCTGCAAGAAATTTTGTTTCTGATGATATGTTATCTTACCGTTATCTATTTCTATATGAGTTGTTTGCAAATGCGAATACTTGGCATTCTTACGGATAATCGGTTCGTACATCATGCAACGGTCACGATCAAGGAAAGTGAACACCATGTCCAAGTGTATGAACGATTCGGGTGTTTCAGGAAGTTCCTGAACTAGAATGTTGAATTTTGGTTTACGAGAGCCAAAGTATTGAGCAAGAAACTCTATTCCTTTCTTGTTGGTTCTGATACCATTTCCAATAAACAAAGTGTCATCGCGAGCAATAAGAACATCACCTCCTTCGGTACGGGCAGAAGCCTCCCATTCGGCAGCGTTTATCGATTCGCTATCAAAATAGTTTTCGAAAATTGCACGGTAGATTATGTTTTCTCGCTGACGAACCTTGAACGACATGGAGTTCATCAACAACAAATCATACACAGATGAAGCAGCATCGCGGGTGAAAAATAAATTGTACAATGGTTTGAGGATGAATCGCTCTTCCTCATATTTTGCAGGGTCAACTTCTCTCCTATATTCGAAGCCTTCTACTAATTCGCGAGCCAAAGTTTTTTCATCGTGCGACAAAAGTTCATCGCAAAGGAAAGCGCAGTCATCCAGACGGCAGGAAGTTTCAACAAGAATTTTCTTTACATTCTCATTCTTAAGCACTTCGGCGAGCAAATCGACAACCTGATAGGTTTTTGTCCACTTTGAAAGTACACCCTCAAAATTGGCGTATTCGCCATCAACAATCTTTTTATTAAGAATATCGCTATACAGAGCCTCGTGAGCATTTTCTGGAGTCATTCGCTCGATTTCAATTCCCGGACGATGCAGAAGTACAGCATTCAGTTTGCCTATTTCTGAGTAGAGTCTTATTTTATTATCCATAAATCATCTTTTAGAAAACGAAGAACTACATACGTTTACATTCTTCGCCAAGCCACACAAGCAAAAATAATACACCCATGCAACTCGACCGCAAAGTTAAGACAATTTTCGGAATTCGGAAATTGGGGTGAAAAATATTTGTTAACCGCATAGGCACGATGCAAAAAATTACAGTATATTTGCCACGACTATGAATAATAGAAATTTAGATATTGCCTATTTTCTTTCCTTTTGTATTGAACAATACAAGGATGCAAAAAAAATATCGGGGTCTGAAGCCGCAAATACTTTTAATAAGTATGGCGTACTGAAATATCTTGAAGAACACTTCGAACCCCTACACACGCAAAGCCGACAGTGGATAATTGAAGACATTGACGAATTTATAAACATTAGAAAGGAGGCAATAAAATGAAACTATTTCACGGAAGCATAGTGAAAGTAAGTAATCCAGAAATTCGGGAGGCCACACACACGCTTGATTACGGGAAAGGATTTTATGCGACTACATCATACGAACAAGCAGAAGACTGGGTAAAAAGGAAAATGGATGAACACAAAGCTGTCATCGGTTATGTCAATGTATATGAATTCAACGAATCCGCATTAAAAGGTTTTAATTCTCTAATATTCAAAGAACCGACAGAAGAATGGGTTGACTTTGTAATGCAAAATAGGACTATAATAGGTTTTCAACATAACTTCGACATTGTTTATGGTCCTGTTGCAAACGACAAGGTCTACGCGGCTTTTGCCCTATACGAAGGCGGTGTACTTGACAAACTAGACCTAATTAAAGAACTGAAAACATACAAGTTGGTTGACCAATATCTTTTTCATACTGATATGGCGCTACAATCATTAACTTTTGTCGAAGCAAAGGAGATTACACTATGAACTTGAATGTTACCCAGGAAAATTTATACCTCTTTCTGCCATCAAAAATCAGTCGCATTGCAGAAATAATGTCTAAAGAAAAGCACATTGAAATATCTGATGCTATAAACGAAATTTACGCATCGGACACATATCGCAGATTAGAAACAGAAAAGACTAAACTATGGCAACTCGGTCCAGTTGCTCTATATGAAGATCTGTCTGCTACCAGTGCAGAACATTAACTTTGCCCTATTTCTCCACCAACTTGTTCCACAAATCTTCGGACAAAAATTCCTTAAACTGATATGCCATTCCCTTGGGAATAACAATTTCTTGCAACGAGTCACAATTATCAAAAGCCTCTTCTCCTATCTCTTCTACCGAATATGGTATAATCACGGCTTCAAGTCCTGTACATCCCCAGAATGCCGACTTGCCAATCCTCTTTACTGAATCTGGAATAACTACAGATTTAAGTCCTTTGCACTGCCAGAACAAATTGTCGCTAATTTCGGTCAGCGAATTGGGAAGTGACAACGAAGTTATGCCATAGCAATCGTTAAAGGCATCTTGTCCGATTTCGGTTACAGATTCCGGAATTACTAGCGAAGTAAGCCCTTCGCAATTACAAAATGCCATTTCACCTATTTTTGTAACCGAATCTGGGAAATATATCGATTTTAACCCGCTGCATCTCATAAAAGCACCGCTGGCTATTTCAACCACATTGTCGGGAATTACAGCATTTTCGCTACCTGCCAGAAGAATATTGGTCTGCGTTTCGATTAACGCATTACAGTTTTCGCGTGAATCGTAGTATGGATTACGGTCATCAACCACAATGGATTTTAGACTGCCACAACCCATAAATGCATCCTCATCTATTTCTTCCACATAACGTGAAATATACAAGGACTGCAAGTTATTGCATTCATAAAATGCCGACATTCCGATTCTCCTCAACGATTCTGGAAAATTAAAAATCCTCAACTCACAGCATTTTGTAAATGCGCCATCAGCAATTTCAGTCAAATCGCCTAAAATTTTCACATCCGTAAGGCTGTAGCAAGAGCAAAAGGCGTTTTCGCCAATCCTCACAACCGAAGCGGGAATTTCAATGGTCGTAAGTCTATCGCAACCACCGAATGCGCCTACGGCAATCTTCGTAATGCCTTCTGGTATAAACGAATTGACACAACCAGCAATCAGTTCATTTGTACGGGTTGCGATTATGGCGTTGCAGTTTTGGCGCGAGTCGTAAACAACATTATTCGGATCAACCGCAATCGAATCCAGCATGCAACATTCATAAAAGGCACCATCGCCAATTCTCGTTACTGACGACGGGATAACAATAGATTTCAGCCCATAACAAGCGTAAAAAGCACAATCCCCTATCCTTCTGACTGAATTAGGTATATCGACAAACTTCAAACCTTCGCAATAATAGAATGCACCGTCTTCTATTTCGGTAATGGAATTGGGAATAAAAGCGTTTTTACAGCCGAAAAGAAGTTTGTTTGTCCTGGTCTCGATTATGGCATTGCAATTTTCACGCGAGTCGTAAACGAGATTTGACTTGTCCACTTCTATGGAATTCAACTTTGTGCAACTCAAGAATGCATCAATACCAATACGTTCCACCGATGCAGGAATATATATCGACCTCAATTCGTCGCAGCCGTTAAACGCACCTTCGCAGATTTCCGTCACCGAGTCGGGAATGACCACTGACGAGAGCAACGAATACGCAAACGCACCCATTCCAATTGTTGTAATCGTATTAGGAATTTCAACGGAAATAATGTCAAAACTTTCTGTAAAAGCGCCATTACCAATCTCAGTAACACCATCTTCCAAGACAATAACACCTTCGTTGCTGTCGTAGTCATAGTCGTTGCTGACAGAATTTTCGTCAATCCATTCCGACTCTACCAGATAATGAGCCTTGTAGCGGATGACATTTGCACCCGAGTTTTCCTTTCCCTCAAAATCATTCATTAATTATTCTTCTTTTACAAAACCATTACCATCGAATTTGTAAATAGTCTCCTCCATTCCGCCCAACGAAATGCAGAAATGATCATCATAGAAACCGCAAGTCCAGCAGTCCTGCATAAAATAAACGACTTCAGTTCCGCTCAATTTTACAAGTTCGTCCCAGTCGAATGATGGATTCTTGTCGATAAAATACGAATCAAATGGCGGAAAGGCATTTTTTTGACGTGTGAGGACATTGTTCTCGTACTTATAAACAGCAAAAACCCTGCGTCCCCAGTCGGCACCATCGTAATACCAAAGTGCCAACCAACCGCCATTTTTCAGCGGATAGCAGGCAAAAAATTCGACTGCAGTTTCCTCATAATAATCTTCTTCATCATCGTTGTCGGAAGTAATTTCACGGACAATTGGATGGTTTGAACCATCGAGTTCAAGCATAGCAACAGTATTGCTTCTTTTGTCGAGCAGAGCAAGTGTCGATTCAATATTATCCGTCTGAACATCACAATATTCCGACTTAAGATATGCTTTCCAGACCTCAAGGACAATATCTTCGTCAACCTTAGCCTCAACCAGATCATTTGCATCATCCTTAGACATTGCTATTGCCACAGTTGTGTCTGTGGAAATATTGGCTTCATTGCCTTCAACATTTAGATTTTGGTTTGTTCCTCCACATGCAGAAAAAAACAAAACAGAGAGTAAAATGATAAAATTTGACATATTCATAAAAATAGTTTTATTATTGTTTCTATGTTTGAAATGGTTTGATGTTGTTTGAAATGGTTTGATGTTGTTTGAAATGGTTTGATGTTGTTTGAAATGGTTTGATGTTGTTTATGGTTGTTTATGGTTGTTTATGGTTGTTTATGGTTGTTTGATGTTGTTTAAATGATTAGTTCATTATTAATTATCCATTGTTAATTGTTAATTGTTAATTGTTAATTGTTAATTGTCCATTATTCATTATCAATTCATTAAAATCCGATCCCCATTCCCACCAATCCAACTACCAGTCCCACTACCATATTTATCACCTTGGTGACGAGAAATCCCTTCTTGGTTTCGGCAAGCAAAGGCAGAGAACCATGTCCGTCCTGTACAATGCTGTTGGCCAACAGAATGCTAAAGGGTATGTAACCCTGCACAAACAGCACGACAAATATCAAATGCGGACCCGATTCGGGCAAAATGCCTATTGCAACGGCAATGAGCAGCAGAATGTACTTGTTATTGTAAATCCAGTCGCCGAAGTCGGTATAATTCAAGATGATAGCCATAACGACAAGCACACCGAATGTCCACCAGAAAATGCGTGGCAGATGCTTCTGGACAACATGCTGTACAAGGTGCTCGCTTACAAAATGCTCGTTGGAGAAGAAAATTATCAGAAGCATTAGCACCGAGAGCGAAATGATGATAATGTTCACAATGTCTAATGCCCCGTGATGGTGGTGATGATGCTCGAAACCTTCGGGCAGGTCGGAATGATGATGTTCCCCTTTACATTCATCGTGATGATGGTGATGTTCACAGCATTCTTCATCGTGGTGATGATGCTCGCAGCATTCGTCGTGATGGTGGTGCTCGTCTGCCTCAACGGCTTCGGTTTGCTGTGGAAGACTGAAAATCAGGTTTTCGGAATGTGAATGTCCGATTATACCAACACAGCATAGAATAATTATTCCGACAAATACGCCTATCAATTTCAGTCTCGACTTCGATGGCACGAAGTTTTTCCAAGCGAACAGTTTTCCGTCTTCGGGGATTTCGTGCTCGTGAACCTCGAAAGGAACATCATCGATTTTTGGAGTGAAATCCTTGTTCTTGAACAACTTGTCAACGATAATACTAGCCACAAAGCCCACCACTGCCGTGATTCCGAACAACCACAGCGATTGCATAGGCATGGTTGCAAGCATCACAAATGCTTCGTCGCCCGATGTTGCTATAAGGCAAGCCACCAGCGCACCCAGCGACAAGGCCTTGTGCGTGTAAAGCGACACAGCAGTAAATGTTCCCATGCAACCCGGAATCGCGCCGAGCAAAGTTCCTATCAGCGCCTGCACAAAGATATTCTTATTCATTCCGTTTATGAACCGACCGTGCGTCCATACGTTCACATATTCAATCAGCGACATCATAATGACCACGAAACTCGTAATCATCAGCGCATTGCTGAACAAATCAAAATAATCGATGCTATGTAGAATTTCTATGAAGTTCATTTTCTATTCCTTTCCAAACCAATACTTATACAATGGTGAATCCTGCTTCAAACAAGATTTCATCGCTTCCTTTGGAATCTCGATGTCGATGCCTCCAGGGATGAAATAAACAGTGGAATTGTAGCAAACGAAAAACTTGTCCTCGCTTACATAATAGTTGCCGTTCAGAACGCTTTCGCCAGTGATGCCTTCGCCACTCTCCTCTTCTCCGTTCTGCCAAGGTTCGGTTTGTTCCCAGATATATTTTTCAATCACATTCTTCGCCTTGCGCGTATCGCTAAAAATGTCCTTGTCCTTCATTTGCTTGCCTGTAGCAAGGTCGTACATCGTATAATGGTATTCAAAAGCGTTGCGCGGTGCAGTTGAAACTTCGTAGAATGCATAATATGCCATTGCAATAAAGCCTTCAGCCACAAACACTGGATAAATGCTGTCCAAATCGTACTCCTCAAAATATTCGAAGTAATCGTCAGTTGAATCGGCAATGGCTTCCTGATACATGCTTACAGAATTGGCAGCGCTGCGCTTAAAATCGGCAGTTACATCCACGCCATTGGAAATTTCGCCAAGCACATCGTCACGAATGGTAAGAATCGCTTTGTTGACGGTATCGGCTGGCAAAACAGCGTGGTAAGTAAACGAACAGCCCTTTGCCGACTTTACTACGCGATAGGTCTTCATTTCCAACTCAAATGCCTTCTCCTCTACTGCCGTTGTATCCGACTCAGGAATAGTGTCGGTTGCCACTTCTTCCGACTTTGCCTCGTTTTCTTCTGTTGCATTTTCTGCTGTCTTGTTTTTGCAAGAACAAACTACTGCTGAAAGCAGAATTGCGAAAAGTATGTAATGTAATTTTTTCATGTTCAATAGTTCGTTTCTGTGTTTCTATGTTTTAATGTTGTTTGATTGGGTTCTCTAGCGTCATGCTGAACTCGTTTCAGCATACGCTCCGACAGTCACTTCTTTTTTAGATCCTGAAACAAGTTCAGGATGACAAAAAAGAATGTGATTTTGCCTTTATACATTGTTGTTCATTATTTATTTTTCTTCTCCGGGTACCAATATTCATACAGCGGACCATCCTTTTTCAGGAACGACTTGACCGAATCCTTGTGCAATGCAACCCTCGGCATGCCCATTGCGTAAGGCCCAATCTCGTACGGTTGATACTGATAGAACAACGAATCGGCTGATATGCAGAAGTTTCCGTTCACATAATTAACATCATCTTCCCACAAATCGTCTATCTCGGAAGAATACTCAACGCCAAAGGCCTCCTCTATCATATCCGACAAAACCTTCAAGGTTGTATCGTTCATAACAAAAATGTCGTCCTCGGTAATACGCTTGCCTGTTGCAAGGTTGTAAACCGAATAGGTAGTCGCCGACAATCCATGCGCACCGCCTTGATACTCATAATGTCCGTTGATATATGCGAGCAATTTTCCATCGGCAAACACAGGATAAATGCTGTCGTAGTAGTTGACTGCATAAATGAAGCCCGAAATATCGGCGCCAATGTCCTCCTTGTTTGTGAAATACTCTGCCTCAATGGAATCGGCAAACATCTCGATACCGCTCTGAATCTCACGCTTTGAACTGTCAGTGTAGAAAGCAACGAGGTCTGCATAAATACTGTCAAGTTTTTCATTCACACCGGTTTTCGGCAACATAAAATAAATTGCCACTTCAAGGTTTGCATCAAATTCGGGGAAACGAGTTGTGGAAAACTCCTCGAACTCAATGTCCTTGGCAT
This sequence comes from Bacteroidales bacterium, assembly GCA_017651185.1. Classification (GTDB taxonomy): domain Bacteria; phylum Bacteroidota; class Bacteroidia; order Bacteroidales; family ML635J-15; genus Bact-19. The sequence continues at coordinate 280,063 of JAGCDJ010000019.1, read as the reverse complement.
CAATAATATCGTCGGTGTACTTATTGTGGCAGGCAAATACCAGCAACGACATAGCAGCAACGACCAATAGCGAACGTATGTTTTTCATATTCAATTATTTATTTCTAAACCAATATTTGTATAGATAGTCTTCCTTATTCATGTACGGCTTAATCCATTCCTTCGACACGCCCATCTTCACATCGAAACCGAATGCATAATTGATTTCATAGGGTCCATAGACAAAGAACAGCGAATCGTCGTTGAAGTAGAAATCTCCACGATTAAAGACTTCATCAATCAGGAATCCATCGGGATCGGCGAAGTCTGAGCCGTCGAACTCGCCAAGGTCTTCGTTTGCGCTTTCGCGGAACTTTCGTGCAATCTTGAGCCAGTCGGCGTCCTCATCAAACATATCATCCCTAGTCATTATATCGCCAGTAGTGCGGTCGAACACAATAGTACTTTGCAAAATATCATGATGCGCCATAAACTGGTCCATATAACCGTCAACGACTTCCATAACAAGATACTTGTCGAGCACAAGCACTGGCTCTATTCTCCATATAGTTGAAGCTTTTATTTCTTCTTCTTCTTCGTCGCCCGATTGGGCTGCAGGTGCTGCCTCTGGTGCGTAAGTCTTGTCCAAATATCCCTGAATATCATTTATGTCTATATCATCACGAAGAACTTGGCGGAGAATTTTTTCCAGCACCTTGTCGCCATTGGGAACAGGCAATGTCAGACTTGCAGAACTTTCATATTCTTCGTCTCCATCAGACGCCTCATATATATGGAAAGTTATACCGTTAATCTCATAGGTATTCTCATCATATTCAAAGTCGGCAAGTGTGTCAACTCCCTCAACATTAGCAGTATCGTTATCATTCTGCAATTCAACGGCTTTCTTCTCCGATTTTGAATTACTGCATGCAACCACAAGAGCAGCACACAAAACAACAACTATCGATATTAATATCTTTCTCATATCATTTAATTTTTAAACCAATACTTATACAACACACCATCAACTTTCAAGTATGGCTTCAACCAGTCCTTAGTCAACGACAATTCTGGTTCACCAGCAGCATAATAAGCGACCTCGTAAGGAGCATACCTATATATCAATTCATCTTTAGTGAAATAGAAGTTGCCATTCAACATCATTGAAACATCAACATCCTCGGTTTCATCATCTTCCTCTTTTAGATATGCCTTTAAAAGTGAATACAACTTGGTTGCTATCGCAGTCCTGCTTTCATTTGAATTATCAAAAACATCATCCTCCGAAATTGTCTTTCCCGTCGAAAGATCGAAGACATAACTTGACTCGTCCCATTCCGGATGCATTGCGCCACCTGACATCTCCCAAACTGCAGAATTGAACGCCACACATCCCCCATCAACAAAAAACGGATTAATATTCCACGACATTGAATAGAATTCTTCGCTATCATAAGGTTTTGCTTCCTGACCTGCCGTCTCCGAATACTCATTCCAATAATTAGCAAACTCATCCTCCAAGTTCCGTTCCAAATCTTTGCTTTCGTAAGAATCCTTCAACATTGTTTCCCATATTTCATCCTGCACGGAAGCATTGTCAAGCATAGGCAATGTAAAGTTTATGGCCTTTTCAAAGTCCTTTGACGTGAAATGAAACTTGTAATTTATGAACTTTATGCCACCTATCAATGTATCACGCACTTCTCCTGACTTTCTATCCAAAGCGACCTCTTCTTCGACAATACTGTCTGTCTTGACAGCAACGGACGAATCAATATCCGCAACTATTTCTTTCTCCACATTTTCGGCAGGAACTGTTTCCGTATTCTCAGCACTTGGATTGTCGGCGCAACCTACACAGGCAATTGCTAACGCAAATAATCCATTTAACAACTTCTTCATATCAAACTTTATTTATTTCTTTTTCCCAAACCAATACTTATACAGCGGTCCATCAACATTCAAGTATGGTTTCAACCATTTCTTTGGCAAAGCCAATTCAGGTTCACCAGCCGCATAATATGCAACTTCGTATGGCACATACATGTATATCAGTTCCTTATCTGTAAAGTAAAAATTGTCATTCAACATACCCATAACATTGGCGTCTTCGATGTCATTATCCTCTCCGAGATACTTGTTCAGAAGCGAAAACAACTTGCTTGCAACCAAATATCTATGTGCGCCACTATCATCGAAAATATCATCCTGAGTAATCAGTTTTCCTGTCGAAAGACTATAAACATTGCTTACCCTGCCCCACATGTGATGAATGGCGCCACCAAAATACTCAGAAAAATAACTTACAAACGCGATATGTCCGCCACCAACAAAAATCGGTGTGATATGCCATGAAGACTCATAATATTCCGTTTCGGAATAGCGTTCATCCATTTTCTCGGCATCAATAAGTTCCGGATTGCTGGCAACACGGTCCATATACATGTTTATTTCTTCCAGCAATTCATCTTCTAGCATCTTGCTGTCGTACTCACCGCCAAGCAAATCGTTACAAATTGCCTGCAACACGGTGTCATCCCCAGTCAATGGCAAGGTAAAGAATATTTCTTTTGAAAACTCAACAGACTCAAATTCAAAATTGTACCTTCTAAACTTAATGCCGCTGATTACAGTATCGGGAATGGTAACAACTTTTTTGCTTTGAACCGAGTTTTGTGTTTCATCCTGCGCGAAGCACTGTGCCGACAGCAATAATACTATGATATATAAAACAATCCTTCTCATGCCATACAATTATTTTTTGTCCCCAAACCAATACTTATACAACGGTCCGTCAACATTAAGGTAAGGTTTCACACTTTTCTTTGGAAGCGACAACTTTGTTACTCCCGAAGTATGATACATTTCGAACGAACCGTACATGAATACCAATTCCTTATTCGTGAAATAGAAGTTGCCGTTGAAAAGAACAACATCTTCGGTGTTTTCGACACTTGCTTTTTTCTTCAACTCGGCATACAACTTTTGTGCAACGGCTTTGTTTTGCTCAACATTCTTGCCGAAGACATCTTCTTCCGTTAGTCGCTTTCCTGTAGAAAGTTCGTAAACGGAACCAACATCGCCCCACATTGGTGCAGGTATATCACTTGCAAACTTTTGAGAAAATGTCGATACGAACGCCACATATCCTCCTCCGACAAACACAGGAGCAATCTTCCATACCGTTTCGTAGTAATCATCCTTTTTTGCTGTATCGGCAGTTTTTTCTGCCAAGTACGACGAATACTCCTCTGCCATTTCCTGTCCTATCGTCTCGCCATCGTATTCGCCATGCAACAAGGTTTCTATGATTAACAGCGTTTGAGGATCATTGGACAATGGCAATGTAAATGAAATGTTTTTTGAAAATTCATTGCTCGAAAACTCGTAACTGTAAGTTCTAAACTTTATGCCACCTATTTCCTTGTCTGATGTAGATATTCCATTTGAATTTTGCGAAAAGCAGTGTGCCGATACCAATAAAGCAATTAAGTATGTAACTAATCTTTTCATAATTATTCATCCTCCTCGTTTTCTGCATTCCTAACCTTTCTGTTCTTTCCCTCAACAACAATGACAATTTCGCCCTTCACATCCTTCTGCGAAAAATGCTCGATGCATTCCTTCAAAGTGCCACGGAAATTTTCCTCGTGAATCTTTGAAATCTCACGCGAAACACACGCCTGACGTTCCTCTCCAAAATACTGGGCAAAAAGTTCCAAGGTCTTCACCAAACGGAAAGGAGACTCGTAGAAAATCATAGTCCTCTCCTCTTCTGCCAATTCCTGCACCTTCTTGTTCTTGCCCTTCTTCTGCGGAAGAAAACCTTCGAAGGTAAACCTTTCGCATGGCAAACCCGAGTTTACCAAAGCTGGCACAAAAGCCGTTGCTCCAGGCAAACATTCCACCTCCACGCCCTTTTCTACGCAGGTGCGCACAAGCAGAAAACCAGGATCTGAAATTCCAGGTGTACCGGCATCGGTAACAAGCGCAATGTTTTGTCCACCGAGAATCCTTTCGGCAACGCCTTCCGAAGTCTTATGCTCGTTGAACTTGTGATGGCTTACAAGCGGAGTAGAAATGCCGTAGTGCTTCATAAGCACTGCCGATGTGCGCGTATCCTCGGCGAGAATGCAATCGACAGATTTCAGCACATTTACAGCGCGAAATGTCATGTCCTCAAGATTTCCGACCGGCGTCGGCACCAAATATAGTTTACTCATACTTTTCTACAAATTTAGTCAATAGCCCGAACAAACTTTCATATCCAGTGAAGGTCAAGGTTTCGTACCTGTCTTTCACATTGTGGTAGAAAGTTCCGGGTCCCATAGTGTATATGAATACAAACTTAACATCTTTCCTGTTGAACGGGTAATGGTCGCTGTTGGCGGCTGCTCCGCGTTGCTTGACAGGTTCGAAATATTTGTTTTCATCGTTTATCTTGCTGATAAGCTCCCATTCGCCAGCATAATTTTCTTCGCTCGAATTTACAATAGTTATGCCTTCGTCGCCAGTGCCAACCATGTCGAGGTTAAAGCCCATGCGTATTTTTTCCAACGGGAACAACGGATGTTCAACATAGTACGACGAACCGAGCAAGCCTGCTTCCTCGCCAAAGAACAGCATGAAAACCATTGTACATTCGGGCTGATGCTTTGAATAATAGGCAGCCAAATCGAGAACCATAGCAGTACCAGATGCATTATCCTGCGCACCAGGGACATACACGCCCTTTCCTATTGTGCCAATATGGTCGTAGTGAGCCGAAAAGACATAATATTTGTCGGGATTTTTGCCTTCGATGTAACCGATTACATTCTTTGCTGCGAATTTTTTCCTCAGTTTTGCGCTAATGTCCACCGAAATGCTTTTTGCAGAACGGTCGAATGCCTCACGCTTAACCTTTATCACTGGGTACGACTGCTGTCTTCCGCCCACCGACGACATAAGTTCATCAGGAATAAGTTCCATTATGCCACCAAAGCGCGTATTACCGTACAAAACCTTGATGTAAAACATCTTGATATCCTTGTTCTCGGTCTGCGCATAGTCGATTACCAGCATTTTCTTCGACCAGTCCTCGAACAAATAACGAGTCATAAAAGCAACGGTGTCGTTTAGCAGCAACGAATCGGGCAAAAACAATTCGTAAGAAGCTTTTACGATAGGCGTAAACTGTCCGGGTATGAAATCGGTGCCGGGCTTTAGTTCCTTGCCATCGATTGCAACCCACATTTTTGCAGGAAAGGTATTCATATCGTAATGAAAATCCTGATAGTAGGACTTTCCAAACGGTTTTACACCCAGCGACTTAAACTCATCAGCAATATATTTTGCTGCCTTGTCGGAACCGCCAAAGGAATAACCGCGCCCATAAAATTCGGGAGCGGTGAGTTTCTGCACATGCTTCCTTGCATTGTCGACATCCTGTGCAAAGGAATAAAGGCAGCAAAGAAGCGAAACCAATAATATCAAACCCGAGCGAAACATCTTACAAATATCTTCTGCGAACAATATTCATAAAGTCGGCAACTACAGGAGAATCCATGTCCCAGCTGAAGTTTGTGCGCACATAGTTATCGGCCTCCTCGATGCTTGACATTTCATTGAGTTTAGCCACAGTTGAATCGAAAGCAGGTCCGTTGCCCGAGAACAACATACGAGTGAATCTGAATCTTTCGCCCAAAGGTATTGCCAACCTAATGTCCGAAATTGGCTTTAGACCAATGCCTCCCTCAAGAGGTTTGTTGCTAGCAAACTTGTCGTTAAGCGATGATTGGCGCGACTGACCAAGCTGTTCGCCAAGGGTTATGTGAGTCGATTCTGCTTTTTCTTGCTCAACTGGTTTTTCTTCAACATTCTGCGGAGTTTCAACGGTTGGTTCTTCGATAGTCGGAATTTCAGCTACAACTTGAGGCTCATCTACAATTGGTTTTTCCTCAACGACAGGTTCTTCTTCAACTACTGTAGTTTCTTCTACTACCGGTTCGTTTACAATCGGTTCTTCTATCTGCGGTTCTTCTTCGACAGTTGGTTGTTCATCTTGCAAAGTATCCTCGTTGAAACTATAGTTTATTTCTGTATCACCAGTAACAGTTTCTTCAAAATTTGATTCCGATTCCTGAACTTCTTCTTCAACTTCTTCTGAAGTTTCTGGTTCTGCCTCCTCCAATTCTTCGCTGTCATCTTCATCTTCTTCAAACTCCTCCTCGTAATCTACTTCTTCGATATTTTCTGGATCCTCAAATTCTTCTACACTTTCAGGTTCCTCGTTTTCCTCTTCGGGTTCTGGTTCTTCGACAGGAACTTCCTCTTCAGCTGGCATTTCTTCAGTAGCGACATTTTCTACTGGAATTTCCGTTTCAACATTTGTCTCCTGAACTTCATCATTTTCTTCCGTTGTTTTATCCTTCAGCAAATCCGAGAAGTCGAACTCGCCATCATCAAACGCAACTGAAATAACGGGCGGAACAACAGCGGCAGCCACAGTTTCTGCGACATTTTCATCAACATGTTCCGAAACGGCCTCTTTTGGTTCACTAACATGTTCATCTTCTGACTTTGAGTTTTCTACGACGGTTGTTGTATCCGTCACCAATATATCCGAGTACAATTCCCTTACCGCCTGTAGCAAAATGTCCTTTTCTATCTGGTTTATCTGTTCATCTTCAAGGTATTCAACAATTGTCGAAATCTTTGCTACTTTTACTTTCAGTTCACTTGCTGTTGCCATATCAAATATTACTTTTTGAAAAATTTTTGTGCAAATTTACAAAATAAAATTCGGCACTAATTGTTATTTGCAAGTGATTTTTGGGACATTTACTAACAGAAAACGAACAAGCAAAAGACTGCGCCGTTCTGTAGGATATCGCCCGTTTCAATGGCTGACGCCGTTTCTTAGTTTATGTTGTTTGAAGGGCTTCGCCCGTTTCTTGGTTTCTGGTTTAACTCCTTGAGGACTACTTGTGCTGCGATGCGCTGAGCGAAGTCGAAGTGAGCACAGCCGAAGTACGCCGTTCTGTAGGATATCGCCTGTTTCAATGGCTGACGCCTTTTTTTCAATTATCCTTATTTTCCGCTTTTACGTCTATTACATTCCTTGCATAGCATCTGGCAGTTTTCGGCAACTGTGTGACCGCCTTTGCTCCACGGAGTTATGTGGTCGGCCTCCATTTCTTCTATTTTGAAGATTTTGCCGCAGACTTTGCAATAACCGCCTTGTTTCTCATAAACTTCACGTTTGGTGTTGTCATCGAATGCACGAATGTCCAGATGGTGTTCGTCGTGGTCGAAAACATAGGAGTAGATGCCTTTTTTCTTTTTCACATCGCTGTCGGCCATTAGTCGCGCAACCTCTTTCTCCATTTCGGAAGCATCCCAAGTATCCTTGCTATACAGTTCGTACAAATTTCCCCATTCTACACCTTTCATTTCCTTGCGGTACTTCGGGAATATTGCTTTTACCCAGTTAATTACGCTGTTGAAATGGTTCCATAGTGCAATGGCGTTGGGGTCGTGCTGATGGTTGCCCATATAAATTTCAATGTTGCCCTTTGAAATCCAAGATATCGCCGTTTCCAAATATTCTTGACGAATTGCAGACCCAGACAGATAGTCGCTACCTATTTTTGTGGCTGGTGCGCCGTTTTTGCTGAAATACCGCTTGGCATCGCTTACCCACGAACCGGCATATACTGCGTTGCGCAGTTCCTGGTCGGTAAGTTTCTCGCCTGCAATGTTTATTGTCTTGAACCATTTCAGTTTTTCGCTGTCGGTGCCAGTGCAAATGTAGATTTGCAGTTCATAGTTTAGAATTTGCTCCCTTTCATCTTTCTCCAAATTGTGGAAATAGCGCATATCGAAGGCAAAATCTCCGCTCACATACTGGCAAATGCTGATTGTACGCTGTTGACCGTCAATGATTTCGTAGGTGCCATCCTCGCGGGTTGCCCAGTACATTACATTTAAAGGAAAACCTTGCATAAGAGTATCAATCACAGCATTGCGCTGTTTTTCGCCATATACGAATTCGCGTTGGTACGGTGGGCGTACATCCAGTTTTCCACCGTATGCGGTCACACCTTTTTCAGCATTGTCGGTATAGCCGTTTGTAAGGTCGCGGACTGAAATTTTGTGTAGTTCGATTTGCATATTGTTCCTATTTTATTGTTATCAATGTTATTTTATAATTGTTTTATTCCTATTTTTACAATTTTGGGAATAATATAATTTACCATTTTAAATTTCCACACCCTTGTCAGCCGCCATTGACATTTGCGATTCGGATTGTCCGTATGGATTTTGTCTGCGGCGGATAAGGATACGCCTGTATAACAATTTTCCACCGATTATATTAATGTCGTCCGCTTCGCTTTGTCCATCGTGATATCGGCTATCTCCAACAATTTCGAATTGATCTGGGTTGTATTTGTCCAAAAAAGTAATAGGAACACCCATTACACCATAATAATCCATTGGTATTTCAGACACTTTATTAATGTTTATTGCATTATAATTATCATATTTTGGATATTCTTCTGAGGTATAAGACTTATAAAGAATTATTTCCTCATGTCGTTTGGCTATATCTAGATTTGTAAACCAGCAGATATTTCCCATGCTTCGCCACTTTTGTCCAGACTCGTCAATCCAAAATCTTGTCGCTCGCGCTTCATAGTAATCTGGTACTTTAAATTTTGCAAAAGACAATGTACTACCTAACCATAATTGATTTGTCTTTATATATGCAAAAATCTCTTTATATGTTATTGCATTTTGATTGCCTAATATTATAAATTTCTTGTCATATTTAATCAGTTGCGCCACATATTCCCTAAATAACGAGAATGGAGGATTGGTAACTACAATATCGGCTTCTTTTAGCAATTCTATACATTCCGCTGAACGAAAATCACCATCGCCATTAAGATAATGTATGCCAATTTCTTCGGGGTCGGGAACGCGATTACCATTGCGATCTCCAAAATACTCCAACCATATTGCCTTTTCGGAATCATTTTGACTGAAAAGGTCGCGATTTTGGCTCTTGTAACAAGTTGTAATCAGTTTCTTTAATCCAAGAACTTCAAAATTATAACTGAAATAATGGAAGAAATTGCTTACTCTCGGATCGTCACAGTTGCATAGAATTATTTTCCCTCTAAAATGTTCTTTATAGTGTTTTAATTCGTTTTCAATGTCTGAAAGTTCAGTATAAAATTCATCTTCCTTTGCCTTACTGGCGGCATGTAAACTTTTATTTCCTGCCATCTTGATTGATAGTTTTTTGCAATGCTATCAATCACTTATCGGGACAAAAGAAAGGTGCGAGCCTTTCTATCGCATTCACGAGGAGCGTCGGATGAACCCCGCAGTATCAGTAGTCAAGCCCACACCATGGTGTGAACATTAACTTTACCTGATACATACGGAACCTTGGCTTCCGTGAAATTGCTTTATCCGATATTTTCAATCATCAGTTTCCGACGCTTTTGATTTAAATGCGAATAATAGCTAATGCTTTGGTTAATAATATGTTTTAAATCTCTACATTATTGTTTTTTCGTTTTTAATTCTTGTTCTAATATATCGTAAATGTAAACGGGACTTTGAAAATAAAGACCCGTTTCCGGATTATTCAAGTTTTCAAAGGTTTTGGAATTGTAAAACAAATCCATAGCGTCTGATATGGGCATATTCTGTTTTCTAACCAACATTGCAATTACATCTCTTGCAGTGCATTCGTTCATATATTCGAAATTGCTCATAGCTTAACAAGTTTTGAAATTGCTTTTTCCGTACCGAAAAAATATTGGAAAGTAATGCCGTGCATATATTTAAGTCGCTCCAAAAACAGATTCATATCAATGTTTTGCTCAATCAGGTTGCGGATTTGAACTCCGACCTTGTCATTGGCAATAGGACCATAAACTACATCATACCTATGAATATTCTCATCTATTTCGTTCTGCCTGTTTTTCAATATGAAGTCAGCCCATTCGCGGCTATACTCGTCAAATTTCATAAACGACAACTCTCCATTGGTCAAGGCCGTTTCGTCAAAATCAAAAGTCAAGACATTAGGTTCTCCATTAAATTGTATCGCCTTGAATGTTGCTAATTGAAAAGCCTGTTCATAATTGTCAGACAAATAGAAACCCTTGCCAAAATCTTTGCCTTTGTTTGACATTGAGAGATCAATTGTATCGAAATCTATGTATGTGCCGTGATATAGCTTCATGACAAATATCCTCCGTTTCGTTTACAGTAATCTGTCATTGCATCAACCATATAACGGAATCCCATAGTATGGGCAACATCGTACTGCTGTTCCAAGAAATCCAAAGCCTTGTATTTTCGCAAATACAGGTAAGTATCACGAACATTAATGTTGTGATGCCTAGCAAATTCTCCTATGAAAATCACAAGGTATTCTATCTTGTCGCGAATGTCCATAATACAATTAATACCAATTTTATTTTTACACCGCCAAAATTAGAAAAAATATTTGAAACAATGGCAACACACCACAAACATTAGGTTAGATTTTCCGCAAAAGTTCATCTGCTACTTGTATTTTCTGGTTTTAAACAGTTATAAAGTTTTATAATTCAAAAAAAGCAACTTGCTTCATCTTGGCGCAATCTTATATATTCATATCACTTTACGCCAAAATATAAAATAGTTCTTGGCGCAATATAAAACTTTTTATAACTTTGCGCCACAAAACACAACACAACATGAAAGAGACTTTAATAGGGAGGGAAGCAGAAAAAAAACGTCTGTTACAATACGTAGCTTCGGACAAGTCGGAATTTATTGCCGTATATGGCAGACGCAGAGTCGGAAAGACATTTCTGATAAAACAAGTACTAGGTCAGAATTTCGCATTCTCTATCACAGGCATGGCAAATGTTACAAACAAGGAACAACTAAAAAACTTCCAGCTAGCTATGCAAAGGTACTGCGATTGTCCAGACATTCCAAAGGACTGGCTTTCCGCATTCCAAATGCTTGAAAAATATCTTGACAGCCTTGACAAATGCACAAAAATAATATTCATCGACGAAATGCCATGGATGGATGGAAAAGGAAGCGGATTTGTCAGCGCACTGGAACACTTTTGGAATAGTTGGGCATCGTACCGAACTGATATAAAGTTGATTGTATGCGGTTCTTCCACATCGTGGATACTGAACAAAATTATCAATAACCGAGGCGGACTTCACAATAGAGTTACCCATCAGATACTTGTTTCTCCTTTTAAGCTTCGCGAATGCGAAAGTTTTTTCAAAACCAACGGATTCGGATACGAGCGCGAAGAAATTGCCGAATGCTACATGGCTATGGGCGGAATACCATACTATCTCACTCTGTTTGAACAAGACAAAAGCGTAGCACAAAACATTGATGCTCTATGTTTTTCGCGTGGCGCCGAACTTGCAATGGAGTTTGACAACCTATATTCCTCATTGTTCAAACGGGCAAACAACCACATTGCCATAGTAAACGCACTTGCTTCTAAAGGAATGGGAATGACGCGACTACAACTACTAAAAGCTACCGGCAGCGTAAACAACGGAAATTTCACCACTACTCTACGCGAACTTGAACAATGCGAGTTCATCCGCAGTTATACACCATTTGGCAAAACAAAGAAAGATGCTCTTTATCAACTTATTGACCAATTCTCCTTGTTCTACTTTAAATATATGAAGGACAAAAGTTCTGCACAACGGCAATATTGGATAAAAATGCAGGAAACTCCATCATACGCCAATTGGTGCGGATATGCTTTCGAGATATTGTGTCTGCATCACATTGACATGATATTGTCTGCATTAGGCATAAGTGGCATACGCAATACACCTTGTAGTTGGAGTTTTACAGGAGACTCTACAAGCAAAGGATCTCAGATTGACTTGCTTATCGATCGTGCTGATAAGACAATAAATATCTGTGAAATGAAATATACCCGCCACGAATTTGAGATTACAAAAGATTACGACAACATCTTGCACAACAAAATAGAGACATTTAGAAAGACTACTGGCACAAGAAAATCGTTAATGCTCACAATGATAGCCGCTGCTGGACTACAAGACAACCTATACTCACGCCGACTGCAGAAAGTCGTAACTCTTGACGACCTATTTGCATAGCATCTTGGCGCAATCTCATATGTCAATGCCACTTTACGCCAAAATATGAAATGGTTTTTGGCGTAATCTTGATTTTCTACATCAAACAACTATTGTATATTTAACTCAATTACACCTATTCTTCCCCCTTTCTCACCTGTTAAAATTTTTGTTACTTATTATTTCAAATCAGCGTGGGATAGCAAATCAATTATTCTTATTTTTGGGGAAAATTTTTCACAATGTTTCTTGAAAGGACGAGAAAAGCTAACCAGAAGACCGGATGGATAGAAGTCATCGCTGGCTCAATGTTTTCGGGCAAGACCGAAGAACTCATACGCCGTCTGCGCCGCGCCGAATTTGCAAAGCAGAAAGTCGAAATCTTCAAGCCGAGCATCGATGTTCGCTACTCGGAAGAAGATGTCGTTTCACACAACGCCAACGCTATCCGCTCCACTCCTGTTTCCTCGTCATCAAACATTCTGCTTCTCGCCACCGATGTCGATGTCGTAGGCATCGACGAGGCTCAATTCTTCGACAACGGCATTGTTGACGTATGTACCACACTGGCAAACAACGGAGTACGCGTAATTGTAGCAGGTCTCGACATGGACTTTATGGGTCGTCCATTCGGACCTATGCCCGCACTTTTCGCCATTGCCGAAGATGTCACCAAGGTACACGCCATCTGCACACATTGTGGCGAACTTGCACAATACAGTTACCGCAAGTCACAAAACAAGGGCGTTGTCCTACTAGGCGAAAAGGACATTTACGAACCGCTTTGCCGAAAATGCTACAACGAAGCAACCGAAAACGACAAAAACAATCAATAAATAATGCAAACTTTCAGTTTAAAGGAAATATCGGAAATTGTTTCCGGCAAACTTGTCGGCGACGAAACTGTTGAATTTTCAAAAATTGTAACCGACAGCCGCAACATCATAAATCCGTCATCATGCCTGTTCGTAGCCGTAGTCGGTGAACAGCACGACGGACACAACTACATAGACGAAATCTACCGCTCAGGCGTAAAGGCATTCCTTGTCAGCCGCGACATCGACACAAACAAACTGCGCGGAATATCATACATTAAGGTTGAAAACACGCTTTCTGCCCTGCAAAAAATTGCAACCCACAAGCGCATCAAATTCAACATTCCCGTAATTGGCATCACAGGCAGCAACGGCAAGACCATCGTAAAGGAATGGCTCCACTACCTGCTAAGCCCCTATTTCAGCATCACTCGAAGTCCCAAGAGCTACAACTCGCAAATAGGCGTTCCTCTGTCGGTTTGGCTGCTAGAAAAGGATACCGAACTTGCCATCTTCGAAGCAGGAATCTCGCAGCCGGGCGAAATGGAAGCGCTGGAAAAGATTATCCGCCCAACCATAGGAATCCTTACCAACATAGGAACGGCTCACCAGAGCAATTTTGAGTCGCGCGAACAGAAAATTGATGAGAAACTGAAACTTTTTGAACACTGCGACACCATAATCTATAACTGCGATGACGAATATGTGCATTCGAAAATCATCAATTCGGGCATTGGTCGCAACCGAATAACTTGGTCGGAAAAAGGCAACGGAACCATCAACCTGCTCGAAAAGAGTTTCCAGAACGGCAAAAACAACATCATATTGCAGACCAAGCGCGATACCTATATGATAAATATACCGTTTGGCGATGAAGGCTCAATCCAGAACTGCATCACATGCTTCTGCGTGATGTACCTTTTCAACAAACTCGACAGTCAGGCGATTTTCAAACAGTTCCGCTCGCTGCCGGGAATCAAGATGCGTCTTGAAACCCTCGATGGAATAAACAATAGTATCCTAATAAACGACAGCTACAACTCCGATATAAACTCGCTAGAAATAGCACTCGACTACCTGAACCAGAAAAAGTCTAACCGCGAATCTGTGCTCATAATGTCGGACATCCTGCAAAACAATACAGATGAAGTAACACTTTACAAGGAAGTAGCAAATCTTTTAAAAACCAAGCAGGTTGACAAGTTTGTGGGTATTGGAAAATCCATAATGCACAACCGCGATCTGTTCCAGATAAAGTCAAGGTTCTACCCAAATACCGAGCAATTTCTAAAAGCGTTTTCTTCGTTCGAATTCGACCGCAAGGCGATACTATTGAAAGGTGCGCGTGTGTTCCAATTTGAGAAAATTTCGAAGAAACTCCAAAACCAGACACACGAAAGCGTCATCGAAACCGACCTCAGTTTGATGAAACAGAACTTGCAGTTCTTCCAGTCGAAACTTGCACCAGGCACCAAACTCACGGTAATGGTAAAGGCATTTGCCTACGGAATCGGGTCACTCGAAATAGCCAACTTCCTGCAACGCAACAAGGTCGATTATCTTGCTGTAGCAATCGCCGATGAAGGCGTGGAACTAAGAAATGTAGGCATCAAAACTCCTATCATTGTAATGAATCCAAACATCAATTCGTTGCAAAACATGATAGAGTACGGACTTGAACCAGAGATTTACTCAACCTCACTTTTGAAGAAGTTAATCAGGGAGTTAAAGCGCAACCATACGGAACATTTTCCGATACATATAAAGCTAGATACAGGAATGCACCGTCTCGGTTTGAACGATGGTGACATCGATGAATTCTGCGCCGAAGCCACAAGCACCGACTGCATAAAGATTTCATCGGTATTCTCTCACCTTGTCGGCAGCGACGACCCCGCATTGGACTATTTCACCCACGAGCAGGTGGCAAGGTTCATTAGAATGTACGACCGCATTTGTGAACTCACAGGATCACGCCCAATGCGCCACATACTCAACAGCGCAGGCATCATACGGTTCCCGCAGTACGACTTCGAGATGGCAAGACTTGGCATTGGTATTCACGGACTTATGCCACAAATTACCGATGCGCTCACACCAGTTACGACTTTCAAATCGATAATATCGCAGATTCACCATGTAAGCGCAGGCGAAACAGTAAGCTACAACCGCAAGGGCAAACTTGACCACGATGCTGTAATTGCAACAATTCCAGTCGGTTATGCTGACGGCATCGACCGTCACCTCGGAAACGGCAACTGGTATTTCATGGTCAACGGCAAGAAAGCCCCGATAATAGGCAATGTCTGCATGGACATGTGCATGATCGACATAACAGGCATTGAGGCCGAAGAACGCGACGAAGTCATAATTTTCGGTATGGACAACACCATCTGCGACATGGCAAAGGTCCTTGGCACAATCCCCTACGAAATTCTAACTAGTATTCCTCACAGAATCAAGAGGATATACTTTGAAGAATAATGTATAATTGACAATGAACAATTGATAATCATCACCATAGTGTCATGCTGAACTTGTTTCAGCATCTATGACATACGCAATTGATAATGGACGACAGAATCATTAATTCTTCAATCCTTCAACAATCTCTTCTACCTGATTTTTAATGTTTTCCAGCAATTCCGTTGACTTTGCTTCACATAGGAACCGCAAATAAGGTTCAGTATTCGAAGGACGGATATTAAGCCACCAGTCGGGATATTCCATGCGATAACCATCAAAATCGTAGAACGCATCCGGTTTCGCCTGACTGCGGAAATGCTCAACAACCATATCCATTGCCTTCTGCTTTTCGTTGATTTCGAAATTAATTTCACCAGAATTCTTGTATCTGCTAACCCTGGATATGAGTTGCGAAACCGAAATCCCCTGCTCTTTCATCCGCGAAACTATCCTAAGAATCAACAAACTGGCGAGGATGCCAGAATCCGAATAGTAGAAATCACGGAAATAGTAGTGACCAGCAAGTTCGCCACCAAAAATGCCGTCAACTTCGCGAAGTTTCTTTGCTGCGTAAGCCCTACCGACACG
Organism: Bacteroidales bacterium; assembly: GCA_017651185.1. Classification (GTDB taxonomy): domain Bacteria; phylum Bacteroidota; class Bacteroidia; order Bacteroidales; family ML635J-15; genus Bact-19. The sequence goes on along the minus strand of JAGCDJ010000019.1, from coordinate 264,069 downwards.
CCACATTACCATTTTGCTACCGAACTTTGCCACATACTCGCCAACGGCCTTGGATGTGCGAATGTCCTGATATACTTTGCCTTTAAGACCTTTCTCTTCAAGAAAATAGTGGCAAAGCACAGCAATCATCAAGTCGGGAGAAACAAATTCTCCTTTCTCGTCAAGAAACATCACACGGTCGGCATCGCCGTCATAGATTACACCAATGTCAGATTTGTGCGCAAGTACATGCTCACGAAGCATTTCTCGGTTTTCGGGCATTAACGGATTTCCCTCGTGATTTGGAAAAGTGCCATCCAGTTCATCACAGATATACATAGCATTGTCGCCCAGCAATTTCTTTATGAACAAAGCAGACATTCCATTGCTGCAGTCCACGCTAACCTTCATGTTTGAAATGTCGGGAACATACTGGCGCATAAAGTCCATGTACTTGTCAGATACATTGTATTCGATTATATGACCTTTGTTTTCAACAGGTTTCACAGTACCATTGAGCACAAGTTCCTCCACCTTGTTAAGACCGTCGTCGTAGCCAACCGGTGTTGCATTTTTGCCAGAAACCTTTAATCCATTGTGCGAAGCAGGATTGTGCGACGCGGTAATCATCACCGATGCCTCGAAACCGAACTTTGCCGTACTCCAATATACAAGCGGCGTAGTGCTTATTCCTACATTATATACATCTACACCAGCATCGGTAATACCTTTCGACAGATACTCAAAAATTTCGGGTGACGATACGCGCACATCCCTTCCGACAAGTATTTTGTCGCATTTCATAATCTGTGGAAGGAAAAATCCAATCTTATAAACATCTTCCTTTGTAAAGTCAACACCATAAACGCCTCTGATATCGTATGCCTTAAATGCTTTCATAGTTAATTAGTTTAGTTTACTGCCCGTTGGAGGAAGTAGGAAATACTGAACATCCGGTTCCTGCATTTCGGGAATCATATATTGTCTTTGATTTTTTTCTTGAATACGATTTACATCATAACCCTTGGGACTAAAAACCAACCTGTAAAGGTTATACAGAAACATAAAGTCCATGCCAGAAAATTCCCACACGTTCTTGCAATCGATCCTACCTGTATTCTTTGGCCAGTTCATACGCGAAGTTGTTGACCAATAAGGGTTCCAGTCTTTACGTGTAGAATCGGTGGACGGACAATATTCAGGCACCTGCGCGAGAAGTTTCCTATAAAACTGCTCGTCTTCATCATAAAGTTTTGTGCCATTATGGTATACACGCGAATATTTGTCCTTATGCAACAAATATAGAATCAAAGTATTCTGCTCGTAAGTCCACTTTTCGCGTTTGTCGTCAAGAAGATATAAAAGTCGCGTCGACTTTTTTCCGCCACGGTTAATATCGCCCACTGTTGCCAAAGCCCTGGTCATATAATCATCGATTCCATCGGGCAAAGGAAGTCCCCCGAGTCCAAGCACCCGTGCATCCTTGTACAACACGGAAACAAAAACATATTTGCTAAGTCCGTAGTTTGAACCGTCGTTATGATAGTTCTTGCCAGTGAGTTTTGTAGCCGCCTCGGCAATGCCATACGAATTTATCCACACGCCCATATCCTCGCCATTGCCTTCGGCAACCATGTCGTTGGTAACAGGATTGGTTACATACCAACGCGTTGACAACAACGAACCCATTGAATTTTCGTAAGGACGTGCTTTCATAGTCTTACTTAACTTCATGGACAGACGGCGGTCGGGATAATCATGGTACACATGACCCAAAAGCCGGTCAACTATATCATCGACCCACACCCCGAAATGCACCTTTCCATTTTTAAATATTCCCTTTTTCTCAAGATAATCGGGAATATAAGGATTTACGAATTTTATTGGCACATTCGCAAGAGATTCATCGTCAACAAGTGCTTTGACAATAGCCAGTCCCTGTATCATATAACAAATATTGTCCTGGCTCATCCCCTCCTTTGCAATCACACCATATTGGAAAACAGAGAGATACCTGTTTGTACCATCACGTCTTTTATTTATTGAACCGTATTCGATTCCAAACTTGTCGTGATATTGTTTCCAAAATCCAAGTGAAACATCGTCACGAATAAGGAAACCGTTAATGTCATCAGGATACTTTACAAGTTCCGATACATCAGATGTTTCGGGCGATACAAGTCCATGATGGCAACGAAGTGCATATTCGGAATACAAGTCAAGCCGTTCGATAGAAAGCATGGCGTAAACCAGAAGTTTCAATGTCTCGTCGTAATTCTGCCCATTGTCCTTTAGCAGGCGGTATTCGGTTGCCAGGATTCCAAGCCAATGGTTGAAATTAGCATTGCCGTCGCTCCAACTTATCCATGTCCGCTTTCCATTTGAATCCACGCGCCTATCCATTGCAGGAATGTTTACACCAAACTGCTCAACATTTTCAGATGTCACAAGCCACTCGTCAAGCAGACGCGAACGATAATTCTGGTATCTTTCGTGAATCATCGCAATATCCTGCGAAAAAGCAATTTCACAAACGAACAACAGCAATATGAGAACAAACCTCTTCAATGTGTCAATATTAAAACGCAAAAATAGCAAAAGCGACGTTATTTCATTACACTAATTTGTCTTTTTCAGCACGTAAACTTCCTTAGTTTTGCCATCGAACTTGAACCTGTCATCGATTCGCATACCAACTACCCATGCTATTTTCCCATCAGATTCAAGAACTTGCACTTTGGACTTCTGCGACTGCGACAACTTTTCATCCTTAAGAAAATCGCTCAGTTTGCGAGAACCCTTCATTCCCAGCGGAATAAACTTGTCGCCAAAGCGCCAATTGCGAAGCGTAAGCGGAAATTTAAGTTTCTTTACATCCAGATAAGCGATTTGCGGATTTCGCTCACAGGCAAAATCATCATCGCAATATGCCATTGAAATGCCGAAGCCATATTTCTTCAAATCACCAATGACATTGATTGTCGCCTCATAACCAGCATTCTGAGATTCCGTTTTGTAAACCTCGATATAATCCCTGTTGCGAACCACCTCCATGTCGGCAAGCATACATTTGCGACCTGTCTGCGCATCAAGCAGACAAATAGATTCACTTGCCAGTGGTTTAGGCACGCCCTCTCCTACAAGCATCTCGAACAAAACAGTAGATGGCGCTGCCGTCTGCAAAACCTTTGCAACATCAATCTTCATGACATCCCCCTCATACGACAAAGCATTTTCTTTTGCTATACGTACATAGTCGTTCATAATCCGCTCGGTATCTGCAAAATACGACACTGAACGCAAAATGTTTTCCTTTGCTGCCACATTTATTTCCTGAAGCAATGGCAATACCAGATGACGGACCTTGTTGCGGGCATACTTAGTTGTCGCATTGGTTGAATCATCATGGTATAGAATATTATCATCGGCGGAAATCTGTGCAATGTCGGCACGCGAAACCTCAATAAGCGGACGGAACAACTTTCCAAGCAAAGGTTTCATGCCCGACACGCCTCGGATGCCTGTTCCGCGGACAATGTTCAGTATGGCGGTTTCGGCTTGGTCATCCGAATTGTGGGCAAGTGCTATGTACTGGCAGTTTTCCTTTTCGGCAAGCTCGTAAAACCAGTCGTAGCGCAACTTACGCGCAGCCATTTGTATCGACAGTCCGGTTTCGTCTGCATACTTGTGAGTATCAAAGACATTCACGAAACATGGCACAAATAACTTTTCGCACATCTGGCGCACAAACATTTCATCGCTGTCCGACTCCTCGCCTCTCAACTTGAAATTGCAGTGAGCAACCACACATTCGTAATTCATTTCATTCAGCAAGTGAAGCATGACAACAGAGTCGATGCCACCGCTAACTGCACACAAGAGCCGTGTTCCTTTCGGAACGCCATAGCCCGATATTATATCCTTAACCTTTGTTTTCAACATATTCTGTAAACGGGAAATCCCCGTATTCCTTTAAAAGTTTCAAATAATCTGTTCGCTTAATCTCTTCGCCACCAAGACTTTCAAGCAAAGTCGTCTTCTGCTGGCAATCAATAAGAACCACGCCATTTTTGAGGCAGAATTCTACAAGTCCGCAGAAAGCCACCTTGCCAGCATCGGTCACCTCGTGAAACATCGACTCGCCCATGAAAATCTTTCCAATAAGGTTTCCATAAAGTCCCCCAACAAGTTTGTCGCCCTGATACGCCTCGAACGAATAACCATAGCCCCACTCATGAAGAGTTGTGTAAGCCGAAATTATGCCATCCGTAATCCATGTGCCATCCTGGTCATCACGGGCAATAGTCGAACAACGCCGTATAACTGCCTCAAAATTTGCATTTACCTTGACAGTAAAATTGCGGCAACTTCTCCGTAGCGACTTTGAAATGTGCGCCTTCTCAGGGAAAACGACAAATCGCGGGTCGAGCGAGAACCATAGCAGTTCCTCGTCTTCGCAAGGCCATGGGAATATCCCAGAACATAATGCAAGCAATACCCGGTCGGGCGAAAAGTCGCCACCAACGGCAACCAAACCCTCTTCATCCGCTCCGTTAGGGTCTGGAAACCAAAGGAAATCATCCGGTAAACGATATACTGCCATAGACGGCAAAGGTAAAAAAAAACGCTGAATTGTCATACTGTATTTCTGGTTACGTGCCTGCGGCGTTTCTAAGTTTATGGTTGTTTGATGATTCAAAGATTTGACGATTTGAAAATTCAAAGATTCAATGATTGTTTCTGGTTTCTATGTTTGAAATGGTTTCTGGTGTTCATGAATTCAACAATTCAAAAAATCAATAATTCAATAATTGTAGCATCGCAATGCTTTGCGATGGTTTTATAAACAACAACGCATTATCATTCAACACATTATCCATAAAGCAAACTTTTTTTCAAAAAAATTATCATCAAACAAAATAAACAATGACAATCTCCGTTATTCATTCAAACAAATAAATAAAAGGATTGCCTATGACAGATGTCTATTCGTATTTTTACACAATCAATACCAATGAAAACGGCATAACGGAAGAATACCTGCTCGACATGAGCGAAATGGCAGAAATGGACAAACGGTTGAGTTTCCTTCCGAAAATAAGTCCGAGCCGCAGTTTGGTAAAGAAAATTTTGGAACTTGCGTAACAGCGAATGATGGAAAAAAGTTCCAATGGTAAAGATGGCGAGTTGTCGCCATTTTTCTTATTTTTGCAAAAAAATTTCGATTATGATTCAAATGGTTGACTTAAAATCGCAATACCTTAAAATAAAGGATGAAATTGACAGCGGTATTGCAAGGGTAATAGAGAATACAGAATTTATCAACGGACAGGACGTCAAGGACTTCCGCAACGAATTGGCATCATATCTCAATGTTGGTAATGTCATTACCTGCGGCAACGGCACAGACGCTTTGCAAATCGCCCTTATGGCACTCGGACTGAAACCAGGCGACGAAGTTATTTCCGCCGACTTCACTTTCATTGCCACAGTGGAGACTATCGCACTGCTGCAACTAACACCGGTAATGGTCGATGTTGACCCAGAAACATATCTCATCAATCCTGATGAAATTGAAAAGGCAATCACGCCTCGCACCAAAGCCATAATCCCTGTTCACCTATTCGGTCAGTGCGCCGACATGGAACGCATTATGGACATTGCAAAACGCCATAACCTATATGTCATTGAAGATACAGCCCAGGCAATCGGCAGCGACTACCATTTTTCGGATGGCACTGTGAAAAAAGCAGGAACAATCGGACACATTGGCTGCACATCGTTCTTCCCATCTAAGAACCTCGGTTGCTACGGTGATGGCGGAGCAATATTCACAAACGATGCAGAACTCGCAGAAAAAATCGGTTCTATCGTAAACCACGGCATGAAAGTAAGATATCACCATGATAGAATTGGTGTAAATTCGCGCTTAGATACCATTCAGGCAGTTGTCCTCAGGGCAAAACTTCCACATCTTGACGAATACAACAATGCTCGTCGCACCGCTGCCGACTATTACGACAAGGCATTCGCCAACTGCCCGAAAATCAGCACACCGAAACGCGCACAAAACACAACTCACACATTCCACCAATATGTAATGCGTCTCAATGGTGTTGACCGCACTGCACTCATGGAACACCTGAAAGCCAAAGGAGTTGCATCGGCAGTTTACTACCCAATACCATTGCACAAGCAGAAGGCATTCCAAGGATTCGAATACAATCCCAATGCTTTTCCAAACACCGACAAACTTTGCGAATCGGTCATTGCCCTGCCAATGAATACCGAACTTAGCGAAGAAACGCTGAAATACATAACGGATTCGGTTCTTGAATTTGTAAGGTAAAAATACTTTGCGATGAAGATTGCAGTTAAGATATTATTATTCAACACATTGCTTATTCTTAACTGCAATTTTTCTTTTTCCCAGTTCATCAAGATGGACGACCGTGTAATTGTCGCAGGTTATGTACTCGACATAGAAGACGACAAGCCGCTCCCCTATGCAAACATATCGATACGCCACAGGCGCGAAGGTACAATTAGCGACACGTCTGGATATTTTGCACTGTCGGCAAAAATGTACGACACGATAAGGTTCTCGATGCTCGGATACGAACGGAAATTCATCGTCATTGACGACAAAGCCATTGACAGGAACGAACCGCTGATTGTCAAGTTGAAGACCGAGGCATACCTATTGCCCACCGTCAACATTTTTGAATGGCGCTACAACCAACTGAAATACGAAGTCACCACAATGAACCTGCCCGATGACGATTATACATTCGCAAACCAGAACTTTCCTGTAAAACAGAAAGCCATCGACTTCTACAATCGCCCGCAAACAGAAGGCGCAGGATTCGTATTCAGTCCCATAACAGCACTTTACGAAGCATTCAGCAAGGAAGGCAAGGAAAGAAAGAAACTTGCAGAATTGCAAGAAAAAGACCACATCAGCGCACTAATCGAAGAGCGCATAACAACTGAGCAATTAATGGAACTTACTGGTTTCTCTAAACTTGAAGCAGAACGCTTCCTCGACTGGTGTGGTTTTACAGCCGACTTCATAAATAGCATGAACGCCTACTACTTCATCTTGGTTGTAAAGCACAAGGCAGAACAATACAAGAAATTGAACAAGAACGACAAAAGCGGAAAAATATATCTGGAATAAAGGCTACGCCTGTTTCTACGCTACGCTGTTTGAATGGCTACATGCGCTGAGCTTGCCGAAGTACGCCGTTTTAAGGTTTGAATGCCTTCGGCGTTTGATGGGCAAAGTCCGTTTGAATGGCTGGCGGCGTTTCATGGTTCAAGGTTTAAAGTTCAAGGTTTAAAAATTTAATGTTCAAAGTAGAGTCGTTGCGCGCAAAGACTCTACAGCGTCGGTGTTCAATGGTCGTGTCGTGGCGCAGCGCGCCCGTACAATGGTTCCGTTTATACGCTTCGCGTTTCTAATTTGGGCAAATAGGCTCAAAGGTTTGCGAAATATGCATTTTTGCACAAAATATGCCAATATGTATAATAAGCAGAATTTTATATTACAAACTATGTATCAACAAGTTACATACTCAAAAAAGAATATTGGCATTTAAAATCTTTTCCCCTACCACACCGCCACCTTTTTCGCTCTCTTCTCTCCTACTCGCACGATGTAAATGCCAGTAGTTATTACAATGCTGAATTTACTGCACTTATTGCAAATCTCAAGTTAGATGAATTTGTGCAGTCGCGAACTGCACAAATGGACACAATGTAATTCCTAATGCTTATTTTATTTTTCGGCTTTCATCGTTTCTGAACTTATGCATTCCTGTTTCGTATGAAATACGTCCCAAAACAATCCATTTGTTCAAATGATTATCACTTGCCCATTGACTGTATTTTGCTTGTATAATCCAAGGTTTGTTGAGTGTAACCTGCGGCAAAAGACTGGTCTTCCATAAATGGTTTGGAATTAACTGCTGAGATGCGTAATTGTTTGCTTCCTGTTCTTCTTTTGCCTCTTCCAATAGGTTGATGAATTTTTTGTCGGTTGGTGATGCGTGAAGTTTCAAATGTCCGATTTCGTGCATAATTGCAAAAGCAAAATTATCAATTCTATCGAATCGTTTTGTTACAATTATAGACGGTGTGCCATCAGTATCAATAAAAGAATATCCGTCAATACTAGCCTTGTCAAGTTTCTCGACTATGCAAAAACGTATTCCATTGTCGGACAATATCTGTTTTGTCCGCTCAACCACATTACGATTTTCGTGAAAGACATTTGCGAGTTGCTTAACATATTCATTATCATCGGCATTATACTGTTTTGTAACGGATTGTTGTCTGGCATAATATTCGGCAAGAATAGTCCAAGTTAGAATTGCACGTCTGTCTGTGCCAACGCGATTCGACTTATGAAACTTCCCATAAGCAAATTTTAATTCTGCTGGTTTGGGCAGTTGCAAATCAGAAGTCAAGATATTTACTTTTTCCTCGTATGAAGAAGCATATATCCCTATTCTTTTAAACACATACTCCACATCGAAAATTTCGTTGTACTCATTAATGAACATACGGGCTTTTTCTTCCTCTATGCCGCGTTTCCTTATTATTTCACAGTCATATTCATATTCGGCTTGCAGTCTGAGCCAAAATTTAGCACTTATGCCAAGTTCACGCTCCAAAGCATCAGCCACATTTGTAGATATTGGACGCTTGCCCTTAATTAATTCACTTAAATGCGTGGCCTGCAAACCTATCTTTTTTGCGAAATCCTTTTGCTTTATGTTACGAGCCTCAAGTTCTTCCTTAATGGTGAATCCTGGGGCTACCGCCATAAATGGGACTATCTTATTTCTTGTTTCCATAGTGCAATTCGTTTAATTCCAACAAAACTATTTTTATTCCACCATCAAATTCTTTAAATATAAGCCGTTCCACTCTGCCGTTTTTAATCCTTACCGAACTTTGCCTAGAACGGTTTGCTGTTAACTTTTCGTAGTGCAAATAACTAAAATTCTTTAATTCATCTGTTTTTTCGACCGACAAAAGCACATTGTAAACTGATACTAGGGCTATAATAAAGTTTTTATCTTTCGATAACTTCTTATACTTGCTGTTGCTGCCAGTTTTTATCAGTTCTTCAAGATTTTCATCATCGAAATCTACAATCATAAAATTATTTTTTGATTCGGCAAAGGTAAGAAAAAGTTACTAAAAACAGGTAACTTTTTGAAAAAAAATTTTACAGAAATAATTTTTAGTTTAGAGAGACTAAACAATAGTCCACTTATAATTTAGCGCACGAACACCAAGCGTAAACCACTGATTACAAACGCATAATACTTGTAAAATATTCGTTTTTACCACACCGCCACCTTTTCAGCTTTCTTCTCTCCTACTCGCACGATGCAAATGCCAGTGGTTGGAACTGCTATGAACAAAGGGATAGCGTTTCTGATAAAATGAGACAATATGTCCAAGTCATTTTTTGAAAGGTTAGCGACGAAAATTATCAAATGATTTTCAATATATTTAGGATTATTTCACATCAATTTCCAAGAATCATCCGTTCCACTTCCGATTTGGCTTTTTGTAAAATTTCCGCTCCTTCTGCTTGAAGTTGCTTGGCTTGCATCCGCATTCCCGTAATATGATTGACAATTTCTTGTTGCTTTGGTAATGAAACTACAGGTATCCATAATTGTCCTAAATCATCCGGATAAACATGAGGTTGTCCTGCACCTTGTTGAAGCAAATAAATAAGTGATTGTTGTGTTTTTAAAACCTCAAACAGATATTTCGTCAAGAATTGACTATTCTTTGAATGTATTACGCTACAATCTGACGCAAAAATAGGATTGTCATGATACCACACATAACCAGAATATGCACCAGATGCGCTTACAGTAATCACATCGCCCTTGAAATTGTATTTATCATGATTGTATGGACTTGTTTGACCACCAGCAATAACAGGATATTGCCCGTCTTTATTTACTTTGTCACTTGTAATAGAATCGCCTTTTACTATTGTGGCAATCTGTTTCAATTGAATATTTTCGTATGTCTCACTTTTCGCATGTTCTCCTAAAAACAAAACACTTTTAGGGTCCATTCTTCCATCACGAATCTCACTTATGTTTACAGTAAAGATTCTATCTTGCAATGTTTGTAATTTTGTTTCTGGTAATTTAATGTCTAACTCTCCATGCAAAAAATCATCGATGCTATTTAAAATATCTTCGGCTTGTTGCTCTTTTTGTTGTTTTTTTAGATATGCATCACTTAAAAAATCGACAATCTCTTTTTGCTTGGGTAAATCAGGAAGAGGTATTTCTATAGATTGATACTCTTCGGCATTGATGTTCGGCTGAGCGCTAGGACGTTGGATTGCATTTACCCATTCTTTATATGAGTTTAATTGGGTATAAGAAAAAAGATAGCCTGGTAGTATTTTTTGGGGATCGACGAGAAAACGAATTAAATAACCTGCATACAGACAGGTGTATGGTAATTTCTTGTGTAAATATGTCTTTCCTACTGTCGCTCCACTTCTTGCAATCAGGATGTCATCGTTATTTAGAATGTACTTTTCGTCAACATTAGCAACAGTTGCTCCGAGTTCATTTATAGAAATCAAACCATTTTCATCAATGTCTGTAATCCTAATGTACCTTGGTTGTGTGTTATTCAAACGATCAAGACCTGCCTCATTTGCTCCATATTGAGGTTTACTCAAAAGCAAGTTTTTGAGTTTGACCATAGGGAATAAAGCATGTTGCACTTTTTTATTGTAAAGTGCCATTTTAGGATCTAATCTTCCCTCAATTTCTGAGCGATTGACAAGGAAGATTTTGTTTGTGTCAATATGTTGAGGTACTTGGTATGTCATATTAATCTTCAATTGGGACAGAATAATGCTTTTTCAAAATCGCTTTGATGTTTTTGTCAACAGCTTCCTCCAAAGTAATGTACGCATCCTTTTTATATGTAGAATAGAAATCTAACAAATAATCAGATTTTGGTTTTTCTGCATCCTCCTCCTTCAGAATTACGACATATTTATTTAGAGCTCTTGCCCAACCCATTTCATATGTAACATTAGGGTTGTTATCTGTAATGTCACAAAAACATATGTCACAATTTCTAATTCGATTAAGTACATCATTGACAATATTAACCGTGGAACCTTTATAAGTCATAATGTCCCCAGGAAGTGATATGTCAATATTATATTTGTCTCGAATATTCCGAATCACACGAGAATATATGTTATTAGTTGACCGTAGTATTTCATCGCTATAATATGGCATTGCAACAAACACTTTAATCTGTGTGTTTTGAGATTCATCAAACAGTTCTATGATTGAATCAATTTGAATATCAATTAATCTGTAAACTCGATTAGAAGAAACCCACTGTTTGAATGCCCTATAAATTGTGATACCCTTACAATAGTAGAAGACAAATGCACATATTAAATTAGTATTATTATTCCATTTGATTAATTCATCATTATTTGTAAACTCAATTTCTACAGCCTTGAAAGCAGATATTAAACTTGAATGATTGATAATAATATCATGCACAGCACATAGTTTTGCGACTTTAAAAAGGCAAGAGTAATAGCATTTTGAAAACTCTTCTCCTAAATTGGGAAGTATATCAATGGGCAAATGTTCAATCGTATTTTTTATAACATCTATTTGAATATCAACATCAAATATACTTTTAAGTTCTTCTCGACTAAATAAATCCTTTTTCAGCAAGGATCTAAGATTTTCTTCTTCTGTTAAAGGCTGTGCTTTTGCATTAATAGTATAAAAAATAGCCGATTCAAACTTATTTGAATCAACATTCTTTTGCTGAATTAGGATTGAGAATGGCACTATTAAATTTCCTAGCTCTTGTTTAAGAATATCATCTTCCGATTCAAAAACCTTTTCAATAGCACTTAATCGGTGATTTCCGTCTATCCTTGACAGTTTGGTTGCGTTATTATCATCAAATTCTAAAGAAATTACTTTTGTTGTAGGGTTTTCTCCTATTGTGTTTTGAAAAGTAAATTTAGACTTAACGAGTTTGATATTGTCTGTGAATTTAATTCCACCCGGAATTGTCTGCTTATTCAATTGCAAAATTGCATGTGGGTCATCGAGTTCCAATCCGAATAACAATTCAGAAAAGAATCTAAACTTATCGTTACGTAAATACTCTATAATCTTTTCAATTCTTTTATTATCAAGTGTCCGTTGATATGTGTAATTAGCAGTTGAGTATTTTACTAGATTAGAAATAGTTGCAAATCCTCTAAATAAATACCTGCCCCCGAAAACTGATTCGATTATTCCTGTAAGTTTCATATTAATTTGATTTATAACGAATTGATAAACTTCTTTAATTCTTGACCAATAATAGATAATTCATTAACTGCTGTTTTCTTTCCTGTTGCATCATACCCAATTTCTTCTGCAATGGCCATGAAAATAGGATAATCAGGAAGTTTGCGTTGTTTCTTTTGTTGGTATTCTTCTATCAATTGGGTTTTAAGTACATCTACTTTGCTGGCATATTCGGCAAGCAGTTCAGAATTAAATGTTTTATACTCCTCGGTTTGCTTTGCTGCTGTAACTGTTATTCTTTGCTTATTTTTTATTTCTTCCGATTTTTCTTTTTGCTTTTGCTTGATTTCTTTTTCCCATATTTGTCGTTTAAAAATATAATCGCTGCTTTTAAGCAATTTGGTTTCAATATCCTTTTTAGCATCTATAAGCATCTTGGTTTGCTCATAAGTCCATTTCTTTAGAAATAATACTGAACTTTTAACGCCAGCTCCATTGGCGGCAAACGCCGTTTGTGGCATACTAATAACAGCAACAATGCGGAACCAATCTTCTATTTGAGTTCTAACATATTGCATACTGCTATTGGTCAAAATACCATCAGGAAGAACTATTGCCAAGTATCCTCCTTCTTTCAAAAATTTATAGTCTTGTTCTATAAATAGAACTTCTGTATTTTGTCCGTCACGAATACTTTCTGGTTGAATTTTAACAGCTAACCAGTCTTCCTCTTTTTTCCCAAACTGATAAGTTTTTAAGTATGCTTGCTCACTTTGTCGAATCGTACTTCCGAAAGGAGGATTTGTGATTATGAAGTCAAAAGTTCCGTACCTAAAACCTTGATTGTTAGTTCTAGAAAATATTGTTTCATCTGAAATTAAACCATCAGAAGTAATAACATTCGTATGTCCATCATCATGAATTATCATATTCATTTTTGCTGCTCGAGAGATTTGCTCGCTGATTTCTATTCCATAAAGATTATTTTGGGCAAAATCGTGCCAATACGGAAACCATTTAGCATATTGCTTGGTGTCGTTCTTGTAATTTGGGTAATACTCGGTTGCCTTTTCACGCACTTTATTTAATGCATACAATAGAAAACCTCCACTACCACAAGAGGTGTCAAGAACTTTTTTGTCGTGGTCGATAGGTAATACATCAACTATGAATTTCACTATTTCGCGAGGTGTGAAATACTGACCAAAATTTCCCCTAAAGAATGACCCCATAAAGGTTTCAAATGCACGGCCTTTGCTGTCAAGATCTGTATCACCCAAGTTTACACTTTCAAGATAACTCACAACGGTTCTAATCTTCTCCGGTGTCAATCTAATGTTATCACGGAACACCTCAGCGTCACGCCTACGCCCCTCCTCATAAAGAGCTTTCACACGATTATAAAGATTATCATTTTCAATTAGACGACGTTTACGTTCATCCTTTTCTTCTGCTTTGGATACTGTGATGATTTGGAAATCGTATGGTTCACCTATATTTCTAGCTTTTTTCTCGTCCCATATCTTACAAAAAATCAATTTGTCCAATTCATCAAAAGCTTCAGAAGGGTTCAATTGACCACCAGCCCACAATGCTTCATGCGCCTGCTTGAATCGACGAGTTAATTCTGATTGGTCAATAACAGAAAGATCAAAAAACTTTTGTTTGCCTTTTTCTTCTGGCAGATATTGAGCACCATATACATATTTGTAATTAGCAATGCTCTCTACTCCAAATTGAGGAATATCTGGCAATTGGTTCCTTGTGTTTTGGCTTTTGTCTACTTCAAAATAATCAGATTTGATTCCAGATGTTACCCAAACATATTTTACATCTGAAGGTAATGCAAAAGCATAACTATAAGCCTGTTCTATTGCTTGTTGATATTCCGCTTCGCTAACTTCCTCACGTTTGCATTCAACCAAAATATGCGGACTTAAACACATCTCGTCAGCATAAACCACAATATCAGCTTCTTTAACTTCACGACCCATGGTTACTGGAACAAATTGACGTACTCTGTTTTCTGGATAATTATAATCCAAAATCAACTTGAGAAAAGTCTCTGCCTGTACTTTTTCTTCCGGGTTATTGTAATTACGCTCTTTCTTTTGATTTAGATATGTAATACGTGTTTTATCTTCATTAAATTTAATGAGTCCTTTTGATAATCCTTGTTCAATTAACGACATTGCCATTTATTAATATAAAAAAAAACAAAGCGTCAGTAAACGCCTTAAATATATGTCTGTTTCCCACCCACCCATCGCAAGCGACTTACCGGCGAGAGACAGGACAAAAGTACAAAAAATATGTATTGGTGAAATAAATCTTGGGATTTTTTTGAAAATTCGCAACTATTGCAAAGGTAATAAAATGCAAAATCGTATGTGAGAACATTTTTGTGAAAGAAATTTAGTATCTTTGCCACAAATAGTTCAAGTATTGTATATGACAGACGAGCAGGTAATAAAGGAAATCGAACGGACAGGACATTCGGTGCTTCCCGAAGGCAGTTCGCTGTGGCTGTACGGTTCACGCGCTCGTGGCGACCAGCACGAAGGAAGCGACTGGGATTTGCTCATCCTGCTCGACAAGGCAAAAATCACATCCAACGATCACGACAACTATGTATATCCGTTCCGTGAACTTGGCTGGGATATTGGAGAAGAAATAAATCCGCACATTTATGCCCGTCAGCAATGGGATTCATGGACTTTTCTTCCATTTTACAAGAATGTAGAACACGATAAAATAATACTGCTATGAGCCTAAGCGAAGAAGAACGCACAACGCTTGTAAGATACCAAATGGAAAAAGCTCGCAACACTATGTGCGAGGCAGAAGCATTGATGGCAGGCAATTTATGGAATGGTGCAGCCAATCGTTTGTATTATTCAGTTTTCCATGCCGTAAGTGCATTATTAATACATGACAAACATCAAGTCAACACACATCAAGGTTCTCATGCGCTTTTCGGATTGAATTATATCAAGTCGGGCAAAATCCCTGCAGAATATGGTCGCCTATACAGTCAACTTCAAACTATGCGCGACGAAAGTGACTACAATTGCCTCTACGATGTCAACCCCGACGAACTAAAAGAGAAACTTGAACCAGCAAAGCAGTTGCTTAATATTATTGAAACAATGATTTAGATTATTATTGCGGATAAAAATCTTTATATTCAAGGCTTTCGGATTATTGCCATTGGCAACGAGCTAAAGGTTGCCCATAGGGCGAACTAAAGGTTACAAATCCGAAAGGACAAAGTCAAAGTTCAAGGTTCAAATGGCTTCGCCGTTTCTATGCCTGCGGCTGTTCCGAGTTTCGATGCTGAAACAAGTTCAGCATGACCATGAAGAGTGAAATCGTAAATCGTAAGTCTAAAATCGTAAATCCACTTTATCCGCCAAAATCATCGAAAGCAATCATTTCTGGAGGAACACCATAGTCGTCAAGCATCTTGGTAACGGCAGCGGTCATCATTGGCGGACCACAGAGGTAATATTCGATTTCTTCAGGTTCTTGATGATTCTTCAGATAATTGTCCTCTATAACCTTGTGAATGAAACCTATATAGCCATCCCAATTGTCCTCAGGTTTTGGTTCCGACAAGGCAATATTGAACGAGAAGTTCGGATATTCGGTTTCAATCTGCTTGAAATCGTTTTCGTAGAATATCTCGCGGCGCGAGCGTGCTCCGTACCAGAACGAAACCTTGCGCGTGGTCTTCAAAGTCTTGAACAAGTGGAAGATATGCGAACGCATTGGCGCCATACCTGCGCCACCTCCGATAAACATAATTTCGCGGTCGGTATCCTTGATGTGGAATTCTCCGTAAGGTCCAGAAATCATAACCTTGTCGCCAGGTTTGCGTGAAAATAGGAATGACGAACATACACCCGGGTTAACATTCATAAATGTCCCAGCACTCCTGTCCCACGGTGGCGTTGCAATTCGTATGTTCAACATTACCACATTGTTCTCTGCCGGATGATTAGCCATTGAGTAGGCACGGAAAGTCGGCTCGAGATTCGTCATCTTCAAATTCCAGATACCAAGTTTGTCCCAGTCTTCCTTAAATTCGTCTTCAACAGCAATGTCCTTTGAATAGTCAACTGTAACTTGCGGAACATCAATTTGTATGTACGAACCCGACTTGAAGTTTAGCGTCTCGCCTTCTGGCAACTTCACCACAAATTCCTTTATGAATGTAGCCACATTGCGGTTCGACACGACTTCGCACTCCATTTTCTTTATACCCATAATATCTTCTGGGATAACAAGTTTCATGTCGTTACGAACCTTCACCTGACATGCCAGTCGCCAGAAATTCTGCTGCTCCTTGCGCGAGAAGAACCCTGTTTCGGTAGGAAGAATGCCATTTCCACCCTGCACTACACGGCACTTACACATTCCACAACTTCCTCCGCCACCACAAGCAGATGGCAAATGAATGTCATGCTCTTTTAGTGTAAGCATCAGCGAATTGCCAGTGTCAACTTCAAGAGTATCTTTATCGTTTATCGTGATTTTCACCTTGGACTGCGGAGTAAGTTTTTTCTTTGCGAAAAGCAGAATTGCAACCAATGCCACCATCACCACAAGGAAAACCGCAATGGCACTAACGAGAACTATCGATTGGAACAACAACATAATTCTAAAGTTTTATACCCATAAATCCCATAAAAGCAAGTCCCATAAGACCTACAATTATAAACGCAATACCCAATCCGTCAAGGGCTTTGGGAATTTTCGAATATTTGATTTTTTCACGGATTGCAGCAAGGCTCACAATGGCAAGCAACCAACCGATTCCCGAACCAAAGCCGAAAACAGCAGCTTCGCCAACATTTGCATACGAACGCTCTGCCATGAACAGTGAACCGCCTAATATTGCGCAGTTTACAGCAATCAACGGCAGGAAAATTCCCAACGAATTGTAAAGCGACGGAGAGAACTTTTCGACCACCATTTCGACCAACTGTGTCATCGATGCCACAACTGCGATAAACACGATGAAAGTCAGGAACGAAAGATCAACATCGGCAAAGGATGGGGAAATCCAAGTCATTGCGCCTTTGCATAGCAAGTAATTCTCTATCAAGTAGTTGATTGGAACGGTTATGGTCAGCATGAAAGCAACCGCCACGCCCAATCCGAAAGAAGTCTTAACTGTCTTTGAAACAGCCAAGTACGAGCACATTCCAAGGAAATATGCGAAAATCATGTTGTCGATGAACACCGACTTGACGAATATGTTGGCAATGTTTTCCATTATTTACCCTCCTCCTTTCTCTGCTGGTGCGCACGCTGAATCCACACTATTATACCAACCGCTATCAACGCCATTGGCGGCATAATCATAAGTCCGTTGTTCATATAGCCTGCATCGTAAAATGCATGTGGCACAACCTGATAGTTCCAAATAGTACCGCTACCAAGCAACTCACGGAAAAACGCCACAACAATCAGAATGAAGCCGTAACCCAATCCGTTTGCAAGTCCATCGATAAGACTGCGCTTGGGACTATTCGACATTGCAAAGGCCTCCAAACGACCCATAACAATGCAGTTGGTAATTATAAGTCCCACAAAGACAGAAAGTTGCTTGCTTATATCAAAAAAGTATGCTTTCAGGAACTGGTCAACCACAATGACGAGGAAGGCCACAACCACAAGCTGAACTATTATCCTAATTCTTCCCGGAATAGTCTTCCTAAGAAGCGAAACTATCACATTCGAGAACGCCACCACAAATGTAAGGCTCAGCGCCATTACCACCGCCGACTGCAATTTTACAGTCACGGCGAGCGCAGAACATATTCCAAGTATCTGCACCGTAACAGGATTGTTCCTGAATATCGGATCTAAAAAAATTCTTTCTTTCCTTTTATTCTGCATAACAACCTATTTTCTTGATTTTTCTATATATGGCAAGTATGACTTCAAGCAAGACTCTATCATATCGTTTACCGATGTTGATGTGATTGTCGCGCCCGAAATTGCATTTACCTCGTTGTCGTTTGAAGCACCACGCTTGTTGGTTTTCACCGACACAAACTTGTTCGACTTGTCAAAAATCTTCTTGCCGGAAAACTGCGACTGAAAATGTTCGGTAGCAATCTCGGCTCCAAGTCCAGAAGTTTCTGACTTATGGTCGAAATACGCACCATAAACAGTATTAAGGTCTTCATTCAATGAGAGATAACCCCATATTGGTCCCCACAAGCCCTTTCCCGACAACGGGAATACATACTTTATACCTTTGTCAGTATTAGCAACATACAATTTTAACGCATCGTCTGATGCCACTTCGTTTCCTGCCTCGTCAACTGCAATTTCCTTGACCATCTTGGCGTATGTGGCTTCTACATCCTTCGTCTCGGGAGTAACCTTCAATGCTGCCAGAATGTTTCTTTTCTGCTCTATTTCAAGATTCTTTGCTTGCTTTGGTTGAAGTAATACAGCAACTAAACTCAATACTCCTGCCACAACTACAACCAGAATGACCGAATAGATGAATATGTATGAATTTTTATTCTTGTCCATAACCTATTTTTCTTTTTTAGCACGGCGCAAACGCCTAGTTTTCACTCGTCTCAACCTCTTATTGACATTTGCCTTTACAACGCAGTAGTCGATTAGCGGAGCAAAAATATTCATGAGCAATATGGCGAGCATCATTCCTTCTGGATAAGCAGGGTTCAAGATTCTTATCAACATTGCCATCACACCGATAAGGAAACCATATATGTATTTGCCCTTTTCTGTCTGCGCTGCAGTAACTGGGTCGGTCGCCATAAACACAGCACCGAAAGCAAAACCGCCAAGGCAAAGATGCCAATACCAATCGATTGGAGTATAAGAACTTAGTGCAAAAGCCATTGCTGCACCACCAGCAAATACCGAAAACATGATTTTCCAACTTGCTATTCCAGTAAATAGAAGTATGAATGCGCCCAATGCTATTGCTATCAGAGACGTTTCACCGATAGAACCAGGGATAAGACCTATTGTTAAATCAAGTATTGAAGTTGGTTCTCCAAATCCATTCGTTATCACACCGCTACCCTCGCCTATCTGAGACAATGGCGTCGCACCCGAGAAACCATCCACTGCCTTTCCGTCCGATAGTTCGGCAATCCAAACCTGATCGCCCGACATCTTGGATGGATACGAGAAGAATAGGAAAGCACGTGCAAGCAAGGCAGGATTCACGATGTTCATTCCAGTGCCGCCAAACAACTCTTTACCAACGAGAACCGCAAAAGCAGTTGCCAGACCAACCATCCACAATGGAGTATCGACAGGCACAATTAACGGAATCAGCATTCCAGTAACGAGAAAACCTTCGTTAACCTTATGCTTGCGCACCTGTGCAAAAGCAAATTCTATCGCCAGACCAACAAGGTAGGACACAAGCAACAGCCAGAAAACTTTCAAAAAACCGTACCAGAAAATTGTCCAGAAGCCAGTGCTTGCCAACTCTCCTACGGCAGTAAAATGCTGATAACCGACATTATACATACCGAAAAGCAAACAAGGAATCAAAGCAAACACAACGACAATCATAGTACGCTTCATGTCGATTGCATCGCGAATATGCGAACCGCTTTCGGTAACATCCTTGGGCACAAAGAGAAAAGTTTCAAAGGCCTCGAAAGTCGATGTCATAAACGGCATCTTACCCAGGACCTTCGGCTTTATCTTGTCAATATATCTTCGTAATGCGTTCATAACCAATTATTCCATTTCTTTTCGCACCAAATCAAGCCCATGCCTGATTATTTGCTGCACATTAACTTTAGATGTACAAACAAACTCGCACAACGACAAATCTTCTTCCACAACCTCGTAAATGCCAAGCTCTTCCATTTTGTCAATGTCATCGGTAATGGCAGCTTTAACAAGAAGTTGCGGATAAATGTCGAGCGGACAAACCTTTTCGTACTGACCTGTAACCACATACGCACGTTCTTCGCCATGCATGTTGGTGTCGAGATTGAAGCGTTTCCACGGCATGAGCATGGAAAGAAAAGTCCGCGAGTTGCTGAACTTGTTAGCCCCCGGCAACATCCAACCAAACATTTCGTAGTCGTCGCCCTCAGGGATTACCGACACCTGCATTTCGTTGAAGCCAAGATACGGATTATCAGTAACATTTATGCCCGAAAGCACATTGCCAGAAATTATCCTTACATTCTCCGACAAAAGCATACCGCTGCGCAACTGCGACAAGTCGGCACCAATGCGAAGCTTGTAATACTGCGGAGCGACAACCTCTGCCCCACATACTGCGATATTTTTTTCGGGCATGTACTCGCCATCTTTCAGCAATCGACCAATAATCGGCAGATTCAGCGCATTGATAGTCCACACCGTCTCGCCCTTATTTATAGGCTTCAACTTATTTATCTGTGTACCAACAAGTCCTGCAGGATGCTTGCCAACAAACTCGGTCTTGATGATTTCTGGGTCATCTGGAAGCAACATTGCAAGGCGCGAATCCTTAGCAAACGACAAATATACATTTCCGTTGGTAAGATTGTATAGCGCACGGATTGCAAGTTTCAGATAATCAACATCATCCTTCAATGCAAATTCCAAGTTGCAAGCAAGCGGTGCAGTATCGAGGAAGGATATGAATATGTCGCGCGGTGTTGCATTTGGTTTCGCAACAATGCCGTAAGGACGCTGATTTATAAGCGGATATATTCCTGCCTTTGAGAAAAGCGACCTAATATCATCGTTTGTATCAAACTTTTCTGCTTCATCGTTGCCATCGGCTTCGATTTCCACACGGAGGATTCTTCGCTTCTCTCCACGGACAATGGCAGACACCGTTCCCGAACATGGCGAGGCAAAACTGATTTCTGGAATATCCTTGTCGTGAAATACGATTGTTCCGCGCTTTACATAGTCGCCTTCCTTGCAGTCCAACTTAGGTGTAATGCCATGGAAATCGGTCGGTCTGATGCAGTATCGCTTAGGTGCTAACTTCGTGGACAACAGTTCCTCTGCCGTCCCCTGCATCCTAATGTCCAATCCTTTTCTAATCCTTATAGTTTTCAAAATACAATGATTAAAAAATTAAGTTGCAAAGTTAAGTCATGCCTTGCACTATCTCGGTTAAAGAATGGTTAATTTATAAACAAGTTATCAAACAGAGTCAAGCATCGCCAACTGCCATCAATCCATTGGTTCAATATGTATTGTGGATTCTACACCCATCCTTTCGCGCAGTTGATTTTCAATTCTGTCGGCAATGCCGTGACCTTCAAGGATTGACATTTCGGGCGGCAACTTTATGTGGAACGTAAGTTCACTGTGCGTTCCGTAGTTATGAATATGAAAATGATGCGCTTTTAAGTCATTACCAACAGTTTCGGAAATTATTGCATTGACTTTCTCAATAGTTTCATCGGGGACATTCTGCCCCATTAGTTTGTCAACTGCCTCACGGATAATATGATACACAGCAACCATAAGTATCAACGACACGCAAATGCCAAGCACGGCATCTATCCACCAGAAATAATCCTGCAGGAAAATACCCGCAAGCACCACAATTGACGACAACGCATCGCTTCGATGATGCCAACCGTCGGCTTTCACTGATGTGCTGCCAGTCTTGCGTGCCACATAGAACGAAAACTGCGCCATCAATTCCTTCACAACGATTGACACAGCCGTCACAACTATTGCCAGTGTTCCAAAAATCGCCTTATTGTCGGGATTGCGCAGTTTGTCAATCGATTCCATTACAAATTCGTAGGCAACAATCGCCAGCATCACTCCTATCAGTATTGCAACAAGGTTTTCGATGCGACCATGCCCAAACGGATGTTTCTTGTCGGCCTCGCGGGACGAAAGTTTCACGCCAATAATCACAGCCACCGAACTCAACGAATCCGACAAGGTATGCCAAGCGTCGGCAAGCAACGCCACCGACCCCGACACTATGCCAGCCCAATATTTCAACGCAAAAAGCAAGGTGTTTACAATGATGGAAACAATTCCTGCGGAATATTTGAGACGTTCATGATGCATGATCAAATGATTATTTTAATGATTTCTGTAGGCTCACAATGCATTGTGAGCCTACAATTTATTATCAATTCAAAAATCGTAAATCTAAAATCGTAAATTCACTTTAGTTTCCCATCTCACAGATGAATTTCAGCCTTACAAGTCTAATTTCCTCTTCGGAATAGTCATCGCCGAATTCACGCAACGCTTCGTCAATTGTTCCGTCTTCGGATTCTTCACGGAAATATGTGTAAATGTCATCGATGTCGCCTTCATCGAGAATTGAATTCAGGTAATAGTCAATGTTAATGGTAGTTCCGGAATCTACAAACGACTCCAGTTGCTCAATAAGCTCCATGAGCGTCATCTTCATGCCATCGGCAATGTCGTCGAGCGACATACGACTATCAATATTCCTGATAATCATTCGCTTTGATTCAGAACTTGAACCCACAGACTTTATCACTAGGTCTTCGGGACGGTCGATGCCATTTATTTCAATATGCTGCTTGATAAGGTCAACGAACTCCTTGCCGAACTTTTGTGCCTTGCCCTGTCCTACCTTCTGACAATTCTTTAGTTCATCTATAGTTATAGGATACTGTATTGCCATATCCTGCAATGATGCATCATCGAAAATCACGTATGGCGGCAGATTCAACTTCTTTGCGATGTCCTTGCGGAGATTCTTCAGCATATTGTACAGTTCCTCGTCTGCCGCAGCCGTTCCTCCATATTCCGAATCACGTTCCTGGTCTTCAATGGCCTCATAGTCGGTGTCGCGGGTAAGCATTATCGAATGTGGATTCTTGAAAAAATCGTATCCCTTTTCGGTAACCCTAAGCAGACCGTAGTTCACAATACCCTTTTCAATAAGTTTTGCGATAATCATTTGACGTATAACGCCTTTCCAGTACAGCGGAGTTTCGTCGGCACCAATCCCGTATGTTGGCAACTTATCGTGCTGGTATGTTGAAATTTCTGCAGTCTGGCGACCAATCAGGATATTTATTATATGGTCGACCTTGAAACCTTCCTTTGCTGCAATAATAGTCTCGAGAACTGTCTGCACATCCTCCTTGCCCTCGAATTTCTCTTTAGGATTCAGGCAGTTATCGCAGTTACCACAATCCTCTTCCATTTCCTCACCGAAATAGTTCAGCAACTGGCGCACACGGCAGGTCGTTGACTCTGCATACGACACAGTCTCAGCAAGAAGCTGCTTGCCAATTTCCTGCTCGTTCATCGGTTTGTTCTGCATGAACTTCTCTAGTTTCTGAATGTCGTCGTAAGTGTAGAAAGCAATGCACTTGCCTTCGCCTCCATCGCGACCAGCACGGCCAGTCTCCTGATAATAACCTTCGAGACTCTTGGGAATATTGTAGTGGATAACAAAGCGTACATCCGGTTTGTCGATTCCCATTCCAAATGCTATAGTTGCAACAATTACATCGACTTCCTCGCTTAAGAACAAGTCTTGATTGCGTGAACGCGTCGCAGCGTCCATTCCTGCATGATAAGGCAAGGCCTTAATTTGGTTGACAACAAGCATTTCTGCCAATTCTTCAACTTTTTTACGGCTCAAGCAGTAAATAATTCCCGACTTGCCTGGATTATCCTTTATGTATTTGATAATCTGCTTAGTAGCATTTATTTTTGGACGTACTTCATAGTAAAGGTTTGGACGGCGGAACGATGACTTGAATACATTTGCATCAAGCATATCCAAGTTTTTCTGTATGTCGTGCTGAACTTTTGGTGTAGCCGTTGCAGTTAAGGTCATCAGCGGAGCACGACCTATTTCATTGACAATGGAACGGATACGGCGATATTCAGGACGGAAATCGTGCCCCCATTCCGAAATACAGTGTGCCTCGTCAACAGCATAGAACGAAATCTTGAATTTTTTAAGGAACTCAACATTTTCCTCCTTTGTCAAAGATTCTGGTGCCACATAGAGAAGTTTTGTCTTGCCAGACAATATATCGTCTTTAACAACGGTAATTTCCGCCTTGCTCAAAGTCGAGTTAAGAAAATGTGCCACGCCTTCCTCCATGCTGAATCCGCGCATTGCATCCACCTGATTCTTCATAAGCGCTATCAACGGAGAAATAATAATGGCAGTACCTTCGAGCATCAATGCAGGCAACTGGTAGCACAACGACTTACCTCCGCCCGTAGGCATAAGCACAAAACTGTCCTTCCCGTCCAACAGACTGAGAATCACCTCCTTCTGCTGTCCCTTAAAATCGTTGAACCCAAAATATTTCTTTAGGAGTTCATATATTTTTTCTTCTCTTGCGTCCATACCTTATAAATATTAGGTGTGCCGTCAAAAAACGGCATAATCATACAGAAACAAAGATAAGTTTTTTTTGTGATTAAATATTAATTTTGCAAAAAAATTTTTTCATGCAAGATTATCAGGAAATAATAGCCATTGGCAAACGCACTGTTTTACACGAAGCAAATGCCATACAAAAAATAGCAGACTACATTGATGACAACTTTGCAAAAGCTGCCATAAGAATTTCGGAATCAAAAGGCCGCGTTGTAATTACAGGTATTGGCAAAAGTGCCGCAATAGGCGCAAAAATCGTTGCAAGCCTCAATTCAACAGGCACACCAGCAATTTTCATGCATGCTGCCGATGCAATCCATGGTGACCTTGGCATAGTTCAGGAAGACGATGTTGTAATCTGCATATCAAAAAGCGGTAACACTCCAGAAATCAAGGTTTTGATTCCACTGATAAAACGCAATAACAATCTGCTAATCGCAATCGTGTCCGATACCGAATCTTTTTTGGCAAAGTCGGCCGACATAGTTTTGCGTTCCACAGTCGATTCAGAGGCCTCGCCGCACAACCTTGCTCCCACTTCTAGCACAACAGCCCAACTTGTTGTCGGTGATGCGCTTACAGTTGCCCTGCTCGAAATGAAAGGTTTCACTCCCGACGATTTTGCAAAGTTCCACCCGGGTGGTTCACTAGGCAAGAAACTGTATTTAAAGGTAAACGACATATATGTACAGAACGAAAAACCGCAGGTATCTCCCGATGCAAGCATAAAGTTTGTAATCTCAGAAATTTCTAGCAAACGCCTCGGTGCAGCCGCTGTTGTGGATAAAAATGAAAAGGTTCTTGGCATCATCACCGATGGCGACATTCGCCGTATGCTCAACAACTACGACAACATCAAGGACATAAAGGCCGCCGACATAATGACCAAGTCACCGAAGTGCATACAGGACGGCGAACTTGCCGTTAACGCCCTTCAGATGATGCAGAAGAACAGCATTACGCAGGTGCTGATTGTAGATGACGGCAAATATATGGGTGTTGTGCATTTGCACGATTTAATGAGAGAAGGGATTGTGTAGTCTGGAATATTTTGTCAAACACAACACAAAAAAAGGCATATTTCTGCGCTATAACGACCTACCAATAACATTCTGATTCTTTAATCTTCACTATCACAATCAAAAGCATTTTCGTTTATTTTCAATATTTTTTTCACTGTTTTCTCTGGTATATTGCTCCCACAAAATGCAGCATTACCAATGCTTGTGACTGATTCGGGAATTTCAATCGATGTCAGTCCGCTGCAACCATAAAATGCAGAACTGCCAATGTATGTTACCGAGTTTGGAATTATCAAATCACCAGAACCGAGTATTCCTTTGAAAGCAGAATCAGGAATTGATGAGACATTACTACCAATATTTATTTCTGCATTTGCATTGCTATTATAGAACGCAAGGTATTTTGAAGTTCCCATTTGGGTGCAGTTTGTTGCATTGAAATTAATCGATGTCAGTCCACCACAACCACAAAAAGCACTCTTTTCAATGATTGTGACGGATTGGCCGATTGTTAACGATGTAAATCCGCTACAACCCAAAAACGCAGAAATACCAATGGTTTTAACGGAATTGGGGATTATCAATGCCCCAGTCAATCCGCTGCATTTATAAAATGCATAATCTCCAATGCTTGCAACCGAATTGGGGATTGTTAATTCACCAGTTAGTCCGCTACAACCAGAAAATGCACTAGAACCAATGCTCGTAACCGAATTGGGGATTGTTAATTCACCAGTTAGTCCGCGACAACCAGAAAATGCACTAGAACCAATGCTCGTAACCGAATTGGGAATTGTTACGGATGTCAGGCCGCTGCAACCCTCAAATGCACCCTCGCCAATTCTCGTGACAGAATTGGGAATTGTTGTGTTTCTACAACCAGAGACCAAGGTGTTCGTTTCTGTTTTAATTATTGCATTGCTATTTTCTCGAGAATCGTAAACTTGATTATCAGAAACAACTACAATAATCTCCAGTCCGCGACAACCAGAAAATGCACTAGAACCAATGCTCGTAACCGAATTGGGAATTGTTACCGAAGTCAATCCCGTGCACCAATAAAATGCTTTTTTGCCAATACTCGTGACAGAATTGGGAATTGTAACCGATGTCAGTCCGCTACAACGATAAAATGCATTATCGCCAATGCTTGAGACAGAATTGGGAATTGTAACCGATGTAAGGCTTTGGCAATCAGAAAATGCAGCATTACCAATGCTCGTAACCGAATTGGGAATTGTTACCGAAGTCAATCCCGTGCACCAAGAAAATGCATTATCGCCAATGCTTGTGACCGAATTGGGAATTGTAACCGATGTAAGGCTTTTGCAATTAGAAAATGCATAATTGCCAATGCTTGTGACAGAATTGGGGATTGTTATCGATGTCAATCCGCTTTCACGAAATGCAGCATTACCAATGCTTGTGACGGAATTGGGGATTGTTACCGATGTAAGATTGAAACAACCATAAAATGCGGCTTCGCCTATGCTTTCCACTGAATTACCAATTGTTACCGAAGTCAATCCCGTGCACCAATAAAATGCCTTTTTGCCAATACTCGTGACAGAGTTGGGAATTGTAACCGATGTAAGGCTTTTGCAATCAGAAAATGCATAATTGCCAATGCTCGTGACGGAATATGTTGTGCCATTGTAGGTGACCGACGATGGGATTGTAAGGTTGCCTGAAGGGAAAGTAGTATAATAAGGAGATGATGAATTTTGGGACACTACACTTACCGATGTGCTTGATATAATGTTGTAGTACAATGTCTGTCCGCTGCTGCAAACCTTGGAAAAATCATACGCCATTGCGCTGCCGCCAAACAGGATGGCAAAAATCAAAAATATAAAAATTCGTTTCATTGTTCAAATAATTAAAACAAAGTATAATATTTGGCAAAGATAAGTAAACGAATCGAAAGATGAAAAGGAAAAATGATTTTAAAATTCAAAGATTTGATGATTTGATGATTCAAGGAAGAGATTGAAATTGGCTTTTAGACTGTTTGCCCTCTGGTGTTTGATATGGTTTATGATTGTTTGAAATTGTTTGAAATTGTTTGAGGTTGTTTGAGGTTGTTTATGGTGGTTTGAAGTTGTTTGAAGATTCAAAGATTTGAAGATTGATGGAACACAAAGGAAAAATGAGTATTTTTGCACTGCAAAAAATAACAGAGTTTCAACCATGAAAACAGACAAACTGAAGCAACTGAAAAATCCGGTGAAGAACTACTTCATAATGCTCATCGGACTTGTGATATATACATTCGGATATTCGGCATTCATGCTGCCAAACAAACTCACAGGCGGTGGAATTGCCGGTCTATCGACAATCTTGTACTACGGCACCTCCTGCCCTGTCGGTATCAGCAACTTCGTGCTTAATGCAATACTTATTCTTATAGGTGCAAAAACATTGGGTAAGCGTTTCGCCATCAATACAATTTTCTGTACTGCAATAAGTTCCGCCCTGTTCGGACTCTTCCAGTCGATAATTACAGAACCATTGATTGCCAACGACTTGCTGTCGAACGCCGTGCTTGGTGCTGCTATTTCTGCAATCGGCGTGGGACTTACAATTTCATACGGCGGAAACACTGGCGGAACCGACATCATAATCCTTATGATACTGAAATACAAGAACATACCTTACGGACGAATCTCAATGTACATCAACGTATTGATAATCGGTTCTTCGTATTTCATTGTACATGATATCCAGACACTTATCTACTGCTACATTTATATGTTCTCGTACTCGTATGTTTCCGATATGGTCATGGACGGCTACCGAAAGACATTCCAGATTGTCATTTTCACCAACAAGCCCAAAGAGATAGCCGACCGAATTACCAACGAGGTGCATCGAGGTGTCACTGTGCTGAAAGCCTACGGCTGGTACTCCAAGGAAGACAAGGATGTACTTTTAGTTCTTGCCCATCGTACCGACAAGCAGGATATCATGCAGGTTATCAATCAGGAAGATCCAGATGCTTTCATTTCTATCGCCAAGGTTCAGGGTGTTTTTGGCAAGAACTTCGACGAACTGAAAAGAGAAGTGTAAAAGGGATTTACGATTTACGATTGACGATTGTTCTTATTCCTGTCCAGATGTCAACCTGAACTTGTTTCAGGATCTGAAGACAATTGGATTGACGATTGACCACGTCGATTTTGCTGACGAGCAATTTGTTGTCCCCATTGCCCAATCGGCATTAAGGCATTAAGGCATTAAAACAGTTAATGTCGTTAAAATGGGCAAATGGGACAAAGTCACGCAATGCATTGCGTGACTACAATATTTTATATATCCACTGTACAGACGCAAAATTTTGCGTCTCACCTAGAAATCTTTTTTATCTTTGCAAAAACTTTGTGTATGAGAAGTGTATTTTGCTTTTTGCTTTTTCAGGCAACTTTTTTGCTATCCGTTTTTGCGCAAAATGATTCCCAAATGCTACTTGAAGACTGGGAAACTGGCGATTTTTCCACAATGCAGTGGGAACGTCCAGGAAACCAATACAAATGGGAAATAACGAGCGAAGGCGCACATAGCGGAAGATATTGCGCACGAAGCGGAAATTACTACACTAAAAATACAGAATCCGTGCTTCAATTGTCCGTATATCTTAACGAAAGCGGCACCCTATCCTATTTCCGCAAGGTTTTCTCGTCAGAAAATAGCGGTACTTTTTACTTTTATTTAGATGGTGTTCTGAAAGAAACACTATCGGGATATGTAGACTGGAGCGAATACCAATGCGAAATATCTTCAGGATTCCACGTACTAAAATTCTGTTACACAAGAAATTCAGAAGCAGGCAAAGGATCCGACTGCGTGTGGATTGACGATATAAACTTGCCCAATGGCATTCAAGTGAATACACCAGCCGACATGTGCGATGCGCCGACACAATTACAAGCAGAAACGGTTGGAAACGACGTTGTGCTTACATGGAACGGCTCGCAAAATCCGCAGGATATTGTAATTTTCGATGACGTGGAAGAACACGAATACGGGACGATAAATTCGCAAGGAACAGTTGGCTGGAACTATATTGATGGTGATAATCTTCCAACTGGCACATTTTCATCGATGAATTTCCTTAACGAAGGAGATACAATGGCTTTCATTGTGATAGATGACCAACAGATTTCTGGTACTGGAGGCAATTATTATCTGGCGAACTCTGGGCACAATTATTTCGGATGTCCTTTCCATTCCAACATTCGCAACGACGATTGGATTATAAGCCCAGAACTCAATTTCTCGGAAGCATTTACTTTTTCGTTTTATGCACGCAATTTCTCTAGGAATTACAACGAAAAATTTGTCGCATCCTATTCTATTACCGATGCAAACGAAAGCAGTTTCATACCGCTTCATTGCGACACAATAGAAACAACCTATTTATGGACCGAATATTCATTCTATGTGCCATCATCGGCAAAATATGTCGCATTGCATTGCGTTTCCTATGACCAGTATATGTTATGCCTAGATGACATTTCAATACGTGGACAAATCGGGCATACCTGCAATGTATATCGCGATGGCGTTCTTATTGCCACAAATGTTGCCGATTCTACATATACCGACATTGGAGTTACATCAGGAAATCACTGCTATACAATCACATACAATTGTGGTAGCAATACCGAATCTGCCCATTCCAACGAAGTTTGCGCAGAAATTCAGACTCTATCGAAGTCGGAAATTTCCGCTATAATTGACAGTCTAACAACAACTCGCGAAATGCAAAATGACCATCCGACAAGAGAAGTCAGCAACGCCCATATGGCAACCACATTGGAAGAAATGTTCGAGTGGAACAAATACCCTACCTACGAAGTATATACGCAATTGCTACAGCACTTCAAGAATAATTTCCCTGAACTATGCGAGATTGACACAATTTTGGAAGACACGCCCCACCCCGACCTTCATCACTCCATTTTTGCCATACACATAAGCAACACATTGGGACAAACGACAACAAAGCCAGCCTTCCTTTATTCATCGTCAATGCACGGTACTGAGGTGGTTTGCTTCTATATGATGCTGCATCTTGCCGACTACATCCTTAACAATGCGACAACCGATTCTGCCGTGATGAAGATATTGGACAATGTTGACTTGTACATTTGTCCGCTCGAAAATCCCGACGGGGCCTACCACGCGACCAACGATTTAATATGGCAGGGCGAAGGATATTCCACCTACCACAACTATAACGATGTGCAGTTGAACCGCAACTATCCGCATCTGCCTGGACTTGGCACCGAAGCCAATATTCAGCCCGAAACTCAGGCTATAATCGACTGGGTAACGCCGATACATTTTGTAATGTCGGTAAATTTCCATTGTGGTGCAGAACTGATTAACTACCCATGGGATTCGTGGACTACTAGCCAACGAGCCCACGCCGATGCAGACTGGTTCCGCTACACGGGACAGAATTACGCGACCCTATGCCACGCTCAAGACACATCTTATATGTACGGCAATGGTGCTGGCTACGCTGTAATTGATGGTGGCGACTGGAGCGTTGTAACCGGAAGCCGACAGGACTATATGACCTATTACCAGCATTGCCGTGAAGTGACAATGGAAATAAGCCGTACGCACGTAGTTACCGACCCCGATGAACTTCAGTCATACTGGGACAACAGCAAGAACGCACTGCTGAGTTATGCAATGGAATGCGACTATGGATTTTGGGGCGTTGTCTCAGATGCAGTAACCCACGAACCTGTTGAGGCAATGATAAAAGTGCAAAACCACGACCGTTTCCACTCCGAAGTTTACTCGCACCTGCCGTTGGGCGCATACCACAGGCCAATTATGGCAGGGACATACACTGTGGAGGTTTCGGCACCCTGCTATCAGACAGCCACTTTCACTGTTACGACAAAACCAGGCACAAAAGTTCGCCATGATGTAGCGCTACAGCCGCAGGCAACAACTCCTGTAGCATTCGACCAGTACATACTTTCGGGAATGCAGACCACTCTCGTTGTGAATTCGCAAAACGAAGTGCTTTGGTACGATTCTGAAACTGCAAGCGAATCCATAGCATCGGGCAACTACTTTACAACTCCTGTGCTTTTCGACACAACAACCTACTACATTGAAGAACGGTTTGTTGACGATACGCTAATCTGCATCAGTCCGCGCAGTTCGGTTACGGTTTTCGTTTTGGACACGACAGGTTTTACCACAATGTTGCCAACAGAGAATATAGAATCTCTCTTTGCCATATATCCAAATCCAGCAGATAATTATCTGACCATATAAAACCTTGTTTCAGATAATTTGACATTGTACCTGTACGATTCAAACGGAAAACTCATTCTAACACAAGATGTTTTAAAATCATCGCATATAGATATATCGAGGCTTAACCCCGGCACATATTTCCTGCAAGCCGTATATAGTGACGGAAGAAAAGATGTCAAGAAAATCGTAAAGACAAGAAAATAAGCATAAAACAGGTCGAAAAACTTTCAAAAAAATATTTCATATTGTTCAAAAATAAATTTAACTTTGCATTTTGTTCAATAAGTTTAATATGACGAAGAAAATTCCATTGTTCGTTGCAGTTGCCCTGACGGTTATGTTGTGGTCGTGCGCCAGTACGCCAGCCGACAATGCCGAAAAGGTTGTAAATGCCGTGAACAAGTATTGCGACAACGTAGAAAAAGCCATCGCTGATGAGGTGATAGATGATGACGATGTGACTCTGATAAAGGATTCGGAGAAGAACTACATGGATTTAATTGCCGAGATAACAGAAGGTTATGCAGGCAGTGCAAACGACCGTGCCGAATTTGAACAGCAGTACACATCTGATGGTGTTTGGGTAAGAATGGCTGATGTAACACTAAAGCTTGCCAACACCGAAGGATATGCAAAATTAAGTCTAACAAATAAATAAATGTAATATGAAGAAATTAGTTTTATTAGCAATCGTATCTGTTCTTGCAATGATGCTTTACAGCTGCAAGGAAGAACCAAAGGAAAATAACGAAACAAAGGAAGAATGTGCAAAAGAGATTTGCCCAGTACATGATGCCGTAACAATTTTAGAATCAAAGAATTCAATAGCAAACCTTATCAAGGAAGCCATCGCCGATAACGAAATTTCTGACGAAGAAGCAACCAAGATAAACGATGCTTTCTGCGAATACCAGAGCATTGATGCTGAAATCAAGACCAAGTACCAGGACAAGAAGGAAGCACAGGACGAACTTTTCGCTATCCTCAATGCTGAAAACAACTACAACAAGTCGATGAAGCTCGCAACCGAAGCAAAGGGCTACGACAAGATTAGTTCGAAGGTTAAGTAAGCAACGATTGCAAGAAACAAAAAAAAGGCTGGAAAAATCCAGCCTTTTTTGTTAGTACCGTTTCCTAATTCAATTTCAACGCATAATAACCAGTCATGCCATTGGGATAAATGCCTTCAAGGAAAATCGCATTGCCAGATGACTTGATTGCATTTTCAAGGTCTTGTACGGAGTTTATATTCTTGTTGTTGGCACGAACAATTATAAAGCCATTCTGTATGCCACTAGCAGCAAGTTTTCCAGCAGTCAAATCAGTAACCTGCACGCCATTCCTTATGCGCAAACGCGACTTCAACTGGTCGCTAACTGGTTCAAGCCGTGCGCCAAGCGCATCCATCCTCTCCGATGACTTCAATAGTTCTACGCTGCCATAACGGTTCTGCAAAGTCAAGTCAACCTTGTGGGTAGAACCGCCCGTCTTCACATCAAGCGTCACATTTGCCCCAGGACGATACAAACTTACCGCCTCAAGCAGTTCAGTTGCAGAATTTATCTTGGTATCGTTTATGCCAAGAATTATGTCGCCCGACCTAATGCCAGCCTTTTCTGCTGCACCACCGCTCACTAGTTTAGACACATAAACGCCCGAAACATCGTCAACATTCAACTTCTTGGCCACCTGCGCATCAAGATCAATCATCTCAATGCCCATGTAGGCACGCTGCACACTGCCAAACTCAACCAAGTCGGCAACAATCTTGCGAACCATATTTACTGGAATTGCAAACGAATACCCAACATACGAGCCCGTCTGTGAAGCAATTGCCGAATTTATACCAACAAGTTCGCCCTTGGCGTTTACCAAAGCGCCTCCACTACTTCCAGGATTTACAGCAGCATCGGTCTGAATGTATGACTCAATGACCTGATTTCCCGAATTTGCATCAATATTTCGTGCCTTTGCGCTTACAATTCCTGCAGTTACAGTCGATGTCAGGTTGAATGGATTGCCTATTGCAAGCACCCACTCTCCTATGCGCAAGTCATCGCTATTGCCGTATGTGAGATACGGAAGGTCTGATTCTTCAATCTTAAGCAATGCCAAATCGGTAGTAGCATCACGACCAATGATTTTACCTGTATAAGACTTTTTGTTGTTCATCACAACCTCAATGATTTCCGCATTTTCAATCACATGGTTATTTGTAACAATATAACCATCCGATGAAACAATCACTCCAGACCCAGATGACGAGACCTGCATTGCCGACTGCGTGCCGAAAATAAAATCGTACAGCGTATATGTCGGCTGATTGTAGCTAGTCTTTATGTGAACAACCGCAGGCATACATTTTTCAGCAGCATCGCAGAAATCCGTGCTTCCAAGCGCATGCGCATTGCCCAGACTAACTTTTGTCACCTCCACATCAGCGGATTTGTTTGTATTATAGGTCAACTGAGTATCATTATTTTCAACTACCTTATTTGATGTAAAGAAAAGTGTTCCAGCAAGGACTATTCCTCCGCCGATTATTCCCGACAAAAGACACAAAAGCAAAGACTTTGTTTTCATATTCATACCCTTTCCAAATTCATTATACAGCAAAATTAACGAATACCAGGGAAATATATTTCATGCAACGATGTGATTAACTTAACTTTATTATTGTTTAAAGGAGTGTTAACGAGTTTCGTGTTTCAATCCATAAAACTTAACGGTATCTCAACAAAAAACGGCGACCGCCGAAGCAATCGCCGCTAAGACTATAAACTGAACACAACTATTGAATTGTAATCTGTCTAGTTGCAGGTGCCTTTTCGACAACCACCTTCTTAGGCAGGGCAATATTCAGGACACCATGCTCCATCTTTGCCGAAATTCCTTCGACTTCAACATCTTCGGGAATTACGAAACTCTGCGAATACGAAGCATACGAGAACTCCCTACGCAGCCAAGTGCCGTTCTTTTCGTTCTTGTCGTTCTTTTCCTCCTTGTTTTCGTTCTTCTCAAGGGCAATTACGAGTTCATTGTTCTCGTTGATGCTCAATTTGAAGTCATCCTTTGTCATACCTGGAGCCGCAATCTGGATGTCATAATCCTTTTCTGTCTCCTTAATGTTCACAGCAGGTGTAGCGAACTGCCTGCTGACAGGAACGCTCAAAAAATCGTCGCTGAAGAAATCTTCAAACATAGATGGAAGCCATGCGCTCGAATTCTGGTTTCTTCTCGAATGTCTAACTACTGGTAACATAATCAAATCTCCTATAATTTAAATTCTTTTTTTCTTGTCCAGCCTGCCACTTTTGCAGGTTCGTGAATGGATATAGCAAACCGTAGACCAATGCCAAAATCTACATATTTCCACTGACAACCAGTCAGTTGTATAGACATTTTGTCCATTTTAAACAAATTCAAATGACAAAATGACACACTTTTCTCTCCTTTGGAAAAGAAGAACGAACAGAAGCATTGCGAGTTCACATGCGCGTAAAAGCAGAACATCCGCCCGTCCCAAAAGAAAAATCAAAGTTTTTTCAGTTTTTTCCGCTGTTTTTGAAAAAAAAATCCCATATTCGCAACCGATTTTTAACGATAAGATGAAAATAAACTTTAAGGAACGGTATCGCAAATTTATGTTCTGGCGTGTACGAAACATGTCGGACCGTACTTTCATGACGATACTTGCCTTCATTGTAGGTATTGCAGTCGGCTTGGCAGCCGTTGTAATGAAAAATTCGGTGCACCTTGTCCGCGAATTAGTTATTACCATAATTGACACCTACAATGTACATTACATGTTCTTCATATTCCCAGCGATAGGCATACTGCTCACTCTTGCCTTCGTGAAGATTTTCATCAAGAAGAAACTCGGGCACGGCATACCTATGGTATTATATAACATGTCGCAAAACGAGGGAAAAATACCGAAGCACAACATGTTTTCGCGTATCATAGGAAGTTCGCTCACTGTTGGTTTTGGCGGTTCAGTCGGACTGGAAGGTCCTATTGTAGCAACTGGTGCAGCAATCGGTAGCAACATGGGACAACTTTTCCACTTGAAATACAAGCAGGTAATCATGCTGATTGCCTGCGCATCGGCTGGAGCAATCGCATCAATATTCAAGGCGCCTATCGCAGGTATAATCTTCTCGATGGAAGTGATGATGCTCGACCTATCAACGGCATCACTCCTACCGCTTCTTGCAGCATCAATTTCGGCAACACTAACATCCTACCTTTTCCTCGGACAAAATGTTGTGTACCCAATCGAGCACACCGACCCGTTCATGCTTCGCGACACTGGATTCCTAGTCGTATTCGGCATTCTGTGCGGATTACTATCGCTCTATTTCTCAAAACTTTACCTTGCACAAACCGAATGGTTCAAGAAGATAAAGAACGACTGGGTAAAATTCCTGATTGGTTCAATTTCGCTCGGTCTGCTCATTTTCCTTTTCCCAACTCTTTATGGCGAAGGCTTTGAAAGCATAAATGCAGCACTAAAAGGCGATTTCGATTTAATATATACCAACACATTCTACTCATCTGCAGGTTTTGCACACTCATTCTGGGGAATTGCACTAATCCTATTGCTTATCCTACTGCTAAAAGCATTTGCTACGGGATGTACTTTCGGTGCAGGCGGTGCTGGTGGAATTTTTGCACCTTCTCTATTTCTCGGTGCAATACTCGGTCTGCTTTATGCTCACATCTGCAAGTATTTGGGATTTGATATTTCCGTTGGCAATTATGCACTTATTGGAATGGCTGGACTTATTGGCGGCATAATGCACGCACCTTTCACCGCAATATTCCTCATCGCCGAACTCACTGGCGGATATTCGCTTTTTGTACCGCTGATGATTGTTTCCACAATCTCATATTTCGTTGCCCGCGCCGCAATGCCAAATTCGGTTTATACCATACTGCTTGCAAAACGCGGAGAACTGCTCACACACAACGCCGACCGCAACATGCTTGCAATGATGAAACTAGAGCAATACATCGAACGCAATTTCCTCACAATCCACGAAGATGCAACGCTTGGCGACCTAACGAAAGTCATCTCACACTCTACGCGAACAATATATGTTGTTGTCGATTCGGAAAACAACTTCAAGGGACTAGTATGGCTCGACCAGATAAAGCATTTGATTTTCAAGACAGAAATGTACGAAACCACAAAGGTTAAGGATTTGATGTTTTATCCTACAACGACCATAGAATACGGCATGAGCGTTCAGGAAGCAGCCGAACTTTTCGAAAACTCCAACAACTACAACATTGTCGTAATCGACAAGGGCAAATATGTGGGATTCGTCTCGCGTGCAACCATCTTCTCGAACTACAGAAAGATGATAAAGGAATTTGCAAACGACTAAAATCTATACACAAGCAGTCACAAAAAAGGCGAAACCTTTCGATTCCGCCCAATCATCAACATTTTCGTTATTATGAAAAATTTATTTGCTTAACCAGCCAGTAATTTCCTCGATAGTTGGATTCTGCAAGCCAAGTTTGTGCTTCTTGTTCATTCCGCACAATGTCGGATGCAACTTCTGTGGACTCATTTCCTTCAACTGCTTTACGGTAGTAATACCGCACTTGTAAATAACCTTTGCCCATTCTTCGCTGATACCCAAAGCGGTATAATCTTCAAGATTAAAGGTGTCGGCCTTCTTTTCGGGACGCATCTGCGGGAAGAAAAGAACATCCTGTATAGAAACCGAATTGGTCATAATCATCGACAGGCGGTCGATACCTATACCCAAGCCAGCCGTTGGCGGCATACCGATTTCCATTGCTGTTAGGAAATCTTCGTCGAGCATCATTGCCTCTTCGTCACCACGCTTAGCAAGCAACAACTGCTGCTCGAAACGGTAGCGTTGGTCAACCGGGTCGTTAAGTTCCGAATAAGCATTGCAGATTTCCTTTCCGTTGCAAACAGCCTCGAAACGCTCAACAAGACCTTCTTTCGAACGGTGCTTCTTTGCCAACGGCGACATTTCGATAGGATAATCGGTAATGAAAGTCGGCTGTATAAGCTTGGATTCGCAGCATTCGCCAAAGATTTCATCAATGAGTTTGCCCTTACCCATGCTGTCGTTAACCTCTACTCCTACTTTCTTTGCTACTTCACGAAGTTCAGTTTCGTCCATCTTCGAAATGTCGATTCCGCTGAAATGCTCTATTGCCTCGAACATAGTATAGCGTTTCCACGGACGCTTGAAGTCGATTATGTTTTCGCCAACCTGAACCTTTGTTGTTCCGTTGGTATCGATTGCTATCTTCTCAACCATTTCCTCAACCAAGTCCATCATCCAGTTGTAGTCCTTGTAGGCAACGTAGAGTTCCATCTGAGTGAACTCAGGATTGTGGAAACGGTCCATACCTTCGTTGCGGAAGTCCTTTGCAAACTCGTAAACGCCATCGAAACCACCAACGATAAGGCGTTTCAAGTAAAGTTCATCGGCAATACGGAGATACAAAGTCTGGTCGAGTGTATTGTGGTGAGTCTTGAACGGACGAGCAGCAGCACCGCCATACATAGGCTGCAAAATCGGGGTTTCAACCTCGAGGTAACCCTTTGCATTGAGGAACTGACGCATCGAATTGGTAAGCATGGTACGCTTGATGAAAGCTTCCTTTACCTGCGGATTTACAATCAAGTCCATCGAACGGTTACGGTAACGCTGTTCAGGGTCGCTGAAAGCATCGTATATCTTGCCATCCTTTTCCTTTACTATTGGCAGTGGATGCAACGACTTGCTAAGAACTGTAAATTCCTTTACGTGAACCGAAATTTCACCCATCTGGGTACGGAAAGCAAAACCTTTAACACCTATAATATCGCCAATATCAAGAAGTTTCTTGAAAACCTGATTGTACATGGTCTTGTCTTCGCCTTCACAAATATCGTCGCGGCGGAAATAGAGTTGTATGCGCCCCTTTTCGTCTTGCAACTCGGCAAAAGATGCATTACCCATGATTCTGCGGCTCATCATACGACCGGCAATAGAAATGTCCTTCAAATCTTCGGGCAGATTTTCATCGCTGAACCTGTTGAGAATATCCCTTGTATTGGTCGTCACCTTGAATTCAGGTGCCGGATATGGATTTATACCTAAATTTATCAATTCCTTCAACGCCTCACGACGAAGGATTTCCTGTTCGCTTAAACCTAAATATTCCATTCGAAAAAAATTTTTGCAAAATTACATAAAATATTCGGAATAGAAGAACAAAAAAACAGACCGCCATAGGCAGCCTGTTCATTATCGTTTTCATTGCAAACCAACACTATTCCTTCATCAGTGCAGATTGCTTTTTCAGAACAAAATCTCCCTTGGAAGTTTCAACAATACATTTCTCTGCATTCGGAACAGAAACAACCTTTCCCGTCTTGACACCAAAGATTTTGTTTCCAAACCTTACTGAATTACCGAGCTTAAAAGCGGACGATTCACCACCTTTCGGATAAATGTACTTGGGAGTCTTTTTCAATTCCTTTCCATCGGTGTTTGCAACAATGCAAGTTCCATCTGTCTTTACAGCCTTAACCGAAACTGGCTGGCATTTTCCGAAGCTAAAAAACGAAGAGCAATAAACCTCATCGCCAGGCTTATAGGTTACAGCAGGAGCAACAACTTTGGTTTGCTTAGTTGGTTCTGCTGTTTTTTCTACAGGCTTTACAGCGTTGACATTTGTATTCACCGTAGCAGACTCCGTCTGAACCATCGATGTATTTCCTATAGGCATAAGGTTATAATGTATTTTCTTTGGTCTTTGCTTATAAAGGTTACCTGTTGCGAAATCAATCACGGTCCAAATTACACCAGTGAAAATGTCGAGGATAAAAAATCCTGCACTAAACTTACGGTTTGTAGTTACGGTCTGCGTTTCGTAACCTGTAGCCTTGATGTCAATTTTATGCTGAGCATTCTTCATTGTCTTGTGAACCTTGAACTTACACGGAGCAGTGCCTACATAGTTTCCATCAACATACACCTGAGCATTGGGTGGCATACCATCGTAAACGCGAATCTTGGTCTTGCCACCGCTCAATATAGTGGCGCAACTCGAAAACAAAATACTTGCTATAAGCAAGAAGCAAACAAATCCTATAAATCCTTTTCTCATACGTTAATTATTATTCATTACACAAATCAAAATTTTCTTCCGATTCAATGCCATCGTTAGCAACAGCCTCATCGTCATCAATAAACTCATCGTAATTAAGACGTTCCGCCTCCCCCTTGACATTCGTCGGAGCATTGCGAGTGTAGGTATAACCACAGTCAACCTGTACGGTATATGTTGAGGTTGAAGGCCAAAAAGTATAACCGCTTTGCTGTGTAAATTTCACGGTGTATTCACAACCAGCTTCTGCCGTAAACGTACCTGACGAATTACCCTGTACTGTAACGGAATAGTTGGTATTGTTAGATGCACAAGTAATATCAACCGTATATGGCACACTGTTTCCGTTTACATATTTGATTATCGAAGTGCCACATTTGATTGTATAATAGTAATATCCACCCGAAGAAACATTGGAGCAATCAACGGTGAACGGCTCTATATTGATATTATTAGGATGGTCAAAATATCCGGATGATTGTTCAACCTTATGCACTTCAGTAGTACTGCACTTGCATTTTATAATCTTTGTGCCGTTTGCAGGCACCGAATATGTTCCAATAAGCACGCCATCGCGCGTCTGTGTAACGCGATACGGATACTTATGTGAGTTTATGTACTTGAAGTCCTTATAGTCATCTACAGGTTGGCTTCCACTAGAGTTTCCGTTTCCACTTGTCGAACCGCCTCCCGTTGGAACATCAATAACATGCAGGTATTTTGTCGTTGTGTTTTCTGCTCTGCTCGAATAAGCGGTAAGGCTAACACGTTTATCGCCAGGAGTTGAAAAACTAACTGGCTCTGGTGTCCACG
This sequence comes from Bacteroidales bacterium, assembly GCA_017651185.1. Classification (GTDB taxonomy): domain Bacteria; phylum Bacteroidota; class Bacteroidia; order Bacteroidales; family ML635J-15; genus Bact-19. The sequence continues at coordinate 223,105 of JAGCDJ010000019.1, read as the reverse complement.
AATAATCTCCTATGCCGTCTATCTCCCAATAGAAACTGGAAGCATTAACCGAAATATTCAAAAATCGGACTTTCTCATTAACATATACCGTACTTGGTGTCATTGAGAAATCAGCAACCGGATGTTTACGGCAACCGAACATCGTCATCAATGAAACCAAAGCCACAATTACAAACAGTTTCTCCATATTAATATTATTTTACCAATCCAATCCTACAGTGAACTTTATTGTTCCGCTTGATGCCTGCCATGTATAAGAATCACTGCCTGGTGTCAAATACGAACTTTCAAACACACAACTTGCCATAATATCATCGGAATCAATGCCATCGTCTTTATCATAAAACCTTATGTAGTAATTTGAGGCATAGTCCAACATCTGGGAGAAATGCCATGTGACAGGCAAAGAATACTCGCTAACATTCGATTTTGTTGTGCTTGTGTACAATACCGAACCATTCATATCTACAATATTGAAATAAATATCCGGGTCTTCGCCACTCAGAATACCAGTATCCCACGATGACATATTTATTTTCTGCAGTTCAAGAGAAGTTATTGTATATGAAGAAGGATTTAGTACCTTAATATACTTGGTCTTATGACTACTCTTCTTCCCATTCTTCGAATATGCGTGAAGTATTATTTTCTTTTCACCAGCATATTTAAAATAAACAGGGTCTGGGTCTTGCCCTACATAATAATCATAATCTTCCTTTGAACTTCCCCACAAACCGTCCAATGCGGAATCGAATGAAGCACCATTTACAGCAGCAAGAGCATCGTCATATTTTGCACTCGACGACACATACGACTTGTCGCCAAACTCCCAAATATAGTAATACGCATTAAACGAATAATTTGAAACAAAGAAAGTCTCTCCTGCTACTACACTTGCAGGACAATCAAAATCTGCCTCTACATCCTTAGTACAACCACTAAAAACCAATGCAGCCAAAACAATGACTGCCAAAATTTTAACTGAATTTTTCATTTCAATATAACTTTTGAATTAAACCTAATTTTATTCCACAAAAATACATCACACAACGCACTAACTATCAGCACAGTAACAACCTACTCGCCTCAAGCAACGAATGGCATATTAATTATCCGACAATACAAGTTTTCTTACCATCGGTAACTTTCGGCGACTGACAGGAATCTGCATTTTGCTTTGTTTACCGGCTGCATCAATGTAACTTACAGCAATTTTTGCCGACTTCTCATCGCAATGCTTCAATAGGCTGCGGTTTACGAAATAGCCGTTGCACACCTCTACAAGTTCGCCATCGCAAAGTTTCATTTTTCCAGCAATGTCACTTTTCAATTTGAAATCTACAAGGATTCCTGGCTTACGATTGGCAAAAATAATCCGCTTGTTACCTCCTCGCCTAGCATTCGAATATTCCTTGTCACGAAGAGGAACTATCGCCACGATGTTGCGCAGTTCGACCTCGAACTCGTCCTCGCCCTTTATCTTCACAGGCACAAGATGACTTTGCGTATCGTTGAAACATAAGGAATAGTCGCAACCAGAAATATTCAGGTCGACTTGTATGCGCTTCACTCGCACAGCATCGCTCCCCGACACCAGATTGCTAATCTCAGAAAATGCGTATTCTATCCTCCTATGTTCTTCCTTTTTCGCCATTTTATACCTATTTATATTTTCATTGCAAAATTACCGATTACAACCATTTGTTACTCAAATAAGTAACGAGTTGCATAAAACCAGCAATAAAATATCCCCACGCAGGCAACCCATTACTTTATTATGCCGTTTATTACTTTGAGTACCCAGACTCAACTTTGCGTTCAAACGGAGGGCGATGTACGAGGCATCGCCCTCATGGTTTATTAATCCTCGCCACGCGAATGATAATATTCATCGTTGTTCGGATTCATCTGATCAGCGTGATTGTCATAATCAGCCTGCGTGTGTTCCGCATCGGAATTCCATCCTCCCATAACCTACACCTCCTTTCGGGATAATTTGATTAAACATTTCGTTCTTTACCTAGGACGTAGCGCGCTACGTCTCTACAACGTCACAAATAACATTACGTTAATTGTTATTGTCCCTGCCTTTGCCCGACGGATTTCCTGTCTTGCTTGGCCATCCTGCTTTGCCTTTTGTCTTTGCCATAAAAAAACACCTCCTTTCTAAATTATATGTTATTTTTTCAAAATTTTCGCCACAAAATACCTGAGGGCAACCAATATTTCATTCTGGCAACATATTGCCTAACTATTTTTCATCACTACTTCTCATTGCCTTTTGTTGCATTTCATCCATGACACGAAACTCTGTCAAGCAGTCACATCCTGCCATATTTTCAGAATTTTTGGCATATAATTCCTCGAAACTCCCAATATTTTTTCCTCATCGTCAAAGACACGAACGGTTATCTTCTTGCTTTTCACATTAAGATTCTTGACTTCTTCCCTATTCACATACGTTGACTTGCTTATCTGGACAAATTCTCCGTTATAAAGGTTCAAAATTCTTTGGAAATCCGTATTAAAGGTGAAATTCACTAGCACTCCGTACTTGCGATTCTTGAAATACACGCACTTGTTACCAGTATTTGCCCCATTGCCCTTGTCTGTCGAAAAATACACAATATCACTCAACTTGCATCGGCACACTTCACCTTTCAATTTCAACTCTATCGATTCTTCCACCTTTTCGGCAGAGGCAAATCCTATTGTTACATCCTCACCATGCATATTGAAACTCACTTTTAGCGATTTGAAGATATTGTCCATACATTTGCCATCTTCCTTTGTGACACACACCAATTCTATATTTTTCATATCCAAAACTTTTAAAGAAGTACTATTCGATTTTTTGTTTTCAATTCACAGAGGTTTTCACAGAAAAACACCGTTACGAGCACAAACCTGTCCAACATAACTACCAAATTTTTATGCTGTATTCTTATATGGTTCAACTTCATAAAAGACTTTCCTACCACAATCAAGACTTTTCCGGCAAAAGAACACTTGATATTGCTTAACACCGCGTCAACTTCCATATCGGAAACATTGCGTTCCCTTTGGCGTTTTCTGAAATGTCGGGTCTTCACATACAGACCCGACTTATCATTTTTATTGCCCACCTCGTATTCTCCGTTACGCTTTACAAACTTTTCGGCACTGTAGTTTATTTGCGACAAGGCTTTTTCAAATCCAACTTCTGCAATCTTCTGCGAAGTAGTATATCCGCCATTTGTATTGTCAAAAAAACAACCTTCTGGATTTATCATAAGATACGAACCACGCATCAAATCGTTCGTCTCAACCACGACTATACTTTTATTTGCAACACTAGCAATCTGACGATTACAATATTCTGCGTATTCGGCATCGCTAACTTCGCACTGACCAAAATTGGCATCGTTTTCTCCCTCTACTCGCAAAGCCTGAAAAATCTTCCACCTTATTGGATTCAACTTATTGATAAACAAGGCAAGATTCTCGTCTTTGTTAAACTTTGACACTACGGTGTTAATCTTTAGGTTTACACCATACTTGTGACATGCCGAAGCCAATTCCTCATAATGCGCCAATGTCGGTAATTCTTCCTTTTTTGAACAACGCCCCGACAAACGGTTAATCTCATCGGTTGCACTGTCGATACTAACCGTAAGTATGTCCAAGTAACTTGAAATTTCTTTTACCCATCTGCTGTCAATTAGACTTCCGTTTGTCGTCACACTGGTTGTCAAGCCCAATTTGCTCGCATACTTTACCAAATCCACCAACCTTTTGCCAAGCAAAGTCGGTTCACCTCCAACGAAATTAATTTTTCTGACGTACTTCTGCGCCGCAATGATCTCCAGCATTCTCTTCTGCGCCTTGAATGGAACTTGCTTTTTCACATCGTTGAAATTTGCAAAGCAAAACTTGCATCCGTAATTACACCCCTTAACTAAATGGTAGTTAACCGTTGAAATTTTTTCTGTTGTTGTCATAGCCATATAATTTTTAAATGTTTACACAGCAAAAGAACCTCAGAATATTACCATGGACTAATATTGCCCTGTGAAATGGCATGAAAAGCAATGAAAGTTCTAACTAATTAATAATCAACAACTCACCAAAGCAACGAAATACACATAAAACAGCAATAAAAGGCTATTTTTGAGCAACAAAATATCCATAATGCTATTTCATTGGGCAATGAAATACTGTCAGGGGGCAACGAGACTTAAATTCGGGCAACAAAAAAAGGGCAAAAACATCAAGTCATTGCCCCAATCCATATTTTCCAGCAATATTTACCGTATATTTTTTACATAATTTGGAGAAACTGTCAGGGTTTTAGCAACCATTTTTCCGCCATCATTCTTATAAGACACCTTGATTTCATTTTGCTCCTTGCTTTCAATATGCTCCTTGTTTACATAGCAACTTTTACTAATTTGAACTATCGACACCGTACCCAAACTCCATTCTGCAATCCTTGAAAAACTGAAGTCATTCAGTTGCAAAGGCATATCTTTTTTGAAATATATCATCTTGTTGTTCGAACCATCCGACACTGACTCCAGAAAGACAATATCCTTGGCAGGAATCCTTACAGGCATTCCATTCCTCTTGAATGCAAGCATCTGATTGTGGAACTGATGCATCCTTATTTCATTACAGAAACTTCTAACCTTGTTCTTGAACTTTTCATCTGACATAGGTTTGCTAATAAGCATGACAACATCGATTCTGTCGCTTAAATCCTCTATGTTTTTCAAATACTTTGCATTATTTCCACTTACAAACAAAGTCGGTTTCCTTACATCCTCCGCTATCTGAAGGCCTCCATATTCGTCAATTAGTTCTATATCTAATATTAAAGCATCAACATTATCTGGATTTTTATTATACTCAGAAAAAAATTCATCCTCATCATGTGCCTTTATCACAACTTCAATATCACATTCCGCCTTTATTTCTTCAAGGTTCTCGCATCTATCGTCAAGGAAACGCTGCTTGTCCTCGACTACTGCCAATCTTATTTTTGCCATGCTTATCTCTTTTAATAAATTACATTAACATTATTTCCATACGCCATTCCCATCCTCACCGATGAAATCCGATAAATTGTTAATCTCATCGCACAATTCATCAGTCATCTTCTTCAAATCCTTTGTCTGAATACGATAATTCTCTATTTTATTCCTCATTGTATGCGGAAGCGCCTTATATTTCAATATCAAGTCCTTTTTTTCATGCTCTAGTCTATTGCACTTTACAGCCAAATAAAGCCATCGTATCAATATCAATCCGCCAATAATTCCTAACACTATTCCCATATCGCTAACATTTCATTCCCACAAAAATAACATTTTCATAAACAATATTATCATCGTCTATATCTTTTCAAACAACAACTTAAAGTAAAAATATCCCCTTTTATTTGTAGTGTGCAAACTACCCTTATACTCATAGTTGTATTCGTTATAATTTGCAATTCTTTCCTTCATATTCTTAATGCCAAGACCCGACAACTCTCTTTTTTTTGTAATCCCATCTGCCTTTATTTTATTCCTAACAATTATTTCATAACTGCCATTTTTCTTTTCGGTTATGTCAATCTTCATAAAGTCAGGAGCAAAAGTATCACCATGCTTGAATGCATTCTCTATCATAGAAACAGTAATCTGGTCCGGCAACTTAAAATCGGAATCCGTTATCTTATCATCTACATTTATAACAATATTGTCATAACTCTGTTCACACGATGTCTTAACGTAATTTCTCATCATGGCAATCTCTTCGGATATTGGTATTAGAGTCTCTTCCTGCGAACCTACATCGCCATACGCCATCTCACCGAGATAATCCGACACGCTGTTTATCTCCTCATACAATGCATTCACCTTATCTTTCAAACTATTGGTTCTTTCAGACAAATCGTCGATTTTATTCCTTACAATATGTGGATAAGATTGGAATCCCAATATCAACTCATTTTTTTCACGTTTAAGTATCTTTCTTTTCCTTCTTGAAATAAAGCACCATATCAATAGCACGACATTAATCCCCGCACTAATCCCTAACACAATTTCCATATACAATAAATATTTAGTACTTCAAACATATTTTTCAACTCCCTATAATTTTATTTTGCTCATTCTCTAGTATTTTGAAAAGTCAGTCTGGAATAGTAGAAATCCCCTTTATTCTCATTCTCCAACAATGCTATGTTGCTCGAACCAATATTTTCAGAATAAAGTTCGATTCTTCGCTTCATGTTTTGAATTCCAAGACCACCTCTCCTTGTTTGCCGTACGCCATCCTGTATAATCCGATTTTTAATCTCAATCATATATTTTTCGCCATCCTGCACAAAGGAAACTGACAAGAAATCAGGTGCATTAACATCACCGTGCTTGAAGGCGTTCTCAATCATTGGTGTCGTTATCCTTGACGGTATTTCAAATATATTATCCTTCTTACCTTTCTTATTGTCTGCTAACCTAACATCAAACGACACATTCCACAAATTGCCGTTAGTCTTGAAATCCAAATACTTCTTTACATTTTCCAGTTCATCGTAAATGGTGTTCATATTTTTTTCTTGCGAATTGTCCTCGGCAATTTCCGACAGAAAGTCGCATGCACTTTCCATCTCGTAACGCAGACTGTTTATCTTCGACTTTAAGGCACGGTCTTCTTGACTATCAGACATACGTCCATTTATATCTTTAGATATTTCTTTGATTTTTACCCTAATGCTTTCAATTGCATTCCGCATCGTGTGCGGTTCTATTTGAAGTTTCAAATTATCATCCCTAATCTTTCTATACTTTGCTACATATACAACCGCAACTATCAATGAAACAGAAAATAAAATTCCAATAATCCAGTTCCACAATATTGGATCTCTCATAATGCCATCGCCTCTAACAGCAAATTTCACAAATTGCACAAACAGGAACAATAATACACTCAATAACATACCTTTATGCTTTAGGACATAATTTTTGAATTTATTACTTTTTTTATACAGGACAATTGGTAATGCCACAAACACAACTATGACTACCAAGAGAATGAAAATCCATAAAATAGAATTGTTCATTACAGAATAATACATAAAGTGTAGCAAACCCATAAACAAAATGAGGCCCAACGCATGATAAATAAAATAAAGTGCAGTTTTTGCGAACTTTTTATTTTTTATAAACAGGAAAATTGCCAGTGCAGCAAGCGCAACCACAACAACAGAAAGAATACAAATCCATGAAATAGCATTGGCTTTTATTGCCTCATAAAGGAAACCCAACGAAAAAATAAACATTAATATGTATATTACTACGCAAATAAATGACAACGCTTCTTTTAGAAAATTTTTCATTTCATTTAATTTTTTGCAAAAATAAAAAATACCATTCTTTTTTCCATCGCTATTCCAAACATTTTCCCTTACTTTGCAATCTTTAAATTTGTAAATTATGCGTAAATTATCATTATTATTAACTATGGCACTCGTGCTCGCAGTAGCACTGCCATGCAAATCCCAAAAGAAAGTGAAAAATATCGAATTGAAAACTTTGGAAGATTCCGCAGCATACGCAATCGGAATGCAGTTTGGACAAGCTCTCGCACAGGGTAACCTCACTAACATCAACCTCGAACTTGTAAAGCAAGGTCTCGAAGATGAAATCAATGGAAAATCGGCACTTGACCACCACCAGTACGAAGAAACCCTCGAAGCCTTCTTTACCAAGAAGCAGAAGGAAGACAACAAGGGAAAGATTGAAGAAGGCGAAAAGTTCCTTGCCGAAAACGCTAAGCGCAAGGAAGTTAAGACAACAGCCAGTGGCTTGCAGTACGAAGTCATCACCGAAGGCAAGGGCGACAAGCCTGCAGCAACAAACACCGTCAAGGTTCACTACAAGGGTACAACCATCGCAGGTAAGGTTTTCGACAGTTCGTACGACCGTGGCACACCAGCCGAATTCCCACTTAACCGTGTAATCGCAGGTTGGACAGAAGGCTTGCAACTTATGAGCGTAGGTTCAAAGTACAAATTCTATATCCCTTACAACCTTGCTTACGGCGAACGCGGTGCTGGTCAGGACATAAAACCATTCGAAACCTTGATTTTCGAAGTTGAACTACTTGAAATTAAGAAATAACATTTTATTTATAGGTGTAAGATGAAAAGAATAAGTGTAATATTGTTTGCCGCCATTGCATCTATGGCAATGATTTCTTGCAACAAGGAAAGTGCAAAGGTAGAACTGAAAAATACCGAGGACTCATTGAGCTACGCCATCGGAATGCGCCTGTACGACATGTATGAAGGCGACAACCTCAACAACGAAACCGACTCGGCAATAGTCCAAATGGCATTCAACGATATGGTCAACGGTACGGCATTACTCACAGAAGAACAGGAAGAACAGGTTATCATGCAATTCTTCACAAAAAAGCAGGAAGAACAGCAAAGGGAACAAGCAAAACAATATGAAGAAGTAAAAGCGTCCGGTGAAAATTTCCTTGCTGAAAACGCAAAACGTCCCGAAGTAAAGACCACCGAAAGCGGATTGCAGTACGAAGTAATTACCGAAGGCAAAGGCAAGAAGCCCGCAGCAACCGATGTTGTAAAAGTTCACTACAAGGGAACGACAATCGACGGCACAACTTTCGATAGTTCTTACGACAGAGGCGAACCAGCAGAATTTCCTCTCAACCGTGTTATTGCAGGATGGACTGAAGGTCTGCAACTCATGAGCGTAGGTTCCAAGTACAAACTGTACATCCCCTATCAACTCGGATATGGAGACCGTGGTGCTGGTGAAATCATCAAACCATACTCGGCACTGATTTTCGAAGTGGAACTACTTGAAATTAAATAATTTGAAAGCCGAAGAAATTCGGCTTTTTTTATTATTTTATAATTATATAAAAAATACTATTACCTTTGCAGAAAATTATGGCATCATTATTGAATATATAATTTCGCTTTTGCAATTTAGTGCATAAAATGACTCCGTGCATTGAAGAGCAGAGCAAATATAATTTTTTGTAATCAGGAGTCTACTTTTATAATAAAGGAATATGAGAAAAATATTATCAGTTTTTTGCATTTTAATGCTTGCTGTAACTATTGCATTTGCGCAATCGACCGAAACTAAGAAACCTGCCTCAAATTCATCAGGCAGCGGAAAGGTAACTGTAATATCAACGTCGCCAAAGAGCACAACGACAAATTCAAATGGTGACAGCAACGGTTCAACGGCTACAAAAGGAAATCCAAGCACACCTGCCGGAACAAGCACTACGGACACAAATACTAGTTCGACAACTAGCAGCACAACAACCTACACGCCGAGCAACGACAGTACATCCACTGCAGCCAAAACATCAAACGTCACACTCGACCATTTCATTATTGGTGGCGGTATTAGTGCTGGTGCATTGATTTCAACCGACATTATCAGTACTGGTGGTATGTTGAACGCAGAGTTCGAAGTTATGGTACAATTCAAACACCATCGCTTGGGAATTGGTGGCGACAAGACCTTAATGCTCAATCTCAGAAACTTGGGAACTGTAATTGGTACATTAGGCAAGTCAAACTGCAACCTCAACAAGGTATATTTCACATACGAATGGACTTTGTTCAAGCGCAGTCCTATCAACTTTACTGCCGGTTTTAAGGTTGGTTCTTTCGATGTAGGCAAGTCTGAATACAGAACGGAACAAGAACAAAACAACCAAAAGGCAACAAAGTCCCCATTCTTCGCTGCTGCTGCAATAGCATTCGAAGTTGGTCACCCTCGTTTCCTACTTTACATTAAGCCGGAAATTGGTTTCCACTCATACGATACAGGTTCGTGGAGAAAAGATATCTACGCTATGGCAACAGTAGGTTTCCGTTGGAAGACAAAACGTTTGGACAAGTACGAAAGTTTGAACACAACAACAACCGAAACTGGCAAAAAATACGAATAGTTTTATTTTAACCGATAAATTTCACAATTATGAAGAAGTACATTTTCGCAATTCTTATGGCTTGCATCACTTTCGCAGGTTTTGCACAGGACAAGAAAGAATTAATGGAAGTAAAGTCAACCGTTGCTAGCGGATTTGACAAATGCGCCATGTATCCTGGTGGAGAGAAAGCGCTCAACACATTTATACACAAGAACGTCGACTATCCTATGGCAGCAATAAAAAGCGGAAAGGAAGGCGATGTTACAGTAAGGTTCACTGTTAATACCGACGGTACCGTATCAAATGTAAAGGTAGTAAAGAGTCTCGAACCAAACCTTGATGCAGAAGCCGTAAAGGTTGTAAGCAAAATGAAAGGTTGGACACCTGCAATGAAGGATGGCAAGGCAGTACCTATGGACTATCAGGTAAACTGCAACTTCACAAAGTAACAAAACGACAAAAAATCAATCTAAATGCCTACTGCACAAACAGTAGGCATTTTTGTTAATTGTTAATAAAAATACAAACTCATTTTGTTGAAAGAATGATATTTGAATTAAATTTGCGAGCGAAACAAAAACAAAATGCGTAAAGTATTTTTTACAATAATAGTCGTTGTAACAGTCCTGTTTTCAGCATCTTGCGAAAGGCAGAACAACCCAGCGACTTCCCAACTCACAAACCTTAAAGATTCGGCAAGCTACGCAATGGGCGTAATCCTCGCACAGCAATACCTTGACGAACAGATGGACACGCTTCTGAACCGAGAACTCACGCTCAACGGCATTATAGATGTCATGAAGCACGACACTTCCCTACTCACACAAGACGAAGCAGCAGATGCAATGAGCATTTATTCACGACAAATACTTGACATTAAATACAGCGGAATAAAAAAGGCAGGCGAAGATTTTATGTCAGAAAACCTGTCGAACACCGGAATTATGCAGACAACAAGCGGATTACAATATAAGGTATTGGCTGAAGGTGACGGTTCTGCTCACCCATCGATTTCCGACAATGTTGTAATAAAATTCGAAGGCAGAAAAATAGATGGCACTTTGTTCGGAAGCACTGGCGACACTCCATCCGAGAACAACCTTATGAGTCTGCCTCGCGGATTGGCAGAAGGAATTCTGCTGATGACCCCAAAAGCGAAATATAAGTTCTTCATACCATATTATCTGGCATTCGGTGAAACTGGCTACCAGACGGTAGAACCTTATTCAACAGTAATTTTCGATGTCGAACTTTTAGAAATTGTAAAGAAATGATTTTTTAGAAGCCGAAAGTTTTTTCCTTTCGGTTTTTTTTTAATAACGATTAAATTAGAAAACGATAAATAGCAAAGATGATGAAAAACAAAAGTTTAATCTCCATCAACGACTACACGAAGGAAGAATATTTCCGCATCCTCGAAGTAGCAGCAGAATTTGAGAAGAACCCTAACCAGAAATTGCTGGACAACTATGTCGTAGCATCGTTGTTCTTCGAACCGTCAACCCGTACACGCCTTAGTTTCGAGACGGCAATCCAGCGTCTTGGCGGCAGGGTTATAGGTTTCAGCGAAGCAACAAATACCAGTCAGGCAAAAGGCGAATCGTTCAACGATACTATTATGACAATCAGCAAGTATGCCGACCTTATCGTAATGCGCCACCCTATCGAAGGAAGCGCTCGCTATGCAAGCGAAATTTCGCGCGTTCCTATCATCAACGCTGGTGATGGTTCAAACCAGCACCCGACACAGTGCCTGCTCGACTTGTATTCGATATACAAAACGCAGGGAACACTCGAAAACCTGAAGCTCTGCCTCGTGGGTGACCTCAAGTACGGTCGTACAGTTCACTCTTTGCTAATGGCAATGTCGGAATTCAACCCGACTTTCAACTTCATATCTCCTGCAAGTTTAAGAATGCCACAGGAATACAAGGACTATTTGGATTCGAAGGGAATCAAGTACAACGAATACGAAGAACTTGAACCCAACATCAAGGATGCCGACATAGTTTATGTTACCCGTGTACAACGCGAACGTTTCTCCGACCTGCTCGAATACGAAAAGGTCAAGAATGTATATGTCCTCAAGAACAAGATGCTTGACGGCACAAAGGACAACATGAGAGTATTGCACCCACTGCCACGCGTAAACGAAATAGATGTCGATGTTGATGCAAACCCGAAGGCATACTATTTCGAACAGGCAGAAAACGGAGTTTACACAAGAATGGCTATCATAGCACTTATTTTAGGTCTTAAATAAATCGTAAAGTCATGAAAGAAGAATTAACAGTAAAAGCAATCGAAAACGGAACCGTTATCGACCATATACAAGCCGACAAATTATACAAAATATTGTCAATCATTGGAATAGAAAACTTTGACACACCAGTTTTCTTCGGCAACAACCTGCCAAGCAAGAAGTACGGAACCAAGGCCATCATAAAGATTGCCGACAAGTACCCAAGCGACGACGATGCAAACAAGATTGCTCTCATCGACCCGAAGGCCGTAATCAATATCATCAAGGACTTCAAGGTTGTTGACAAGCGCCAGGTTCAACTTCCCGAAAAGATTGAAGGATTTGTAAAATGCTTCAACCCCAAGTGCATAACCAACCATGAAAAGGTTTCGACCAAGTTCACAGTAGTAAAGAAAGACGGAAAAATCGGTCTAAAATGCCGCTACTGCGAAAAAATCACATGGGAAGACAACATTGAGATTATATAAGAAATTTATAACGATTTTTTCAAAAATAAATAGTCGCAGCTTTGTTGCGACTATTTGTTTTTATGTATTATCTTAAACATTGATATACAAGCACATCTGCATAACCGCCCTCGGTTTGCTTCCATTGCTTTAGCGTTCCGCTTTCGACAAATCCACACTTCTCGAAAAGCGCAATACTGACATCGTTGCTTGCATCAATCATACACCACATCTGCTTGAGCAACAGGGTTTTGAAAGCATATTCCATGACTAACTGCAATGCCTCAGTCGCAATACCCATCCTACTATGATCTGGCGAGACAATTATTCCCACACCACAACGATTGTGCAAAGGATGATACTCGAACAAATCGACAATGCCAATTGGTTTTTGCGAAACATAATCGCAAATCATCAGACGCAATTCCTTGGTTGTAAATATGTCGTAGCAATAATTTTCGATGTACTGCTTCAGTTCCCAACGCGAATATGGTGATTTTGTCTCGCTAACATACCAGAAATCAGAATTATTCTCAATTGAATATAGAAACTCCAAATCCTCAGGTTCCATCTTGCGGAGAAAAATTTTCTTTCCTGCTAGTTGCATCCCATTTTCCTCCATAGTTTGAACAACATAGTCGCATCATGCGACACGCGGTAATCCTTGGCGTACATTATGTTAAGTCGGTCTGCAACATCCTTTTTTACCTCCCTGCCGTATACCATACCGACAGAGAAAACGCCTTTCTTAATCTTGGGCAGAAGCGTAATGTCATTCTCCGCAGTACAATACGACACAAAGGTTTTGCTTCCGAAAAGCACAGCAAATAAATTTGCGTATGCCTTCAACTTGCCCTTAATGAACCAAATAAGTATCGGTGAAAACAGAATCATCAGCAAGGACACCACAAAATCGAACATTCGTTTCGAACGGCGGTTTTCGGGCTTGTCAATTGCATTTATGTCAATGTTATACAATTCGCCAGTTGTATTTATCGAATTGCTGCCAATCACCGAAAAACCATCTGGACTTGCAATCTTATAGTCGAGTTTCAGTCCCGAAAGATTTAGCATAGTCCTTATAATCTGCTGTGCCTGAATATCTTTCGCACAGAAAATAAGTTCATCAATCTTGTTTATTGTCACAATCTCATCCAACTGCGAAATGTCGCCAGCAAAGAACTTGTCGGCATCCGAATCGGGACTTACATACGCCACAATGGAAACCTTTGTCCTTGACGACATCAGCTGTCCAACCAGCGAACGACATTCCTCCTTGCTGCCAACCACAGCCACTTTTTTGCGCTTCGGCAAATTAACCTTAAATACAGTAAACTTTGTGTAATTAAGCAACAATCTTACAAGTGGCACAACAATTATAGTCCAGGAAGTACCAAGAAGAATCAAAGCACGCGAAAAACGCAAATATGTAGGCAACAAGGCATATACTGCGAGAATCACGACAGCACCAATGCCAATTCCCTTGTATATATTCTTCATTTTCACTGGTTTGTCGTAGCCACCAGAAAGCAACAGCGACAACAGCCACACCGAAATGTACATTATCATTGCACCGACAAACACATCATGCGGATAGGCACTTCCCTCTCCAAACAAATGAGTTTCCCATAACGGCGTGATTATCAAAAAACCAGCAAGAATTAGCAAGGCATCAAGAATCGGTGTTATGGCATTTGTTATGAAACGTCCTGCAATAGCCATCGCTGCACGCAGATATATCGCAAGGTTGATGAAGAAAATCATCGTTCCTGCACCTTTCCCTTTGGAAAAATGCTTGCGTGCAAAAATCTTCATGGCATTGTAGAACACAATCACATAGTTCACACTGCCCTTCTTCGTGCTTTCACCCTTGTAATGTATGATTGTCGTTTCGGGATAATAGTAGTTGTTATATCCGCCAAGCGTAATTCGGTACGAAAGGTCAATGTCCTCGCCATACATGAAGAAAGTTTCATCAAGCAGTCCGATTTTATTGAGAGTCTCGGCACGAAGAAGCATAAACGCGCCCGACAACACATCGACCTTATGAATTTGATCCTTGTCGAGATATGTAAGATGATATTTTCCAAACTTTTTCGACTTCGGGAAAAGTTTCGACAGTCCGAAAATCTTGTAGAAGGCAACCTTTGGCGTTGGAAGTCCGCGTTTCGATTCTGGCAGAAAACGACCTTTTCCATCAATCATTTTCACACCCAGGCCTCCAGCATCGGGATGAGCATCCATAAAGTCGCATACCGATTTCAAGGTATCCTCCTCAATTACCGTATCGGGATTGAGCAGAAGCACATATTCTCCAACAGACTGCCTGATCGCCTGATTGTTAGCGTATGAAAAACCGTAATTTTTCTTATTTTCGATAAGTTTTACCCACGGAAATTTCTCTCGCAGCATACTGCACGAACCATCGACCGAATTGTTATCCACAACAAAGACTTCCGTCTCGCAATGCTCGGCGGCGGCAGCAACCGAATTCAAACATTGCTCGAGGAAATGCTTAACATTGTAGTTTACTATTACGACCGACAATTTCATACGACTGCAAAAATAGCACTAAATTTTGATTTACGAATTACGATTTTGGATTTACGATTTAGGAAACAAGCAGGATTATTGCAACAAGCAGGCGGTTCTTCATTGCCTACTGAACATTATAATTTCTCTTTCCAAAAATGGTGCTTCCAATTCTTACCATTGTAGAACCTTCCTGAATAGCAATCTTCCAGTCGCTGCTCATGCCCATGCTTATCTCACGGAAATCCAAGTCCTTGGCGAAATAATTCTTCTTCACAAAATCGAAAGTCTCTTTCAGCGAGCGCATATCGGCACGAACTTTATCAGTATCATCGGTATTGGTAGCCATTCCCATAAGTCCGCAAATCTTTACGTTCTGCATTGCCTTGAATTCGTCAGACTCCAGAATCTGCACAAGCTCTTCCCTATCGAGACCGAACTTTGTCTCCTCAGAAGCTATATGCATCTCAAACAGGCATTTCACCACGCGTCCGTCTTTCTTGGCGTGCTTGTCTATTTCGGCAAGCAGTTTCAGACTGTCTACGCTCTGAATCATATCGACAAACGAGGTTATGTACTTTACCTTGTTGGTCTGCAAATGGCCTATAAGATGCCACTTAATATCGGGGCAAGAATCCTTCAATGCCTCATGCTTCTCGCACATTTCCTGCACCTTGTTCTCGCCAAAAATGCGTTGTCCGCAACTATATGCCTCAACCACATAATCAGCAGGATGAGTCTTCGATACCGCCACCAGTTCCACCGACATCGGCAAACGCGAGCGGATTCCTTCAATATTTTTTACAATTTCTACCATACCTATTAAGTCTAACAGTCTGACAGACTGCATTAGCCTGCACATACTTTCTTTTTTCGCAAAGGTAATAAATTTATTCATCGCTGTCGGATATTTGGTTTTGAATTTGGAAACAAAAAAAACTCGGCAACCACATACGCAACTGCCGAGTTGATTATTTTCTGTTGCTTCGTCGTAGTCAAGAGCATACGACAAACAAGATTCCTATTTAATCACCAATATGGTCGCTAGCATCAATGCTCCAATCGCTATGGTCTTCGCGGAAAATATAATCGTATTTCTTTCCATCGTGTGCTACTATTGACAAATAGTCGAATTTTGAGAAATGAATCTTTTTGTTATCAGCCTCAAAAACAGTAGGTTTCTTTTGTCCAGACTGTGCCGAAAGACTTGCGATTTTAACCCATTCATAATTCTTTTTGTCCCAACCGAAAATACCTATGTTCAAAGTTTGTTGCGATGAATTGTTAATCATCCTTATGTTCTCGCCAGCTCCTCTCGGAAGTTTCTTAGAAGTGAACACGTATGCATTAGTAGCATCGTGAAACGGCAATGGTTGCTGTGTCATATCAGCACCCTTGGTATAAACTACGATTTCGATTTTAGCCATACCTTTTTCCACCTTGAAGTCGTACTTGCTAGCATCCTTTGTAACTACGGCAAAGTAGCGGTACATTCCCAAATCGGGAAATTTCTTGCCAAAGTTTGCATCTGCATCGAATCCAGGAAGTGTTTCATTTCCAAGGTTCTCCCATTTCTGTGTCAACGGGGAATGTACGAAAACCTCAAATTGTACCGATTTGTACTTTGAATAGTTTACAATCTTAACATTGAACCCTGCAACTTTTGATCCATTGCCAAACTTATCGGAAACAGAACGAGCATCAATCATCAATGCCGAATTGTCGCTGAACGAAGGCATTTCATAATTGCAATCAATAACAGGCTTTTCTTCCTGTGCAAATAGTCCTGTAAAAAGGAACATTGCCGCAATGCAAAAAGCAAAAATCCTCATTGTTCTCATTTTTCTTCAGCCAGTTATATCCCATCGGCACATCGGTTTTTTGTTTGAAATTTTAAATTTATTTACCCTACTCGTATGGCTTTTCGGAAATTATCGCCTGCACCTTTAAGTTTTAAATACCCACATAAAAAAAGCGTGGTACATTTTCGCCATCATTGGAACTTTTGAGGTCTTGGACAACCTTGACATTTTCAACTACAACGACTTATGTCCACGCCCAAAGGCGGGAGCTTCGTTGCCTTAATCTGAAAATGTCATTTTGAAAGTGTCCAAGTTCCAAAAATTCCAGAATTAAGCTACTTAGCTTTTTCCTATTTTAAAACGTGTGTATCAAAATTACACTTATGCTACATAGGCAAATCATTTATGTTGCAGGCTCTTCACTATGTTTGTCTGGCAATTGGCGGCGACCTGCATTAACCGCACAACGCCATAATTTGAAGCACAAATATAACATTATTGGTTAGATTGTGCAAATAATTTTTTTAGGGGTTTGAAGGCTAAAAGGCTAACAGAACGTTAGACTGTTCGTCTTTTTAGCCTTTTCTCAAGCCAAATACAACTTATATTTTCTATTAATATTTAAGTTACTATCTTAAATTTTCAAAGAATATTTAAGACACAACTACACTAAATAGTATTATTATCAATAATTTAACTCAAAACAACACTAATATTAAATTCTACTATTATTTTTAAAGAAAAATACTTGTAGTTAACGAAAAATAATATACCTTTGCGGAAGATTTTCAACAAATATTTAAGTTAGTATCTTAAAATTTCAAGGAATATGTTAGATAGGTTTTACAAGATAAGCGAATATGTTGAGAACATGAGCGTATTTCTGTTCGGAGCAAGAAAGACAGGCAAATCCACTTTCCTACGAAAAACCTTTCCTAAGGCTTTGTACATAGACTTGCTTGATTCAGAACTCGGTGCACTATACAAACGCCGTCCATCATACCTTTACGAACAATTGGAAGACAAATCGTCCGACACCATTGTAATAATAGACGAAATACAGGAAGTTCCAGAATTACTCAACGAAGTTCACCGCCTAATATTCAAGAACGACATCCGCTTTATCCTCTGTGGAAGCAGTGCCCGCAAACTAAGGCGCAAAGGCTACAATACACTCGGTGGTCGCGCTTTTCCGTGCTACTTCTACCCTTTAGTCAGTTGTGAGATTCCTGATTTCGACTTGCAAAAGGCTCTGAACGATGGACTCCTTCCTCAGCATTACCTAAGCAAGAACCCCAAGCGACTTCTCGCCGCCTATATCGATGTATATCTTAAAGAAGAAATCAAGGCGGAAGCCATAGTCAGAAATCTTGACGGGTTCCAGCGTTTTCTTGAAGTCGCCGCACTGACCAACGGTGAAATAGTAAACTTCACCAATATTGCCAGCGACTGCGGAGTAAAGTCGGTAACTGTGAAAGAATATTTCTCAATTCTACAGGACACTCTAATTGGCTATATGATTCCGGCATATACAAAATCAATGAAGCGTAAACTTGTGCAGGCTCCGCGTTTCTATTATTTCGATGTCGGAGTTGCCAATTATCTGCTTAAACGTCAAACATTAATACGCGGTTCTGCGGAATACGGACATGCCTTTGAGCATCTTGTAATCCAAGAACTTATTGCCTACATAGGATATACCAACTCACAAGAAAAGCTCAGCTACTGGCACACATACTCGGGACTGGAAGTTGACGCCATAATTGGAGACGCTCGCATAGCTATAGAAATCAAGTCTGTAGATGAAGCATTACCAAAACACCTAAAAGGGCTGAATGCATTTCACGAAGAACATCCCGACTGCCAACTGATGTTTGTTTCGCACGATAGAATCAACCGCACATCTTCTGGCGTTAAGATTATCAATATCAACGACTTCCTCAAGGAACTTTGGGAAGGAAAAATATTCTAAAAAGAAAGGCTTGCAGGCAAACAGCCCGCCAGACTGCTCGCCTGTAAGGCTGTTAGCCTGTTAGACATTCTACCCTTTCCTTAAATTTGCAATCGACAGCATAACGCCCAATACCACGCCGAGCAAGGCTGCAAAAAGCACCTGCAAGTTGGCGGGAAGCAGGAATGTTATCGTATGTGCAGGGAACCAGAACAGCGGTATGTACTTCTTGAAAACCAAGCTCCATTGCGCCTTCCAGTTCAGTCCGACGATAATCTGCTCCATCTTTATGGGACGGAAGAAACCACGGAGAGTTCCGCCGTTGTTAAGGATGTGAGTGTCGGTAATTTTATGCAAGGTCATAAACACCGGTGCAAAAATCGAGTTCATCGCAACGCTGACAGCAAAAGCAACGCCGACCTTTCCCCACGAGAATTCGCCAGCAAGCAAACCAGCCATCGTACCTTTTTCGCATCCACCGACAATGTCAAGGAATGTCGGTACGCCCGACTTGAAGATTATCATTGCCATGCAGATTCCCATACCGAGTATTCCCCAGACAATTGCGCGTGGCAGTACGCCGAACCCTTTCTGGTTGTACACTCCCTTTGATATGCGCAAACCGAGCATCTCACCAACAGTCGCCAATATCGCGAACTTGAAGAAGCTCATTATGAACGGATGTGTGGCAGTCCACAGGTTGAAATATTCGAGAAAGTGTGTCTGCGGAATGAAAAACGGTGTTAGCACCACAATCACACAGATGATAAATATGAAATCTTGTTTTTTCATTATAATAAAATTTCGTTTTTGAACTGGTCGCATTTTGCGACCAGTTGGATATCGCAAAATGCGACTTCCAATTTTTATCAAAAAAGCACAAGAACTTCCCAACGAAAGTCCCTGTGCCTATATGCCTTGAAAATACTACTTTTCAATTCTGATACGAGCATCAACAGCTACTACATTGCGCGGATTGCCAAGCAACGGGTTCAAGTCCATCTCGGCAATTTCTGGAGCAGCCATCACCAATGCGCTTACGCGAGCAACCTGATCGGCATAGATGTCGATGTTGACTGGTTCCTGTCCGCGAACACCCTGCAAAATCTTGTAGCCACGCAACTTGGTAAGCATTTCCTTTGCTTCGGCAGCTGTAATCGGAGCAAGTGCGCTCTGAACATCCTTCAGCACCTCGATGAAAATACCGCCAAGTCCAAAAAATACCTGATGTCCGAACTTCGGGTCACGAATTGCACCTATATATACATCGGTACCATCGAGCATAGGATACATTTCTACTGCATAGGTATCCTGAATCTTAATAAGACGGTCGAATTCCTTTGCAACGGTATCCATGTCCTTAACGCCAAGAACAACACCTCCGACATCAGACTTGTGCAACGGACCTACAACCTTCATTACCAGCGGAACATCCTTGCAGCAGCCTACTTCCTTTGCAAATGCCAAAGCATCTTCTCTCTTGCTTACTTCAACCGATTTCTTGCGGTTGATTCCTGCAGCATCAAGAAGTTCGTTGTAGTCGGCAATTTCCATGTAACCGTTCTGTACGCGGTCGATGGTCTTGCGGATGCGAGCAACATCAATCTTCGGAAGCTCAACATTTTCTGGCTGTGGTTTTGGTGTGTGGTAAATCTTGCACAAAGCATTTCCAAGTACGCATTCCTCCGGGAAGTTGATATGTCCCTTAGCTATGAAATCGTCAATATCGTCCTTAACATTGATAATTGATGGCAATACTGGGAAAATCGGCTTCTTGCAGGTCTTCATCTTCTCGCCAAGCAGGTCGTAAACCTCTCTGTTGCTGAACAATCCTGGTGAACCGAAAATAACTACCGAGAAATCAATGTCTTCATATTCGTTTTCAACGGTGTCGATGATATAGCCAAGTTGTTCAGCAGTACCTGTAGCGAGGAAGTCGATTGGATTACCAACAGACGAACCTCCGAAGAGCTTTGAAAGCAGAGCCGGGCTAGCAGGATGATCCTTCAGAGGAGGAACTTCCATTCCACCATTCGACAAAACATCGGTAAGCATAACTGCAGGACCACCAGCGTGGGTGATAACGGCGCAACGCTTGCCCTTTATTTCAGGATGCATGAACACAGCGCAAACTGTAGTCAATTCCTGACGGTTGTGACAGCGAACTATACCTGCCTTACGGAAAAGAGCATCAACAGCAGCATCGTTGGTTGCCAAAGCACCAGTGTGAGATGATGCAGCACGGCTTCCAGCAGCAGAACCACCAGACTTAATAGCTGCAATGTGGCATCCCTTGTTGATGAGCGAGCGTGAATGCTTGAGCATCTTCATCGGGTCGCCAATCTTTTCCATATAGAGCATTATCACGCGCGAACTCTTAACTGGGTCGAAGGTGTTGTCAAGGTGTTCGAGAACATCCTCTATACCAATCTGAGCCGAGTTACCAACTGCCCATACGCTATTGAATTTCAAACCGTTGGAAATACCATATTCCTTAATGAACACAGCGGTTGCACCCGAACCAGTGATGAAATCAACACCGTGAGGATCGAGTTGAGGAATTGGAGTATCGAAAGCACCGCAGTAGTTGCTGTTGAGGAAGCCCGTGCAGTTAGGTCCGATAAGACTACCGCCTACATTGTTAATATATTCAACAATCTGACGTTCAATCTTAGCACCTTCTTCGTTTTCCTCGCCAAAACCAGCCGACAGAATGATGAAGCCACCAGTCTTCTTTGTGTTTGCAAGAACATCAACTGCGTGAGCGCAGAACTTAGCAGCGATTGCAAGTACAGCGCAGTCAACTTCAGGCAATTCCTCTACTGTATGGTAGCTCTTTACGCCCTGAACTACGTCCATCTTGGGATTAACAACATACACCTGACCTTTGAAAGGACTTGAAAGCAAATTCTTTAGCACCTTTCCGCCGGGCTTATGAACATCGTCGGAACCACCAACGATTACAACACTTTTAGGATTTAATAACTTATTGTTTATCATTTCGTTTAATTATTTTCTTTTATGCGTGCAAAGATAAGTTTTTATTGTCAAATTAACAATCAGGTTTTCGGAATATTATGAACAAAGTTTTATTGGAAAGGTAATTGCAACTTTCAATAGGATACACCCATTTTTTTTTGTACCGACATAAGATACCAATCCCTCATAACTTCGTTATACGACAGGAAACTACGGTCGTTTTTGTACACTCCCACCTCCACTAGTTCTGCAACCATTGGTGCCGTAAGTTCTCGCTCGCATATATCATCGTGCAGAGACACAAACTTACGAACAAACGACTTGGGAAGAAATGGTTTGAGTCTGTTCTTTATATGCTGACGCCTAAATACCTTTCGGTTTGGCACATACTTCGGAAAATCTACACCAAACTTTGAGAACACACATTTTGAAACATACTCAACATAAAGGTTGCAATTCTCTAATTTGCGGTATGGCAACATCTTGAACAAATCCAACAATTCCCTATCCCAAAATGGCATACGAACCTCATGACCAAAAAACTCGTACAATCGTGCAGAATTGTCCATCTGATGAGCCAACCTATTTTGCATGATAAAAGAAGTGTAATTTGAGCAAGAATTAGCGCCAAGTCGTTCATTTGTAGCAAAGTATGATTTCACCTCATTTCTGACAAACGGAGAACGCCGACCATATTCAAAACTGTCATACATTATAGCATTCGTCATATAACGCACTGAACAATCAGACGTTACACTTGCTTTTCGCAAATGGCTCCCTGCTATTGAGTCGGCAGGATGCCCAGGTGCAAATACAGCATCTTTTGCGACAAGGCCATTGTCTGTCAGCCATTTAACAGCAAAGTACTCGAATACCCAAAGGAAATTTCCCAAATTGCCTATAAAATGGCAATAATTCTGGAAGTTCGCATCGTTGAAATAATCGGCAGGCACGAAATCAGCACTTGTATTGTCAACAAAATAATACCGATAACCCAACTTTTCTGCGACTTTCTTAGCGGTTAAATATTCTGCATTTTCTGGACGACCAACAGTATAGCACACAACATTCTCATAACCAAGTCTTTTCAACATACAAACAATTAGGCGCGAATCAAGTCCACCACTCAACGGCACAACTACCTGCCTATTGCCAATCGAAGTTAGCATTCTTCTGAAAGAACTTTCAAATATAAAATCAAGATGTTCTAGAGAACAATCAATCTCACCTCCTGTTTTCGTGCAATAACTCCAATATTCTATTTCTCGGCACGAACCATCATCAAAAACAACAAAATGCGATGGTTTAACCTGCAAAATTCCCTTGACAAGGGTTTTGCCAGCAAAAACCGCTCCCGAACATAAATATTCATCCACAGCATGGTCATCTAGTTGCGAGTGCTCATTCAAAAGCAAATACGGATTGTCAGAAACTGACAAATGATTGCCAAATGAATAATATAGCGGATAAATGCGACTATCGTCAATGGCAATCGCCTTAAAATCATGCTTATTTATAACTAATGCGAAGATACCATTAGCATCGGTCAGCAAACTCCGTAGAGATGTTTCATCGCTTGCTGAGGCAAAATAATCAAGCAGTTTGTCTCCTGCGTACAAATTGCCACGCGAATCGAAGCAATAACCCCTAACAGATACGCACCCATCCGACAACCAATTATATCCTGTCAGTTTTAAATCCATCATGTTCAAAAACGCATTGCAAATATACAATTTTCCGACAAAAAAAAGTCGTCCCGAAGGACGACAATGTAAACCGATTAAAAGGATTTAAAAATATGAAAACTAAAATTCTACAAATTGTTCAAAATATAGTTTGTCATCTTGGTATATAGGTGATGACGGGTATTTCCACCGTAAATGCTATGATCCTTGTTTGGATAATACATCAGGTCGAACTGCACATCTGCCTCAATAAGCTTGTCAACCCAATCTACAGAGTTCTGGAAATGAACATTGTCGTCGGCAGTACCGTGAACCAACAAGTATTTGCCTTTCATCTTCTTGGCATGGTTGATTGGAGAATTCTCGTCGTAACCAGCAGCATTGTCCTGTGGCAAGCCGTTGTAGCGCTCGGTGTAGACCGAATCGTAGTATCTCCATGTAGTTACTGGCGCAACAGCGATTCCCATCTTAAAATATTCAGCACCGATTGTCATACACAAACTCGACATATATCCGCCGTAGCTCCAACCGAAAATACCAATCCTATCCTTGTCAACATAATCCAGAGAACCGAGATATTTTGCAGCATAAATCTGGTCTTGAACTTCGTACTTACCTAACTGTCCGTATGTTACCTGACGGAAATCGCGACCGCGATAGCCCGTGCCACGGTTGTCAACCGAAACAATTATGTAACCCTTCTGGGCAAAAATCTGATACCAAGGCATTGAACCGTCCCAAGTGTCGGCAACTGTCTGCGAACCTGGACCGCCATAAACATACATGAACACAGGATATTTCTTCTTAGCATCAAAATTCTGAGGTTTTATCATCCAGCCGTTGAGTTCATCACCATTTTCGGTCTTAAATGTGAAGAATTCCTTCTTTGTGAACTTATATTCGTCCTTGATTTTATCTGCCAACTTCTTGTTGTCTTCGAGTTCGCGGATAACCT
Source organism: Bacteroidales bacterium (assembly GCA_017651185.1). Lineage (GTDB taxonomy): Bacteria > Bacteroidota > Bacteroidia > Bacteroidales > ML635J-15 > Bact-19. The sequence goes on along the minus strand of JAGCDJ010000019.1, from coordinate 198,541 downwards.
TGCCAGAATTGTCGCAAAGTGTAATCCTAGTAGGCGTATTGGCATCGCTGAACTCATTTATGAAATACTTGAATCCATTGCTGAAAGTCGCAGAATTGGTTCCTTTGCCCTTGCTCAACTCCTTGATTTTACCTTTTTCTGCATCAACGCAGTAAACTTCGCGGCGCAAAGGAGAATTCTTTGCTGCCTGGAAATATACAACTCCTTTGTCGTCAACACCGTAAACCTCGGTTACTTCCCACTGTCCATCGGTAAGTTGACGAACAAGATTTCCGTTCATGTCGTACATATAAATGTGGCGGTAACCATTTGATTCGTGTGAGGTTATGAAATGTTTGTTATCAGGGAGGAAAGTCAGGTCATCGTTGATTTCCAAGTAGTACTTATCGGTCAAGGTTTGGATTATCTTCGAAGAACCGGTCGTTGCATTTATGAGGAAAAGTTCGTACTTGTTTTGCAAACGGTTGAGTTTCACTGCCGAAAGCGTATTGGCATCGTTTGTGAACTTTAGACGCGGAATGTACATATCGTTGAGGTCGCCCATATCGGCAACAGTTATCTTACCGCTTTCAACATCAACTATATGCAGCGAAACCTTTGAATTCTCCTCTCCTGCCTTCGGATACTTGTACTCGTAGTTTTCAGGGTAAAGTTCGCCGTACATTGTCATGCCGAACATCTTGACATTGGATTCATCTGTACGCAGGAAAGCGATCTTCTTTCCATCTGCCGACCAATCGTATGCCTTGTTGTAGCTGAATTCTTCCTCGTAAACCCAGTCGGGAGCACCATTTATGATTTTGTTCCATTCGCCATCGGTTGTAAGTTGTACTTCCATTGCATTCTTGTCAGCTATATCCTTGACATACAAGTTGTTCTTACGAACAAAAGCGACCTTCTTTCCATCTGGCGAGAACGATGCCAACTGCTGCTTGCCATTTTCCGAAAGGCGTGTTACCTCTTTGGTTTTCAGGTCGTAAATGTAGTATTCAGCTGTAAACGAGTGACGGTAAATCGGTTCGTACTTGGTCGAAAACATAATCTTCGATTCGTCAGGACTGAAAATATAGTCGTAAATGAAATCAAAATTATCACCAAGTTTAAGGTCGGCAACCATCAAGAGAGTTTCTTCTTTTTCACCAGTCTTGTAACTGTACTTTTCGATGCCGTTACGACGGATTGTAAGGTTGGTGTAATGTTCGCCATCCTTCATCGATTCGATTCCGTAAACGCCGTTCTGCCTGAATGTTCCGTAATAATAAAGGTCATCGACAGTGATTTCCTTCTGTGCGAAAACCGACAATGTTGCAACAACAAGCAACATAGCGGACAAATAAAATTTCAATCTGTTCATTTCAGTTAATTTTTATGTGGCAAATATACTTAATTCGGCGACAGTTTCAAAAAAAATAATGTTGTCAAATTGTGAAATCTAAAAAAAATGGTGACACGGATTCCGCATCACCATATTATTTCTATCAGATGCTGAAACAAGTTCAGCATGACCTTAAGGATTATTCAGCGTCTCCCATCATTGCGCCGTGGCAATTCTTGAACTTCTTGCCGCTGCCGCAAGGACACGGATCGTTTCTACCGACCTTCTTCTCAACGCGAACCGGTTCGTTTTTTGGTTTGCCAGCACTTGGGTCGTTGTATTGCGGACGGTTTGCGCCAACTTCCTCACGACCTGTGCGCATACGGCTTGTATCCAACTTCTGGCGTGGCTGACGTGCTTCCTTGACCTCATCAGGATTCGACATCGGGATATATGCTTTCATCAATATCGAAATGATTGAACGGTTGGTCTTGTCGAGCATTTCCTTGAAAATATTGTACGATTCGAGTTTATAAATCAGCAACGGGTCTTTCTGCTCGTATGATGCAGCACGAACCGACTGACGCAAATCGTCCATCTCGCGCAAATGTTCCTTCCATGATTCATCAATATTGCGGAGAACAGCGGTCTTGTCGTAAGCGTGAACAATCTCCTCGCCCTTGGTCTGGTATGCCTTCTCCAGGTTCACAACCACATTGTACTGCTTAACGCCATCGGTAATCGGAACAATGATGTTCTTGTACATATTTCCTTTGTTCTCGAATACATACTTGATGGTCGGATATGCCTGTTCTGCAATCTGCTGTGCCTTGCGCTTGTGAGTTTCGCGCAGATTTTCGTACAGATAGTCAACAAGTTCATTGCGCGACATATTGTCGTATTTCTGCTCGTCAAGGTCAATGTCGATAGCCAAAGTCTTGAACACCTCGAACTTGAACTCATCGTAAGTGTAATTTCCGTAGCATTCATCCACCAACGAAACGCAAACATCGTTCATCATATTTGCAATGTCGGCACCAAGACGTTCGCCGTCGAGTGCATTGCGACGCTTCTTGTATATTACGGTACGCTGAGCATTCATAACATCATCGTATTCAAGCAAATGCTTACGAATACCAAAGTTATTCTCCTCAACCTTCTTCTGTGCGCGCTCTATTGACTTCGAAATCATTGAATGCTGAATTGCTTCGCCCTCAACGTGCCCCATCTTATCCATAATGGCTGCTATTCTATCGGAACCGAACAAACGCATAAGGTTGTCCTCGAGCGAAACGAAGAACTGCGAAGAACCCGGGTCTCCCTGACGACCAGCACGACCACGCAACTGACGGTCAACACGACGAGATTCGTGACGCTCAGTACCAATGATTGCCAAACCACCTGCCTCACGAACTTCGGGCGACAACTTGATATCGGTACCACGACCTGCCATATTGGTTGCAATAGTAACAGTACTCGACTGACCTGCCTCGGCAACTATGTCGGCCTCGCGCTTGTGCAACTTAGCGTTCAACACATTATGCTTAATGCCCTTGCGGGTAAGAATCTTGCTCAACAATTCGGAAACTTCTACCGATGTCGTACCTACAAGCACTGGACGACCAATCTTAACCAAACGCTCAATTTCATCGATTACGGCTGCATACTTTTCCTTAGTTGTCTTGTAGATAAGGTCTTCGTAGTCGTTACGAATTACAGGCTTGTTGGTTGGAATTGTAACAACATCAAGTTTGTAGATGTCCCAGAATTCACCTGCTTCTGTCTCTGCAGTACCAGTCATACCCGAAAGTTTGTGGTACATTCTGAAATAGTTCTGCAAGGTAATTGTTGCGTAGGTCTGGGTTGCAGCCTCAACTTTTACGTTTTCCTTTGATTCTACTGCCTGATGCAAACCATCCGACCAGCGGCGACCTTCCATAATACGACCGGTCTGCTCGTCAACAATCTTAACCTTGTTGTCGATAATGACATAGTCAACATCCTTTTCGAACATTGTGTATGCCTTAAGCAACTGGTTTATAGTATGTATACGCTCCGATTTTATTGAATAGTCGCGGATAATTTCGTCCTTCTTCTGCAATTTCTCTGGAGTAGGAAGATTTTCCTTTTCCAGTTCGGCGAGAGAAACACCGATGTCGGGCATTACGAAGAAATTGGGGTCTGATGTTGAATTTGCAAGCAAATCGAAACCTTTGTCGGTAAGGTCAACAGAATTGAGTTTTTCCTCAATTACGAAATACAAGTCATCGGTTGCAAGATGCATCATCTTGTTGTTGTCCTGCATATAGAAGTTTTCGGTCTTCTGCAACAAAGCCTTCATACCCTGTTCTGACAAGAACTTGATGAGAGCCTTGTTCTTTGGCAAAGCCTTGTAAGCCTGCAAAAGTTTGAAACCTCCGTCCTTCTGATTACCATCGGCGATAAGTCTCTTTGCATCGTTGAAAATCTTGTTGAACAAATCTTTCTGTGCTGCAACAAGTTGCTGAACCTGCGGTTTCAAGTCATCGAACAACTGGTCGTCGCCCTTGGGTGTAGGACCAGAAATAATCAAAGGTGTACGGGCATCATCGATAAGCACCGAGTCGACCTCGTCGACAATTGCATAATTGTGCTTGCGCTGAACCAAATCGGATGGCGAAAGTGCCATATTGTCACGCAGATAGTCGAAACCGAACTCATTGTTTGTTCCAAAGGTAATGTCCGAAGCGTAAGCCTTGCGACGTGCTTCGCTGTTTGGTTCGTGCTTGTCGATGCAATCAACAGAAAGTCCGTGGAACATATAGAGCGGTCCCATCCATTCGGAGTCACGTTTTGCAAGGTAATCGTTAACGGTTACAACGTGTACGCCCCTACCCGTCAATGCGTTAAGGAATACAGGCAAAGTTGCGACGAGGGTTTTACCTTCACCGGTTGCCATTTCGGCAATCTTTCCCTGATGCAGTACGATACCACCGATAAGTTGCACATTGTAGTGAACCATATCCCAAGTTACCATATTTCCACCTGCAACCCACGAATTTTTCCAAATAGCCATATCGCGGTCGATTGTCACAAAGTCGTTTGAAGCAGCAAGGTCGCGGTCAAAATCGGTTGCAGTTACCACAACCTCTGCATTTTCCTTGAACCTGCGGGCAGTTTCCTTCAATATCGAAAATGCCTGCGGAAGAATAGTCATCAAGTGTTCCTCGATTTTCTTGTCAATCTTCTCCTCTATCTTGTCAATCTCGTTGAACACTTCCTCGCGTTCCCAGATGTCCAAGCCCTGAGCCTTTTCTCTCAGTTCTGCAATCTGCTTTTCTTCACCACTTATATGTTCGTGAATGCCTTTTCTCAATTCTTGAGTGCGTGCACGGAGTTCGTCGTTCGACAAAGACAGGAATTCCTTTTCCAAAGCAAGCACTTCGTTAAGTATCGGTGTCAGTGCCTTCAAGTCGCGTTCCGACTTGGTACCGAACATCTTAGACAAAAAACTAATTATACCCATATTTTGTTCTTTAATTTTTAAGGTGCAAAGTTACCACTTTTTATGTGAATAGCATTGATTTTTTTGAGGGTGATTAGAAAAAATAAAATCTAGGCAGAAAACAAAACGACAGCCGACTTTCGCCGACTGCCGTAAATCGTAAATTCGTACTTTTTAAACTACTTTAGTTCTGAGCAGACACGCAGACAGGACGAACGGATAGTCCATAGTAGCGAGAAGCAACGCTCACTAGGCAATTGTCCAAATCGAAACTAATAGCCATCGCGTGGGTATCACTGCCCGGCATGAGTTGACTCCTCCAGTAGTAACCTTTTGAACCGTCATCATAGAGTTGACTGCCGACGCGACCACCAGCAGCTGGCAGGAAGATAGAGTTGCCATTAGGTCCTGTGAACAAGCGTCCGCTTACTCCACTCTGGGTTGTCCATATATGCGTGCAATTATCAAACAACTCCTCTATTTCTTCCTCTCTAGGCATACGCCAGCCAGAACCCCAGTTAGCGGTGGCAGCATCGGCACTCGAAGGAAGTGTGTAATCATCGTCCGTATATGCATAATTGTCTACGGTATAAGAACTCTTGGGTGTGGTCTCACCCCATGCGTAGTAGTTGCCGTAGGCTGTCGGCGTACTTGCACCGACATTACAAGTAGCCCATAGAAGTCCACTCGGCAGACCAAGGTCAACATAACCATAGCCATTGGTATAACCGGTCGGTTCGCTGTATGAGGAAGATAATCCCCATACCTTGTAGGTACCAGTAATGGTCAAATGAAAAACATTCGAATCGGATAATATATTTGCTCTCGTTATATGAATCAAATATATCTTATCATTGTAAACAGTTGCAATAACGTCGTCATAGTCATTAGATGCCTCACAAGAAATGCCTCTATACACAGTCGCTTCCGTTTCCAACGTTAGTCGTGCATTCAATGTATTTATATCTTGAATTGCATAGTCGCTGGAATTCAATATATATAGACTAGCTCCTTCAACTGGCTTGATGTTAGCAGAAATAGCTTTGCTATTTGACACCCATTGAAGTCCAAATTCTTCAAGACCAGATGCTTGCCCTCCATTTCTATCCCACAGGAAAGTTTCTTCGTTGTAGGTGCCAATACTTTCTGGTCTTCTTGCCTCCCATTTGCGGGTTGTGCCGTTGTACACAAGAATGTCGCCATCCTGTGCATTGGTAACATCAATGTCGAAGCCTTCGAGTTTCTGCGCTATTAATGCATAATTGGACGAGAATGCATAGAATCCGCTGGTAAGTTCCAAATAGCCGAGGTCGATAAAATCGCCAGCTATCTGCGCCTGATACTCAACGTGCATCCAGTAGTTGCCGTTCTCCCACGGGATTTCCTCGAATGGAGTGTTTGGTGCGCCATTGCAGGCGTAGGCAAGCACATTGCGGTTAAGTTGGAACGACATAAAACCGTTGGCATTGGTGGTTGTTTGGTGCAAGGCACAATACACAGGGGTTCCATCTTCGCCACCCTCATAGAAGGTAAGACGTACATTTACAGGAGTGTTTGCCAAAAGTTCGTTGTTTGCATCGCGTACCGTGGCCGAAAAGTTTACTGTCTGAGGTACACTTTGTGCGAATAATGCGACATTGAGCAGCATCACAATAATTATTGATATTAATCTCTTCATATTATTAAATTTTTTATTGTTCATAAATCATTACATTTTCACCATTTTAGCAGTTGCCTTTCCTATCCTAATCAAATAATTCCCAGCCTTCAGTGCCGACACATCTAGCGAAACTTCGCCCTCGTCTATCTTCTGCGAAAGCATCAGCCGTCCGCCCATATCAAACACCTCAACTGTGACATCATTGCTAAGTGCAGTAACATTGTCGACCAAAATGTTCACAACATAGTCGACCGGGTTAGGATACAGAGATATTCCATCGGCAATGGGAACACACCCATCCTCTATCGACAGCAACATTCCATCGTGAAATAATTCCTCGCCATATTCCGAGGTTATTGTCAGCGAACCACCCGAAGCACCTGCCGACACACCAAACGGTGCGCCAACCACAGGCTGAAATCTGTCGTTTCCGCCAGCCGCCGATTGGAACGAAACACGCTCAATGGTCTGCGCATTCAACATCGGGTACAAAAGTCCCGCAAGCGACAGAACCACAAATAACAAAATAAATTTCCTGTTCATATACTTGAATTTAAAAGGTTAAACTTACCACTGCGATAGCCATCCGCCATCACTGCACAAAAAACTATATTTTTCCAGATTTCTAGACTTGTACCAAAAAAATGGGGGGGGTAATTTATTGATATTCAGCGTATTGCAAAATACAACCAAAGTGTATCCTACAAATATTGTGTCAATATGAACATCATAAAAACAACGCACAATCTCATCAATTTAGATTACTTGCTGCAAAGTTAACATTTTTCTATGAATTGCATTTATTTTTTTGTTGAAAAAAAACAGAAATTTTCAAACTAATGTATTTTTTTAACATCTAACCGCAAAAACACCGAATAGATTGCCGCAAAAACACTGAATAAATTACAGCAAAAACACCGAATAAATTTTTGTATTAAATTAATTTTTACTACTTTTGCAGCGACAAAACAAACTATAGCAGAATGGATTATTTAGAAAGAACTGCCGATGTAAATTTAAGGAATAGACTGAATGCGTTTGGTGCAGTTCTAATAGAAGGACCTAAATGGTGTGGAAAAACAACCACAGCAGAGCATATTGCCGGCAGTGTCATCAAATTGCAGAATCCCGACATGCGCGAACAATACCTGTCAACTGCAGCTACTCGCCCATCGCTTCTTTTACAAGGGAACACACCCCGTCTATTGGACGAGTGGCAGGATGCTCCTGTACTATGGGATGCAGTTCGTACAGCAGTAGATGAACGAGGACTGACAGGACAGTTCATTCTAACGGGATCAAATTCGGTTGACAAAACCAAAATTCTACATTCGGGCAATGGTCGCATTTCGAGAATGGAAATGTTGCCAATGAGCCTTTGGGAATCAAAGGAATCAAACGGAACGGTAAGTCTTATGCAGTTGTTTGACAATCCGGAAGAAGATATTGCCGCCGTTTCGGACTTGGAGATTGAAGACTTGATATTTGCCGCTTGCAGGGGCGGTTGGCCAGCTACGCTACGTCTTAAAGATAACAAGTCGAAACTAATGGTCGCCAAGGACTATTTTCGGACTGTTTGCAAAGAAGATATTAGCAGAGTTGACGGAGTTAGACGTGACGAGAATCTTGCTCGCACAATATTGCAGTCGTATGCCCGCAACATCTCGACTATAGCTAAAAAGACAACATTACTCACAGATGTAACAGCATCGGGAAATGCATCTTGCACAATGGATACATTTTCGTCATACGTTGCGGCATTGGAACGTCTGTTTGTAATTCAAGATATTGACGCTTGGTGTCCTGCAATACGTAGCAAGGCCGTTATTCGTTCGACACCTAAACGCACATTTTGCGACCCGAGTGTTGCTGTGGCTGCATTGCAAATGTCGCCACAAAGCCTAATGCTTCAGTTCAAGACTTTTGGGTTCATTTTTGAACAACTGTGCATTCGAGACCTGCGAGCTTACACATCAGACATCAACACACATATTGGCTACTATCGCGACAGATATGGTCTTGAGGCAGACATTGTCTTGCATGTTGACAATGGGAAATACGCATTGATTGAATGCAAATTGGGAAGCAATGAAATCGAAGAAGGTGCAGCGCACTTGATAGAATTGAAAAACCTTATTAAGGAACACAACAAAACAGAAAAGCAGAATCCTATCAAGGAACCTGATTTGCTAATAATTATAACAGGTGGAAAATTTGCATACAAACGTCCAGACGGGGTATTTATCGTTCCAATTGGATGTCTGAAGAGCTAAATCGCCATCGCAAAAACACCGAATAAAATACAGCAAAAACACATAATTAATTATTAAAAATTTCATGTAATATGTTAAAGAACAATACAATATACATAATAGCAATAATTTCAATTTTATCTGCATCTTGCAGACGAAATGCCGAATACATAAAGTATAGTGGACCTACACAGGGAACAATGTTCAACATCACCTACCACAGCGATGTGAACTACAACAAGGAAATCGACAGTCTGCTCGATAATTTCTGCCGTTCGCTGTCAAACTACGACAGCACTTCGCTAATTTCGCGCATAAATCGCAACGAAACCGACACGCTTGATGCTCTTACCGAAGAATTTTTCAAGGTTTCGAAAGAAGTGTGGGAAAACACTGGCGGAATATTCGACGTGAGCGTCGCTCCTATTGTCAACGCATGGGGATTCGGTTGGGTTCGCCACGAAAAGCATATACCCGACAGCACCGAAGTCAACAAACAGCTTCAGCATGTAGGAATGGGCAAAATCGACATTGCAAACGGCAAAATCATAAAACAGGACCCAGATGCACAAATAATTACCAATGCCATCGCACAAGGAATGTCGGTCGATTATGTCTCCGATTTTTTCAAGAGCAAGGGAATTACCGACTTTTTGGTGGAAATTGGTGGTGAAATATACTGCTCGGGCAAAAACGACAAAGGCGAAAACTGGAAAATCGGCGTTGACAAGCCAATCGAAGGCAGTGGTTACGAATACCGTGAAAACCAGATTGTCATCCATCTTTCCGACATGGCAGTAAACACATCGGGCAACTACCGCAAATTTTTGGAAGAAGGCGAGAAGAAATACGGACATTCCATAAACCCACTCACTGGCTATCCTGCCGAAAACGAGATGATTAGCGCAACAGTCGTCTACCCCGACTGCATACGCGCCGATGCATACGCCACCGCATTCATGGTCATGGGAGCAGAAAAAGCAATGCAGATAGTTGAAAGCATCAATGGAATGGAAGCATATTTCATTATACACGATGGCAACGATACCAAAACTATGGAGTCGAGCGGTTTTATGAAATATGAACAATGATTTTCAATCCTTTACACAACGTACTGAAAATCCGGAAAATTTGCTACTATAGTTGGATGCAATGCCAGCATAGTTGTAATAAATGTACCTATAATAGGCATTGCCGCTATAATACTCATATTCGTTAGATGACCAAAAATATGCAAAGGATCCAAAATTTCCGTAACCTTTTCCGTCGAAACTGCCTGCAGGAAGCGCCATATAATCCGACTTGCCAAACAACGGAGTTCTTTCGAGTGCTCCATCATTCCATAGTTCAGCTTTGATTGCTAGCTGCGAACCGGCATTATCGCCACCAATAGCATTTTTGAGTTGCTTCCAATCGGAATTGCTCGGCAGATGCCAACCGTTCGGACAAGCGACCTCTGCAGCATACCAATTGTACAAATATCCATATAGTTCGACATTTTCGGCATTGCCATTCGGATAATAAACATGCGGTTTATTACTTTTTGTCGTTCCCAAAGGAATATCTTTTGAATAGCGAAGATTTTCCGACATCCACACCTGATTGCCGACCTTAAATGTACGATACGAGTTTCCATCTCGAGAATCGACAAAACGCCCCGTATCACCTACCTGGACATCTGAAACCACATAGAAACCAGAAACAAAAAAGTTAGTTCCAGCAAAAATGTCATCGGCATACAGGAACATACCAGCCAAAACGGACAATATAAGAGAAACTATACTTTTCATATCCTTAATATCTTGCAAATATAATTTTAATTTTAAAACAGAACACTAAAATTCCATTTTATTTTACACGAAGAAGGTCTAACAAGCAGCAGAAGTTAATTGGAAACGCTACAATCAAGCGCAAGAATTTCGTCGTAGAAACTACCTTTAACATCAACGGAATAATTCTCAAGCAACTCTGCTACAACATCTTGTACATCCTTTGGTGGGAAAACTGATGTTTCGTCGAAACTATTTAGGAAGCGAATCATAAAAAAGACATCAAAACGAGAAAACATACGCTTCACAAAACTTTTCATGTCTGAAGTGTTTCTACGGCACTCATCTACCAAAAAAGAGAACTTTTGCTCACCCACAAAATCGAGCACTTCCTTTGGAACTTGGCAATTACCATCATAAAGATTCGGAAATTCGGAGTAAAAATTTCTGAGCAGTAGAAATAAACCAAAATTATACACTTTGCACAACCCCGTATCAATTATTTTCTTCACTGAACGACCGGTTCCAAAAGGAACTCGCTCGGATACAGATGGTGCGGGAAAAACAATAGGTTCGTCAACTGATGCCACTTTTGACTGCAGGGCCAGTTTCTGCAAGAAATAGAAATCCTCGCCTGCTTGCCTACGCGCCATCCCTCCCATTTTGGCGTATGCTTCTGCCGTCACAGCAAAGCAAGAACCTATGGTATGAAGACATTGGGGAATTCCTGCGACTTTCTGTGCCAAACGGAAATAGCGCAAGTACATCTCATATCTACGGCAAGCATCTATCTCCTGCTTAGAGTATAACGCCTCATCAAAATTATGCCGAAACTGCAAAGTACATGCATTTGGTCGGTCTTTCGAAACACAAAAGCGCTCGTAAATCTTTGTGAAATAACATTTTGAGACAAGGCAATCGGAATCGAGCGAAACAATTATGCCTTGAGGGTTTTCTATCGAAACATAGCGCCAAACTGCCTCGTCCATGCCAACCTTGCGAGCGTTGCCTACACCTGCAATCTTGTGCGGCACACCTTCTATTATATATGGTAAAAGTCTAAAATTGGAATACACGCCATTTTGCGAAAGTTCAGCAAATATGCGTTTATTTTTCTCGACAATAGTTTTGCTTGTATCCTCGGCAGAATTGACAACAACAATAACCTCAATCGAACATTGAGGTTTATCAGCAGAATCTAACGACTGCAAGGTTTTGAAAACGAAATCGTCGTCGTAGCATGGTATTACAACAATAATCCCCGTATCGCTGCGGGGATTACTGCTAAATATCTTTGGTGCTACAGAGTACCTTGCGGCATAAAACTCTGCAAAATTCATGAGTTATTCTGTTTTTGTTTCATTTTCGAGGATACCGCCATAACGCTGGTTGAGTTTTGCAACCACATCAGCAGTTATGTTCATGCCTTGCTGCGAATAAACAACTGTAACTCCACCCATGTTACCAAGAACAATCTTGAAGCGACCATCAGCATAAATGTTTACAAAGTTAATTACTGAGTCGTATATTTCCTGGTTCATAGCGCTTTGCTTTTCAAGGAGCTGGGCAGAAAGAGTTGCCTGCAAGTTTTCAATAGCAGCCTGCTCCTTTTCGAGTTCACTCTGTTGCGCCTGCTGGCTGGCAGCACTCAGGAACATTCCAGTACGTGCTTTTTCCATATAAGCATTGTACATGCTTTCAAACTTCTTCATACGCGACTGAATCGTTCCTTCTGCTTTCTTCTGCTCCATTGCAAGGTCTTCCTGCAACTTTATGGCATAGTTGTAAGTAAGCAGCAAAGTATCAAGGTCAATATATGCAATATCCTCTGCTTCTGCATCACCTACCGGCTTATCAAAAATAGTTTCTTCAACTTTAGGTTCTTCGTTTGACGCGTTCTTAGGACTAATAACACCAGTAAACATCAACACGAAAAGTATGATTGCTGCAAGACCTAAGATTATACCGCACAAACCTGCGCACATTCCGCAGTTGCATTTTTTTGGTTTTGCTTCGCATGATTCGTATGTTGGTTCTTGCTCAGCAGGTTGCTGTGGCAGTTCTGGTTCAGGAACTGAATTTTCAGCATGCATTTCCCTTTCTATCTGTGCTATCTGCTCTTCAACACTCGGCAGATGCTTTTCTTCGTTATTAAAATCTTCCATTTTATTTTCGTTATAATAAATCCGTGCAAAGTTAAAGTTATTTTTCTCAACTGGAATATACTACGCTACTTTTAATTTAATTTTATGATAACATCTAAAATTTGATAACAATTTTCAAGTTCGGACGGATTCCTGTAAGATAAGACGGCACTGCATATTCCCTTCCCCGAATATCAGTAATCCAAGTGTGCGAGATTTCATTCTTGGTATTAAGCAAGTTGAACACTTCGAGCGAAATCCAGAAATCCTTAATCCAGTCTGCCTTTTTAAAATTAAACTGCTTTGAAATTCCAAAATCAACACGCCTGTATGCTTTCATGCGTCCTGTTGCCAGATAACGTTCCGAATTGGGCGGTCCATACGGAAGTCCTGTGCACAAATGCAAACTCAGGAAAACCTTCCATGTCGGCGCTTTAGGTATATAGTCCTGAAAGAAAATTCCAAAATTCACAAGTTGGTCTGTCGGGCGAGGAATATATCCAGGATATACAGTATCTACAACACCCTCAACAGTTTGTGTGTAAAAATCGTTTTCGATATCCTCGTATGTACGCATCAAACCCAAACTAATCCACGATTCGGTTCCCGGCACAAATTCACCATTTACCTTTGCCTCCAATCCGTAAGCATAACCGTGTGCTATATTTTCACCATAATATTTTATCTGCACATTGTCGACATTGTATGGATTCAAATTGTACATATATTTATAATACGCCTCGGCAACCAACTTGAACGGACGTCCCCAAGCAAGGAAATTATAGTCCATACCGACAACAGCCTGCACTGACGACTGCGCCTTAATGTTTTCGTTAAGAGTACCGTCACTGATTCTACGGGCTTCCTTAATTGTTGGTGGCTGATGATAAAGTCCTGTTGCAAAACGGAATACGAAATCCTGCTTCCATGTTTTTGGTTTCACGCTAAAATTGAGTCGAGGACTTGCAAGAAACTGCTTGTTAAAAGTCCAGTAGTTCAGTCTGACACCACCACCCAACGACACATCGGCAGCATCGGTCTTGAACATATACGAATCCTGAATGTATGCCGACGCACGTACACTTTGCAATCCGATGTTGGCAATGTCGGTCTGATACAGCAACACCATGTTTTCGGAATACGGCAACGAATAGTCCGCCGAATCATTCATCGTCCATTCGTGCACCTTATACGAATAGTTCTCGTAATTGGTCTGCACGCCCCAGTCCAACTTGTTCTCGCCTTTTATAAATGTTCCAATGTGCTTTGCTGAAATGACATATCCTTCGTAGTAATTGCGGGCATGGTCGAGGAAAGAACCGACTCCTATATTTGACACGCTATCTCCAGTCGTCTCACCAAGTTGCTGGTCAATTTCGTTTAGATAATACTGGGCAAGTATGTCGTATGTTTCCGCTTCGTTGGTATAGTATCCAGATGCTATGAATTTGAGACTCAAATTGTTGTTTGGAGAATAAATTGCCGACAACGCAGCCGTTCCGTTGTTAAACTTATCTACTTCCTGCCCTTCGAAATATGTCCTTACCTTAAGAGCATCGCTGACAGTTCCAAATGAAGTTTCGCCGTCAAGAGGAATATATTTGTACCTGTTGTTGCTGTAGTTTCCCAGAAAATTGAGTTCCAACTTTTCGCTGATCGTATATATCAGGTATGCCTGACCATCTATGTACGAGGGGTCATAGTGACCGGAAACATCCATGGAAGCAAGCAAATACTTCGAAGTCTTGTACCTTACACCAAGATTGTAGCGGAAAAGATGGTTTTTGCTTGTTCCCTCTACATGGGCATTTGCGCCAAGCAAACTAGCCATTATCGATGCGCCAAACTCGGTTGGTTTCTTGTATTTTATATCAAGCACCGATGACATTTTGTCGCCATACTTCGATTCGAAAGCACCTGCCGAGAACAAAATCGACGAAACCATATCGGAATTTATGAAACTAAGCCCCTCCTGCTGTCCCGAACGGATAAGTTGAGGACGGTAAATCTCCACATCGTTCACAAAGACAAGGTTTTCATCGAAGTTACCGCCGCGCACATTGTACTGTGAACTAAGTTCGTTGTTTGACGACACCGATGGCAACGCCTTCAATATGTCCTCGAAACCGCCAGTCGTTGGTATCTTCATGGAAATCTGCGGGTTAAGTCGCGTACCAGACACATGTCTTTCACTTGTAGCACCAATATCGGCCGTAGGAAGCATGACAGCACCTTCGGTAAGGATTGCCGTAACTTGCTTGCGTTCATCCGGTTTCAAATTGACTTTCTGCGTAAAAGGTTCATAACCTAGGAAAGATATTTGTATCTCAACATCCTTGCCAGACGGGACACTCAACTCAAAATAACCAGTGGCATCTGTTGTTGTTCCTGCATTAGAACCTACGACCATCACATTGGCAAATTCAACAGGTTTCTTGTTTGCATCGCGGACATAACCGAAATAGGTGGCGTTCTGCGAAAACGCCACGCAAGCGACAAATGTCAGCAACAATACAAGTAAAAACCTACGCATATTCCCTATAACTCAAACAAACACTTTTTATTGTTTGGCCTCGCTGTTTAGTTCGGGATATTCAATCCTTGAATGGTAAATGTTCTCTATCTTGGAAATCAGAATTTGCTTTGCCTTGCCAATCTGTTTCATGGTTATGTCAACATCATCGTACTGCCCGTCCTTAAACTGCGCCTCAACGATATTGTTCACAAGAGCAGAAATCGACTCGTGCGAATAAACCTTCAAGGTTCTTGCCGCCGCCTCCACAGAATCGGCCATCATCGTTGCAATAAGTTCAACAGACTGCGGTTTTGGTCCTGCATACTGGAATTTGGAAATATCTGGAGTCTTATCGGGATTTGCATTTTTCCACGAATAATAGAAATAGCGCGTCAACGATGTTCCATGATGCTGCTCAATGAAATCCACTATCTGCGGTGGCAACTTGTATTTCTTTGCCAACTCAACGCCCTTGCTTACATGCGCAATAATCATTTGGGCCGATTCCTCGAAAGGAAGTCCTTCGTGAATGTTTTTACCACCATTCTGGTTTTCGATAAAATACTCTGGAGCGTATGTCTTGCCAATGTCGTGGTACAATGCACCAGCACGGGCGAGTAATGGTTTTCCTCCTATTTCGCGTACTATTGCCTCCGACAAATTAGACAGCATGACCGAATGCTGGAATGTTCCCGGCGCTTTTTCCGACAACTCGCGCAATGCCTCGTTGTTTGTATCGCAAAGTTCCACCAAGGTAAAGCCAGAAATGAAACCGAAAATCTTCTCGAATATGAAGACAAATGGCAAATACAAAAGCAACATAGCCGATGAAATGCCATAATACATGAATTCCTCCAGTTCCTGTTCCGAGAATGTTCCGAGTCGCATCAGCGAAAATCCCGTATGCAACAGTGCGTATGCTATAAACACAACAATCATGCTGATAAATATCTGCTGACGCTTTGAGGTATTGCGCAAACTGAACATACCAATCAGCCCTGCAATTGTCTGTATGAAAACAAACTCAAACCTATTGGCAGCGAAGAAACTTACCACAAAAATTGTAATAAGATGAATGAGGAACGAGATGTCAAAATCGATGAAAGTCACAAGCAACAGCGGCACAAGTGCAAACGGCACAATATTAATGCTTACTGTCGAATACTTGAATACAAGGAATGTCACTAAGAAAATCAGCAGCATGAGCGAAAGTACAAACACATTCTCGGTCACGCCCCACTTCTTCTTTCTGCCAAATTTTAGTGAATAGTAGAGAATATTTGCATAAATAATCAATAAGATTATCAATACGCCAAGTTCCACCAACCAGAATGACTTTCGTCCTGTAGTGTTCTCGAATTGCATCTTGTACGAATCGAGCAGAAGCTTGGAATGATCGTCAACCATCTTGCCTTTCGAGATAATAAGTTCACCCTTGTGTACCATGCCAGACATCGGAGAAACAGCCCCCAACCTATCCTGCAGATACAATTCGTTCAAATCCTCATCAATAGCCAAATTTACAACAAACTCCGTCTTGGAGATAAGGTCTCTTACAACAAAACCAGACATTGAGTCGGTTTCATAAATATTGGAAAAACTATTGTATATGTCACGGATTTCTGATTTTGCAGATTCTTTAGTGTAAAAATTATCGACAAGTTCAAATTCACTCACATTATTCTTTACAACACGAATCTTATTTCCCGCATTTTTGTATTCCGCAAGTAACGATGGCTGAATAACGCCTCTTTTGTATATAGCAATAAGTTTGCTTTGGAACGCATCAGTAAACGACAAGACATCATTTTCAGCAATGTGAAGTTTTTCGCTAGTTGCCTTTTCAACAAGACCTCTATATGATGAAATGAAACTCAATGGCGCCACCGTATCAAACCCATAATATGGTATGAAATCAGCAACTATGCTATCCTTTTCCGCTTGTATATCTTCCTGCGAGCGACATATTGCAAAATCGTATGGCGCATAAAGGTCGTCATATAGCCATTGTGTGCCCTTATCGTATGAATATTCAAACTGGTTATCCGTAGGGAAAATAAAAACGGATGCTGCAACACTAATAGCATACAGCAATATTATGATTATCAATTTATTCTTGTTTTTCATCATTCGAAATTATAAAACGCCGTAAAGGTAATAAATATTTACGACTTTTGATTGAAGACATACAAAAAAAGGGCGAATTACCGCCCTTTTCTATCTTACATTATTGCAATTTTCTATTTGAAAGCATTTTCGCTAAGTCCCTTTCCGCTGAGAGCAAGGTCTTTCATGTAGCCAGGAACCGGTTTGCCGAGATATTTGTCAACATAAATCTTTGCAAGATACTGACCGAGCATAAATCCATGTCCACGCAAACCTGTCAGCATACCGACTTCCGGGTCAACAATGTAGCGAGGTTCCATGTAGTAACCAGCCCATACAGCGTGGAAACCGACAGATGCAAGGTTAGGAATCCAGTCTGCAAATACTTCGCTGACGATCTCAAGGAATTCCTTGCTGTTATACTTCAAGTTCTGACGAGCCTCGAAAGCATCGCAATCGGGTGAAGCACAACCGATTATCTGTCCAGTATGCAAGAACTGCTGTCCATATACTGCACTGAAGCCCTTGTAATGACGACGGTCGATTATCATATCCAGAGAATCTCCTGCCTTTCCAAGGTTCGGCAAACGCCTTGTAATAAATGCCTGATGCTTAACTGGATACAACTGAGTATCAATACCAAGCATATCGGTAAATTTCTCAGCGCCCCAACCAAGCGAATTGACAAAGTGTTCGCATGTGAACTCAACAAACTGCTTGTCGTGTGTACGAACAAGAGCAACAAACTTATCGCCGTTCTTGTATACCGACAACAATTCGCAGTCTTCCATCAGGCGACCACCATTCTGTACAGCAATGCTTCTTACATAGTCGATTGTACGACCTGGAGTTGCCTGCCAGCAGTTGTTTGAAATGAGAGCATGACTATATACATTGCTATCCATATTCCACAATGGAGAAATCTCGTTGCGGAAATCCTTCTTTTCAATCATATAGGCATCGCTCCATGCACGCGAAGCATCAAGTGCCTTATATGTAGCATCATCGTGTACGAGATTTACATACTTGGTCATCTTGAAGTCGATGTTGTGAACCGACTGTATTTCCTTGAAAATTTCAAGGTTATGGTTTGCAATATCGGAAATGTCAGGATTCGAGAATGCTGGACGACCACCACCGATGCAACGCCATGACGAACCACGGTCGTAGTTAATCAATACTGGTTTCATTCCTGCCTCAGCAAAGTAGCGGAAAGCAGCACTACCAGCCATACCACCACCAGCAACCAAAACTTTTACTTCTTCCTTGCGAACATCGTGACCTTTGGGGAATACATAAACTTCCTTTGCATTAGGATTATAGAGGTCGCCCAAAGTTACCTGATTTGCTAATGGTGCACGCGGTGACGATTCGCCAACCAATTCTATTCCATGTGCGCGCAAAATCTGACGGGCACGCGATACACAGCGTTTTCCACGGCAAGGTCCCATACCCATACGGGTAATGTGCTTCAACTCGTCAACCGATATGTATTTGCGGTCACCTATTACAGCAAGTATGGTCTTAATGTCAACATCTTCGCAGTGGCAAACATACATTTCGCTGTCAACATCATGCAAACCCTTAAACTCCAATGGTTTCGGATAGCGTTCCTTTAAGATAAAACCACGAGCTGCTGTAAGTTGTTCGCCCGAAATTGTAGTTGCCTTCACGCGTACCACATGAGTCTTGTTTTCCTTGCGTAAAACCTTCTCGATGACACCCTCGCCCACTGGCTTTCCATTGTTGTCAACAAGGAATACCTCCTTACCTTCTTCAACATCATATTCAACAGGCAGGAAGAGCGTATTCTTGTTCAGGTCGTAACCGAAAATTGCAAGTCCCGGGCAATGGTTAACGCACTGCATACAACCAATACACTTGTTGTAATCGACAACTGGAGTTGTATTTGTGCTCGACTTTGTGATTGCACCCTGCGGACATGAGAACGAACATGGATTACATGCGAAGCCATATAGACAGTCGAGTTGAACAAATGGCTTTTCATGCATACGGGCATTTTCCGGCAGATTCGGTTTGTCGAGTACGCGTACCGGATGTTGCTGCGAGTCAATATATTGACGAGAAATCTCAAGATATTCGTCATAATTGATGCGAATGCCAAGATTCTGAGCAACTTCGTATGCAACCTGCTTACCACGCAATACGGCGCTTGTACCCTCGCCTATGCGTACAGCATCACCACATCCGTATGTGTTAAGGCCAAAGACATGTTTTCCCTTTGTCAGAATCTGGTCATCTGGAACAAGACCTGTACATATATTAATAATGTCAATGTCATCTATAATCTTTTCAGTTCCTGGAATCGGCTTGAAGTTCTTGCACTCAGCAATCACAGCGCCCTTTATTCCTGTATAATCGTCATTCGGAATTGCCTTCAACAATATATGGGAAGTAAGGATAGGAATGCCAAGACGGCGTACACGGTTAGCCTGTACAGGGAAACCGCCTTCGTGGTCCATACCTTCGATGATAGCCTTGATTTCGGCACCAGCCTGCATTCCCTGATATGATGTCAGATATCCGATGTTTCCTGCACCAACCGTAAGAACTCGCTTACCGAGCAAGGTATTTTCCTGGTTCATCATCTTCTGGAAAACTGCTGCAGTGTAAACGCCAGGAACATCGTCATTTTCGAATACTGGCATGAATGGCACAGCACCTGTTGCCACTACAAGATGTTCAGCATCTACATAACTGATTTCCTGATTTACAACATTCTTCAATGCTATGCGCTTGCCTTCGAGCAAATCCCATACAGTATTGTTGAGCAAAATGCCATCATGGTTGTCGCCAGCAAGAGTCTTAGCGATGTCGAAACCACGCATTCCACCGAACTTCTTTTCCTTCTCGAAGAAGAAGAACTGGTGTGTCTGCATATTGAACTGTCCACCAATGGATGCATTATTGTCGATTACGAGATTTGGAATGCCAAGTTCATTAAGTTTTTCACGGCATGCAAGTCCTGCAGGTCCTGCACCTATTATGGCGACTGTCGTCTTATGAATCTTTACTTCTTTTTGAGGATTTGCCTCTACACCCGGGCAATATCCCTTTGGTATTTCGCGAACTTCCTTAACACCATCAACCTTGGTGATGCATATACGGCGAATCTTGCCATCTACAAGCATTTCGCAAGCGCCACACTTGCCTATACCACATTCAAGACTGCGGTTACGTCCATCTAAGCTATGGCTGTGTACGGGAAATCCCGCCTGATGCAAAGCAGCTGCTATTGTCTTACCACGCTGACCTTTAACTATCTGTCCTTCGTATTGAAACTCCACTAGGTCTTCTGCGGGGATTTCAAGAATAGGATGTCTTTCAATTTTGTACATAGTTCTTCTTTTTGTATTTTTTGGATTGACGAGCGCAAAAGTAAAAAAAACAAATTACATTCGCCAATGTCATTTAAACTTTTTTTGAACGCAAAATTTATTTAGTGTAAAACTCTATCATCTTCACAATAGCCCTCTGACAAACAGGGCAAAACGACTCGCACTGGAAATGGTTCATTAAGCAGTCCTGCATAGGACGATAAAAATCCTTGCTCATATAGCCAGCGCCCTCATATACACCGACTTTGTCCTTATATTCTGCTGTTGCAGGCGTAGGTATCGGCGTACCAGGTTCTATCATGTCCTTCCATTTCACATCAAAGTTGACCAAAGTCGTGACATTCGGATCGGCAGGTTCCAGTTTCTTGTTGTAAAAGTCGTTATACTCAGCACCACCCACATACTCGTCACCAAGTCCAGCAAAACCATGTCCAAATTCATGCACTATGATTTTTCCGGCCATCTTGTTGGAATTCACGCCTGTGCAATACCAATTGTAAATTCCGCCTCCACCATATTTGGGACTATTGACAAGAATATAAATCTGGTCGTAAGGTGCATTTGCAGCGACATCGCGAAGTGCCTTGTTGTCGGTGGTCATAAGATAGCGTTCGCTTCCAAGCGACCAGTACGAACAACTTACGACCGTATTTTTCCATATCCCCCTGCAAGGTTCATCCACACCCGACTCCTCCGATGGAGCAAGCACTGCATGAATATTGAAATCATCCTTATGCGAAGTATATGGTTCATAACCGAAAAATTCCTTCTTGAATTTTTCGCAGTCCTTTTTGAACAACGACATCTGCGAAGCCGTGTATCCATCAGGGACAATCACAATGTCAACTTTATGTGCAGCATCACCGTCTCCTCCCTTGTGAACCTCGAAAACTGGATATTTGTGGCGATTGTCCTGCTTAATCAGGCATTTGTCAGATGGGTCAATGTTATAACTGTATTTTTCAACATATTCACCTGTTTCAAAAGACTTTGTGCAGAACACAATAGTAACGGCAGCTTTTGGATAAGGAAATACTACTGACTCAGAAAAACTTTTTTGTACCGACTTTGCCTCGTCAACAGTCTGCCACTCGCCGAACAGTGTCGAATACGACTTGCTGTATATCAGCGTTCCTGATGCCTTGTCAAAAACTTTTACCAGATATTTTCCAAAATTCGTTTCATCTATCAGATTGACCTTAGAACCGCCCCAAAAAGGTTCGGCAATGACTTCATCAATATAATAGGTATCATCGGAAGCATCACCAGCATGAAAATAATCTACACGCATGGTTCTATTCTCAAAATACTTGTCAAACTGTGCCGAAACTAACACAGGAACAAGTAACAATAATATCGCAATTAACTTTCTCATATACATTGACTTTTGTAATCATCAGTAAAAACAAACCTGACCGTTTTTTCATCCATTTCAATCCTAACGACCTGCATGAGCATAAGATTCACAAGCACATCCTCGACACTTCGCACAGACATTCCCGTAAAATGGACAATAAAGTCCTTGGTAACGAATCCGCTTATGCGAATTTCGTTCACAATAAATTTCATGACATCATCGTAAAACAATTCCGATGGCACATAACTCTTTGATTGCCGCCAATATCGAACAAGTTCGGGCGGAGCAAGCACATTCTTGTCGGCACAACGCACAAAAGCCCTCATGTCGCCACGCACATCGGGCGCATAATGCGGAAGTTTCTCGCTAGGCGCGACAACAACCTCTAGCACATTTTTACCATCAACCACATGATTGACTGCCGAATATTCCACAACAGGATAAGTATAGAGCAGTGCCGCAGTCTCTATCATGTAGCACTCTTCTTCGGATTTTACGCCTGCTATCGAACCGTTGTCGCGAACACCAATCAGCAAAGAACCACCATCGGTATTGGCGTATGCAGCCAGCGAACGAGCAATCTTGCCCGAATCGGTAATGCTATGCTTAAAGTCGAGATGCAAGCCCTCTCCTTCCGCAATGCGCTCTAGCAGTTCGTTATGCTGTAAATCCATGCAACAAAATTTTGCAACAAAAATAACACTTGATTTATGATTTAGAACAAATCAATCACTCAATTTTTGAAATAAGCCATTCAGCAGTCACATCATTCATAAGTGCAAGTGCAAACAATTTCTTGCCCAAGTCTTTCAACGATGCACCAACATGATACACCTTATCGTCAACTAGCAGAAACCTGTCGTGCGCATTCTTGAAAATCACAACTTCAATTGGTTTATATTCAGCATTATGCTTTGCTATGTCTAAATTCAATTGCTTTGAAATACTTTGCGTATAAATCTTGGCAGCAACATTATCATTCCTTTTTGCAAGCATCAGCAACACCGACTCATCTATGTAGTTGTCAATTAAAACCAACCTATGCTCCGCACTTTTTATCAGCCCTATTATAAATACGTAAGCATCAAATACCTGACCATTGAAAAATATACCTTCCTTTTTATTCAAGTTTCTGCTTTCAATCACCGAAAATATCTTGTCAAACTTTCTATCAGCATCGACACGGCTCTGCTCGAGACTATCAAGGCGCTTAATAATTGAACCGTCACGCGAAATAGCATTTCTCATTTCGACAAAAGCATCGATAATACGCACACTAACTGCAACCGCAGTTTCGCTGCGAAGCACAGCCGAAAGCATAGCAACTCCCTGCTCAGTAAAAGCATAAGGATTCGACTTTGAAAACTTTAATTTTTCGAGGTGGTCACAATTTGTGACCACCTTATTTCTTTCAGCATCAGTCAATTGAAACCTAAAACGTTCTGGAAATCGCTCAATATTACGCTTCACCTGCTGATTCAAAACCTTGGTTTCAACTCCATAAAGTTCGGCAAGATGATAATCTATCATCACCTGCTTATTCCTTATTGTAAATATCAAATTTTCAACTTCATAAGAAGAAAAATCCGAAAGAATCAAATTTGCCATACGCACCTATTAATAAAGTAAAACAATATTTTTTCCGCAAATATCACATAAGCGCAAACGACAAAGCGAATACAAACGTTTACTTTCGTTTATTATTCGTTTACTGTCGTTTATACACGGATTAAGCACTGTATACCAGGCAATACGCTAAAACATACAAACAAACTCCTCTACAAACAAAAAGTTACTATCTTTGCAAATGGGACAGGAATATTTGAATTGAAGAAATTTTTGTAATAATTTATTGTATATGAAAAACTTAACAAAACTAATGTTCATTATGCTTAGCGGAAGTTTAATCGTGTCATCGTGCACAGAAAAGAAAGAAGAAGCAAAGCCAACCGAGGAACAAGAATTCCAATGGCAAATCGACCAGTTCGATGACATCAAGGTAATGCGCTACCAAGTACCAGACTGGGATTCGCTATCTTTACAGCAAAAGCAGTTCATCTATTATTTAACAGAAGCCACCTACTGGGGACGCGACATTCTGTACGACCAGTTCTTCAAGTACAACCTTATGATTCGCAACACTTTGGAAGGCATTTACACCACCTACGAAGGCGACAAGGAATGCGACGACTGGAAAAATTTTGAGATATATCTTAAAAAGGTATGGTTCGCAAACGGCATCCACCACCACTACTCCAACGACAAGTTCACGCCAAAGTTTTCGGAAGAATACTTCAGGATGTTGCTCGAACAGTCGAAGGACGGTTATATTGCCATGAATGCAACTGAAGGCATGGACAAGAACGAATTTACAGACCTGCTATGCGACATTATCTTCAATCCAGACAAGTACCAGAGCAAAAACAACACTGCCGAAGGCGTTGACATTATCGCACAGTCGTGCAACAACTTCTACGAGGGCCTTACAGCAAAGGAAGTTGAAGACTACTACAACGCTATGCAGGTTCCCGACACCGCAAGACCAATCTCCAAAGGTCTGAACTCAAAGTTGTTAAAAACTGCCGATGGCGGAAATATTGTTGAACGTACATACAAGATTGGTGGTATGTACAGCGAAACAATCGAAAAAATTGTCGAAAATCTTGAAAAAGCAATCGAATTTGCAGAAAGCGACGTGCAGAAAACCGAACTTCGCAAACTCATTGAATACTACCAAACTGGCGACCTCACCACTTGGGACGAGTACAATGTGATGTGGGCAGAAAATACCGATCCGCGCGTTGACTATGTGAACGGTTTCATCGAAAACTACGGCGACCCACTAGGACTTAAGGCTACTTGGGAAGCAATAGTTGACTTCAAGGACATAGAAGCCACCAAGATGACAAAACTCATCAGCGAAAATGCACAGTGGTTCGAGGACAACAGCCCTGTTGACAAGCGCTTCAAGAAGGAAAAGGTAAAAGGCGTTTCGGCAAAGGCAATAAATGTTGTTGCTCTTGGCGGCGACTGCTTCCCAGCCCCGCCAATCGGAATCAACCTGCCTAACGCCGACTGGATTCGCAAGGACCACGGTTCAAAATCGGTAACAATCACCAACCTAACCTACGCATACGACCAGGCAGCATTGCAACGCGGTGGAAGCCTCGAAGAATTTGCAGCCAGCGAAGAGGAAATTGCAAGAGCAAAGAAATATAGCTCAATTACCGACAACCTTCACACCGACCTCCACGAATGTCTCGGTCACGGCAGCGGACAACTTCTGCCCGACACCGACCCCAATGCCCTAAAGGAACATTCGTCAACTTTGGAAGAAGCACGTGCCGACCTTTTCGGACTTTACTACCTTGCCGATGATAAGATGGTAGAACTCGGACTTCTCCCCGACAACGAAGCATACAAAGCTGAATATGACGGATATATTCGCAACGGACTTATCACACAGTTAACCAGAATATTGGAAGGCAAGAACATCGAAGAAGCCCACATGCGCAACCGCGCACTTATTTCACGCTGGTGCTACGAAAACGGCAAGGATGACAACGTTATTGAAATGTTCAAGAAGGACGGAAAAACATACGTTAAGATTAACGACTATGTAAAACTGCGTGAACTCTTTGGAACTTTGCTTGCCGAAATCCAGCGCATAAAGTCGGAAGGCGACTATGCAGCAGGCGCAGCAATGGTCGAGAAATATGCCGTAAAGGTTGATCCCGAACTGCACAAGGAAGTGCTTGAACGCTACCGCGCATTGAACCTCGCACCTTACGGAGGTTTTGTAAATCCGAAACTTACGCAGGTATTCGATGAAAAGGGCAACCTGAAGGATATTGAAATTTCATATCCCGACAACTATGTTGAACAAATGCTCTGGTTAAGCAAGAACTATTCGATTAAGCCGAAGTTCTAAACAACAGAACAATGAAATATAAAGGATGGTTCTTCACCATCCTTTTTTTATTATGTGAATTTGTGACAAACTGATTATTGTATTAGCAAACCAGCATAGTATTATATCAGCACCCCAATCTGATACACGCCAAACGCAACAATCCATGCAAGCACAATAGAAATTCCAGCAGTCAAAGCAGTCCACTTTATGCCAGAAATTTTGCGGATTGCTGATGTTGCACCGAGACACGGGAAACATATCAGCACAAAGAATACAAAGGCCATCGCAGCAACAGTTCGTGTCGAATCATTTTCATCATCGGCACAAGGTTTTAGAATTGGCATTGTGCTTATAGTCAACTCTTTGCTTGCAAATCCAGAAATGGCAGCAACCGACATTTTCCAGTCGAAGCCTAGCGGACGGAATGCCGGTTCTACAAACGCGCCAACCTTTTCCAAATATGATGGCGTTGTCACTGCTTCCACTACAACAGAATCATCTACAACCTGTGTTTCAGACTTTTGTGGGAAATATGCCAACGCCCAAACCACAATAGCACCAGCCACAACTATTCCCGAAATTCGCATCAAATATTCCCAGGTGCGGTTCCACATATAACTTAGCGACACAAACAAAGTCGGCTTTCTATATGGCGCAAGTTCGATAATATACGGATACTCGTCCTGCTTGCAAAGTGTTTTGCTGTAAAGTTTTGCAAACGCCATAGACAGCAAAATTCCAACCAGATAGAACACAAACATAATCAAGGCTGGGAATTTCGGGAAGAATGCAGAAACCAGCAGCAGACATAGTGGAATTTTTGCCGCGCAAGGCAAAAATGGAATTACCATCGTTGCAAGCCGACGGTCTTTCTTGCTTTCAATATGCCGTGTACTCATTATGGCAGGAATCGAGCAACCGAATCCTAAAATCAAAGGTATCAACGATTTACCTTGTAAACCAAGTTTACGCATAAAGCCATCAACACAATAGGAAGCACGCGACATATAACCAGAATTTTCAAGCAGTCCCATCAATAAATAGAAAATGAAAAGAATCGGCACAAACGAAAGCACCGCTCCCACACCGCCAATCAGTCCATCAGCAAGGAAACCGCCGAATGCACCACCGACCGACATTCTCACCGAATCGGAAAGTGAAGCCATTGCATTTGAAATCCACTCCATTGGGAATTTACCAAGTTCGAATGTTGCACAGAAAATTGCAGCCATCATAAGCAGGAACAGCGGAAATCCCCAAGTCTTGTGCAATAGCACCGAATCGGCCTTCTCGGCATCCCATTGCGACTTACGAACACCCGAACACATTGAAATCAAGCCATCTACATACGAACGGCGTGCCTGTTTCAAAACATAATACACATGGTTGTTGTATTGCTTGCCCAAGACTGCCGAATGTCTCTTTACAAAGCACTTGACCGTGTTGCACGACTTACAAGGAGTGTTGAAACTATGGACTATCCTATCGTCCTCCATCAAACTTATCGCCATATACCTCGAAGATGCATTGAAATCAAAGCCCTTCTTGTTTTCCAGTTCCTTCTGTATCATACGGATATGCCGTTCAACCTGCCGACCATAGTTTACATGAACATAGCGCAAATTTGGATTGTCGCCAGTATATGCCGACAAAATTGTCTGAATGACATTTTCGCGGCTTTCGCCAGTCTCGTCGGTTTCGTTGTACTGCACAATTGGAATGCCAAGCAACTTGGACATTTTGTCCAAATCAATGCGCAGACCATCCTCATTTTCTTCGCAGTATCCCCTAACTACAAGCACTATCTTCACGTCCAAGTCCATCAACTGGACAACAGGCACAAGTTCAGTTTCCAACTTGTGGAAATCGACCACGGCGACAAAAACATCTGTCTTTTCTGCCAGCACTAAATTACGAAAACGCTTGTTGGCATAGTCGTCACCAAAAATTTGGTCAACTTGTGGCAAATAAGTTATGTTGAAACCACAACTTTCGTACTTTGCAGTCGTTTCCCCACCAAACAATTCCGTAGCAAACGATTCCCTCGTCTGGAACAAGGAAATATTAACAGTGTTTAATTCGTTGATTATAAAGTCCTGACATTGCGGGTCGGATGCCAAAACCAATGACAAATTTGAGAAATAGGATTTAGGAATCTCACAATTACGCTTGCGTCCCTCGACCAAAACGGTAAACATTCCATTATTATCCGACTTCAGCGCAACAATCTTCTTTCCGACCTCTATGCCGAAGCCATCCATCTTCTTGCGATAGTCGTTGCACCCATATATCTTGGCTACATAATAATCTTGATTGCAAGCAACTTGCACATCTTTACACATCTCAATCTCAATTTCTCTATACAATTCGCAAATGTAAAAAACAGGAAATACTTGTCGCAGAAATTATGCAACAAGATATTAACCATATTCTATTCTCTAATGTGAATAAGATTATGACTACAATATGAAGAAAACGGATTACGACAAAAACAGCAATCCCTAATATTTTCTCAGCAGAAATCCCATATACAACGGCAACGTCAAGACATTACCTTCTCGTCCGACATTGTAGTCCCCCAACTTTATTGCATTATAGACATGGTACTTTTCTGGGTGAGACAGTACGGTCTTCATACTTTTAGCATTGCCGGAATTTGCCTTGACTTCCAACAAAGTACACTCTCCTCCGTAACGCATCACAAAGTCGATTTCCAAGCCCGAATCCTTGTGGAAATAATACAGTTTCCTGCCCATTTTTCCCATTATGTCGGCTACCAAATTCTCGAATATTGCGCCTTTGTAACCATACAGGTTACCCTGCAAAACATCAAACTGAGTACCCGCCTCCAACATGCTTATAAACAAACCAGTATCAGCCATATACACCTTGAATACATCTTCCTCGGCATTGCCATCCAACGGCAGTTCCGTTATCGACAAATTGTAGCAACGGTTTATTATTCCAGCATCCTCTATCCACTGCAAACTTCCCATAAACATATCCGCCCTGCCCCTTTTTCTTACCAGCGAATACTGGAACTTTTTGTTTTCCTTGCTCAACTGCTTTGGAATCGACCCAAAGCACTCGTGAATAACGGACTTGTCCTTCTTGTCGGCATACTTTACCATATCGTCGGAATATCCGCGCAATATATCCTTTTGCTTACGCAAAACCTTTGACATATCTTTCGTTTCAATAAAAGTACTTACCGCCTCTGGCATACCACCTACAACAACATACTGCAACAACAACTGTCTGAATCTATTATGCATAGGCAACGGAACAGGAGTTTCTGTGTCAAAATATTCCTGAATTTTTGCAATATGCGTGTCGTCTATGCCATTGGCCCACAGAAACTCCTCAAAGTCCATCGGATACATCAACAGCGAAGTTTCATACCCAACCGGCACGGCTCTCATTTCGTCCAGATTGCGATAACCTCTCATCCCCAGCAACGAACCCGTACAAATCACATCATAGCGACCGTCAATACAAAAAAACTTCAAGGCAGTCCTTGCATTCGGACACTCCTGAATCTCGTCCAACACCAAACAAGTATTGCCCGGTTCAAACTTCGCTTTCAACGACTCATGCGAAGACATATACATCACCATGTCGTCAACATCCAGCGAACCAGAAAAAAAGTCAGCATATTCCGGTTTACGGAAAAAGTCCAAATAAACAACATTCTTGTAGTTCTCTCGGGCAAACTCCAACACAGAAAACGTCTTTCCACACTGGCGGCATCCTCGCACAACAACAGGCTTATGGTCTGGCGAGTTTTTCCATTCCAACAATTCTTGAATTATTTTACGCTTCATCAACGACATAAAAAACATCTTTTTGTTTCAAGCACAAAAATACAACAATTAAAATTACCAACAAATTTTCTTATGTTTTTTATTATAAATTTAACAAACAACTAACACACAAATATTTATATTATTTTTTTACACTTTTTCAAGTGACTTTTTAAACAAAATACGCACTTTTTCAAGTGACTTTTTAAACAAATTACGCACTTTTTCAAGTGACTTTTTAAACAAATTACACACTTTTTCAAACGACTTTTTCAACAAAATACACACTTTTTCAAACGACTTTTTATTGAAAAAGAAAAAAAACACTATCAAATTCCCCGCAACTCATCTTCTATTATTATATTTGTCAAAATTTTTGAAAATGACAAAATCGGTTTGCGTATTCTGCAGTTCGAGCGAAGACTTGCAGAAAGGATATTACGACTTCGCAGAAAAATTCGGCAAGATACTGGCGGAGAACAACTTCACGATATACCACGGAGGTGGAATCATCGGCCTTATGGGTGCGATGATGCGCGGAGCATACGAACAAGGCGGAGCGAAAATCATTGGCGTTGTCCCCGAAAAACTTCACCGCGAAGGCATTGTGTCGGACGAAATGCAGAAACTTGTCATTACAGACGACATGAAGGAACGCAAATCATACCTGCGCGAACACGCCGATTCTTTTGCCATAATGCCCGGTGCTTTCGGCACAATGGACGAAATGTTTGAAATACTGACACTCAAGCAGTTAAAGTATCACAACAAGGCGATTGTCATACTCAACTTCAACCATTTCTTCGATGACATGCTAAGGCAGATGGACAAGTTCTTCGACGAAGGATTTACCATAAGTAACTACAGGACAACTTATTATGTCTGCGAAACGCCCGAAGAAGCAGTCGAATATCTTAAAAATTACAAGCCAACACACATTTACGACAAATATTTAAAGGAATAGATATGAGAAATCCACTACCAGACGAAGTTTATTCAAGAAGAAAAACATATAGGGAAACCGACATACGCGGCGATTATTTCCGCGACCAGACAGCAATAATACATTCTACGCCGTTCCGCCGACTGAAGAAGAAAACGCAAGTCTTTTTCGCCCCCGAAAACGACCACATCTGCACGCGCATTGAGCACGTACTGCACGTAGCAACCATTGCATCAACCATTTGCAAGGGCTTGAACAAGGTCGGCTGGGAACTGAACGACGAAATGGCATACGCCATCGGTCTCGGTCACGACCTCGGTCACACTCCTTTTGGTCACGCTGGCGAAAAGTCGCTCGACATTATCCTTTCGGGAATAAACCGCGGACACTTTGTTCACGAGGTAAATTCCTATCGCCAAGTCGCTTACCTCGCCAACCACGGCAACGGACTGAACCTCTGCTACGGCGTTATGGACGGCATAATCTGCCACAATGGCGAAAAGGATGAGCAATATGCCTACCCCAACAAAACTGCCAACGACCTTGATGCTATAAAAGACCGCTCGTTTATGCCGTCATCCTACGAAGGTTGCATAATGCGATTCTCCGACAAGATTGCTTACTTGGGTCGCGACCTCGAAGATGCCTTTGTCGCCGGATTCATAACCGAGGACGATGTTCCCGACGATGTAAAGGAAATGCTTGGCAACCACAATGGCCAGATTATCAACTCGTTGATTCTCGACCTGATTGAAAACTCCAAGAACCGCGATATGATTGGTTTCTCGGACGAAACCTACGAAGTGGTTACTAAACTTAAGAAATTCAACTACGAGAAAATCTACAGCAACAAGATTCTCAACGAGTACGACTGCTTCTGCCACAAGATTATAAACAACCTTTTCGACTACTTGCACGACATTTACGCAAAGAACAAGAAGGACTACGGCAAGTATGCAGAATCGACCATAGAACTCGACAGGTATTTCGGTCAGTACATATACACTATGGATCACTTCTACACTTCGCGCAACGAGGACGAAATCAACATTATCACCGACTACATTTCGGGAATGACAGATGTTTTTGCACTTGAAGCAATGAAGCAGATAACAATACCTAAACCGATAAGTTTCAAATAGTTTTGAGTTGTCAAAAAGAAATATTATCGTTGTGCGTACCAGCAGGAGAAACCTGCGAGAATATGATTGAAACTATCGAAAGTCAACTTGCAGAAATCGAAAGGCCACTGCGGAAACGCATAGTTTCCTGTGCAATAGAGTTGATACAAAACAACATAATACACAATAGCGGAAACGAAATCGTTGTCAAGGCATACGAATCGGACAACCAAATAACACTAAACACATATCGGAAACTCAATGATTCTAACGCAAGATTTTTACAAAATAAAATCCTTGATATAAACAACAAAAGCATTTTTCAACTAAAGGAATTATTCAAGCAAAATCTAAACAACGAAAGCGCAACTCAAGGCACTGGAAACGGGCTTATTTTGTGCAGGTTAAAATCCGATTCGGAAATATACACTAACTCCGAAGGTGACACTTTTGAAATAACATTGAAATTCGACAAAAATGGAAATACTAATTGAAGCGACAGGAAAGACGCCTCGCATCTACGAGGAAAACGGAGAACTTTGCATCTGGGGTGTGATAATTCCGGAAAACCCTACAGAAATATTTGCAAGACTGCATAACATCGTGACTACCAAATACAAAGAACAAAATAAATTGTCCATACACTTTTCGCTCGGCTACTTCAACACAAGTTCAGCAAAATTCCTATACAATTTCTTCAAGCAAATGAAAGGAATCGCCAATATGTCAATCACTTGGCACTACGAAGACGATGACGAGGATATGCTCGAAAGCGGAAAGGAACTGGAAGAAATTTCAGGGCTTAAATTCGAGTTTTGCAACAAACTTCTTGAGGTTGCAAAATAATGCTCTAAAACAAGTTTTTCGTATGGAATAATTTATTAAAATTGTAAAATTTTAAATTCAAATAGATATGGCTAACACACCAATTTGTGACACAGTTATTCAGGAACAATGCCGTAAGTTGGGAATCAACAACATAGGCAAATCGACAATCAGAGAAATTGTCGGATTAGTTAATTGCATAGAGAAGGAAACTGGCGAGAAATTCGTCAGGATGGAAATGGGAGTTCCGAGTTTGAAACCGCCTAAGGTAGGCACCGATGCCGAAATCAAGGCGCTCAACGATGGCGTAGCAGCAATCTACCCGATGGTTGACGGTGTGCCAGAACTCAAAAAGGAAGCATCGAGGTTTATAAAGAACTTCATCGGAGTTGACGTTTCGGCAGAAGCTTGTATTCCTACGGTTGGTTCAATGCAAGGCGGTTACGCAACCTTCCTCACCTGCTCCAACCTTGACCCGCAGAAGGACACAGCACTTTTCATCGACCCAGGTTTCCCAGTGCAGAAACAGCAGTTCAATGTAATGGGACACAAGTACGAAAGTTTTGACGTTTACGATTATCGTGGCGAAAAACTTCGCGAAAAACTTGAATCCTACCTCTCGAAAGGCAACATCAACTCGATAATCTACTCCAACCCCAACAATCCAAGCTGGATATGCTTCACCGATGATGAACTGAAAATCATCGCCGAGGTTGCCGACAAGTACGATACTATTGTAATAGAGGACCTTGCATACTTCAGAATGGACTTTCGCGATGACACCTATCACCCCGGATTCCCGCCGTATCAGGCATCTGTTGCAAACTACACCGACAACTACATCTTGATGATTTCGGGATCAAAAGCATTCAGTTATGCAGGTCAGCGCGTGGCTGTTGTGGCAATTTCCGACAAGATTTTCCACCGCTCATACCCCAACCTGCAGAAACGTTTCGGTAGAGACCAGTTCGGTGCAACATTCGTAATGCGAATAATTTACGCATTGAGTTCAGGCGTTTGCCACTCGGCGCAGTACGGTTTGGCAGCAATGCTGAAGGCCGCAAACGATGGCACTTTCAATTTCATCAAGGACATTGAGGAATACGGAAAGCGTGCCGAAAAGATGAAGAAACTTTTCGTTGATGCTGGTTTCAACATCGTATACGACAAGGACATAGACAAAGACCTCGCCGATGGTTTCTACTTCACAATAACCTATCGTGACTGGACAGGTGCAAAATTACTCGAAGAACTTCTGCACTACGGAATCAGCGCAATTACGCTCGACAACACAGGCAGCAAGAAATACGGACTTCGCGCCTGCGTATCGCAGATTACGCCAGACAAAATGGATTTGCTCGAAAAACGTCTCGAAATTTACAAGCAGAACCACTAGGATATGCAGGAACTGTCGCCAAAGAAACAAGAAGCATTCGAACTAATCAGGGCAAAATACAGCAAGACCGTGATTAGAAAAGGTGACATTTATGTTTACGACGGTTCCATATTGCACATTGTCGAGGAAAAGAAAAATGGCATGAAAGTCAGTAGCGTTCTGAACTTGAGGTACTGGGTGCTACTGATTTTTTTGATATTAATAGGAGTGCCTTTCGGACTCATAGGCATTGCCATCACATTGCTGATTGCAAACTTGATTGCTATCAAGACAAAAAGAACAAAGAAAGCCAACCTAATTTCAATAATAAGCTGATGCCAAAGGTTTTAAGGATAATAAACAGGTTCAATCTCGGAGGACCAACATACAATGTAAGTTATCTTACAAAGTATATGGCTCCCGACTACGAAACTCTGTTGGTTGGGGGGATGAACGACAAGTCGGAAGCATGCTCCGACTACATTGTCCAAAAGCTTGGGATACATGCTATTAAAATCAGCGAAATGATGCGAAGCATCAATGGTTACAACGATGTTGTCGCCTACGAAAAAATCAAAAGCATAATCAAGCGCTACAAACCAGATATTGTTCACACCCACGCATCAAAGGCCGGCGTTCTCGGACGTCAGGCAGCCATAAGTTGCGGAGTTCCAGTTATTGTCCACACTTTCCACGGACATATTTTCAACTCGTATTTCAACAAATATGTAACGGCAACTTTCAAGCGTATAGAACAATACTACGCCAAAAGGACATCGGCTATCGTTGCAATTAGCGACATACAGAAATACGAACTCTCTGAGGTTTACAACATTGCGCCAGCCGAAAAGTTTAGAGTAATACCTTTGGGCTTCGACCTTAACAGATTTCAGGAAAACAAGGCAATGAAGCGTGATGCTTTCCGCAAGCAGTACGACATTGCCGACGACGAGATTGCCGTTTCGATAGTTGGTCGCCTTGTTCCCGTGAAAAACCACAGAATGTTCATTGACTCCATAAAGAATGTCAAGTCAAAGACAAACCGCAAGGTTCGTGGCGTAATTGTCGGCGATGGCGACTTGCGCAACGGGCTTCTGGAATATGCTAATTTACATGGACTTACTTGTTCTACACCAGAACATATAGTTCCCAATTCAGACCTTATTTTCACTTCGTGGATAAAGGATGCCGACTATGTGTTTGCCGGTTCTGAAATCTCCGCCCTAACATCGCTCAACGAAGGCACGCCAGTATCAATAATCGAATCACAAGCAGCAAATGTACCAGTGGTCAGCACGATAGTAGGCGGTATAAGGGATGTCGTGGTTGAAGGCAAAACAGCACTCCTCTCTCCCACCCAGAATGTAGATGCATTCAGCGAAAACCTGCTTATGCTTGTCGAAAACGACGAGATGCGGAAGAAAATGTCAGAAGACGGATGGATATTTGTCCGCGACAAATTCCATTACACCCGTCTCGTCAACGATATGAAAAACTTATACGACGAGTTGCTAGCGAATAAAGGCAGGTAATAAATTTTCAAAGTATTTATAAACAATTATACAACCACAAAAAAGGGTAACCCTTTACGGATTACCCCTAATAACTATCCTTGAAACTAAATTTACCTTCTGTTTTTCAAGAACTCAAGCGACTTGTTCATCAGTTTGTACATAATTGTATCGTCTTGAACGATTGGAACTTCCTTGCGGAAATCCTTTACAAATTCCTGAATGAACGGTGACGGTTTCAGCGGTTCGCGGAAATACAATGCCTGGCTTGCTGCAAAACATTCGATAGCAAGAACTCTTTCTACATTTGCAATCACGCGCAAAAGCTTTGTACCTGCATTTGCACCCATACTTACATGGTCTTCCTGCTCGTTTGAAGATGACAGCGAATCAACGCTTGCAGGCATACACAACTGCTTATTCTGACTGACAATAGATGCTGCGGTGTATTGAGGAATCATAAAACCACTGTTAAGACCTGGTTTTGCAACGAGGAATGCCGGCAATCCCCTATCACCACTGATAAGACGATAGATACGACGTTCTGAAATGCTACCAATTTCTGCCATTGCAATCGACAGGAAGTCCATAACGATAGCAAGCGGCTGTCCGTGGAAATTGCCACCACTCAAAACCATATCGTCATCTGGGAATACCATAGGATTGTCAGTAACCGAATTAATTTCGGTCTCAACTACACTTGCAACATAGTCCCATGCATCCTTTGACGCACCGTGAACCTGCGGAACGCAGCGGAACGAATACGGGTCTTGTACTGTGGTTTTCTTCTGTTGCTGCAATTCAGAACCTGTGAGGTATGCACGGATGTTCTGCGCAGTCTTAATCTGTCCCTTGTGCGGACGGATGGTGTGAAGATTCTCGGTGAACGGATCGGCAAGACCGTTAAAACCTTCGAGCGACATTGTTGCGATAATATCTGCATTCTTCAAGATCTTGCGACCACGGAGCAAAGCGTCAATAGCATGCGACAACATGAACTGTGTTCCATTGATCAATGCAAGACCTTCCTTCGACTTGAGTTTCAATGGTTCCATGTCGAGTTGAGCAAGAACATCTGCAGAATTGCGCTTTTCGCCCTTGTAGTAAACTTCGCCCATTCCGAGCATAGCAAGCGTAATGTGTGCCAATGGTGCCAAGTCGCCCGATGCACCAAGCGAACCAAGCTGATAAACAACAGGAGTTATGCCCTTGTTGTAGAAATCAACCAAACGCTGTGCAGTCGACACGCACACGCCAGAGATACCATAGGACATATTCTTGACTTTCAGAAGCATCATAAGGCGGACAATGCGCGGTTCCACCTCTTCGCCCATACCGCAGGAATGCGATTTTATAAGGTTCTCCTGAAGCTGTTCGAGTTCATCTTCCGAAACCGATGTGTTGCACAGCGAACCGAAGCCAGTAGTAATACCGTAAATCGGTTTTTCGCGGTTTTTCATCTTCTCGTCAAGATAGTTACGGCAATGTTCAATGTTATTTATTGCCTCTTCCGACAAAGCTATTTCACATCCGCTTTCAATTATTTCTTCTAACTTGTCAAGCGTTAATCTTTCTGTTCCAATGTAATATGTTTCCATTTGTTGTATTTTTATCTATTCTTGTACATTTGTTCATAATACTTTGCATAGTCGCCCGAAACAATTCTGTCGAGCCATTCCTGATTTGCGAGATACCAGTCAACGGTCTTTTCAATGCCTTCCTCGAACTGCAAAGATGGTTTCCATCCAAGTTCGGTCTGCAACTTCGTTGAATCAATAGCATATCGCAAATCATGTCCTGCCCTGTCGGTAACGTATGTTATCGACTTTTCGGATGTTCCCTTTTCACGACCGAGCTTTTTGTCCATAACTTCGCACAACTTCTTGATGAGCGAGATGTTAGTCCACTCGTTATTTCCACCTATATTATAAGTTTCGCCATTCTTTCCATTATGGAAAATACAGTCGATTGCACGGGCGTGGTCAATTACAAATAACCAGTCGCGAACATTAAGGCCCTTGCCGTAGATTGGAATTGGCTTATTGTTTCTTATATTATTGATTGATAGCGGAATGAGTTTTTCCGGGAACTGATTCGGGCCATAGTTGTTGGAGCAATTCGACAGCACAACATTCATTCCGAAAGTATGGTGGTAAGCCCTTACAAGGTGATCGGAACTTGCCTTTGATGCAGAATACGGCGAACGCGGCGAATAAGGAGTTGTCTCCTGGAAGAAACCTTCGTTGCCAAGCGAACCGTAAACTTCGTCTGTTGAAATATGGTAGAAACGTTTGTTTTCGTAATCGCCTTTCCAGAAATCGCGGGCAGCGGTAAGAAGGTTTGCAGTACCGACAAAGTTCGTGTAGATGAATTCAAGCGGATTGGTTATGCTTCTGTCAACATGGCTTTCGGCAGCAAGATGTATCACACCATCGGGCGAATACTTTGCAAAAAGCGATTTTACTGCTTCAAAGTCAACAATATCTACTTTCTCAAACTTATAGTTTGGAGCATTCTCAACATCCTTCAAATTTTCAAGGTTGCCTGCATATGTCAGTTTATCAACATTAACAATCTGATATTCTGGATATTTATTTACAAACAATCTTACAACATGCGAGCCAATGAATCCCGCTCCACCTGTAATCAATATGGTTTTATTCATTTCAATTAAAAATTTAAGGACAAAGATAGGAATTTTAATTGGAATGGAAAAGAGAAAAATGGTAATCCTCATTTAGGGATATTATTCAACATTACTATTGATGCGTTAATATTTAAAGTTTATAAATTGTACAATATTGATTTCATTATGTGCTTGATTTTAAGTAATATTAGTTAGGCGAATTTGTGAAGAAACTATTAATGAGCATTTAACACATTTTCAAATCGAAAAGCAAGAAAATGCTTATAATATATTTTGTACCAGTGTATTATAATTAAAAATCCAAAATTAACGCATCAGTAATAATTCAACATCTATAATTCAACACTATGATTTTTACGCAAATGTTTTTTTATCCAATTTTTAAACCGTCCCAATTTTTTCTCTTTTTTAGTAGGTCTTTCAATATTATCTACATTATCAGTATGACTGCCGACATAATCAAGTATAGACCCCTTATAACATTCAAAAGGAAATGTCTGGTAATTTCTTAATCCAATCGGCAGAGAAGATATGCTTACTCCTTTCAGTATTGTAATTATATTACCATCCTTTCTTCCCGAACGCAACTCCTCCCGAAACATTGTCCATTCATCATGAACATATCCACTATTAGTCACATATTCGGCATTGGAAGTTACAACAATCAAATGCTTTGCACAATCAAGTGCCTCATCAATAGCTTCACCATACGCAGCCCTACCAATCTTTCTCAATTCTCTGCTCGCCAAAAAAACAAAAAGGCCAGAACCTTTCAAAAATTCATATACTTCTTCTGCAATAGAATAATCTTCACTCTTACATGAAATAAATATATCGTATTTTTTCTGCATAAGTTATATTTTAAATATCTTTCGTCATCTTCAATATCCACGGAATGTACTTCACAATCTCGTAGTCCAAATTCCTTACATCGTCCAAATCATCAAACGGACGAATGTCGTGATGGATAAACAACTTCTTGTTTCTACCCAATTTGTCAGCATATTCCTCGCATACATATTTGTCCTCGATTATAACTTTATCATTTGCCTTTCGGTAGCCCATCAGCAATTTCTCTACATTCCAACGATTATGCTCAACCGCTGCAAGTTCATAGCACTCAGCATCAGAAATCGGATTCAAATCGCAACTGGAATCATCAGACGATAGTCCTCGCATTGAACGTAAAATAGCCAACTTGCATGACATATTATATGCACAATACAAGTTCGACCATTTTAGTGCCACGGTAAGTTTATTCCACTCAGTTTCTGCTTCTTTCCAGATTTCCTCAGCACCAATCACATCCAAAACCATAAAATCAGGGAACTTGTATTGAGCATAATCGGCTTTGGAATATAGGTAATTTACAAGTTTTGCACGCTTATACGCGAAATCTTCATCGCAGTAAGCCATATCGGTCATTCCAAAGGGATATACATTTGCATATCTACCTTTCCGATTTGTTGTTTGCAATTCATTCTCAACAACTGCGCTATAAGGAATACTTTCTGAATCAGCTTCCCTCAATTTTGTAACAAAACTATCAGCCCTGTCCTGTCGAATAAACACCGGCACAGCATTATCGTAAACCTCATCGGGCATATTCATGCCGACAATGAAGTTTCTTCGCTGGTCAGACATTGTCATGAAAATTGAAAGCGACTGGTTTGCCGTATCTTTAGCCCACCTGCATATTTCGTCCTGAACATTCTTAGAAAAAACATCGCCTTTGATGAACTCGAATTCGACATCGAGGAAATCGGTTTTGCCTATATTGCTAGAAAGGTATTCACGGCAGACTTTCTCCTTTGCCTCGCCGCAACTTTCGCTAAAATCTCGGTAAATATACGACTGCACATTGAAAAAATGCCTGTTGCGAGTGATAAAAAGCGGCATTTCTCGGTCTGCATTTATATCGATGAATGTGATGCGTGTCTTCTGTGTTTTGTCATGCTCGAAATTGGGGAAATGCAACAGATGTGCGGCTTCCTTTGCAAACGCAACCGAGAGATTTGTTATGCCGACAAACACAATATGCACATGCCTCTTTTCATCTGGCAAAATTCCTGCTCCATAAATTGACGGATAATACAAATCTTTATCGGGATTGCTCTTTTCCCTGTACTTTCTAAGCACAAGAACCTGCCTTGCCCATCCTTCATAAAAGTTGTACGGAATAAAATCTATCTTTAAATCCTTAATATCGTTGAATATTTTGGAAGTCTTAAATGCCTCGTATGTGTCTAAATCCTCGAACACGCAGGTTATACGGCGAGGAATATTCTTGTAACTACCATTCCTCAAATAACTACAAATACTACCGATACACTCTACATTCAAGGCATCATGCGCCGGTACATTCCTATTGCCTACAACAAAAATCTCTGCTGCCGACTCAAGGTGAATATCGGCATAATACTCATAGGCGGTCCTGTGACCATAGTTCACGATTATATGGTCAAGCTGTTTCCTGGCAACTGATTTTTTTAGCATTTCTGTTATTTTGAATGATTCGACAGAAGTCAGCAACAATACATACGCTTCATTATCCTTTGCAAAAATTTCTGTAATTATAGAAGGCACCATGTCATCGTAGCCCATAATTATGTAATGACCGGATTTAAGATAATGTATCAGACCGCTTCTATAGCTCTCAATCCTACGATCTATCGCATTGGTAATCATACCAATTATCATACCATTAAAGATAAATATGCCGAACAGATAGGTTATGCTGCTTGCAAACAACATCCATCCATGCACATTGCCGCCCAAATATAGTGCATTGAGCGCATTTGTATCCAGCAAAAGATACAAAGGCAACAAGAACATTGCCATTTTATTCTTATCGCAGAACTCGCGCCATTCCGCCCCCGAAAACGACAGGAACACAAACGACATAACAAGTGCCGCCACAAACATCGCCGCCAATATGCCTGTCTGCTTTATTACATTCTGCGACAATGCCCTATCGACATACAGCCAAAATCTTCTAAGCTTAACTTTCATAAATATTCTTTATTGATTTTCTTTATTTCCAGCCAATTATTTTTGGTAACTATATACGTGTTGACACAATATAGTCATTGTACTAACCATTTTGGTCATTCCGTAAGACAAAGCGAACAGCATAAGGAACGTTGCTTGTGAGCCTGTCTGTACGGAATCTCCAACTGAAACAGTTTCAACAGGAGATTCCGCACAGTTGAACAATATTACGCTCCTCGTTCCGTATCGCGTTATTGTTCTAACTTGCGGAATGACAGACTAGTGACTTAATTTTTTGTCAACTTGTATATGAAACCTTATTTTTATAATCTTCATAATTAATCTATTATGCTGTATTTATAATTCTACTTTTCCAGTTTCCATCCTAATTTAAGTATCAGGCACAAGGTTTCCCTTGCAGTGTTGCGGTCGTAAACCTTTTCGCTTTCGGGAAGTTCATCGTAATCTACAAGGCAAGGATGCTTCTTCTCGGCATCATTGCGTTCGGCACCATATGTCCAACCATTGTCAATACGACCCTTTGCCCATACCTCATGCACATTGCGAGCAATCTGTTCCATAAGCGGCAACAAGTCTTCAGGGATATTAATTTCCGATGTATCAATCGGTTGTGGCGAATAATTGTTGCTAATCATAATATTTATCTTTGTTTTTGCGACAAAGATAACTATTTCTTTTTTGTATAGCAATAAGTTTGTATTGTTGTCACATAGAAAAACTGGTTTTATCCATAACTTGTTTTATCAAGGAAACTGTATGAAAATACCAAGGTCTAAGTTCTCCTTTTATCTCTGACAAATGATTTTTGCTTTCTAGTGTATCAACCAAAGCCCAACACTCCACCCTTTCAATAAGGAAAATATCTTTATTTTGAAGAGCAAGCATTTGTTCCTTTGCAATACGAAAACCTTCTTCTTTGTGTCCCACAGCATATTGAACCAACGCTTGATAGTAACGAGTACGAATATCTTCCAAGCCCATAGCCTTACATTTATCCAATTGCTCCATTATTGATTCTATCTCATCATACCTATGTTCCCTAAGCAAAAAAAGGATCTTGCTTTGAAGATGACGTGGATAGTATCTGTCAATACGTAATTCGGAACTATACAATTGATCAGCCCAGGCGAGTTCTCTTTCACACACATCCACATTATAACTTGAAGAGAATAACTCGGTCTCCACACTAACATAACGGACAGCCAACTCAAGCTGGCGCGATTTAAAACCAAATTCCAAATCATTAATGCCACTATGCCAATCCTTATTATAAAATTCATCAATCGCCATCTCTAATTCCTTGCGTCCTTCGTCAAAATTACATAATATGGTCAATACGCGCGATTGGTTCAAATGATAATAAATAATCCCATCCCAGGACATATTCCTCTCAATTGACAATTTTATAGCATTCTTAAAAAATTCAGAAGATCGAGTAATCTCTCCACATTTTTTTGTAGTTAGTCCAAGCAAATTCAGAACTAATGGCTCCATTTTCTTATCTTGATAACTTCTACCAAACAATTCCTTATTTTTGATTATCGTTGTATAATCGCCATTAATATAGTAATATCTTAATGCAGTTATTCTCTCCTTATCACTCAAATTCTCTCCAATAGGTATTAAATACCCATTATTTTTGAGTTGTACGAATAGCCCCTTGTCAAACAAGTCAACACTAAAAGAATATACAACATCATTAAATCCAGAGTTTTTAACTATTCGCTTCCTTACTTGATCGCTCATCAACGACAATTCATCAAACATACGCTGAAGCATCAAATCAATGCCCAACACATCTCTACGTCGCACCCAGAAATCGCAACTGCAAAACAGTTCTTGCAAATCTCTATACCTTTTTGCATCAATCAAGTATTGAATCTGGTACATAT
This sequence comes from Bacteroidales bacterium, assembly GCA_017651185.1. GTDB lineage: Bacteria > Bacteroidota > Bacteroidia > Bacteroidales > ML635J-15 > Bact-19. The sequence goes on along the minus strand of JAGCDJ010000019.1, from coordinate 155,538 downwards.
AAAAATGAAAAATCAACTCCTCTTCGGCAAATTCATCAGAGAGCACCGCACTTCCCCATTCGCACATCTTTTCCATCCCATCTTCACGACATACATAAAAACTATTATTCTCATTATTTGTTAGCCAGTCCGAAAACGACTTGTGAAACGGAACGATATAATCCTCATCTTTCTTCAACAACGAACCGAAACAATCCAATACTCTCATAAATATTGTTCTGTCTTTGCACCAATCCTCTGTATCATGGATTCTTCGATAAATATATTCTTTTTTTATTGGTTGATATGATGCCAACATTATATGAATTACAGGCAATGCATATTTGAAAAAGTCATAATTAGCATTTGCGCAAAAATATCTTCTCATATGAGCATCATAATAACTGTTCAATCCTTGCGGGAACTGCAATATATCAACACTCACGCCTTTACTAATTGCCGAACACATTAATTTAGCATATAATATCACATTACCACTTCTTTCTGCTATTACATCTGCTATGCCATCATTTTCTGCCAAAACCTTCTCGCTCAAGTTTGCTTTGACATATGTTATTATGTCTGAGTAACATTTTTCTTTATACAAATTGTCATCTAAATCAATCACATATGATATATTTTTAAGCGGTCTTACTACAGAAGCGTCATTGCGTGTTGTCACGATAAACCTAAGCCACTGAGGTATAACATCTGCATATTGCTCCAACACGTTGGCAATTCTATTAGTTCCATTTTCACTTGCCTCATCCAGTGCATCTATCAGAATCAATACTTTTTCATCTTTTACATGCACAGTTTTCAAAGTTTCCAAAATAATTGTTTTGAACATAACTCCTGCACTATCCTCACCATCCTGTATAATTTGTTCCAGTCTCGGCAAATCAATAGTGTCATAAAAAACTGGATTATGTGATGCCAAATACCATGTTAATGACTTAACACATGTCAACAATGAACGAGTCTTAACATCATTGTACTGGCACAAGTGCCATGCGTGAATTCTTTCTGGCATTTTGCGAGTAGAAATCCACAACGAATACGCTGTTTTACCTGTACCCGGACCACCTTTCAAAAGCAACAACCTCTCATTCCTATTTTCTAACCAATCAACAGTTGCCTCATACAACCACTTTCTTGGACAATAGTTCTGAAGATGTTTGTCAATATCCAGTAAAAATTGACACGGATTCAGTAATCTGTTCAATGAATCTTGTTTTCCGTCAAATTTTATAGTCTCTGTGGATTCTATTATCTTACAAATTGCATCTATTCTGCTTTGAAAATCTTTATTATTAACATCCAACTCACACTGTGTCATATCAAGCCACTGCAAACACCCAATTTGTATCGGAATTTGCGCTTCAGTTAATTTTATCGGTAATATCTTGACACGATCATTTAACGCCTTCTCTATCTCATTTATACAATAGTTATAACGGCTTGTATCAACAGAATACGGCGTAATAATATAGATAAAGCAAGAATTAGGTTTATTTTTTTTCAATTCATAAAGTTCATTTTCAATCTGACGATGATAGTCGGCGGATGGTTGTAACCCATTATCCCACCAAATTACATATCCATTATTACGTTCTTTTAACGAATCTATCAAAAGTTTCACTTGAGGAACGTATGCGTCATGCCCGTATGAAACAAAAACACATCTATTCATAAACAATTCCCACTTTTTTCTATATATACTCTTTATTCCAAATAATACTGTTTTCGTTCTTCCAATGACAATAATCTATCTTTAAACCTTTCCTGTGTTCGATTAATGAGTTCCTGAAGAGGTACGAATGGCTGAAATACGACATAATCGTCATTAGACGTATATGCAAAATATGTTCCATTTGGACTAAAAACTGCAGTCCGAGTGTCTTCATATTGACCATCCCATTTTCTAATCTCTTTACCTGAGTTAACATCCCAGACTCTTATTGTATTATCTCTTGAGGAAGAAATTACAAGTCTACCATCGAAACTAAAACCAATCGAATTGACACTATCAGTATGTCCTTCCAAAATTCTAACAAGATTACCGTTTAAATCCCATACTCTTATCGTTTTATCTCCTGAAGCTGAATATATATATTTGTCATCCGGACTAAATACGACTGAATTTACCCAACGAGTATGACCTTTAAGTACCGCTATCTTATTTCCTGTCTTAATGTTCCATAATAAGATTGAAACTCCAGAAGTTGATGCTACTATTTTCCCATCATTACTAAAGACCGCATACTTGACTGGCTTTTCATGTTTTTCCAACACTCTAATCGGATTACCACTCTTTATATCCCATATAATTACAGTCATATCATCAGATGCAGAAACAATTCTCTTTCCATCGGCACTAAAAAAAACAGAATTTACAGAATATGTATGACCAATCAGTGTTCTTATTTCCTCCCCTGTTTTCGCATCAATAATTTTAATCATTCCATTCGACAACGCCAAAACAAGGTAAAGACCATTGGGACTAAAAGACACATGACTAACATTATCAAATTGCCAATTTGCTTTTATCTTTCCTGTCATTAGTTCATAAACGGAAATTGCACAATCATCGGTTCTTGTTACTAAATATTTTCCATCCGGACTAAAATTGGCGAATTTGTACCCATCAAAAGAATTGCATTGAACATCATCACCAATATCCCATATTCTTACAGTTTTATCCCACGACGCAGAAACAATGCGGGTGCCATTTTTATTAAAAACAGCATAGTCAACATTGTCACTATGACCTTTCAGTTTATGAATTGTCTTACCCGTAAACAAATCCCAGACTCTCAAAGTGTGATCCCAAGATGCTGTAACTATATATCTACCTGTAGAATCATAGGATACGGAGGACACAGCCTTTTTATGCCCCGACAAAGTTTGGATCTTATCACCAGTTATAGCATCCCATATTATGACTGTATGATCCAATGATGCAGAAGCGATTTGCTTTCCATCAGGGCTGAAAGAAACAAAACTCACATACTCTTTATGTCCAGTCAGTTTATGCACTATTTCTCCTGTTGACACATCCCATACCAAAATAACGCCATCTTTAGATGCCGACACAACTTGCTTTCCATTTGGACTGAAATTAGCACTATAAACGTAATCTTCATGTCCATTAAAAACTCTATATTGCCCCCCAGTAGCTGCATCCCAAATTCTGACAGTATTATCCATTGATGCTGTTACAATACACTTGCCATCATAACTATAAACAGCAGAATTCACACGGTTTAAATGACCTTCCAAAACCATCGTCTTATTATAAGTGTCAGCATCCCATATACTTACAACAGATTTACCAGAAGCAGAAATTATCCGTTTACCATCCGGACTAAAAGCTACTGATTTTATACATCGAGAATCTCCTTCCAATGTTTTTATCACTACCCCTGTTTCTACATTCAAAATTTTAATCGTTTTATCCCATGCGGCAGAAACAATTAGTTTTCCATCAGGACTAAACGAAACCGATGAAACATGCTCACTATGATGCCTCAAAATGGCTGAATTATATGAATAGGCTTTTCTCAACGCACGTTCTGCCTCCACCGTATATGGTCTATCAGGATTTTCCATATCCTTTGGCAGCACTTCTACCGCCAACAATCTTGCCAGATACGAATCCTCTTCTGCTATGGACATAGCTTTCTCAGCAACAAAACGGCTTTGGGCAATGAGCAGTTTATCCCTTTTCTCTAACTCAACGCGCAACGCTTCCGCTCTATCCCGTTCGTATCTGTCCCATAGTTGATCAAAATCGACATTGTGAAGCATTCCTGCCAGCACTTTTACAAAAGCCCGATCTCGCCCATCTTCTCTTACATTACCACTCTTTTCATTCACATTGCCACCAACTATTTCCTTATTTTCTGGTAAATCGAGTAAAGCTTTCGGAAAGCACTCTTCTGCTTCGTTGTTGGCATGAGGATGCCCTTCCACGATAAAAGGAAAAATGTTTCTTACATTGTCTATGCCTTTCGTATTACCGATTTTAATAAAATCATTTATTTCCTTATTCACCCACTCGGATTTAGCCGAATTAGGTGAACAAATCACTACCAAATAACCAGACGAAAACAGAGCTTTATATATTTGTTCTGGTAAATTTCCTGCTTTTAGCTCATCAATATCACGAAAGACTGGACGAAACTCTTTCGGTAAATCCTCGCGTTCACCTAAAACTACTGGCAGGTGATAGTTCTCCATCTCGTGCTGAAACCACACAGCCCATTCTTCATCCTCGCGCTTGTAGCTGATGAAGGCGAAATATTTGTTACTATTACTATTCATGTTTGTTTCAAATAATTTGGCAACAGACCATGATGATACATATTTATAAACTAAAAAACAATTTTATTCTCAACATTAAATTAACAACCATATTGTTTCCCGTATTATTCGCTTTGGTGTAATTGAGACAAGATTTTAACCACAAAATCTATTAGTTTGTTAAATTCTTTTTCTGCTTGTTTTGCAAACAAATGTGCATTTCCCGATACTCTGTCTGAATCAATCCATTTATTGTATGGCTTCACAAATACATTGAACTGGTCAACTATGTTTTTTGCTTTATTTGCGATTTCATTATTGGAATACCTGCATAACTCGGAATATGAATAAACTTTGCATAATATTTGCCGTAGTTCAGACATTGCATTTATGATTTCATCTAGGTCTGCAATCTGAAAAGCATGTCTTACACTTGTCAATGCATAATAAAGGCTTTCACAAACTTTACGAAAACAGCCTTCAGTATTTTCCAAAGATGACGTACACTCTCCACTAGATACTGTAGGTGAAATTCGTTCTTTTAACATTTTCTCCATCGACATTTCAAACAAGGAATCAAAATGAATAATCGAAATTTGAATTGTTTTTATTTTTTGTATGGAATCTGGCAAATCATCAGGCCATCCATTAAAAGAGTTATCGGGACTTACATTGATGATTTTACATTTTGACTCTATCGCCTTTTCTATTTCTCTGCGCACCCAATCGTTTTTGTTTTTGCATCGGTTCATTGAATCTTTTGTTAACACCAAGATAAAAATTTTACAACTTTCAATTGCAGGAAGAATGAGTTTATCAAATTCACCATCCTTTATTTCACTATAGTCAAAAAAAGGACGAAAATGCGCCAATTCCAACTGTTTCGCAATAAGACGAGCCTGATCACGACCGCTTATATTACCTTTTTCATCTAAACGCCGATAACTAATAAAAATATCGTATTTATTATCCATTGTGAATTATTTTATTTGATTTTCTTTTTATAACAATTCTATATCCACCCAGCCAGAATCCGATTTATTGTCATTCCAAATAATACTGCTCTCTTTCCTCTTTTGTGAGAGGTCTGTCTTTGAATCGCTCACGGGTTTGGTCGATGAGTTCTTGGAGGGGCGGAAAGTCCCACCAATATATAGCGCCACCTTTGCCTACTGTAATGATTTGTTTCCCATCTGGTGTAAATTTTGCAAAAATAGGTTCGGACATTAGACCATCTAAAGTAACAATTGTTTCTCCACTTAATGCCTCAACAACAACAATCGGTGTATTAATATCTGCTATGGCAGTAACAATATAGTTCCCATCACGACTACAAGTAATCGAATTCACACGGTCTCTTACTTCCTTCTTCCATCTGATTTTTCCATCTCCTATATTCCAACAGATAATCTGTTTGTCATATCCTCCTGCAATCAGTAGGGAATCATCGGGGGTTAAGATCACTGTTGTGACCACATTGGTGTGTCCTTCATACTTGCGAATCATTTTTCCTGTTTGTACATCCCAAACCTTCACTTTTCTGTCCAACGCTCCAACTGCCAGTTGATTTCCATCGGAACTAAAAGCCACAGAAAAAATTTGATTTCCAGAAGATTGTATATCTTGAATAACATGTTTTTTAACCACATCCCATAAAACGATATGACCATTGGATAAAGCTGCTGCAAGTACTGCATTATCAGGACTAAAAGCAACATAAGTAAATGCATATTCGCCATCAGTTATCTCCGCAGCCTTCAGTTGATGCAATTGTGAATTTGTTTTTGCATCCCATAAAAGTACAGTACCATCTGCCGATGCTGAAGCGAATCGCATTCCGTCTGCGCTATATGCAATAGATGTAATCATATCCTCATGTGCATTAATTCTATTTTTACAGACTCCTGAAGCAACATCCCATATAGACAGTTCAGCTCTTTCTAGTATTGAACCAATACTATTTATCAACTGCAATCCATCAGAAGCAAGCGAAGCTGTAACTAATGGTGATTTGTCTATATTCATCCTCTTTATATAAGCAGAGCATGTCTCTGCCAAAATAATTGTGTCATCTTCAGTACACAACCCCGTATAACGTCCCGAAATATCAAAATACGCTTCCTTAACAGTTACAGGAGACATAACATCTCCATTTTTAATTTTTTTTGCAGCAATATCCCATATATAAATAATTCCATTATCATGAATGGAAATAATATCACTCCCTTCATTTTTGAAAGCGATGGAAACTATATTGCCCACTGCTTCTTCTGTTTCTTCATTTACCTCTGCCTGCCATTCTAAAGTCTGAATTTGATTTAGACTAGAAATATCCCAAATTGTAATCTGACTTTTGACTGGCGTTTTTGCGAAGAATGCCATACGCTTACTATCGGAACTGAAAACGGCTTGAGTTTTGTCTATCAAATCGACAATATCATCATTTACATTCTGATGAATATTTGCATCATTGATTAAATCCCAGAGTACAAAACCTTTGTCTGTCGTAGCAAGAAGATATTGTCCATTCGGACTATAGATAACAGACATAACAGAATCATCTAATTCAATCGAAGATGTGGTCTCTTTGCCAAAATCCAACAAGAAAACATCTCCCTCTAAGGTAGATATTACTAATTTATTTCCATCAGGACTATTCGTTATTGAACTGGCAGCAGAGATACGTTTTGTGTCAAATAATTCATTTGCATCATATAACCAAACCTGTTCACCTGTTCGTACATCCCATGAAGATAATACCCCATCACCGATGATAGCTATAACGCAATTATTATCCGAAGAGAATGTGATGCAGAGCCCAAAAGGATGTCCGCAATCCAATTTGTTAATCAACACCCCTGTTTCAATATCCCAAATCAATATTGTAAAATCATTCGCAATAGAAGCAATCATTTTCCCATCAGAACTAAATGCAACGTCATTTATATCCAACGTATGACCACGTAACGTTATCTTGTGATGAAAAGAAGCCTGACGTAATGCTCGCTCTGCATCAACGACATAGGGACGGTCGTTTGTATCATTTATGTTTTTAGGTAAAACCTCTAATGCTAATAATTGAGATAATGAAGAATCATCAACAATACCTATTGCTTTTTCTGCCACAAAACGCGACTGCATCCTTTGGAAACGCCTAAATTCTTCACGCTTTTTACGTTCCTCCTCTGCTTTATCATGTTCATATCGATTCCAAAGTTCATCAAACGCAACATTAGGCAACATTCCTGCCAACACTTTCATAAAGGCTTTGTCGCGACCAATTTCGTTCACATCGCCATTCTTATCACGTCCACTCTCGTTCACATTGCCACCAACTCGCTCTTCTTCATCCTGCAATTCAAGCAATGCTTCCGGAAAGCATTCTTCCGATTCTATTTGGGCATGAGGATGCCCTTCCACGATAAAAGGGAAGATGTTTCTTACATTGTCAATGCCTTTATTTTTGCCAATTTTAATAAAATCTTTTATTTCCTTGTTCACCCATTCCGATTTTGCCGAATTAGGCGAGCAAATCACAACGAGATAGGATGAAGATGCCAGAGAATTGTATATTTGTTCTGGCAAATTGCCAGCTTTCAGTTCGTCTATATCCCTAAAAACAGGGCGAAACTCCGATGGTAGATCAGTTCGTCCATTCAAAGATACAGGCAAATGGTAATGCTCCATCTCGTGCTGCAGCCAAATGGCCCATTCTTCATCTTCGCGCTTGTAACTAATGAAAGCGAAGTATTTGTTTGCTTTGTTTATTTCCATGTAAAATAATAGTTTAATAATACAAAATTTAATGTTACAACCCTATGCTTTTACGAAAATCCGCCATTTCCTTGTCCAATCTTTTTTGCTGATCAATAACAGGCTGAATTGCTCGTTCTATATTCCAAAAGAAAGTATATTCATCCAACAAGGTTTTAGGCATCATAATTATTTATATTATTCATTATTAGATATATATTTTGCAAATTGTATGTATTCATCACCTCTTTTTTTGTTTCCTGTTTCTATTAATGTATACCCCACGTTATAATATAAAGCGGCTAACCTAGGATCACAATCGTTATTGTATAATAATTTTGCCAACTCTAACGCCTTATTATGGTATATTAATGCATCTCTAAAATTTCCTTGGCGTCCTTTTGCCATCCCAATCTCGTTATAAACAAAGACCAGTTTGGATGTATCAGACACTTTCTCATAATAAGCCGCAGATTCGTTATAGCACACAATTGCATCGCTTAAAGATTGCTTATTTCGATAGATATTTCCCAAATATTCGTATAGAGAACCGAGCATTAGGGGAAACTTGTCGGACGACTGTTTGTATAACCTAATAGCTTCATTCATGTTTTCAATTGCGAATTGGAAGTTTCCCATGCCTTGATGTATCATAGCTTGTTGTGCAAAGACATTGCCCATCTCAGGCGTTTTTTCCCAATTATTTTGTTGACAAAGATCCCTCATTCTATCCACCCAAAGTTGTGCGTCAACATAATTTGACTTTGCCCTGCAATTCTCGCATAGAAAACGATAACTATTCCAAAGTGTCATTAATAAGTTATTATAATATTCAACACTAATTTGGGTATCATTTAATGCTTTTATGCATTTTAACAATTGTACAGAAGAATCATAGAATTGTTGGTTTTGATAAAGAAAGATTCCATAATTATAATAAATGTTACATATCGAACTATTGGTTCTTTCTTCCGATTTTAAAGACGACAACTTAACCTTATCAGCCTCTTTCGACGAAAAGCTCCAATTTTCTAACATTTGCACATTGTTCTTCAGTTTTTCATAACAGAAAGCAATATGTGCGAAAATTCTTGCTCGATTAGAAGCAAAAACATCGCCAAGGTTTTCAGAAGCAAAAATGTATTCTTTAAAAAGGTTTATTGCGTATTGATATTCTCCTTTTTGTTTATAAGTTAATGCACGCTGTTCCAAGTCATTAAATCTTTCAAGAAACGACATGGATTTGCCCATGAAAGATTTGGCTAAATAATACTCTTTTCTTTGATGGTCGCCAATTTTGTCGTATACATTGGCAATTTCAAGACATGTTTTCTTAACGCTTTCGGAATCGACACCGAACAGATGGATGCCCATCTCCAATTGTTGTTTATAATAGACAAGAGATTGGTCGAAATCACTTTTTTTGAGATACGCCATAGCCAACAACCCCAATACATTGATAACAGAATTGTTTTCTTCGCCGATAGATTGCTTATATAGTTTTAGGGCTTTAAGTAAATAACGAATAGAGTCGTCATAGCTTTGTTCCATCATGAAACATAATCCAGTATCCGCATATGCTCCTCCCAAAAACGGTGGCTTTATACCTTTATTTTCATTCCGTTCTATCACTTTAGAAAACCAGTTGCGTGCTTCTGAATATGAGCCTTTCTTCACAAGGAGTTCTCCCATTATTTTTTCGTACGAGTCATACATCATCTCATTCCATGTATTTGTCATTAATAATTTAAGATGACGAATAGCCTCGTCAACCTCTCCTTTGTCTGATAGTATTCTCACAAGAATTTGTTCTGCAAGCTCACCGACAGGGCCTTTCCCTCCAGTCAGTTCTACTGCTTTTTGGGCGAACAATTTACTGTCTCCAATGGAGGTTAAATGTTTATATGTCAAGTTAGATAGTTCTATCAAGCGTATTGCATCATTCCCGACGACATTAAGAAGAGCTTTCACTGAATACTTCTGAGGATCGTGTGAGTATAATGACTTCCAATAAAGAATCCAGTCATTATGATCGAAGTTGTACAACAACAGATAATCATGCACATGGACATCTAACAGAAAATGATATAGTTTATCAAATTCGCACCCCATAAGCAATTGATATGGAATTTCAGAGAAATCATTGTTTGTATATTTTCCTCGAAGTTCGGATTCATGCAACAAGTAATTTCCTAATAATTGATGCAACTTTGTTTTTTGATCCAAATTGATAAAATAGTATTTTTCCACTGCCTTGAGCAGATACTCATGAGAAAAACTGATAAGGTCATTCTTTACTATGAAATGATTAATGAGGGCACAATAGAATTGCGACCAATTTAGCTGTGATACGGCCAATAATTGCGTAATATCGGTCTCGGACAACCCATTTCTACTAATAGCAATTAGCGACAATGCCATTCTTACCATCTGAGCGCCATACACTTCCTCACAACGCCGAATTAACCTCTCAAAAAAATCCTCCAGCGATATGGAACTCAAGTAATAATCTATTCGTTCGTCAAGTTTTTCATATACGCCAAACACCAACAACTCATCTAATAATGTCTGTAAAACCAATGTATTTTCTGTTAGACTATTGGCGACAATCTTGCGCAATTGGGTTTCTTCTAGTTTTTTACTATGATAACGCAAATAGCGTTTTGCCATTTCCATACGTTCGGCTTCAAATAATGGTTTTAAATCCATCATCTTACACCCGTCTTGACGCAATCCTTGTTCTATCTGAGTTCCTGAATTGGCACTCAAAATAAAATGCACATTTGGAGTAGTCTTTGGTAAATAAAAAAATATATTATCCTTTATCTGATCAATTCCATCAATGACAAATACTATTTTTTTGTTTTGAAGCTGAGGATTTTCCAATAATAGTCCAAATTCCTTCCCATAGTCCGTTTTGTTGTTTGGTGTATTATTGGTCTCCAAACCATAACGATATTTTAATTCATTAATAAAATAGTAGAAAATATTTTTATAATTGTTTTCCTCTTGAGTGGTTCCTACGAAATAGTAGAACAAATTTTTGTCCTTAATACGTTCTTTAATCCAATTTGCCAACAAAGCACTTTTTCCTATCCCTCCTGGCGCACAAACGCACAGAACAGGCTCCGAGGAGGTGATGAAGAGATTTATTTGTTCATGCTGTTCTTTTCGCCCATAATATGACTTGCTATGGCTTTCGATAAAATAAGATTGTTCTAATCTCAATTTTTCAATAAGGGATAGTTGCTGCTTTGGAAACAGACTGTCTAATAGTTTAATAAAATCCTTTTCAACCTGCCGCCCAAGATCATCAGCATTATTATAGTATTTACATTGGTATCTTTTTTGATGACATATTTGATTTCTTAGCCTTTGTAAATGTTCATTTTGATCATCTTGACATAATACTCTGTTGTTACCCCCTATATTCTTTAAGTAGAAAACAGCAAAAACCGGTGTTTCTTGTCTTAGCGCACCATATTGCATTTCTATTTCAGTGATACTCAAGTTTTGTTGGATGTCTTTAGCGATCCATGGATAACGTTCACTAAAATCCTTGCTTTCAATGTCTATGGCAGAAGGTTGCCAACCATAGCGAGTACCTAAAAGACCAATAAAAAATGGATGTGAGTTGTCAATTTCGTTTAAGCACGTGTAAATAACTTGCCCATTTTCGCCTTCTTCCGCTTTGTTAATACCCCATCTCAAGTCCACAGCAACGATGCTGACATTGCGCTCACGTGCAATCCTATTTAAGAGAGGAAACGTTTTTGTTAGCAAGTAATTTCTTTCTTCTTGCATATCTTGAAACGTGGAAGATATGAAGATACGTATTTGTCGGTTATTAATCATTACTAAGTCTCCTATATTACATTTATTCTAAGTAGAAGTGACCAAAATTAGTGACGAAATTAGCCTTAAAATCCTTTAATGCTCCAGTCATATCACCTGTTGGCGGGTTTTGACCTGCCTTTAACTCCTGATATGCAGTAGTCAGTTCTTGTTGCGAGTTGCCTGTTAAATCACGCCAATATAGGGAGAGACACATTTCACAATCATTGAGTTTTGCTTTGAAATCTTCTAAATTTCCATCCGTTTCTGGATTCCATTTTACGCGTTTAAGCACAATGCCTCTAGGAGCGAGTGCTTCATTTAGATGTTCTATTAGATTTGAGAACTCCAATTTTTCTTCATGCAACTCTTCTGCGGCTGCAACCATTATTTTTATTGTTTTCATACACTTGTTATTCAAAAATACAGTTGCCTCCATTTAAATAATTTACCACATCATTCACCCTTCGCCTTTGCGAATCTGCCATGGGAATATTATGAATTGAATCTAAAGATACCCATTTATATGCACTTGACTCCTCATCTAAGAATACATTATAATCTAGTGCCAACCCATAATATACGACAGTAAATTCCTGACGAACTTCTCCATCGGAATATTCCACAATGACATTTGGATCAGTATACGTACCTACAATACCTTTTATTTCAACATTTATGCCACATTCCTCTTTTACCTCTCTCAATGCACATCCAATTAAGTTTTCTCCATATTCAAGAGTTCCTCCTGGCATTGTCCACTTACCATTGTCCCTGCGATGAAGCAAAAGTATCTCTTTCTTGTAATTGAATATGGCCACAGCTGCTGCAGGTTTAATCGAATTGGGTTTAGGTGCATTTTCGTCATAATAGTAATCAGTGCGGATGGTATGCATTTTTTCTTTTTGCCATTTGGACACGACCTCATTAATGTCCACATATTGCTTATCATTTATTGATGGCACTTTTATAAATAAAATACATGTTCCAGCCTTTACTCTTTGAGCGTAAATTGTACCAGGTTCTATAACATAAAAATCACCCTTTTGAAATTCATATACAATTTCTGTCTCAACATCCATATAATCTGTCCAGCCATTAATTACATAATGATACTCCGTTGCTAAATTATGGACATGAGCTGGTTCTGACATATAATCCGAATAACTAGACATACCTATTTCCAACCTTTCATCTTTATAAAAAGAAATCTGCTGCGGTTTAAATAGATTTCCCACAAAATACTGACGAGTAGTATTTTGTAATGCATTAATTATATCCGAATTGCTAATCTTAATAATTTTACCCATTATACAATCTCATTTTATAGAAAAAAAAGTTTTAAATAATTTTCGTTATTTTCGCATAAATTCTCTATTGAAGAAATGCAAGAACCATAACTCATGTTCTTCGCATGTTGTAAAGCTTTCTCACAAGATATTTTTGACAATGAATTGCAAGCAGAATCAAGTGCTTCACACATAATAATCCCCCACTGGTGCTTAATTCGACCGTATATTTCAAGAGCTTTCCTTATAAAAACTTGGCACTCTTTTATATTTCCAATTTTATAATTAACATTTGCAATTCCAAGATACGAATGTGCCCACCAACCGACTATTCCTTTAGACATAGTATACTTCAACAAACACTCATAACATTCTATAGCTTTATCATCGTTACCGTTACATGTATATAGATTTGCCAATGCACCGACAAGATAAGCTTCATAACGACCGCTTATACTTATATCGGCAGGAATATATTTCATTAGTATTTTTTCTGCTCTTTCATAGTCCCCGACATAACAATAATAATCTGCTAATTTTCGAGCATTTCTTTTATCAAAATCATACAAATGATGTTTATGTGCAAAACCAGAAGATTTATCAAGCCACATTTTGCAAAAGTCCCAATCTCCATATAGAACGCCTAAATTACCCCCAATCAAAAACAGCAATTCATTATATACGACAGGAAATCTTTCGTCCATATCATCTAATAATTCCATTGCTTCATTTAAAAGAACATTTACTGGTTTATAAAACATTGAGTGGTGTATTTTACGAACTGATAGCATGGCAAAAAACTCTTCTTTTCCGAATTGTTCCATATGCCCCTGCAAATACTTTTCTGCAATATCAACTGCTTTTGAATAATTACCAGACATGTGAACCACATCCATATATATTGAAACATACTCTTTATCAAAATCATTATAACATAGTTTTTTATCAATTATATCAAATATCCAATACAGAAATGTCACATTTCCTTCCCTTTGCAATTTTCTTAAAAAAGAGTGGCGTTGATCTGATTTCAGAAATGCATTTAACAATGCTGTATGATTCCATGTTTGGGGGAATTTATTCCATATGTTCCAATAAGGATCCAATTCACAATTATGTTGAATCAAAAACTCCTCAAGTTCATTATATCTTTCTGCAACAACATAATAAATACCTATATGTTCTTTTACATATAGAAAAATAGCATCATTGTAAGTTATTTTAGCATTCTCTTTTTTCATGCCAATAATATCTTTACAATAACGGGCAAGTTTTAATGCTCCAGATTTGCAATCAACATAAAACTCACAACTCTGATTATAATCAGAGAACCAATCTTTAACAGATTTATGAGAAAAACATAATATATAAATATCATTTTCTTTAAACCTATTTACCCAAGAGCCAAGTTTATCCAAATTAGTGATAAAAGAATATTGAGAATACCCATAGACTCCCATAATCAACTCTTCTGGAATAGTATCAGAAATGGTTAATAATTCTAAAATTTCCCTTACATTCAGAAACGATTCTATAGAAGGGAACCTTCTCTTCATAGAAACGAAATAAAACGCCCCCAACCCTCTAGGCAACGAACACACATCTTGTATATCTATGATTTTGCTCTTAATATCACCAACTAGCAACTCAGCATATAGAAAAACGCCATTACTAAGATCACACATTTTATTAAGAGTTTCTAACTTATTTGGTATAATATATAATTCTGATGCTAATGATTCCATAAAAAACGCCTTGATATCATCATATCCGGCAGGAATATCATTGACAATATCAATAGTTTCACTAGTTCGAAAATACTTACTTACATTCTTCTCCGGACGGCTTGTAAATATAAATTTAATCCAATGCGGCAACCTATCAACACATTTAGAAAAAACCTCAGCTAAAAAATTCTCACTATTATAAGCGGCTTCATCCAAACCATCCACTACAATAATACAAGCATCTCTATTTCCATCAATAAGATGGGTTAACGGATATGCCAACAAAAACTCAAACAAAGTTTCTGCATTCATATCTTCCAGATTTACATTTTCTTTTATTTGCATTAATAACATACTCCTGTAATCTGGCAATTTGGTAGCCAATCTAAAAGCTATCGTGCGAATAAGACTATGTGGACTCGTTGTTTGTTCCTTATTCCACTCGCAAAGAAAGCAACAAAAAACATCGGGATTATAATGTGAAAAATTTACAGAAAAGGCACTCTTTCCACTGCCTGGACATCCATAAATAATAAGAGTTTTAGAATTATATTTTTTCTGCCATTCCTTAATACGAACCATCAACCATTTTCTGCCACAAAAACCTTTAGAGAGCAAGTGATATTCCTTCTCTGAATTCAAATAAGGAGTCAATTTGTTTTTCAAAAAATGTATATCGCCACTCAATTCATGGGATTCGTTAGATTCTATTGCCCGACACAATTCTGTAAATTTTCTTTGATACCACAAATCAAAATCTGGCTCATGTAATGTCTTTACATTTTTCCAATCACTCATATCAAGCCATTGTATTTCAGACAATGTCGTAGGAAGTTTAATATTGTGTTCAGACTCTAAAAGAACGGTTTTAATGTCTGCCCCTTTAACGCAAACTGCTATTTTTAACTCATCCAAACACACTCCTGGATTTCTAGTAGAATGTTCTGATAGAAATGCCACTACATAAGATGCTTTTAATATTCCACCAAGAATATCATCTCGCCAATAGTCTCCGCTCTTTATTTTGCCAGTATCAATCCAAACATGGTGTCCTCTTTTTTCCATATCATCCTTGATACGTTCAACAATCTCACTATTTTGGTCATGTCCATAACTAAAAAAAAGATCAAGGCTATTATTGTTTGTTTTTTGCTCTTCTTTTGCTGGCAAATAACACGAAAAAACTTTATCACAATCTTCACAAACATATATATTTTTCTTTCTACTGAAATATATGTTTTGAGAACTACAAAATGGACATTTGTTCATTTCAACTTTCCTTTCATTTTTTGAATAAAAAATACATATTGTGACTATTACGATAAACCTTCATTTTCATAATCCTATTATATATCTTTAGTTTTATGATCTCAATTTACTTATCAAGCCTACCTATACCTATACACCCTAATTCCATCAAATTCCAAAAGTTTGTCCATCATTGTATTTAGTTGACTTATATCCTTTAATTTTTCTTCATCGTTCAAATCATCAAATTTCACATCCAAATCATAATGCATACGTGCCATCTCACGCAACTCATTTTTATTTTCTTTTAATTTGTTTTCAATATTGCCACCTGGCATCCAACACATTTCATGTTTTTCTTTCTCCCAACGCTTATGCTCGAAATCTCCCAAACAGAGAAGCTCTTCGTTTGTAAAACATTTAACCATCTCATATGCAACAGGGCGATCTGTATAAAAGCATCCAATCTCATCAAGTGCCTTTGCAAAATTTTTAGCCTGTCCAATATTTGAAAGCTTATACTCCAATGAAAGCAATTCAAAATCATCTAACATTTCTTCTCTCTGCTCAAAATTTTTATTGTATTGAGCATTCAACGCAGCAGCAAAATCATATATATGAATAAAATTACTTGTAGACAGATAAGTACATTTCTTTTTTTGTTCAACATTTTCAATGCGCACAGAAACATTCAATTTAATATTTCCATTACAACTCCCATAGTTACTCAAACCTACAACTCTACCAATTTCTTTTGCGAAAACATTATCATTTACCATATCAGAATACTTTTTTAACCTAGGTTTTTTCTCTATATCGGATAATGCTTCATACTCCCTATACTTATTCCAATAATCAACTATCTTCTTACTTTCTGCCTTATCATATACATATTCCGCATAAACTCCATTTTCGTCAAATTTAAGATTACAAGACATGGAATGTAACTCGGCCCTGGTATTTCTACCATATGAAGTACGATCCCAACATTGAAGTTCATCAGCAAGTTGCAAAAGATATGCAAGCGGATGCCATTCAATCATAAATGCATGATCATCTAATTTCAGTTTATTATCCCCCGTCAACTCTCTTTTATATAACGAATTATGAAGAGCGATTGCCGTAAGAGCATCCATGTGTTCCTTTTTCAAAGGATTTTTACTATTCTCATTATCCAACGCTTCAAAGAATTCCTTAAACAAAATAATCGAACTAAAATAAGCATGATCCATGAACTTCTTGTTTCTTGCCGGGCGCGCCACATTTTTTAAAATTTTTATAACATCTTGCTCTGTCGTATCTTTGACGCGAGCACAATTACTCCTGCGCAGGATACCGACTATATCAAAAGCCAGCCATTCCTCAAATGTCTTAAAGTTCCTATTATACCAATCCTTAAGTTTTAACTTCGCTTGCTTATCAATACGTAGGTATGAATTCATATTACCATAGCATACAAAAGGCATATTTTTTGTATGTTCCACCCTATCATTTTCCTCGTTTCTTTGCGAAAAATATGACGTTATCTGCTCAAATGAGATTTCGAATGGATAACCAATATCATGAAACAAAGCAGTCATCCCCCAAAATTGCAGGAAATGATGTGCGGCGGTCCTGTCTTCTTTTATTTTATAAAACCTCTTATATTCATTTCTCACAATAGGAATTGAATCAAACATTGCCACACCAAGCAGAAATACATATACCGAATGAGAATAATGATCCCTATGAGACATAAGCATAGTACTTGCTGTAGATTCATACTCAGACAGCAACTCAATCATTCTTCTCGAAGTACTGTACCCCCCACCAAACATCTCCAAAAAACAGAAATATACATCAAAGGCATCTTCTCTACATCCAGATTCCATAAATCTTTCTATAGATCGAGCAAGGCAAAGCCTATCTATATCCATCTGCATATTGTAAGGAATTTGTCCTTTTTTTGAACTTTTGCCCAAATAAACGCCCAATGTATTTTCTTTTTCTTTGATTTTTTCTTCAAATCTTAAATCCACACATCGCTCATGAATAAAATGAGCCACGGCCGTGGAAAAATCAACCTCTTGTCCTAGAACAGTCAAAATTTCAGAAGGAAAGCGTGGTCCTATATTAATACCTTTATATTTTGCCCGAAGGGTTTCCCACATTTCTTCCAATGCTTTATATGCCATAATTATTTTTTGTTTTGATGATTATAATTATCCCAATCTATTATTCATTTAACTATTTTGTCTTCTCAATATTTATCGTTTCAATCAATCGATTCTCCATAAAAAATATCATATTGCAAAATATCTTCAATAATATCACATACACATATTTGACTTATGTTACAATTATTTTTCGCATTATTATTCTATTAATAGAGAAACATTACTTTAATAACTGATAAAAACACACTAGTATATTTCTTGTAATCATAAATTAAATGCATTCATTGTTGATCTAATTACGTATTTTAATCTACAATACGGAACCTCACATACGTTCTGTCATCATAACTATTGTTATTAATATAAATTCCCTTAGTACCAGAGTTTTCTATATAACATAGAGGATCTCTTTCAATAACTTCCTTCAAAAACTTTTCACTCTCGTTGAAGCTCTTTTTCAACTTAGGATATCCATCACTAGCTAAAACAATCATCCCTTGTTCTATTGTGATTATATTTACTTTTGAGTATGGAAAACGATCAATTGTTGTAAAATTATTAAATACACAATATCCATAATAATCTTCTTCGTTCTCAAACTCCGATTGTAATAACAAAAACGGTTGAATTAACTCTCTAGCCAAATCTCGTTCTTGCAATTCATAAATACTTTTCCCCTTTTTAATAAATGCACGTATTGCAAAACTTCTCAACTCAGCAAGCAACTCATCAATTTTTTTCTTAAATGTATATTCCGTTTCTCCAACTAACATCTGACAATCTCCAACTGCCCATATTTCATGTCTCTCAACAGAGTAAATAATCGCAGATGCAGCCGCCCTGCCAATTAATTCCACAGGAGCATCACATATAAGCTGATTCTGTATTTTTTTTACAGCATCTATACAACATATATCAAATGGAAAATTAGAAATCACATTTAATATATTATCTCGTAATATTTGACCACCAGTTTTACCATTTGTGACAATTCCAGTTTTACTTGTTGCTCCGTCTACTACTGCGACAAACGAATTATTAATAAAAAAACCATCTTCATTGAGATTGTTTCGATTATATTTTGATATACTATATTTTTCAATTATTTCTATTTTACCCATACTATATGTCTCCTTTTATTGCAGATTCTATCATTTTTGTAAGTGACATTCTATCATATTTACTCGCATTTAACATTTGATATAATCCAAATTGAAGTTTCATTCCTGGCGAAAGAGTTACTTCATCAAGAAGAATAACAATCACTTTCTTATTTTCTGACATCGCCATATTAACTTCTCTTCTAACATTTGCAGATTTAATTGAATTTGAAGACAACATTACAATTACTGCTTCACAACCAACCAAGCGTTTTCCTATTTCTTCTGGCCATTCTGCTCCAGCATGTATTCCTTCATCAAACCATATATTCATTCTATCATCCTGCAAACAAGAAATAATTGGATATACTTCGTTAGAATCAACATGAGCATAACTTACAAAAGCATACGAATCATTACCACAATAAGCATGTATTTCTCTTTCCTTCGTATTGGTCATAACACTATCCTTATCGATAGATAGAGGTATCTTGTCAGTTAATTGTATTTTTATTTGGTAAAGTTCATTCTCTAATTTAGATATTCTTTCTTTGTACTTATAATCAAGTTTTCTAATAGACAAATTCAACTTGTAATATTGATAATTCTGAATCGTGATAGCATAATCTGGTCTGCTAGAATTTTCCTTGCTAATTGCTATATTTAAAAGAGATTCTGCATCAGAAAACATTCCTTTCACACCAACTATTCTTGCTTTAGTACTATAGAACTTTGCATAATCAGGATCTAATTCAATAGCCTTATCAATACATTCTTCCGCTGTATCATACCACTCTTGAATAATTTTTTTTTGGCTTACATCATCGCATTGTTCAACTATTGTTATAAAAGCATTACAAAATGCCTGCAAATACCCAGAGTTATCATCAAGCATTTTAGCATCTCGGTAAGCCATAATCAAAAGTTCATCATAATCGTAAAATGTTTCGCTATGAACTAAATATTGAACAACAAGATGATTGTACGATAAATGTTTTTTATACTCATGATGTGTTTCTATCAAATGATTCATCCGCTCGAAATCTTTATTTCTCCTGTAAATAGTACACAAACAAAAAAAAGCTGCATATTCCGAAGGCAGATGCTTTTCAATTATCCGTTCTAGTGCAATCTGACGCTCTTTTGATGCTGAATATTCTGCATATTTCGCTATTTTCTTTTCATATTCACGTGTTTTTTCAGAAGGCAAATCCGAAAAATAACTTATTGCTTCTTCAACGTATCTTTCTATGGTATTTTCAGCATTATCCATTTGTAGCTATTTTCCAATATGACTTCTGTTAACAAATTTCATTGATTCCAAATCCACTCCTTCTGGAATATCACCTGGATGCATATCTCCATTAGCCGTTGCTTCACAATAAACACCCATTCCATTTTTATATTCTTTATAACGTGGTGGTAAACCAACACCGACATCGTTACGAAGTACTATGGCAGCATGGTTATATACATCCTCATTGTTTGCCTTTACTATTACAAATTGAGGATCCACACCGAGCAATTCAAACAGTTTATATGCCAAAACAGCCTTACAGTCACAGTCTCCTGTTCTGTCGTATAGTGTTTCTGAAGCAAAACGATAATATTCTCCTATTCTATTTATACTGTCGCATTCATTGTCAACCTTATACTCTATATTCTTTTGACAAAACATCAATATAAGGTCAAACATTTCGAAGTCTGCCAAATTATATCTTTTGCAAATATCGTATGCACTATTGATTATTTGAGATAAAGACCTATCTTCAAAACATTCAGTTTCACCTGTATTTTGTAATGTCTTATCCGCACCATCAAGCACGATATTGGTGTATCTCTCTCTATCATCTTCATATTGTAATCCTTGCATAAAAAAAGGATTACATTCTCGTACACGAGGGCTACTTCCTTCAAAATCAGACTTTTGAAACTGTATCGTAAAACAATCCAACTTTTCATTACCTTTGACCCCCTTTATAGCCAAAATATCAACCCACGAAAAATGTATATCAACAAAACTATCAAGACCTTGTGGCAATGGATTGAAATTACGCCTACGCCAACTGCCATCCCAAGACTTATATGGATCTTCTATATCACGTATATACTTAAAGAATAAAGAATTGACAAGGACACCGACTAGAGATACAATTAACACTGGTAAAAATAAACAAGACACATAACCTATAATTGCCAACACAATTAAGGATATTGCAACAACAACAATGCAGTTATCCATGAATATAGATCCAACATTATCGTCAACTATACCTATACATAAAAAATTGCCATTGTTACGCACATACCTAGATTTAAAAAAATATAAAACCAATATTATTATTGGGTATGCAATAATAGCAATCCAGGGAGCAAATTGCTCGGAGATGTTCCTTGTTAATAAAACAAGAGGATAATAAAGAACGATAAATATGTATGCGGAAGGAAGCGTTAAATCTCCAATGCCAAATTTGTGGTCCTGTTTTTTTTTAGAAAGAGCATCTCTCAATGAAAGAAATGCTCTTGTTATTTTTAACAAATTATGCATGATTCATATATTCGGATAACCTATAATATATTTTTGATTTCTTCATCATAAATATTTTTGAACGAGTATCCTTCTTGGAGTAAACTTTTCATAGTATCTTTATCGTTAATGGATTCATCGTCCTTTTTTAACGTTGATGCCCATTGCAAGTCTCCAATATTCAATAACGGTCTTATAGACATCAGGGATACAATTAATTCCGGTTCATTTTCCGACAAGCACATACTCATCTCCTTATTATAACCATTACATATTTCTAGAATTCTGGATTCCATCTTCTCTTCACTTCGTCTATCATCAGACATAGTGGCAAAATACAATTTATCTCGTTGGGGTTCTGCCGTAGTAACTAATGTGTTACGCTGTGATGTATAGTCTATCCATTCTATAAAACCATCTTTACATATATACTGATCAAGAAGTATGGGAATTGTAAGAGAATTAGCATCAAGCCGTTTCAGTGCATATTTTTGCAATGCTTTTGCACAAGCTCCAACCTGTGTATGTTTCATCAATTCCCCGAACAAATAATTACCATTGTTAAGCAATGCCAATCTGGGAAGTATCTCACTGGTCCATTTTTCAGCATGATTAATTTCCTCGAAGCTGGAAACAGAAATTTCTTCTCCTCCAGTCTCCATTGCAATATCAATCAACACATTAACCGCTGCTCCTGTACCAACAGCTATAGTATTAAGCGGTTGATCGAGCGCTTTAGCTTCTTCGACAATACGATTTACTGGTTCAAAAGGTCCGCCATCGCTCAACAAAACTATGTAATCATAGTCTTCCGATTCTACCCATTTTACAGCTTCCCTTATTGCTGGAATATAACAAGTACCACCACCACTCGTTAATTCTTCTATTTTAGAATCTCTACTAGTAGCAACAACTTTATCGTCAAATGCAATCCACTCAATATTTCCAAGATCCTCCAAATTTTTTACATAATCTCTTAAACTATCCATATCTCCATACATACTTCCTGAAACATCAAGCAGCAAAAGCATATTTCGACTATCAGAGAAACCCTCATGTTTTTGAAATTCTACATCCTGCTCTACGCCATCCTTAACATCTTCGTCGCTATGCATTAGTTCCTGTACAAGTTTTTGAACAGTCATCTTGTCGTTAACAAGATCAAATATCCCTATAGAAGAGCCATCTTCTTCTGAAATCAACCGCGCATTTGGAACATTCTTTACAATTGGATTTTGACCAAAAGAACCGGATTCCATCAAACTGCGGTCACTAATGTTCAAGTCAATATCTTTTGTTTGGATAAGCTTATTTGATTTATTTGGCGATGCATTCAAAAGAGGTTGAAAGACTTTGCTAACATTAAATTGGTTGCTTGGTGGAGCCAATACCGATAAATTATCTTGCAACCAAACAATTTTCTTGTCTCGAAGCCATTTCATATAACGCCTCATTTCATCTTTAGTCTTGTCGATACATTTCTGCAATTCTTCATTAAGCCTCTCGCGTATTTCCTGCAGTTTCATTCCTACATATTGGTTTTTCAACGATTCGATACGCTTCACTTTAGAATTATATACCAACATATCAATCAAAATAGCCAGTGGCAAGGCAACTAAAGCTATTGGAGACAAAAAAATTGCCAAAGGAACACCAACCAATAAACCGAGCAATGCAGAACGCAAAAATCTTGACATATTATAAACAGGCAAACGTTCCAAACGTGATGTAAGTTCATCAAGCACCTTGTTTGGTGTCATATTATTCTGTTTAGCTATAATAATTGCAGACTCCAACTGCACAGGCAAATCAAATGCTGGTTTCATTTTATCCTCGCTATTGAACGCATCTTTTATTCTTGATTTAAAGAGTTCCAAAACTTTCAAGCATTGTTTCAACCCTATATGCTTAAATCGTCCATGACTGGCAATATCACAAAACATCTGAAACACAAGATTCTGCAACCAATAAGTCTGTTCTGTAATGAACTTGTGCTGACGTTCATAAAGAGCGTTACAAAAATCTTTTTCAAATGTAGCCATATCACGTTGCATTGTATTAACAAGGTTGCTCTTCATTCCAACAATATAACTATTGTAGTATTCCTTCCATACAGTGCGCATTTTAAAAATATTTAGCGGATGGCATAACGGCTTCGATAGATTGAAATCAGGGACTCTAGGACATTCGCTAACAATAAACTTTGACATATTAAGAGGTATCATTGTATTGACATAATCCTGATTATCATCAACGAACGACTCCGCCTCCTTGACGTTATAAAAGGCCTTGTCTTCACTCGAAACCATATCGTGAAGCATAATTACGCTCAAGTTGTATGCATCAATTCCTTTTTGCACATCTGTTTCAAAAAATACTGCCGTACTATTAGTGTCATAATACAACTTGTCGTGGTAACCATTAAAACATTTTCCATCTGTACGGGCGATATGATATGCTGCCAGATTAGCAGAATCTTCGGCTGCTGCACGATTCTCCGCTTTAATAGGAGCCTGTATGAACAATACCCTGTCAAATGGACGATGGTTGATATCCATACTTTCCAATGTATTTAGTTCATTAAGAAATGCTTTCACTTTGTATGTAAGTACACCATCATTTGCAACGATTGTTTCTGGACGCAACAAGATAGCATACATAGACACACGACTAATTGTTGACCATCTTTTTTGTATCAACTGCCGTCTCAGATATGCCGCCCATATATGAAAACGCTCTATTGTTTTTTCTTGGGTGATATCGCCTATAAAAATAACATTGATTTCATTACTATCTCTTTTGGTAAATGCCGGTATCAATCTGTCTTCTCCTTCTTCTGTATCCATTGCCAACCTCATGCGGGCAATTTCCTCTATCTTTTCCTTGTTCATATCTTTCACCCATCCCTGAGTGATATAAAAGAATTTCAATGGCAGATTTCCGTTTGATTTTTTTTGAAGAATAGCATTCCAATATGAATTGAAGAAAGACTCGCATGAGTCTTTCTCCAAGAAATTTATAATCCAAAAAGGTGTCATAATTTTTATAATAAGTTAATCACTTCATATATGTGTTTTACAGAGTTTTTTTCGGCAGTGGTGCCGTGTGCATCCCAAAATTTCATACACAATGCAAATTTAGCTTTCTTATTTTCATCAAAGAGTGCCGACATACGTCTCTTTACATCTTGCTTTATAAGATTCAATGCATTATTTAAATTTTCATCGTTTTTTACATCAAACTTATTGTCCATATAATCAGCAACGGAAAACAACGATTCTGGAATCGTCAGCAACTTATCTACAAAAGCAACGTACTTTTCTGAATTCTCCTTACAAAAATCATAATCCTGTACATTTTTATGATCAACCTCAATATAATTTGTTTTCGGATTTACTATAACCGAACGCATTTGAAGTTTTATATTGAGTTTTTGTGGATCAAAATCCAAAGAAATAAATGGCTTGGGCAAAGAATCATCTTGAGCCGAAGATTCATTTAACAGACCTAAATCTTTCAGAGTTTGCATCTGTTCCGCATCCAACTCGCTTAAGTCATTTTGGTTTTGAACCATCGTAATACCAAATAATTTATTATACGACACTTTGTCCCTTTCATACAGAATATCAACAACATGCTGATAGAAAAGAGTACGTACTAATGCTTCCATACGTTTCTCTGCAAGTTGGGTTGAAATACCTTTTCCCCCCATATTAACCCCATTATCCATCTGAGGCAAATTGAATCCATATTCGTTAAATGCCTTGTGTATATGACAACCATAAAAACATGAGCGTACTTTATAATTGTAAAAATCTGAGTTGTAAAATATTTTATATTCAGGATAATGTTTATACATACCAAATTCAAGTCCTGCAGGCATTCGCATTACCATAAAACAATCATCCATTGATTTGTCTTCAACAAATTGTTGTTCTTTGCTTTTACTATCATAACCAAGAGACTTGGCAAGTTCTCCATTATCCCCAACAAACATAAGTCTCATTGTTGATGGCATTTGAATACCAGGTCGTAAGGGAAAGAAAACAGGAACACGATTCATATCCTTGAAACTATTAAACAAATCTGCGGTCTTTTTAAAAGCATTTGGCAGTAATGCTGGATTATTTATTGCATCACTCAATTTTTGGTTTATCCATTCTCCTGCTACTGTTCCTGGACTACCGGCAAGGTTTGCAACGATATTCTTTAACGGATTTATAATGTTCTTTTCTTTATTATGTTCTATATCTATTTGTTTACCTTTTATTACATTAATGAAAATATTACGATCAGTATCTATTTTCTCAAGAATATCTTTTAAACCTCTCTTATCATTAGATTTACGCACAGGTTCAAATGTCTTTTCCAACCCACGCTCAATTTCTTGCTGTTCCAATATACTTCCTTGATATAATCTATCAAAGAAATTATCTTCTGCCCAATCGCTGTTATTAGCACCAGACGCAATCTCTGAAAGTGATGGAAGATAAACTGTCATGGCATCATTAGATGTAGCTCTAAATTTCTTAGCCAACTCTCCATATTCATGCATAAAATCATCACAATCTACATCCAATAATTTCGTCAAATTTCCAATGCCTGACATTTCTTTATTATCGCCTTTCCTCAATTTTTCCAAATATCCAGAAGGAGCTTCTGTCAGTTTACCAATAATTTCATCAGTAATTTTCATTGCAATATAACAAGCAACGGTTTCCTTGTAGTTTTTAATACACTGATTGACATTTGCCTTTTCTCTTCTTCTGACTCCATCTTTCTCATAAGTTTTGCATGCAGAACGTGCAGTATTGATTTTAATTCCAATATTTGGAAGCAAATTTGCAACGATGTTTCGTCGAAGTGGTTCTAAATAAAAATCGTCAACCGTATTTAAAAGTTTGTATGCGTTATTCAATCCATAATCCAATATGAATTCTTCCAATTGGGCATCAATATCCTTTATAATTTGAACATATATATTACGTTTGATTTCATCAAAATCATTACCTTGCAACATTCTTTCCAATTTGACATCAATTGACCTAATAACATCAGTATTAACATTATCTTGGTCGTATTTAATCGAATTGTTCACATACTTTTTCACCTGAGCCTCCAAAGAATCATCTCTATTACTCAAGTCCACATAATATTTAAGTCTGTTATTGGTCTTGTCATCATCTACTTCCAAATCCTGCAATGTAATCAACTTCGACAAAATGGTCGTGTCGGCAAAATCCTTCATCAATTTGTCAAAATTAGGCAAGCTTTTATCATCAAGAAGTCCAAATTTTACGACCTCATACTTGGCACGTTTTTCCAAATATTCCTTAAGTTCTTTGTTGGCTTTCCTGATAGCACGGAAACCATAACCAACCATTTGCGAAGTGACTCCTGGTACGTCTTTTGATCTTTGAAGCAATTCAGCAAGGATATTACTAAGATTACTCTTCATAAAATTCTTACCTTCTCCTGTATTCAAATAGTATATCATCTCCGCCACCGTAGGATACAATTGACTTACATTCATTTTTGAACCAACGTTATTTTCCGAACATACAGGTATCAGAAACTGATAAAGAGGGAAATCAATAATCGGTTCTCCCTTTTTAGTAGGTCGTACTGCAAAAGTTTCAAAAGTCTGCTTTTTATTATCTTCAAAATTTGAACGGAAGAAATTTATTTCTTCCATGCATGAATAGCCATTCAACTTATGGTTCGGATTGGTATTATTTAAAGCAACAAAAGCCTGAGGCATATATAATACAAGTTTCACGTTTGGAGCTCCAATGGCAACAGGATTACCAATACGATTTATCATATACAATATATCAAGTATCATCGAACTTCCAGTACCTCCACACGAAGATGCTACCACCCAAATATCTACATCTCGACGTCCATCATCATTTGTAGAAAGAGTTGCAAATCTTGAGATTTTTCTATTAAGTTCATTTTCAACAGCATTATAATAATAATATATTCCATAACGACCTACCATTCGTTGAG
This sequence comes from Bacteroidales bacterium, assembly GCA_017651185.1. Lineage (GTDB taxonomy): Bacteria > Bacteroidota > Bacteroidia > Bacteroidales > ML635J-15 > Bact-19. The sequence goes on along the minus strand of JAGCDJ010000019.1, from coordinate 127,608 downwards.
CAGTTGCGCCATCTCTCAATGGTTGGTTTGGATATGTCACATGCCCTGGTTCTTGAGAAATTGACCATTCCAGCAATCGTTCAGTATCAGGATTTGGACGATCTGTATGTAAAGCTTCATTGTATATAGCCAACGGAGCCGTAGGTCCCATATCTACAAAATCAGATGCAGGTATAATTATTTCATTAGCATTAATACTATCTATAGTGTACCCATCAGTGTCTATGTATGTAAAAGCATAGTCTTCTTCATAGTTTGGATCCTCTTTTTTTAGGCGTTTTGAAATTTCTGCAAGTGTTTTCACTCCACACCCGCCAAGTCCAATGAAATATGTTTTCATATATTACAAAATTTTAAATTAATATTAAATTATTTTTACTGATTTACGATATATAAATAATATTATTAGTAGAACCTTCTGCAATCTCAATACGAATCATAGGTGTTTTCTTATATCTAAAAAGCATAGAGGTCTGTCCTATTTGTATGGTATCAATATTCCTATCATCAATATCATTTATTATGTTAGCAAAATCTCCAGCCTCAAGTGTAACATAATATCCAGTCTTACGGAATGGATTCAAGATAGGATTATATCTCTTTGTTACAAACATCAACTTCCACGTTGCTCCGGGTATCTCCAAGTCACCATCACAACCGATTGAATATGGAAAACTTTGGGTGTCTCCATTAAATTGACGACTACTACCAGCCGCCTTGCGCCTAACCTCAAAGTTTGTAAACCTATACTGTGGTTTCTGTATATACTTTAAAACAACAGAGACGATTACTAATAATACTATTGCAATTATCACTCCCCACAACCATATAGGCAACATAGAATTCCATATTTTCTTTGCTGGCAAAACCAATGTGCGCTGCTGGTCAAAATTAACAGCATCTATAGAATTCTGAGATTCAGAACAAAGTCCTTGCAATTTCTTTATTTCATTTTCATAAGGAGATTTAAAATGAATAACAAGATCAACATCGGACGAGTCAATATTTATCATAGAAGGGAAAAATGTTTCTGGCACATTGATAATACCCAACGTTTGTGAATCGCCATAACCATCTGTAGAAAACTGTGATATATTAGATTTTTTTAGGTCAACAGTAAATGTTGATACAAGATCTGTTTCTGGAGCATTTCCTACAATATTCAATATAAGACCATCATATTCTATCCTATATTCAGATTTCAGCAACCAGTCTTTCCAGTCAGCCTTCAGCATCGCATTGATTTTATGTGCGCATATATCATTTATAATGTGTTCGAACCATTGTGCCAAAATAACAGCAGAGTTTGCTTGTTGATAATCAAGAGGACCGAATATGTCATCAAGTTCCCGTTTAAATATGGCTTCAGGATGACTTACTTTATCACAATTCAACTCAATACCATATTTACACATCATTTCCTTGTGCTTGTCGGTAAGCAAAACTTTCAATTCTCCCCAATTTTCGTTGTTTTTGTTGTATTTGTTTTTGTGTGTCCAATACTCAAAATCGGTAAGCAAATATACGAATGTCATATCACTACTATTAACAACATTCATGGCATCCAAAACCTTCCGAGCCATAGTAAAACCGTCAGATCCGTCATTAGAATCCTTTTCTTTGAGAAATTTAAACTGAGGAGACGCAACTGTTTGCACAATTGATTGTCGAACGTTCTGATTAATGGTTATACACTTGATGGAATTAACATAATTTGTATTATTTTCATCACACATTGCAATCAAAGTGATTTGATCACCATCAGGAACAGCATTGACAAATGTCACAAGACTCTGACGAACAACACTTTCATACTCTCGCATCGAACTAGATATATCAACAGCAAAAATATAATGGGCATTACGACTTTCAAGTCGATCGCCATAGCGTTCCATTAATAACGGATACTCTTTTTTTAGAGCATCTGAATCATGTCCTTGCCCATAGGCAATAATTGACGAAAGAACCAACGACAATAAAATTGTTAATTGATGGTAAATACTAACTCGACTATTTTTTGACAAATTGTACATTCTACTTTTAATTTTAGTTATATTCCTACTTAAACCAGCATATCTAGCACCGCCCGTGCGTCCCTTTTCCTAAAACCACAAGCCCTAACCTCCTTGCCACCTGTTGTTTCGATGACAACATCTGCAAACAATAAGCCCGAGCCGATATGCACACTAGCAATGTTTACTCGAGGAATAATTGTTTTGCGATAACCGATAATAGTACCTTTAAAATAGGTAACATTCTCAGCATCTATTTCTAATCGGTCAGGAAATACGGCATTGTCATTTCCTGAAATTCGACTTGCTACAAATATCGGCATATTACGGTTGTCTTGCGATTTCTATTGAATAATATATTACCTTAACCAAATGAATAATAAAGAATATTGCTGCCGTAAGCAAACCTAAAAAGAAATATGAAATAAATTTCAATACGAACGCAAGTCCTTCATTACTCATAAAAGAAGTGCCTTCAAACAAATTTGTCATCCATATTGGACGCACACTCTTCATAAAAAGGGCTGCCAACCCTAATGTGCATACCACAATTAGGGATGACTTCCTTTTTTCTCTTAATTCTTCAGCATATGTCATAACTATGTACTATTTTACATATCATAGTACTTGCCCCTATGCTCTCTTATGATATCTGCCACTTTTGCCGCATCTGAACAACGATCGCAAATGTCTATCCTCCAACAATCGCTGCCCCATGATCCATAAAAATAAATACAATCACTGTCATAGTAATCGCTACTCATCGAACGATACAGATGGTTTTTTGCATCTTCGTAATCACTTTCTCTGTCAAAAACATAAGTACTTCTTCTTTCTGCCATAGTTTTAATATTATCACCCTGCTCTTACGGCTTCGCAGGTCTTGCCATATTGTTTATAATTTTCAGTCATCTCTGCCTTTGCATTCCTGCTTGGTAACATGCGACACAGCAATACCCTCCCAATTTAATAAGAACACTTAACGAAAAGTATCTTCCACACCATTTACACTGACCAGTTTGTTCATTCATGTTTTATTTGTCAGGTTAAATCCCATTAGACTCGTCGGTTTTTAAATTGAAAAATTGTATATTGCGTTGCAAATTTACATTTTTTTTTTACATGATACTATAAAAAACAAAAAAATAATAATATAACTAGCAATCAATCAGTTGCATTTTTCTTTTGAAGAAATATGCATTTTTTTCTCCCAAAACTTCCATACATAACCATAAATTACAAACAACTTTCCACCTACCTACCGCCATCTCATCTTTTGTCACCACGACTTCTCCAACACCTACCTTATACTCATATCCATCATTATTGAAGATATAATATTCATCACCCTTTGTCCTGTATCCGTTGTTTATTACAAGTTCCGGAGCATCTGACATTTTTGCTCCTGATTTCCACGCAGTATAGCGGAATGTAGAATCAGCCAGCATGTCTATACGAATTTTGTTTCGATCCGTTTCCATTTGCTCCATCAAGCAAACATATTCACACAAAGACGAATGCATAAAAGGATTGGCGTATGTAGAACCATCACAAACGAACTTTCGACCATCCCACTTGTATTTGTAATAACGGTCGGATATGTACGGATACTCAGATTCTGAATCTGCCAAATAGAGTGCTTTATCTATGGTGTCGTAAAATTGTATCCAATCGTAACCTTCTCCATAATTTGCCCTATCGAACCAGTCGGGAATGTCATATTCGAAACCAATAGCATCTTTATACTCATGGTCATTTGTTGCAAAAACAGGCACTCGCGACAAACCGTCTTCTGAAAGAATATATGTGCAAAAATTCCGATAAGCCATTGATGACCATTCCCTAAAATATTCAGCAACCAAGTATATCGTACCACATTCGCTTTGATTTTCAGATAATATTTCCATCATAGGTTCACTACACATATCTTCTTCACAAAATAGTGCAGATGTATTTTGGCACCTTACTTTCCCGTTCCATTCATACTGTACCAAATTATGGAAATCACTCATTGTGTAGAAATGTGGCGGTTGCCATGAATATATCCTCAATTTTCCATCCTTCGACTCTGTTTTTGCAATATTTGCGTATAGACACAAAGAATCAAACGGATATGCCATCGATGAAGCATGGGACAAAACTACCGTACTAAAAGCGTCGTAAAAACTTTCCCAAAAGTTTTGCGCGACAAAACCATCTGAATCCTCTGGAACCGGCGATATATATTGCAACAACTTCTGTTCCGCTTCTGCCATAGAGGAATATTCGATAATGGAATCCAATTTTCCTCGCATATACTCTCGAACAATCACACGCTTAGGCCATACATCATCATCTGACAAAATAACACTTTGTGTTTCTATACTTGCGTTATTCTGTTCTGTACTGCCATTGCAGCCCAATAATAATACCAAGGGCAGAATTACTAGCACTACATTAACCAACAATCTCATTTTCATATTATTATCGTTTTTCATCATACATTATACACTTTTAATTTCCAAGATATTACACACCTTTTTCCTACTCCCTATACTCCATAGTGAGTATGTCGCAATCCAAGAGTCGCGAATACATAGTATCCAAGATTGAATAAAGTCCCGCCGAGACTTTTTCATCAGAATCGCTGTCATCTTCGTCAGGAATTTCATTGGCATTGCTGCCATACAACTGATAAAAGTCTTCTCTCGACACAAGTTCTTCGTGCGAAAGTTTATCATAAAATTCACTGTCAGCATTCAGCCATGCTATCACATCGATGTTCGACAGCATATTGTCGGGTCTGTCCATAAGTAATGACGCAATACTGCAAATATCTTCATACGACAAGTCGGCGACAGATGTGTTTTCGTATTTGTCAAACGAAAACACAAGATTCGGTATGCTACCATCCGTATTTTCCAGACTGCACAATGTCGCAAAATCGCCAACCAACAATTTGAAGAACACATCCCAAAACTCTTCATCAAAATCTTCATAATCAGGATGATTATATTTTATTGGGACAATAAAATCATAGTAATACGAATAAGCACCCTTCATCTTGGTTTTTTGCGCCAACTCGTTATAGTCACACTTATAGCATACATCATTGTCGCTTTCGTCGACCGTCTCCTTCTCCTTCTCTCTATCCATAACAAACGTGTGATCTTTCAGCATCACAATCGGATATTCAGAGTCCCTTGTAACATTACCGACAACAAACCGCACATCATCGTACAGCAGTTGCGGAACCGACACCTTCAATATTTCATTAACGTCATCACCAGCAACATCCTTATCAACAGACACAATAGCCGAATATACCAACTTGACACTAAAAACCGTAAGCAATTTGCTAGTTTTGCACTCCACCAGCATTTTCAAATCGACATTGTACATGCTATCCTCCAAAGGTGCGGTATCAACATCCATATAAACGTTAAGAACTACATCGCCACTATTGGGATTGGTTATTTGCGGAGCCTTGGGATCAACGAACTCGAGTTGTCTCAAAAATTTCTTCACCAACGTAAATCTCATATCCATAACATTTTCCTTTCTTTTATTTTAACAATTTGATTTTTAATTAATTATCTACAGAAGTCCTTGAGTTGTCTTGCAACATAGTCCTTGTCAATGCTTATTGACTTGGGATCAGAATCCTCGAGAGAGTTTGACACAGAACAATATTCGTAATAGATTGAATTCATGCACTTTGACAAAATGGTCTTTACATTCCTGAAGCCCATACCCGAATTGTAGGCGATGTCGGAAATATAGCGCAGTGCACTCTCTTCAAACTTCACATTCAGGTTGTAGTTGTGGCAATAATCGATGTGTTCAAGCAAAATGCTGTCCTTTGCAGTAGTCATAATCTGGTAAATCACATCAGACGACAGCGGTTCCAACGCCAGCACCTGCCCGATGCGACCAACAAGCTCCGGCATGAATCCCCAAGTAATCAAGTCCTCCTCGTTGACATACTTCAAGAAATTGGAATGACTGTCCTCGACAGGCTTGCTGTTGAAACCAATAGAGGATGCAATATTCAGGCGTTTCTTCACAATCTCCTCCATCTTAACGAACGCACCATCGAAGATAACGAGGAAATTCTGCGTCGGCAAATCAAACTTTTTCGGCAACGACATCACATCTCCACCACCCTTTTCTATCATAAGACTGTAATCGGACTCGAACATACGCATAATCTCGCGCATATAATCGCCATCCATGTCATCGTTTCCGCTCTTTGGTCGCTGATAGTGCGCTATCTTGTCAAATTCGTGAAAAACTACAATCGCATACTCCAAATCTTCAAGTTTGTACCTGTCGTCAAGATAATGCCCGAAAATATCGCAGATATGATTTCCTCGCCAACCATTCGGCACAACATCAATCGTATTTATGCGGACTACTGGACAATCGCAAAGTTCTGCAAATCTCCTGATTATCTCGCTCTTGCCCGAACCGGTTGCACCCATAAGCACAGTCGGGCACTTTATTCTCATTGTCGAACCTGTCCTCTTGCTCTCTAGGTGCTGAAAAAAAGGCACAGCCAGCTGGTCAATAACATCATCCTGCCCCTTGACATACTCCTTCACCCTCGAGGACAGGTCCTTCGCACTATCAAATTTTGTACAAACACCGTCATCGAACAAGCATTCCATTGATATGCCGTACTTTTCTTCTAGAAAATAGTAATCATCATCACTCGGGCTTCCAAAGAATTTCGACCACACGTGCTTTCTGGTAGCCATGATTTCAGAAAAATCGATACTGTTTTCTTCTCTCCATACTGCATCTGCAACCTGCGCATCTGTAACTTTCAGAAACTTGCTTATAGACATTTTCCCATCAACCAGCATATCGACAATATTCTTCACCTTTTCGGGAACAATCCTATGGCATACAAACAGACGAGCGGCAACTTCTCTAAAATCGTATGAATTATCCCACATAACCGTAATCCCAAAACTCGTAACCATATTTTCTTCATCCAACATAAAAATATCGGAAATCATCTTTTTTTCATCAAATGTATTCATAGCCTAAAATTTTAATACCATATCTAACAATATAACTTTCAACACTTTACACACATACTTCTTTTTTACAACCCAGTCAAACAGAGTCGTCAAGTCTTACATTTGAGACAACATATCCCAAATGCAAAACACTGATTTTTATATTATTACGAGATTTTCTTTATGTACCTGGGCGGCACGTTCTCGACAAGCCACACCCCGTTTCCCGACAACCAAAAACCAGAACCGTCAGCAAACATCCGCCGTGCATCGACACACAAAACCACCGCATCTCCTCCCCTGCGACTACCAACCTTTTCGGCGGTAGCAATATCGGCAGACAAATTTACATACTGGCGTTCCATTCTGCAAATCCCATTTGCAAGAATCGAGTCGACACTGCTCCTATCGGTTCCATGATAAAGCAAATCAGGCGGCGTAGTCACTTCCAAACCTAAATCGACATTCACACTATGCCCCTGAAATGCCCTGATTTTGCTTACATCCGACGAAAATTCAAACCTGCGCTTGCTGCTTGTGACAACAATTTCACACAATTCCTGCTTGGTAAAACCATGATGTTCCACCAAGTCAGCTATTTCACGCCATCCGTTAGGGCTCAACGGATAACTCGTGTCGTGCCTCAACAAGTAAGCGAGGCGTTTCTCCTTATGTACAAAATCCTGAGTTTCCATTTTTTTCCTTTCATTAATCAGTTTAATCCTTAACTATAATCACATATAAAACATTTCTATTTACCAGAACATACAGATTTCCAAACGATAAAATTAAGACCTTCGGCATAATCATCCCATTCCGATGCATCGCCCCAGCTTATCAACTGATTTGCCTCAGTACGGCAAAATCCATACGAGTTTCCTCCTGTAAGGTATATGGCCTGCTGCACATCAAAGTCGGCCAGGGCTTGGGCAAAATCGTGAAACGACTCGCGCGATACCGAACTGACAACCATTATAACCCCTTCCTTTTCGCACAAGGCATATCTGATTGATTTTCCTTTCGGTTTGTTTTCGCACATATTTCCATTTATCACCAATGGATACTGCCTGAAGAAATCTCCATGCTTCTCAATTGCTTCGTCAAGCAAAGGTGTTGATTCGCTATTATCAATGTAGGTTTTGCCATCAATTATTGCACAGAAGGCTTTCTTGGATTTTCCATTGGAAACAATAGCTCCTTTCAATATAAAGTCACCTACAATCTGATGGTTGTCAGCACGAATATCTGCTGCCTGAAACGCCATGACAATATTGCTGTCGGCTGTGTCTATAGCGCCCATGCTAAGTTCTGGAGTCGCATTTTGCGGCGTGTACACCCTTAAGACTATATCATTTATAGTCGTATCTGACACAACAGCACATGCTGACTGGTTCAGCACAATATTTGGAAGAGCTGGTTCCGCTTTTTGCTGCATGCCAGCGCCTAAATGCGCATACGGATTAGAAATTAAACCTGGCGATTCTATCTCTCTTGTATTAAACCACACAACAAGTAGAATTACAGCCAACACGACGACTGATACAGCAACCCAGAACCACCATTTCCTAACAATACTAGAATTGCCTTCAGGTATTATTAAACGGATCTCATCATCACCTATATTATCGTAATCTTTCATTTTTATTTATTGTTTTTTTGATTATCAAAATGTTCTTTTAAAACTTTCAATGCTTCTTGTGAAACTTTAATGGACTCAACATTCATATTATCAAACAAAAAAGTACGGTTGTCAGACAATATTATGTGAGCTCTATTTGGATTTATATAACAAACATATAACAAATTTACAATCAAACACTTACCTATGCGCATTAAAAACTGGTCTTTTTTGTCCAACTGATGAGTTATCATTTTTTCAATACAGCCTAACTGAGCCAATACCGTATATTTTTTATTGTCGCAGGTATAAATATCGGAATAGTTGCCGGCAGAAACAATATAAACAATATTCTGGGCCATTACGCGAGTATATTCGCTTGAATTTGAAAAAACTAAATATCTAGACATGGCATTTTTTCTTAGGTTGCAAATATAAGAAACATCATACATATTTCATCAGTTTTTTTCAGAAATTAATTAGCAGCATAATCAATGAAAACATCACAGAAAGTTTCCCTAATTTCCGGTTTGAATGCTGTTTTATACCCATATTGGATTCGCAAACCTTTCCGATATTTACTATGGAGCATCATGCATTTTGCTGTAAAAACTTTATCTTCCTTGTACTTCATAGCCATATCGAGAAACTTGTCAACAATTTTCTGGCAACACATTTCATCAGAATCCAACCATTCTTCATCCAGATATGAATAAATGTCGCTATATGTCCTGCCATAGTCGGTAAGAGGCCAAGCACAACCTATAACACTTTGATGTAGCCCTACTGCGTAGGCGTATGCCGACATTGCCCTTTCTTCAAGAGTTTCTGCCGAATAGCAGTTTTTTTGCAATTGCTGCATTATGTTGCAAAACTCTATCTTTCCGGGAAGACTGTCGAATTTTACAACAGGGTCGAACGAAAGATTATACATTCCGCATTCAGACTTCTTGGTAATCCATCTTTCGGCAAACGGGTTGCGCTCCCTGCAAATATAGTCCGTAATGTTCTGCCTGTTCTTAAAATTGGGATCTACTCGCTTCAAATAAGAAAGAGCCTTATCATATTCTCCCAGCCTCATGTATTTTGTTCCAATTATGTCGTAATAATAATCCATGTCACAATAGCTGTTCTTGACAATGTATTTTTCCATCGGAGTTCTGCCACCCGAACGCAATAAGTCAACATATTTCAACACATCCTCTATTGTTGCCGTATCCAAGCTATTGAACAAATTACCTTGATAGTCAAAATTCAACTTATATGTAGTGCTATCGAAGTGTTCACTTGAAACCTCCTTGTATATTTCTCTAAAAGGTGATGCTTCGTCAACAATATAGTCAAGTTCGGAATACGTGCCTCTAGATATTGAAGGATGGCGATAGATTTTACAACTGCCTTCATTAGAAACAGTAATCTTTCCTTCTCTTGCGAATTGTCGTACCCGTTTGTCGGTGTATGTTATCTCATCAAACATGTTCAGATACGCAATGCTCTTATAATCCATTTTCACGCGTTCAAAATGCGGCACAATGCCGAGGAAAACAACCCTGCGCAATATTTTCATACGATGACGAGGCAAGTCGGAGTAAAACATATCTTCCCAACTGATGTCACAGAACACATCATACCATTCACAACATGCTGTATCGTGTGCCTTGAAGTCCTTTTTAACATTTTCGGTCAACCATATTAAGTCGGGATACAATGTTTCCTCATAATGGCTATCGTTGTCGGTACGCGTAGAATTGAATAGCAGGCGCATCATTCGTATATTCTCCTTCACGATGGCGGAACCGCGCATTTTCTCGGCTTGCGAAAGCAACTGCAATGCTTTTGGCGTGTTATTGTTAATATAGGCGATTGCCGCCTGAGCCGACTTCCATAGTGCCGGATTCGAGTTTTTCCCATCCTTGATAATTTCATCAGCAAGCGCATTGAAGGCATTTGCCTTAGAACGTTTAGGATTGTCAAAATACTGGTTTACAAACTGTTGCACCATAAATTCAAAACCATCATAATCGGGATACGTATAATAAATTTCTTGCAGTATGGCAGGGTTGTAATCCAAAAAGACATTGCTGTAGCCGATTCCTGCATACACAATTTCCGCTTCTGCCTTATCGCCCAAACGAAGCAAGGCTCCTGCATAATAATTAAGGCATTGTGTCCGCAACGCACTTTGCGGAACTGAATCGCCATATTCCGACCATATCCTTACGCAACCGTCGTAGTCCTCGGCATAGAAAAATTTGCGCAACACCTGCAACACATAACGATTACGAATGTTTTTGTCCGGGCACGATGCAATGCAGTCCTCGTTAATTTCCTTAATCTTAACGATGCTAAAGTCCAACTGGTCGTCTTCCGAATTGTAGTACCAATACAAATAACCTTCCTCCGGATAATACCACACCGACCTTCGCCAGCGCTGCTCCTCATACGAGTCGGCATCAGTAGTCTTCAGGCACATCCAATACTGCAATGCAACGGTATCGTTATTGTCGATAAGGTAACGAAAGAACTCGTTTGGAGTTTTTTCTTCCAAAAGGTTGACATTGTACAAAGCATCCTCAACCGACTCGCGCGACACCAACTTCCCTACATAGTCATGCCAGAACGAGATGTTTTCCACACGAAACCTGCTATTGAGATTCGTCTGCCACTCATCATCGGCAGAATAACCCGTATAAAAAATCCAGTGCGCCTTCGGTTCTACTTCACAATACACACAGGCCATTGCTGGCACACAGCCGGCAATCAAAAATAAACTAGTTAAAAAAACTATCGATTTCATCTTCTGAATATTTTGAAAGTTGTTTTGAATCTAAATGATAAAGCACAGTAGGTAACGAACCGCATTGGTCTTCCACCATTTTTTTTGCATGAAGGATTGTTTCCGACGACACCTGCTCATATCTTACATATTTTGTTTCCTGTCCCTGATATTCAACATCCACTTCATAGACATTGCCCTCAACATTTTTGATTTGGTAATCGTCATAACAATACCTGTTAAGCCTTACAAATTTCTTGTTCTCGTCAAACTCAACAAACCATGAATAAGTTGGCAACGCCAATGATAGAGGAAGCTTGTAGGATTTCAGATACTTCATATAAGGCTTTATATCTTCGACATCCAAAATGGAATTTTTTGTATCAAAATCCTTGAAATGCCCTGTATTGTAACACATCAGCACACCATATTCGACCTCGGGTGGCGTTTGTGCAAGCTGATGGAAGCGTATTGTTGACGACAGCATAATGTCTTTTCCAAAATACTTTTTCAAGGCTAGGCGTTCATCCTTTAAAAACTGGAAGAAATCATCTCGCGTACTGCCAGTCCAATCGCAGTCGAACTGAACTTCATTGATAGTCAATTTAAAATCGTGGCACATTGCATACAACCTATGAGCCAAGTCGTCTGTAAACGAGCTGTACTCCCTAATTGCTTCTTGCGTTATAAAAACAACAGGAACTATGTCTATTTTTTCAAAAAAATCGGAAAAGTCTTTTCCATTATACATATCAATATCCAATGTTGCAACAGGAGCACACTTGTCGCTAAAATTATTGTCATCATTGATATCAACATCGAAAAAACGCAGATATATCCGTTTAATGTCATGTTGATCCAAAAAACCTATTTCATCATCATCAAGATAAAAATCAGTTTGCCAGTAATAAATACTATTCTTAGGAATATTCAGTTTGTCAACAAAAACATTGTACAAAACTATTGTCACCAAAGCCGCGGCAATCACAATCGCAATAATCAAAATTTTCTTTTTCATAAACTAAAATTTTTAAATCAGGTGGCAAAAATATAGGGCATTTTTGAATTAAAATCTTATTTTATAGGGCGATGTATGAAATGGTAGGAATAAGTTATGAAATCCCCAAAAATGCATCCACGACATTTTCAAATACTAGCAAGTCGTACTATATACCTTCATTTTTTTATTTTGAGGATGGGAAAAAAACAATCGCAACATGTCTTGTTGAAAAATAATCACCCTATTTAATAGACCTATTAAATAAATTTATTAGTTTTGCGGCAAATTAGAAACAACGCAAAATGAACAAGGACATCAATATGGAACAGCAGATTCTGCAGTGTGCCGAAGAACTGTTCCTCGAGAAAGGATTTTCTCTTGTAAGTACCACAGACATAGCGAAAAAGGCTGGTTGTAATCAAGCATTGGTTCATTATTATTTCCGCACCAAGGAAAACCTTTTCCAACAGATATTTCAGGAGAAATTCACAAAGTTCCTATACATATTCACCACCTTCGATGATAGCGACGAGCCGTTCATAACAAGGTTGCGCAAGAAGATGGAAGCACACTTCGACCTGCTGATACAAAATAGGCAGATTCCATTTATGATAATCAATGAACTGATACTCAACGAGAATCGCAGAAACAAATTGGTTAAGAGCATATACAACAATAACCTTGACATATATAGGAAATTCGACAGCGAGCTGCAGGAAGAAATCAAAAAAGGCAACATCCGCCCCATTTCAACACTCGACCTGCTAATCAACATCGTGTCGATGAACATCATCATTTTCATAATATTACCCGTGCTCGAAAGCCAGTTCAACTTCGACAACGAGGAAATAACCGAACTGCTTAAACAGCGCAAACACGAAGCAGTGGAAACAATAATGTGCAGTTTAAGGCCAGAAAAGAAGTAAGACATGGAAAAGAATACAAATTATAATATCATCAATTACGAAGCAGAAAATAAAGTAAATACAGATTGGATTGAAAAGAATTCTGTATCACATAAATTTGCAAACGGCAAGGGGACTATCGTATTAAAGGAAAATGTCACAGAAATCGGAGCAAAATCATTTAAGAATTGCTATGATCTTACTTCAATAATCATTCCTAGCTCAATAACTACAATAAGAAGTTTATCTCATGCTTATGGTGGAGCTTTCATAAATTGTAAAAATCTAAAATCAATTGTAATTTCTGAATCTGTTACAAAAATCGAAGGTGGCGCATTTCATAATTGTAGTGCCATAGAAAACATTATTGTAAACCCCGATAACAAAATTTACGATTCCCGCGACAACTGTAATGCTATAATAGAAACAGAAACAAATATTTTAGTTTTGGGTTGCAAGAATACAATCATCCCAAACTCTGTGACAAAAATTGATAGGGATGCGTTTAATTGGTCCGATATAGAATCAATCAAAATACCAAACTCTATTACAGAAATCGGTCATTGCGCATTTTGCGGGTGCGACCAATTGACATCGATAGTTATACCAGATTCAATGACAGAAATTGGAGATGGTACATTTATGGGGTGTAGCAACTTGAAATCAATCGTATTGCCAAATTCAATTAAAAGCATCGGTATGGGTGCATTTAAGTATTGTCACAGATTAGAAAACATAGTTATCCCAAATTCTGTGACGAAAATTGACATCAGAGCATTTGAGCGCTGCAAAAAATTGAAATCTATTGTTATACCAGATCTGGTAACGGAAATTTGCTATGAAACATTTAAAGACTGTTGCAATCTGAAATCAATCGTAATACCAAAGTCTGTTACAAGCATTGGAGATTTTGCATTTAAAGGTTGCTGTGAACTGAAATCGCTAACAATTCCAAATTCCGTAAAGGAAATTGGATTCATGGCATTTCTTGGCTGTAGCGGACTAACATCATTAACAATCCCCAGTTCAGTAAAAAAAATTGACATGGGGGCGTTTAGAAGCTGCAAGGGGTTGACCTCAATAACAATTCCGAGTTCTGTAACAAGCATTAATGGCAATATATTTGATTCGTGCAATGAACTATCGTCTATTTCAGTTAATGAAGGAAACATTGTTTATGACTCTCGCAACAACCGCAATGCGATAATCAAAACTAAAACAAATGAACTTATCAGCGGATGTAAAAATACGATTATTCCTGATTCTGTGACAAAAATTGGACATGGAGCGTTTTATGGATCAGAACTAAAATCAATAGCAATTCCAAATTCTGTTACTGAAATTAAGGGTTCCGCGTTTTACCATTGTAGCAAACTTACTTCTATAATCATTCCAGACAAAGTTACTAAAATAGAAAAGTATGCTTTTGCCAATTGCAGCACACTTTCTTCTATCTCAGTTGATGAAGAAAACCTTGTTTACGATTCACGCAACAACTGTAACGCGATAATAAAAACAAAAACTAACGAACTTATAAGCGGATGTAAAAATACGATTATTCCTGATTCTGTGACAAAAATTGGCATAGGAGCATTTTATGAATGTACAGAACTTAAATCAATTGTAATCCCAAAATCCGTCACACTAATTAAAGATTCTGCATTTTCTGGATGTAGCGGACTTTCTTCTATTTCAGTTAACAAAGAAAATCGCATATACGATTCTCGCAACAATTGTAATGCGATAATTAAAACGAAAACTAATGAACTTATCTGCGGATGTAAAAATACGATTATTCCCGATTCTGTGACAGTAATTGGAGATAGTGCATTTTATGAATGTACAGAACTTAAATCAATTGTAATTCCTGATTCTGTGACAAAAATTGGACGAGATGCGTTTTGGGACTGTACTGGACTTAAATCAATCGTAATTCCAGAATCTGTTACAGAAATCGGAGAAGGTGCATTTTGCAATTGTACCGAACTGACAGCAATAGTCATCCCAAACTCTGTAACAAAAATCGGAGATTTTGCATTTATTGGGTGTCGCAACCTTACCTCGATAGCAATCCCCGATTCTGTGACAGAAATTGGTTCCAGAGTATTTGAAAGATGTTCTAAATTGCCAGCAGAAATATTGGAAAGATAAAAAAAATAATGTAACAAGGGCAACGAAATATAGCACTAACTAATGGAAAACAAATCATATAGACTCGGAATTGACATCGGTTCAACAACAGTAAAAACCATAGTCCTCGACAGCGACGACAACATCCTGTTCTCGGAATACAGGCGCCACAATGCCAATGTGGTCGATACGCTGTCGGAAACACTTACAAAAGTAACCGAAAAACTTGGCGACATTGAAGCAGGAACTGTAATAACTGGTTCTGTAGGAATGGGTTACGCCGAGAAAATAGGCACAAGGTTCGTGCAGGAAGTCATCGCCTCAACCGAATGGATAAAGGAAAAATATCCCCATGTACGCACTTTCGTTGACATTGGCGGAGAGGACAGCAAAATGATTTTCCTGCAGCCCGGCAAAACTCCCGACATCCGCATGAACGGTTCGTGCGCTGGCGGAACGGGCGCCTTCATCGACCAGACTGCTACACTACTTGGCATAGAACCAATAGAACTCAACCAGTTAGCAGCCGACCACAAGACAATCTATCCAATCGCATCGCGCTGCGGAGTATTCTCAAAGACCGACATACAGAACCTCATAAGCCGCAACACCAGCAAGCAGGACATTGCCGCCTCGGTGCTGACATCGGTGGCAATGCAGGTAACATCATCGCTCGCTCGAGGCACAGACATCGTTCCTCCAATACTTTTCTGCGGTGGTCCGTTTAAGTTTATACCACAACTTAAAGAGAGTTTTGTTAGAATACTAAAAATCAACGATGAAGACTGTATAATTCCTGAGAATACAGAATTGTTTCCAGCATTGGGATGTGCTTTCCTTGCAAAGAAGTACAACGAAGCCCCTTGCCATGTTTCTCACTTAATTCAAAACTTAAACAAAGAGCACACTTATTCCTCAAAATCAAATGGAAATGTTTTAAAACAACTATTCAATTCGGAAGAAGAATTCCAGAATTGGAAAGCAGAAAGACAGAAGTTCTCATTAAAAAGCATAGTCCCTACAGAAGGCTCAGAAATAAGGAGCCATCTTGGTGTTGACTCTGGTTCCACAACGACCAAAGTCGTGCTGATTGACGATAATCTCAATATCATATACAAGGATTACCGCCGAAATAACGGCAACAGCTTCCGCACTTTCGTAGAAAGCATGGAAGCACTGCAACAGTTTGAAAAAGAGAAGAATATAAACATACGCATTGTCAGTAGCACAGCAACAGGTTATGGTGAAAACCTCTTAAAGAAAGCGTTTAACTTAAACAACGGAATTGTCGAAACCATGGCACATTACATTGCTGCTAGAGAGGTATGTCCAGAGGTTTCGTTCGTCCTCGACATAGGCGGACAAGATATGAAAGCCATCTTCATCGACAATGGAAGCATAAAGCGCATAGAAATCAACGAGGCATGTTCTTCGGGATGTGGTTCGTTTATAGAGACTTACGCCAATATGCTAAACTATCCGGTTGCAGAATTTGCCCGCATGGCATGTACTGCCGACAATCCTTACGACCTTGGAACGCGTTGCACAGTCTTTATGAACTCAAAGGTAAAGCAGTCGCTACGCGAAGGCACATCAATAGAGAACATTGCCGCTGGATTCTCCTACTCCGTCATCAAAAACTGTCTGTTCAAAGTATTGAAATTAAAGAACTTGAACGAACTTGGCGACAACATTGTTGTTCAGGGCGGAACAATGAAGAACCTCTCCATAGTAAAAGCATTGGAAGTTCTCACAGGCAAAAATGTATTTTTCTCAGACATTCCGGAACTTATGGGTGCATTTGGCGCAGCAATTTACGGAAAGTCAATAAATTGCAACAACGACACAAGCATTTCGGAACTAATAAAGTTCAACGAATACAAGTCATCCATTGTAAACTGCAAAGGTTGTGAAAACCAATGCACTGTGAACATTTTCAAGTTCGAGAACGGCAACTCGTTCTACGCAGGCAACAACTGCGAGAAAGTCTTCTCCAACAGGTCAGAAAGCACAGACAAGGGCATTAACCTGCATGCAGAAAAGGATGACATGTTATTTGAGCAGCACAAATATTCTACCACTAAAAACGGCAAGAAAGTAGGATTGCCACGCGCATTGGGAATGTACGAGAATTTCCAGTTCTGGCAGGCGATGTTCGACACATTAGGCTACGAAGTTGTATTGTCCGGAGACTCTACAAACAAACTCTACGAGCCTGGCGTTAAGTCAATTATGTCCGACAACATCTGCTTCCCTGCAAAACTGATGAACGGACATGTCCTTGACCTCGTCAACAAAAAGGTTGATTTCATTTTCTACCCCTACATCGTACTCGAAACCAAGGACGATCAGAAGTCGAACAACAGTTACAACTGCCCCATCGTGAGCGGTTACGGAGACGTCATAAAGAGTTCAATCGATACTGAAAGTAAATACGGAATACGATTTGACAATCCAATAATTACATTTAGTAATGATGAGTTGCTTTGGAAGTCGTGCAACGCCTATTTGAAGACTCTTGGCATCGATAAAAAGATGCGTCGCAAAGCAATCGAAAACGCCATCTCAGCTCAACAGGCATTCCGCGCACGGCTCACCGAACGCACCGCCGAAGTAATCGAAAATGCCAATCGCGACGGCAGAACCGTAATAGTCCTTGCCGGTCGTCCCTACCACATCGACCCGCTAATACAACACAAAGTGTCACAGGCAGTTGCCGAAATGGGAATTGATGTTGTAACAGAAAACGTCTCGTATCTGGACAATGAAAACATCTTCGACGAACTGCACTCGCTCACGCAATGGAGCTTCCCGACACGAATCTTCAAGGCGGCACACTATGTAGCAAATGCCCCCGACAATGTTCAGTTCATAGAACTAACATCGTTCGGTTGCGGTCCCGATGCATTTATCCTCGACGAGATGGGCAGCATTCTGAACCGTAAAGGCAAGAATCTCACCATTTTAAAGATTGACGATGTAAACAACATCGGTTCTCTGCGCCTGCGTATCCGTTCGCTCGTAGAGAGTTTGAAACTCAACAACGGACACCGTAAAGAAACAAAATTCGTGACCACCAAGCCATTTATGGAAGCCGACAAACGCAGGTTAATAATCGGCCCATACTTCGCAGAAGGTTATTCTGAGTTCATTCCTGCCTTTTTCAAGGCAAAGGGTTACAATCTGCTCAACCTGCCAAAAGGAACGCCAGAATCGAACGAATACGGCCTTAAATACGCAAACAACGACATCTGCTACCCTGCCACAATCGTCATCGGTACAATTATGATGGCTCTCGAAAGCGGAAAATACAATCCTGACGACATCGCAGTAGCCATCACCCAAACAGGTGGACAATGCCGCGCCAGCAACTATTTGTCGCTGATAAAGAACGCAATGGTAACTGCTGGTTTTCAAGATATTCCAGTCGTCTCGGTAGCAACAGGCAGCAGCAAGATAAATTATCAGCCAGGATTCGACCTACATGTATCGAAGAACATGGGGCTGTTGCTCAACACTATGCTCTACGCCGACTGCCTTTCAAAATTGTATCAGGGTGCAGTCATTAGGGAAAAGACTAAAGGTATCGCACGGAAAATCAGGGACAAATACACCGAAATGAGCTTCCCATACATCGAAAACAAGAAGGGAGAAAAACTTCAGGGACTTTTGAAGAAAGCCGTTGCAGAATTCCGCGAGAATATAAACGACGGCACCTACCCGACCATTGGCATCGTTGGCGAGATTTACCTGAAATACAATGCATTCAGCAACAAGTATGTAGTTGATTGGCTCAACGAACAGGGCTTTGAGGTTGCCGTGCCATCAATTTACAATTTCTTCATCAACGGATTGGTAAACAATGCAGTAAACCGCAAATACCACATCAAGCCAAGCAAGACGCCAACATTCATAAGCACAAGTGTTTACAACCTTATAGCAAGGTTTGCCCGCAAGTACGACAAGATTTGCGCGGGTTTCCCAAGCTACCGTCCATTCGACAATCTTTTTGAAGCATTCGACGATGCCACCAAGATTGTAAACCCAGCGACCAACTTCGGCGAGGGCTGGTTGCTTCCTGCCGAAATTGCTAACTATGCAAAGAATGGTATCAGTAGCGTGGTAAGTCTACAACCATTTGGATGTATTGCCAATCACATCATTTCCAAGGGCATGGAGAAGAAAATCAAGCAGATTTATCCCGATATGAACCTCCTATTCCTCGACTTCGATGCAGGCACATCCGAAGCCAATGTGTTCAACAGGTTGCACTTCATATTGGAGAATGCAAAAAGCAAGATGAAATAAAACAAAAAAGGTTGCCAATGGCAACCTTTTGTTTTTCAATCGTAAATCGTACTTCGTAATTTTACTTGAGTCTCTTGAACTGGCAAGTGAAGTGACGCATCAATTCTGCTTCCCAAGTGATTTCAAGACCACGCTTGATGGTATCGCGACGATCATATACATTCTTCAATGCTGCAGCGATTACATCCATGTGGTTGTTTGTGTAAACACGGCGAGGAATGCAGAGACGAACAAAGTCGTTGCCACCGAAACGGTTTTCACGTGTAACTGGGTCACGGTCAGCCAATACATAACCGATTTCGCAAGCGCGGATACCTGCTTCAAGGTAAAGTTCGCATGTCAATGTCTGTGCTGGGAACTCTTCCTTCGGAATGTTGGTCAACACCTTGTCTGCATCAATGAAGATAGCATGTCCGCCAGCAGGACGCTGATAAGGAATACCATATTCATCAAGTTTCTTTGCAAGGTAGTGAACCTGCTTGATACGAGTTTCAACCATCTCAAACTCAATGTTTTCCTTCAAACCAACTGCCAAAGCATCCATATCACGGCCGTTCATACCGCCGTAGGTAAGGAAACCTTCGAAAGGAATGCAGAACAACTTAGCACCTTCGTACCAGTCTTTCTTTTTGGTTGCGATAAAACCACCCATGTTTACAAGAGCGTCCTTCTTTGCCGACATTGTCATGCTATCTGCATAACCGAACATTTCACGAACGATTTCGCGAAGAGTCTTGTCAGCATAACCTTCTTCGCGAGTCTTGATGAAATATGCATTCTCGATGAAACGAGCCGAGTCAATGTTTACAGGAACACCATACTTGTGGCAAAGTTCGCAGGTTTCGCGGATATTCTTCATGCTAACCGGCTGTCCACCAACGGTATTATTTGTAAC
Source organism: Bacteroidales bacterium (assembly GCA_017651185.1). GTDB lineage: Bacteria > Bacteroidota > Bacteroidia > Bacteroidales > ML635J-15 > Bact-19. The sequence goes on along the minus strand of JAGCDJ010000019.1, from coordinate 106,958 downwards.
AGTAAGAACAAAGAAAGGAACATTACCCTTGTTTTCCTGCAATACCTTCTCCAACTTTTCGAGGCTTACATTACCCTTGAAAGGAACTTCGAGCTGAGTATCGTAAGCTTCAGGAACGGTAACATCAATTGCGAATGCCTTGCGGCTCTCGATGTGACCCTTTGTTGTGTCGAAATGAGCATTACCCGGGATAACCATGCCTGGTTTTACCAAGTACGAGAACAAAACATTCTCAGCTGCACGACCTTGGTGAGTCGGAATAACATATTCGAAACCAGTAAGTTCAGTTATAGTATCTTTCATGTGGTAGAAACTGCGTGCACCACCGTAGCTTTCATCGCCCATCATCATTGCGCTCCACTGACGGTCGCTCATTGCACCGGTACCAGAATCGGTCAACAGGTCGATATAAACATAATCGCTCTTCAACATGAAGATGTTGTTGTGGGCTTCTTCGAGCCACTTTTCGCGCTGTTCTCTTGTGGACTTCTTAATGGGTTCTACCATCTTAATTTTCCACGCTTCTGCAAATGGTAATTCCATAATTTTAATTTTTTAATTTATTAATAAATATTTTTTGATTGTCCTTACGGAAAAAAAAGAAAATGGAAACTATTTTCAGCCAAGCACTTAACGCCGAAAACGGTTTCCCAAATTAGAATGAATCACGCTCCTTGATATTCCTGAATACCAAGTCCACCTTTATTGATATGGTACTAATTGCGTTCATTTAAAATTTTACGATTGCAAAATTAAACAATAAATAGGATTGTGACAAGTGTTTTTAGAGATAGTTATGAACAAATGTTTGAGATTCCGAACTTCCATTAGTTCAAGAAACTGGATCATTCTATTACATATAGCACACAATTATTTTCCCAAATCCTCGATTATATTCCTAAAACATTTCAAACTGCTTTCGATATTTTCAACAATATCGGCTGCAATTTCCTCAGGCTCGGGAAGATTGTCGAGATCGGTAAGGTTCTTGTCCTTTATCCAGAATATGTCGAGGTTGGTTTTGTCGCGGGCAACAATCTCATCGTAAGTGAACTTGCGCCAACGTCCTTCGGGATTTTCCTCGCTCCAAGTTTCGGTACGCAGATTGCGATTTTCAGGATTATAGCACTTGATAAAATCGAACAAATCCTCGAATGTGAGCGGTGACTTCTTGAGCGTGTGGTGAATGTTGGTGCGATAGTCGTAAATCCAAATGTTCCTGGTCTGCACTTCCTTGCTTGCAGGACGATTGTCGAAGAAAAGTACATTTGCCTTTACTCCGTTTGCATAGAAAATACCAGTCGGCAGACGAAGAATAGTGTGCAGTTCGGTGGTTTTCATCAGTTGCTTGCGAATCTCCTCGCCTGCTCCACCCTCGAATAGCACATTGTCGGGCAACACGACAGCCGCCTGACCGTTGATTTTCAACAAAGTTTTGATATGCTGAAGGAAATTCAACTGCTTGTTGGAAGTGGTTTCCCAGAAATCCTGACGGTTGTAACTCAAATCCTCCTTCTCCACTTCGCCGTCCTCGTTGGTAATGGTAATGCTGCTCTTTTTTCCGAAAGGAGGATTTGTGAGCACATAGTCGTAGCGGTTGCCAGTGTCGGACACAAGCGCATCGTTGGGCGAGATAAAATCCTCGCTGTCGAGTTCGCCAATGTTGTGCAGATAAAGATTCATCAGGCACAGACGGCGGGTGTTGGCAACAATCTCGTTGCCGAAGAATGTCTTTTTCTTCAGAAATTGCTTCTGGTCTTTGTTCAACGGCTGCGAAGCAATGTGATCGTACGAAGCAAGGAAGAAACCGCCAGTTCCGCAAGCAGGGTCTATTATGGTTTTCTCGGGTTTCGGACGCACGCACTCCACCATTGCACGAATCAACGCACGTGGCGTAAAATACTGACCTGCACCGCTCTTGGTATCTTCGGCATTCTTTTCGAGCAAACCCTCGTATATCTTGCCTTTCACGTCAGAACCCATCAGCGACCAGTTTTCTCGGTTAATCATCTCGATTACGCGAAGCAGTTTGGCAGGATCCTGAATCTTGTTCTGGCTCTTAGTGTAGATTTGCCCCAACATTCCTTTCTCTGTGCCAAGGCTGCGAAGCATCTGCACATAGTAGGCCTCCAATTCGGCACCACGCTTGCTTGTGAGAGTTTCCCAGTCGCACATTTCACCGCCGGGAATTTCCTTTCCTTCGGCATCCTTCAGGCGCGGAAACTTCAATCCCTTGTTGTAAGGCGGTTTGTTCATCTCGTCGGCCATCTTCAAAAAGAGCAGATAGGTGATTTGCTCCAAATAGTCGCCGTAACTTACGCCATCGTCGCGAAGGACATTGGCCATATTCCAGATTTTCGATATTATTGTTGATTCGGTCATAAATTCTTGTCTGTCTTTACAATCCATAATACAATTTAATAGCGACACCGACAAATATTGCTATTGAAAAACTCAACAATGTGCCTATCAATACATATTCCGATTTCGCCTTGTCGCCTTCGGCAAAACGCAAAAGTGATTTTGCGGCTATGATAAATCCAACGGCTTCATATTGTCCCAATAGCACAAACACCAACGAAAAAAGCCGTTCCACAATACCTATCAGTTTTCCGGCATTGGGCAAGTCTTCTGTATTATTATCGTCACTTCCTTTGCTAACCTTAATGTTTGCAACCTTGATAATTTCTTTGATTATTATGTTTGAGGGTTTTAAACATACCAGAAAGCCCAACAACATAGCTATATATTTTTCTTCTACACCGCTCACACAATCAGGCAAGTTGCTTTTCCACAGATAGCAAACAGCCACAATCACCATCAAATGTATCAACTGGTCTATAAAGAAAATGCCCTTACACTTGGAAGCATAACATTTCATGGCATCGACAAGCAAATGGGAAACCGCTATGATTAATGCCACCCACCAAAAACTGAATGAAAACGAGAACAGCCAAGCGCAAACAAAGGTTATCAGAATATGTATATAAAGTTTCGGAGACTTAAAACCTCTGTTTTCTTTGTCGGCGCACGATTTATCTGTCTGTAAATAGAAATCACTGATTGTATGAGCAATTATTTGTAATAGTAAAAACCGTATCATAACTAAAAGTTTATTTGTTCGTAGTACTTCAGCAACTGCTCTACAGCATTCCAGCCAAATGTTGTAGAATGCTGATTTACCACTGATTGTCCAATGGATAATAGCTCTGATATTTCATTTTCAGATTTACCCAGCAAACGATAATATACAACTTCACATTGTCGTTCCGTGGCTCGTTTAAACAGCACATCCAGGAGTCCCAGATATACATTGATTTGCTGCGCCAATTTTGCTTCCGAAGATTCGAAAAACAAAGTGTTTTTTATCACTATTTTCGATTTGTTCGAAGTGCTCTGGCGTTCGATAGCCCTTCCGGAAGCATAAATGGCCTCTCCGTCCAGCATGTTGGTACGCTTGTTGGCAACACGCATTTCTCCTACGGCAATGGCGATTCTAACGCCGTAGGTTTTGAACATTTCCAAACGCTTCCTATCCGCGTCCTGGCCTGCACACTCCGTATCGACCTTGAACTTTTTTATCAACGTTTTTAAAAGCAAGGCTATCCGCAACGAGTCCTGTGGTCTGTCAATATAAATCTCCACGCTGTCGCCTTTGCTTAACCGCCCCCAACTGCCTTTGTACGTATCACCCAAATGCTTGACAAAGGTTTTTATCTCTCCCTGCAATTGACTTAACACACACGGTGTCAGTTCTGTAGAAGACACTATATCTGCTGAAATTGTAGCTTTGTTCATGTATTTATTTTTTTGCAAAGATACTATTTTTTTAGATACAAAACAGTTTTTTAATAAAATTTATCGGTTAAATAACCAATAAACATGATTTATCGGCTGAATTACCGATAAACACATATTATCGGTTGAATTACCTATAAACACAATCTGTGGCTGATATCACCGACAAACAAATTATAAGCTATATAACTTATAAACTGTATTTATAAGCCAAATAACTTATAAACCGTTTCAAAACAAAACTTATTATTTTGTTTGTAACAACCAGTCTATCACATTGATTTTCTGTAAACCATCAACTACGCTTCCATCGAAATCCAATGAAAGCAGATACTTTGGATTAGCATCACGAATACACTTTAATGACGAAATTTCCCATATTCATTCGCAGAGCTCCAAATATGTATTCCTTTTTATCATACAATAAAAATTGTGATTGCAAATATACACAATAATGACGAAAACTACAAAAATCAACAAATTTCGTCATTATCGTATGGGTGACTTCGATAGATTCAGATACAATTTGCGGTCGTTGAACCTGTTGAGACAACCAATTCCCCGCCAAATGCCTTCTTGAGTATGCTTTGCCGCAAAGCCTCCGACTGCTGCAGTGCCTTCTCTATGCTTGCCTCAACGGCCTCCGCCTGTGACAGACGGCTCTCTATCTCCGCAACTATGCGCTGCTGCTCGGATATGCTTGGTATAGGAAAAATAAATTTTTTGAATCGTCCTAAACTTATCTTTTTTTGAGCGACACCTTGCGTCATTTCTTTTATTTGCTTTCCTCCCTCCGAAGATAGAATGTAATACATCGCATAGTATTTATTCAAAATATTATCATTTGTTTTCATTCTTAATACATCTGAAGTAATAACGCCCCTATCAAATGGGAATATCCCCGTTTGTCCTGGAGGGTCTCCCATTTTAGTAATTAATAAATCACCTTTAAAAACATTGTGCGCCTTCAATTGATCTGCCTTAAATTCAGAAACATATTTATTTTTTTTATCCTCAAATCCACTTGTAATGTCTCTAACAAAAACAAGTTTCACTCCAGATTCTGTATAATCCTCAACTTTCAAGTCACTACCGAAAGGACCAATTGCCAATGAATAATTTTCATCTACAACGCATTCTTCCGCTGTCTTTTTTTTCCATTTCCCCTCATCATTATTCAGCCAATGGTTAAGCACGGCCTGCCTGTAAGTTTTAATCTGCTGCTGTGCGGTGCGCAGGTGCTGCACGGCCTTGTCGAGTTTGGCAAAAAGGGTTTCTATGCAAGAGACGATGGCGTGCTGGGTGGGAAGAGGGGGAAGATTTACTGGAATTTTAGAATAATCTGAAATCCAATACCGTTTGTGTGTATCGCTTTGTATATGTGTTATTTGCATCAAATAATACATATACTTTATATCTGCAATTTCTTCATTGCAAGACAAAATCTTCATTGCAGAAGATTTTACCTTAAACTTGAAATCAACAAACTTTGACGCGGTAGTAAAATCATCAAAGATTATAACTGGTAATTTATCATATACGCCACTCGTCTCATTTGTATATCCCAAAATAAATGATTTTCCCGCAGTTAGAACTGGTATGGGATAAGAATCATTGTATTCAGTTGATTCAACAATGTAATTTGTTGGCTGTTCGTATGATAGTATTTCGCCGAGTTTGTATGTTGGGTAGGTGGTCATTTCTTTATTTGTTTAAAACATCTTTTGCTTATTATATCAGTGATCATTTTACAATATACATAGAACAAAGTGCTTCTGTCTAATGTTTTCTTATATATTTTTTTTAGTTCATCGCTTTTTTTTACAATTTTTTCCATTTTGCTTTTAATATCTTTCATCCATTCCCTAACCTTAACTTTATGATGGTTTTCTTTCGTTAGATATCTATTATATGTATCGATTTCTGCCATTAATAAATTTATTGAACACACCAAGGTGCTACAATATTGGAAATAATATCTTGCATATTTTATATAATTTTTATGCACTAATGTTTCTTTTATTTGGCGTTGATACCTATTTAAGCAATCGTTTGAAAAAGAGTGTGTTGAAAGCATATAATTTGAATATGCTACACTTATTTGTTCGTATGTGGCATGCGGTATATTTGTCAAAACAATATTTGAATTGCTATTTTGTCGAAAACGTTCAAAATAGGCCTCTTCTGCTTCAATAAATGAATTATATGAATCTATTTGAGGTCTCTCTTTTCGTTTTGCTTCTATTAGGTAAAAAGAATTCTTTGAATATGATTGTATTTGCATCCATTGCTTTCTTACATCAATGTAATTACGCACAAAAACCTCATTGATTCTGTTTATATAGTTTCTATCTTTTATCGTATTAAATATTTTTTTCTTTTCTTTCTGTGTTAAGTTTTGTTCAGGAACAGATAACAAGCGATGAAATTCTAATAAGTCGGATGGCTCTTTATACTCTTTTAACTTGGTTTCAAAAACAAAATCTGTTATTTCAACTAATGTTGCCCAATTATGTTGTTCCTGATTCCGTAACTGAACTTCAACTAATTTACCATCGCCATTTTGTAAACCGACAAATAAATGTATTGATTTATAGCCTTCTGCTTGGGGGTTTTCAATATAATCTATTTCTTTTTTGATGTATATTTGTGTATTTTCTCTCAATTTATTCAATAAACGATATACCTGCTCATTATTAGAAAGAATACATCTGCATCCTGCTATGTCAATTAATCTATCCAATTCTGTATCCGGCATTCTTTTTAACTTACCAATAATAGATTCAATACGTTTGATCCGATAAGTTACTATGCTTTTTTTATTAATAGATTGACAATCTTTGTATACAATATCAAATATAGAAGCAATAGTGTCACGAAAAGTCAAACGATACTCTTGTAACAATTTAAGATCTTCTTCTGAAACTATACCTGTACCATCTCCATATGCTTCTCGGATACGATTGCCGAGTTTGCGAATTTGATTTTTTGAAAGTTCACTCATATTTATGCCACCAAAATTTCATTCAACTCCTCTATTATCTTCATCATCTCCTCCCCAAACAGCTGGTACATCTTGCCGCGTCCGCCTTGGGCATCGAAAGGCGTGTAGTCAAGGTCGTCGAGGTCGAGGTTGTAACTGCTGATAATGTGTTCCTTTATCATTCGCAGCCACTCTACCTGCTCGGGCGTGAAGCGGGTATGGTTTCCTGCATTCTGGCGCAATATCCACCTCTGGAAATTGGCATTTATCACACTATCGAAGCCAACCAGTTTCTTGTCGATACCACTTGCATGGCGAACCAACGAAACAAGTGCCGTCAATTCCGCCTTTGGCTGAGCCGCCTTTACATTTTCTATAGCACAATATGCATCCCACACATACCTAGGCGCAAGCATTGGCTTGTCGTGCTTCAACTTTTCGAGCAGTTCGCGCGCCATCTGCAATGTAATGTTGCGGCGGTTGTATGGCTGGTTGTAGTAAATGCTCAACGCCATAATCTCATCCTTGTGCTGTTCAAGATATTCGGCAAACGATTTCACGGTTTCCTCGGCCTTCTCCTTGGTAAAACTGTTGAATCCACTGCTTATAACCGTATCAATATTCACGGTGTCAATCTTCTGGTCGTGCAGACTGCGAACCAAAACAATATACTCGTTCAACTCGCCATTGAATGTACTGCTGGCAACGTCAATCAAACGCTCCTGCACCTTACCGCGAATTTTCTCCTCAATGGCTGGTGTCATTTCGGCAGGCGGAATGTTACTCAACTGCGGTTGTACCTCGTCATCTATTTTGTCGGGGTCGAATGCCGCCAAAAGTTCGGCACTCATCTGCCCCAGCGTCTTACCTTTCGACAAAGATACTATGCGCGCCTGCTCCTTCTCGGTAACCTCCTTATTAAGACGGATAAGGCGATTGGCAAGCGAAGTGAACAAATCTTCTTCGGCAACGCCCATAGTTACCGCGCCAAGCAAATCTTTCAAAGGTACTGTGGGCTTGCGCTCGAGCGGACGGCTGTCGGTTTTCTGCGATTTAGTAACTCCCACAGCATCAACAATTACAAAGTGAGTCTTTGTCTGTGCCGTACGGCTTACCAACTGCAACGAATCGCTGTTTATGGTACGCGTACCTCGCCCCTTCATCTGCTCAAAATAGTTTGCACTGCGCACGTCGCGCATAAACAGAAGCACCTCGAGCGGCTTAACATCGGTACCTGTGGCAATCATATCAACTGTAACGGCAATGCGCGGATAATAGTCGTTGCGGAAACGGTTGAGCACCGACTTGGGGTCCTCATCTATTTTATAGGTAACCTTCTTGCAAAAATCGTTGCCCTCGTCAAACTCCTGACGCACAATTTTTATAATATCATCGGCGTGGCTGTCGGTCTTGGCAAAAATCAAAGTCTTTGGCACTTCGTACTGCCCGTTTTCATCGTAGCGGTTTGGAAAAATTTCTTCCTCCAACGCCTTGCGGAACTGACGGATTACAGTGCGTATCTGGCTGGGATTCACCACTGATTTGTCCAAATCGCCCTTTTTGTATTCTAAATCCTCGTCCACTTGCTCCCATCGTGTCTTGCGTGTGGTTTTGTCGCGGAAATCAATATACCAGCCAGCCTTTATAAGTCCGCCGTTTTTCGAAATTTCAGTTTCGATGGAATATACATCGTATGGCACATTCACACCATCCACCACCGACTGCTCGTAGGTGTATTCGCTAACCACATTCTCGTTGAAGAAACCAAAGGTACGCTTGTCGGGCGTTGCAGTAAGACCAATAAGGAAAGCATCAAAATATTCGAGCACCTGTTTCCAGAGGTTGTAAATGCTACGGTGGCATTCGTCAATCACCACAAAATCAAACTGTTCGATTGGAACGTTTTCAGTATATTCCACCGGCACGGCTTTCTGTTCTTTGGTCCGTTGCTGCAACCAGGTCGATTCGTTTGGATTGTCGTTCTCAGCCGACTCGTCAAGCTCCTCACCTTTCAGTATCGAATAGAGCCGCTGTATAGTCGATATGCAAACTTGGCTGTCGCTGGCAATATAATCAGATGAAAGTCGCTGTACATTATATAGTTCGGTAAACTTGCGGTTGTCGTCGTTGGGACGGAAATTCATAAATTCCTGTTCCGCCTGTTCTCCCAAATTGCGGGTATCCACAAGGAACAAAATGCGTTTTGCCTTTGCGAATTTCAGCAATCGGTAAATAAATGTAATGGCTGTAAAAGTCTTGCCAGCGCCCGTAGCCATCTGAATCAATGCACGAGGACGGTTGTTCTTGAAAGATTCTTCAAGATTTTCGACAGCCCTTATCTGTGCAGGGCGCAAACCCGTAGTGTCCAATGCAGGAAAATCCTGCAAGCGACTTCTCAAACTACGCCCGCTGCGAATCCATTCGGCAAAAGTCTCAGGCTTATGGAAAGCAAAGACCGTTCGGCTACGCGGCTTAGGATCGCTATAATCGGTAAAGTGTGTCAATGTTCCCGTTGTTTCATAAACATAATTCAGAGGCTCGTTATTCAGATATTTTAGTTTGGCTTGGGCATAACGCGCTGATTGTTCAGCAACTACTGTAAGGTTTACACCTTCCTCGTCACGCTTTGCCTCGATTATACCAACTGGTTTTTTGTTTACAAACAGGACATAATCAGCAGAACCGACTTCTGTCTGATACTCACGCACGGCAATGCCAATCCCCGCCGAAAAATCTATCTTGTTTTTCGACTGGATTTTCCAACCTGCCTGTTCGAGCAGATTGTCAATCTTATCTCGCGCTGTCTGTTCTGGATTCTGATTAGGCATGGCACAAAAATAATATTTTTTTATAAACACATTTAATACCACACAAAAAAAGAGGACAATCCTGTCCTCTTTCATATTCTCAAAATAATGATTCTTATTCGGTAAGTTCCTTTATTCTTGCACCCATCTGCTGGCTTTCCTCGTACTTGCCTGCCTTGTAGTACAATTCCTTCAAGATTTGGAGGACCTGCAAATCGTTCGGTTTAATCGACAATGCCTTTTCCAAGTGTGGCAATGCTTTTGTCTGATAATCTTTTGCTATTTCCTGATATTTCTCGAAAGCAGTAAAATCTGTAGGAGGAAGATTCTTGTCTGCCCATTCGAGAGTATCGGCTGCCGCATTGATGAACAATGCACCAAGTCCATATACTGCATCGTAATTGTTAGGATCAATCTCAAGTGCCTTTGTGAAATCAGCTTCAGCCGAGGCAACATCCTTCATTTCCTGCGACAAAGTACCACGAATTACAAGGAACTGTGCATTGTTAGGATCTTTTTCCATAGCCATGTTGATATAATCCTTTGCCTTTCCCGAATTTCCAGATGCAACATAGTAGTTAAAAGTCTCGATTACAAGCGGATAGTTGTCATTTGGGAACTTATTTATACCTTCATCCAAAACTTTCAACATTCTTGCTGTATCACCAGTTTCCTTCAATGCCATGGACAAGTTCTGATATACGGAAATTCTTTCCTTGTTGTCCATACCGTAATCCATCTTTATAAGCATGTCGCAAATCTCGATTGCCTCGTCATACTTCTTGCACCTCATTGCAGCCAAAGAAGTGTAATAATATATGGTAGTGTCAATACCTGCAAATGAAGGAATTCCCGATGCTTTGCTCCATTTGTTGTAAGCTGCTTCAAAATCATTTGCTCTCCATGCTTCCTCGCCTTTTGCCTTGTACACCCTCGACATCTCGGGGAACTTATCGCCAAGTATCTCCATCAATGCCTCTGTACTTTCAAAATATGCCTCGTTGCCTTCCTGAAGAACGCTTACAAATTTCATAAGACCCATCTGAGTTGTGAAATCAATGTCCTTATGTTCAGGTTTAACAAAGTTCAACTTCAACGCTTTCATGTAAGAGTCGTAAGCAACATCAATGCAATTGTCGCACAATGCCTGATACTTCTTGTTCTTTGTTGTTGACAATGCAAGATAAATATTACCCTTGAACCAGAAAGTCTTGTAATTTTCTGCCGTCTGCGGATTTAATTCTGCCTTGTCAATTGCTTTCTTTGCATCATCAAGGTAACCATCCTTAAGATAGCTCCATGCGCTTGTCAACATCTGCTTCTGGGCACTCATCGAAAGCGCCAAAACCAGTGCGACACCTATTAAAAACAACTTCTTCATAGTCTTAAAATTTAAATGTTATCATTTTCGTTAGTATTCTCGTTATTTGCTTCTTCTGCAATTTCTGCGCCATTTTCTTCAACCTCTCCTTCTACCTGATTTTCAGCAGGAACTATTCCATCTGCTTCTGCTTCAAGCTGTGCAATCTTGGCTGCTTCTTCCTCGGCAATGCGTTCCAATTCGGCACCACCTTCAATCTTAGCAACAGAAGCAATTACATCACCGTCACGAAGATTTATCAAGCGAACACCTTGTGTTGCACGACCCATTACACGCAGAGAATCAACGGCCAAGCGGATAGTTATACCCGAACGGTTAATTATCATGAGGTGGTCGTTGTCTGTAACAGAATTTATACTGATGAGATTTCCTGTCTTTTCAGTGACATTCAAGGTCTTGACACCTTTACCGCCACGGTTTGTAACTCGATAGTCCTCGATACTCGAACGCTTTCCGTAACCATTTTCTGAAACAACAAGCACATCTTGATCTGGACGAACTGTAATCATACCTATTACATAATCATCGTCATCAAGGGTTATACCCTTAACACCTGTTGCTGTTCTACCAATCGGACGAACAATGTCGTGCGGGAAGCGGATGGTCTTGCCACCGTATGCACCAATCATCACATTGGTTGGAGCTTCGCCTTCAACGTCTTCGATGAGCGACGCGGTAAGAAGCATATCGCCTTCGCGAACATTGATAGCGTTGACGCCATTCTGACGCGGACGCGAATATTCCTCAAGCAAGGTCTTCTTGAACACACCATTGCGAGTACACATCACAACGTAAGTCCTATTGATGTAGTCAACATCCTTCAGCGACTTGACATTCAAGTATGCCTTAACTTCATCGTCCTTGTCAATGTTGATAATGTTCTGTATATGGCGACCCTTTGACGTCTTTGTTCCTTCCGGAATTTCGTAAACCTTAAGCCAGTAGCACTTTCCGAGCTTTGTAAATAATAATAAGGTATTGTGCATTGTGGCAACGAACATGTGTTCAACGAAGTCCTCTTCGCGAGTTGCAGTTCCCTTGGAACCTACACCACCCCTATTCTGCGACTTGAATTCCGACAACGAAGTGCGCTTCATGTATCCGAGGTGTGAAATTGTAATAACAACTTCTTCGTTAGCATAGAAATCTTCCGGATTCATATCTTCAGAAGCATAAACAACTTCGGTCTTGCGTTCGTCGCCGTATTTTTCCTTTATTTCAAGAAGTTCGTCCTTGATTACCTGCATTCTCATTTCTACGCTGGCAAGCAATTCCTTCAAGTATTCGATGCGCTTCATCAACTCTTCGTACTCGGCTCTCAACTTTTCCTGTTCGAGACCGGTCAACTGTTTGAGACGCATATCAACGATTGCCGATGCCTGGATTTCAGAAAGCGAGAAACGCTGCATCAATCTTTCTTTTGCTTCGGTAGGACTGTCCGACGACTTGATAATCTGTATTACTTCGTCAATATTGTCGCTAGCGATAATCAAGCCCTGTACAATGTGAGCGCGTTCTTCTGCCTTGCGGAGTTCGAATTCTGTACGACGGGTAACGACATCAAGACGATGTTCAACAAAATAGTGAATCAAATCCTTGAGGTTAAGCACCATCGGACGACCCTTTACAAGTGCTATGTTGTTGATGCTGAATGACGACTGCAATTCAGTGTACTTGTACAACTTATTGAGTACCACATTAGCCACAGCATCACGCTTGATGTCGATAACGATGCGCATACCAACGCGGCGGTCGGATTCATCATTGACATTGGAAATACCTTCAATCTTCTTGTCAGTAACAAGGTTAGCAATATGCTTGATGAGTTCTGCCTTGTTGACCATGTAAGGTATTTCGGTAACGACTATGCGCTCGTGACCGCGTTCCGAAGTCTCTATTTCGGTCTTGGAACGGATGACAACGCGACCGTGACCAGTTGCGTATGCCTCGCGAACACCATCGATACCATATATAATACCGCCAGTAGGGAAATCTGGCGCCTGGATTATCTTACCAAGTTCATCGACTTCTATTTCAGGATTGTCAATATAAGCAACTGTTGCATCGATTGTCTGTGCAAGGTTGTGCGGTGCCATGTTGGTTGCCATACCTACGGCGATACCATTTGCACCGTTAACTATAAGGTTAGGTATTTTAGTCGGCAACACACTCGGCTCCTGCAACGAATCATCGAAATTGTTAACGAAATCAACGGTTTCCTTGTCCATGTCGGCCATCATTTCGTCCGAAATCTTCGACAGACGAGCCTCTGTGTAACGCATAGCAGCAGGGCTATCGCCGTCAACCGAACCGAAGTTACCCTGGCCATCGACGAAAGTATATCTCATTACCCAGTTCTGGGCAAGCCTTACCATTGCAAAATAAACAGACGAGTCGCCATGAGGATGGTATTTACCCATTACTTCACCGACGATTCTTGCCGATTTCTTGTGCGGTTTGCCAGGAGCCAAACCCAGACCTTCCATTCCGAACAAGATTCTTCTCTGAACGGGTTTCAAACCGTCCCTAACATCCGGCAATGCACGCGAAACTATTACAGACATTGAATAGTCGATGTATGCCGACTTCATTTCATCTTCGACACTAATCGAAATTATCTTTGCTCTTCCTTCTTCTTCAAGCATTTCTTATCGTAATTTTATTTCTAATATTCTTATAATCAAATCCTTGTGTTTTACACAAAATTGTTGCTAAAATACAAAATTCTGCACACATATACAAGTCCAAGCAATCAATTTTTTAACAAAAATTGTTTATAAATACGTTCACCAATAAAGTCCACTACCAGAGAGCATTCGACAAGAAAACACAAAAAACTGGCGCAGTTATTAACAAAAACTAACAAGATATTAACAATTTGCATTTTATCCGATAAAAAAGTTTGGAGATATACAGTCTTTTTATACTTTTGCTCAAAATATCAATTAGTATCAAACACAAAAAAATTTTTAAGATGAACAAAGTAGAATTAGTAGAAAAAATGGCTGCAAAGGCAGGCATGACAAAGGCTGATGCAAAGCGCGCACTTGATGCTTTCATGGAAAGCACACAGGAATGCTTAAAGAAGGGTGAATCATTGACTCTTATCGGTTTCGGTTCATTTGGCGTAACAAAGAGAGCTGCAAGGACTGGTCACAATCCTCAGAAACCAAGCGAAGTTATTAAGATTCCGGCAAAGAACGTTGTAAAGTTCTCAGCAGGTGCTACTCTTAAGAAGGCTGTAAACAGCAAGAAAAAATAAGCAGCTTTGCAAAAACGACATTAAAGGGGACATAATGTTCCCTTTTTTTTCATTATGGAAACACAAGAAATAATAAAACTGCTCACAAATTATGTAACCGAGGAAAGGTTACAGATTCTCAACAAGGTTCTTGACGAACGCACAAGTTATATTTCCGTAGTCCTCGAAGATATTTTCCAGACTCACAACGCCTCGGCTGTATTGCGCAGTTGCGATTGCTTTGGCATACAACATGTCAATTTCATAGAAAACCGCTACAGTTACATGGAAAACAAGGATGTTGCCATGGGTTCGTCGCAATGGTTGAGCATATCGCGCTTCAACCAGAAGGAAAACAACACACTCGATGCAATAAAAGCCGTCCGCGATGCCGGATACAGGATTGTTGCAACAACCCCTCACACCAACGACGTCCTAATAAAGGATCTCGACCTGACAAAAGGCAAAATAGCATTGTTCTTCGGTTCGGAAAAACCTGGACTTTCCGACATTGTAATGCAAAATGCCGATGAGTTCGTGCGCATACCAATGTATGGATTTACCGAAAGTTTCAACATCTCCGTTTCAGCAGCCCTATGTCTATACGAATTAACAACCAGATTAAGAAATTCCGATATAAACTGGCATTTGTCATTGGAAGAAAGAACGGAACTGCTCGCACAATGGCTGAAACTAAGCGCACGAAGCGCAGAGGGACTGATAAAGGAATATGAAAAGAGGGAAAAGTGCGTCTAAAAGTTCTGCAACCAAATGCTGAAAGTTGAAAGTTAAAAACTTACTTTCACAAACTTGGCATTCCTTATTCCATTGGCATCCGAAACCGAAATGGTATAAGTTCCTGCTGAAAATGCCGACACATCAATTATCGACACACTCTTTTCCGAAAATACGCATCTGCCAAATGCATCATAAACTTTGACGTCAAAATCTCCGTCTACGCCAGACAACTCAAGTAATTCTGCTACAGGATTAGGCAAAACTGACAATCTTTCTACCATTTGCATGTCGACACTATACTCTTCTTCTGTCTCACCATGCAGATAGGAATATTTCGCCACAGCAGCATCAACCGCTTCTGCCATACGCGAATACGAATCAGCAGCAAACAATGCTATACTTACCCTCGCCGTATCACCAGCGCCAATGTTCACTGCATCGGCACCTGTGTACTGTACAATATCACCGGTAGCAGCGTAGACCGAAGTATTCGAAATCATATAGTACCTCTCCAAATCCGAAAATCCATCAGAAATATCAACTACACCATCACCACCCGACTTGTTTGCCAACGAATAGTTTATCGCCTGATCACTACCAAGCAGTTTCATTCCTGCATATAGCGAATTGTCACCATTGTACGCACAATACATGAACTTGCGAGTTTCATCGTATATGCTTTTGTTCACAACCGGTTCGTACAAGTCCCAGTCGGCAAACAAACCGAAATAATACCCTTCGACGGGATCAAGTCCTTTGTTTACAATGCTATACTCCGCAATTATATAATTTTCATCATCAGCATACACATCAAGTGTAATCTCCATATTTCGGGAATTATAGTCAAGGGTGTCGGTCATTTTTGCAACGACATGAGTAAAAGCAAGCGTATCTTCCACAAAATGAGGATATTCAACCACTGAAAAGTCGGTAACCTGACGTACTGCACTATACATTTCCGAACCTGAAATTCCTGCTATTATACCGCAATCATAGAACAATTCGTAATAGTCATCAAGATAAAAGCCATGTCCTACCTCAGTATTCAATCCTACATACCCAAGACGCCCGTTTCCAGCAATAGAAAGATTTAGTCCTCCTGTGTTCACATCAACAAAACCGCCATTTACTGGCACATCGATTATCTGCTCAGTTACAATTTCATCCGAAACAAAGGTTATCTTCATCTTTACGGTAAGTTCCTGCGGAGCATCGGGCAAAACAACTAGCCGTATAGCACTTGAAATAGGCAAACTGTCTGTCTGCATCGATGACATATACCCCATAGCAAGATTATCAGTTTCGACCGAAACATAAGGCGACTCAACAGAAAACATCATATTCAAGTTGTTTCTATCGCCAAGATAATTGGTCACAATGCCACCAATTTCAACTACATCATCGTGCCTGTCGAATATAAAATCGTGGAATCTGGTAGAATACAAACTGTCGGCACTAATTGTCAATGCCTTGTATAGATTCAACCTGCCACTTCCCATCATTCCTGCATAATTGGCGTTGAAATATACGCGATACGAAGCATCCAAATATGTCGTATCAAATACATATTGACCAAGATATACATCAAAATGAGTCGTATCGTATTCATAACCTCCAACAAAGACCTCATTATGAATAGTATCGTACTCGTATGCCAGCAATTCCTCGTTCCAACTGCTATCGATTGAAATGCTATCGTATGAGTATAGTTGGTCGTTCCATGTACTGTCAACAGAAATGCTGTCGATATATTCTACAAAAGTACTATCAACCTGCATTATGGAATCGGGAACAAGATAATTCAGTGTATCAATATTATCGGCGGAAACGCGGATTATCTCCCCTATCTGCTGCGCGTTATAATTGCGGTAGAACGAACGCAAAATTCCTGCACTTCCAGCAACTATCGGACTTGCGAATGATGTTCCGCCCCACATTGTAGCATAACCGTTTTCGCTCGTAGAAACGTACATTGTCCCGGGTGCAGAAACATCAACTGTTGTAGAAAACGATGAGTTGTTCCACTTAGCATCATTCTTGTCGGTTGCCGCCACCGACACCACATTCTCGAATGACGCCGGATAAAATTTTCCTTCGACGCCCTCGTTGCCTGCCGCTGCCACAACAAGCACATCGTAATTGATTGTCGCATAATTAACTACATCCTGTCCCATCTGCTGGTACGATGTTCCTCCCCAACTACAGTTCACGACATCGAAACGATGATTAGCAGCATACACAATCGACTGATACACATTTACTAGCGAACCTTCATCGTTCATGATTCGCAGCGGCACGAACTTGCAGTTATAACCCGCACCCGATACGCCGATGCCATTGTTGGTAACTGCTGCCGCAATACCAGACACATACGCACCATGCTCGTTGCTGTTGCATCCGTGCGGAATTTGTGCGTTATTGTTGTCATGTGCGAAATTCCATCCCTTATAATTGTCAATGTAACCGTCGTTGTCGTTGTCGATGCCATCGAGAACATCATCGTAATTGACCTTGATATTGCCTGCAAGGTCGTTATGAGTAAGTCCTGTGCCCGTGTCGGATATGCCAATTACAATAGAAGTATCACCCTTGCAGATGTCCCATGCTTCGTACGAATGCACGTTACGAGTCCAATATTGGTAGGCACCGTCGGAGTTAACATTTTCGGGACGAGCAAGCGGATCGTTGGGAATATCAAGAAGCGAAACCTTGTAAAGAGGTTCGGCATATTCCACCTCGCGGAACTTCGATAGAAAACTAACAGCCTGCATTACATCAATATCGCGACGGAATACCAGCCGGTAAATATTCGTAATGTCAACCATACGGTGTCCATAATTGTTGTACTCCTTTTCTGGCTTTACTGCATCTGGAAATTCAACTTTGCAGTCAAAATCACCGAAAGCAGAACGAAAATCATTCAAATCCGACGATTTGAAAAAATTTCCGTTTACATTGGACTGCAACTTAACAACAAGTGTATTTTTTTCATAATCAGCATTTTGTGCAAACGACATAGCGCACACAAACATCATTATAATTACAAGAACCAAAACTCGCTTCATACTCAAAAATTTTGCGAAAGATAAGAAAAATATTTGATGATTCAATAATTTGATGACTTGAAATGGTTTGAATATTTTAGCCCAAGGTTTATAATACCAAAAAAGCGGATGGAAAATCCACCCGCCTTTTTGGTATTGCATTGCACTATGCTATTCCTCGATGTTGCCGACAATCTTCACAACCATGCTCGAATTTGTCGGGTCGTTGGTGGTGATAGTAATCGGCTTGCTCTGATGACCTTTCTTGCCTGCTGAGTTGAAAGTTGCCTTGATGAAACTTTCCTCGCCTGGTTTAATAACCATCTTCTCAGGATTCGGAACGGTGCAACCGCAGGTTGCCTTTACCTTACGGATGATAAGGTCGGACTTGCCTTCATTCTTGAACTTGTACTCGTATGTAACCTTGTCGCCCTGCTTGATTGTACCAAAATCGTATTCAGTCTGCGAGAAGACAATCTTAGGAGCATTGGCAAGTTCTGTCGGTGACAGGTGCGAGAAGTCCTCAACTATCGTTGCACTTACGGTTATCTTGTTCTTGCCGTTGACACTGTCGTTAACGACTACCGAAATTCTATCCTGCAAAAATCCCCAGTCATTTTTTTGCTTTGCATCGTAAGAAACATGGATTACACCAGTCTGTCCCATCTTTTCATTCGGTTTCTTTGCAGCAAGAGTTGCCGGTTCCATCCATATCTTAACATGCTTCGGTACATTCTGGAAAGTAACCTTCATCGGTGCATCTGTCATGTTTACCACTCCGATAGTATCGGTCTTTGTTTCAGTGTTGTAAACATTGTTCAATGCCAAATGAGCAGTTCTCAACCTCAATCCGCTGAAATCTTTCGGATAATAGTCTTCGACAGTTTTTTCGCGAGCAGTAACCTCTCCTGTAATAGTAAGAATTGTCGTCGGCGCTTCACAGTTTGTAGTTACTGTTATTGTCTTGTTGAATTTTCCCGGACGATTCTGCGGATTGTAAGATGCCTTAACGAATCCTTTCTTACCTTTCTGTATTGGTTCCTTTGTATAGTCGGTTGCTGTACATCCGCACGATGCCTTCACATTGGTAAGCACCAGCGGTTCTTCGCCAACATTGGTAAACTCGAAAATGGCGGTCTGCAAACCTGCTTCTTCCTTGAATACGCCGAAATTATGCGTGGTCTTTTCCCACGAAATCTGCGGCTGCTTTGTCTGTGCCGATACAGCTACAGCAAGCGACAAAACCAGAAATACTAAAAACAACTTTTTCATAATACCTATTTATTAAATAGTCATACAATTATTTATTTTCCTCTTCTTCGGGTTTTGCAGCAGGAATAACTTCACCTGTTATCCTGACAATCGAAGTCGGCTGGAACTCATTGGTTGTTACCGTTATCTGCTTCGAGAACTTGCCCGGTCTGTTCTTCGGATTGTAGGACGCCTTAACATAACCCTTTGCTCCCGGCTGAACAGGTTCCTTGGTGTAGTCGGTTGCAGTACATCCGCACGATGCCTTTACATTGGTAAGGAACAACGGCTTGTCGCCAGTATTAGTGAATTCAAAAATTGCAGTCTGAATGCCGTCTGCCTCATTGAAAGTACCAAAATCGTGAACTGTCTTTGCCCAAGATATTGCTGGACCTTCCTGCTGTGCCATCATAACTACCGAAAACACAATCGCCAATGTCAATAAAACTAATCTTCTCATAACCTTAAATTTTATGGTTGCAAAATTAATAATTACTTTTTAATTACACATAGTCGTCTATTACAAATAGCAGTCCAAAAGAATAGAAAAAAACAATTCGACGAATTAAAAAAATGTTAAACCTATAAATCCATGAAATTAATCCTTGCCTGCGGCACTACCGAAAGTGGTGAAATTTTCCCTCGACAATACATATAATATCCCACCAGTGCAATCATTGCAGCATTATCAGTAGTGTAACTGATCTTAGGAATAAACACCTCCCACTTTTTCCTTTCTGCGGCTTGCAGCATACGGTTTCGAAGTCCAGAATTAGCGGAAACTCCACCCGAAATCGCAACACGTCGTATACCAGTGTGCTTTACCGCCTTTTCAAGCTTGTTGAACAGTATGTCAATTATCGTTTTTTGTAACGATGCTGCCAAATCGTTAACATTTTCTGTGATAAAATTAGGATTTTTTGCAACCTCGTCGCGCACAGTATAAAGAAAAGATGTCTTCAAACCGCTGAAACTATAGTCGAAACCCTGAATTGCAGGTTTTGCGAACTTGAACCTGTTCTCGTCACCGATTTTCGACAACTTATCGATTACAGGACCACCGGGGTAAGGCAAGCCCATAACTTTTGCACACTTGTCGAATGCCTCCCCTGCCGCATCGTCGATTGTCTTGCCAATAATCTCAAAATCAAGATAATCCCTAACAAGCACAATCTGCGAATGTCCGCCCGACACAAGCAAGCACAAGAACGGAAATTGAGGCACACACTCGTCCTCGTCCTTCTCGCGCAGGAAATGTGCAAGTATATGTCCGTGCAAATGGTTGACACCTACCAACGGAATGTCACGCGACACCGAAAGCCCTTTTGCAAACGACGCCCCAACAAGCAACGAACCAAGCAATCCTGGTCCTTTGGTAAACGCAATCGCATCAATATCACTCATCCCGACTTCTGCACGCGACAATGCTTCTTTAACTACCAAAACAATGTTCTGCTGGTGAGCACGACTGGCAAGTTCAGGAACAACTCCACCATATTTCTGATGTATTGCTTGAGAGTTAATTACATTCGACAGCAACTTTCCATCGCACACCACTGCTGCCGACGTATCATCGCACGAAGATTCTATACCTAAAATTTTCACAAATCTTTTTTTTGCAAATTTACATCTTTAAATTTAGTTGTCAATAATTTTTGAGATATTTGCAGTTTGATTTAAACTGCCCTAATTTTGTTCAGATATAAGGTCAGACGGTTTTTTATAATATTGTTCTTACTAATTGTCAAGGACTTAATCCTCATTATAGCCATACTGAACTCTCCATACCTACAAGGGCTTATTGCAAAAAAATGCATAGAATTCTTCGCCGACAACTACAACATTGAACTCTCAATAGGAAATGTCTACCTAAAAATACCCGATGAAATAGTCCTGTCGGACATAGAAATGAAGGATTCTTGCGGAAATGTACTACTATCTGCCAACGACCTAGGCGCATCGGTTGAAAGGATTTCGTTCAAGAACAATTTCCTTGTTTTATCGGAAATAATGTTGAGCAATCCATACATCAACGCCACAATCGATGAAAAAGGCAATGCCAACTACGACTACATATTGAAGAAGTTTGCATCTGACGAACCTACGAATTGGGATTTCAACGTAATATGCAAGAAAGTTTCAATCGAAAACGGACATTTGAAATACATTGACAAGAGGTACGACAATTCGGCGGCGACATTCAAGCCGAGCGACATGGATATTAACGATTTCAATCTGGAAATCAGCAGGTTCAGATATACGCACGACACTTTAAACGTTAATATCGACAATTTCTCGCTCAACGAAAAATCGGGAATCGCCGTCAACAGAATGTCGGGAAAAGTAAAATACCACAGCACAGGCATAAGTCTTAACGACTTGAAAATAAATACAAACTACTCGGAACTTGCGTGTTCGGAAATCACCGTAAAGGGACAGGATAGCACCTATCTCAGCAATCCGATGGAAAAGATAGAAAAACTCACCGTCAACATCGACACCATAATATTCAGCGTTGCCGACCTTGCACCATTCCTTACGCAATACGAGGGATATACCGACAGCATACACCTGCGCGGAAATTTCTCGGGACGGCTCGACGACTTCAAGTTTAAGAACTTCGGCATATCAATGTACGGTGGCACAAGACTTTATGCCAATCTTTCGGTAAACGGATTTCCAAACATCGAACAGACAATCGTGTTTGGAAACATATCGGACATGCAGACAAACAAGAACGACCTGAACAGGATACTTAAACTCGTATCGCCACAAAATCCAGTGCAAATACCATCGGTACTCGACAATCTCGACAGAATAGCATTCAACGGAAACCTTTCGGGTATGCTCAACGACATGATGGCATTCGGTCAACTGACAACCAATTTCGGGACCATAAAGACCGACATCGCCCTTATGCCCGACTGGAAAAACAAGACATTTGAATACGATGGCATAGTTTCGGCAAAAGAATTCAACCTGCACGACATAGTTCCTGGCGACAACGGACTAGGAATGCTTACAATGAACATAAACGTCAGCGGAAGCGTCGATTCCCTGTCGCACACACGAAATACCCTCAATGGTAAAATACATCGGCTCGACTTCAACGGATATGCATACTCTAACATAAATGTAAGAGGCAACCTCACCAACACCGCATTCAACGGAAACATCAACATCAACGACCCTAATCTTTCTGCTGAGATAATTGGAAACTATAATTTTGCAGGAAACAACAACAATATTGAATTGTCGAGCGATATTTCTGCCGACCTGAAGGAACTGCATCTCGCACAAGAAAATGTACAGGACTCAAAAATCAAGTTCGTGATTTCGGCACAACTCGAAGGTGACATTGCCAACCGCCCTACCGGACACATAACACTGGGTTCTGCCGAATTCAACATCGACGAGAAACGAATAACCATCGACAGGTTGAACGCCACAGCCAGAATTGACGATGAAAAGAAATACAACATAAAAGTCGACTCTGACATACTTGACCTAGACATGTACGGAGACTTCAAAATCAGCGAAGTTGTCGGTGACATATACGGACTTGTTGCGCAGACCGTGCCGTCGGTATTTGGAGAAAAAGCGAAAGCAAAGCCAAGCAGCAACTACTTCACTTACCATTTCAGGATAAAGAACATCAACAGCATTACCAAATTCTACGACAAGGAACTCAATTTCCATGGCGACATATACAGCAGCAACGGATACGTATTCGGCAACACCCAAACGCTATACGGCAAAATCAATCTGCCACAAATTAGCCGTGGCGACTACATAATAGGCGAAAGCCAGATAGAAATGTACAGCATTAACGGACTCTTCAGCGTGTACACATCCTTGAAGTCGATAGAAAAAGGCAATATATCGTTTGAAAACATAAATCTGGCAATGGGTGCAGCAAACGACAGCATAGGACTTAACCTCAACTGGAACGGCGGAGAGAAAAGCGACTACAGCGGTTTCTTTTCGCTCGACACAAAATTCATCCCCCACGAAAACGATTCGACACCACGCATAGAAGTAAACATATCGCCATCACAATTCATATTCGGCGAAACAATATGGCAACTCGGAGAAACACACATCAACTACGACAACAGCGAAGTCGAAATCGAAAACCTGAAACTGGCAAACGCAAACCAGATACTCAATGTCAAGGGTTACATATCAAAAGATCCTGACAAAATACTGTCGTTCATAATCGACAATGTAGATGTAAGCAATGTCAATCCGATAACACAGCCATCGGGATACGAATTTGGCGGAATACTGTCGGGAAGCGGCCGCGTGTCGAACATCTACGAAATCCCAATGTTTACAGCAAACGTCAACATAAACGACCTGAGCATCAACCAAGAGCAACTTGGCAAACTGAACTTGTCATCGAGATGGGACAACCAGAGCAAGGCATTCGTAATGAGCGGAACAAACAAATACGTCGAAATGAAAGGCACCTACCTAACTGAGATAGATAGTCTTGACGCAAGCATAATCCTAAAGAACCTGAAACTTGACATCTTCGACAAATACCTGAACGCATACGAAATCAGCGGCCTTAAGGGCGATGCAAATGGAACAGTAATGATTACTGGAAGTTTAAAGAAACCGACAATAGACGGCACAATAAACCTCAAGCAGGCAGAATTCACATACGACTACCTGAAACTGAGAGCACTGACAGAGGACAAGGTTTATATAGGAAACGACAGGATTTACTTCGAAAACTTCAAGGTCAAGGATGAAAACGGAAACATCGGCACAATAAACGGCGGCATATACCACGACAACTTCAAGAATTTCAGGTTCGGACTTCTGGCAAACCTCGAGGACTTCAAGGTAATGAATACCAAACTGGCGGACAACAACCTGTTCTATGGCACAGTATACGCATCGGGAGGTCTGACAGTGGAAGGAACGCCAAGCAATTTCTCGATATACGCCGGAGCGACAACTGGTCCAAATACCAAGTTCGTGCTTCCGATGGAAGACAACTACCATGCACAAAACACCAACTACATCACATTCATAACGCCCGAAGACCGCGAATCCGACATAAGCAGCAAAAGTTTCTCCACAACCAACTATTCAATCAAACTTGACATAGACGTAAAAAACGATGCCGAAGTGCAGATTGTTTTCGACCCAAGAACTGGCGACCGCATCAAGGCAAATGGTGAAGGTATGCTAAAGATTGAATACACTTCCGACGAAGAACTTTACATGTATGGCGAAATAGAGGTCACAAAGGGCGACTACCTTTTCACACTCGAAAACATAATAAACAAGCGTTTCTCAATTCCATCGGGCGGTACAATCACTTGGGACGGAAACCCATACGAAGGAAAACTTAACCTTGATGCAGTATACACCACAACTGTTTCGCTGAAGGAACTTATGCGCGAAGAGTACGACTCCACCGACAACAACAGCAAACGGGCAACCGTTGAATGCCACATGCACCTTATTGGAAACCTGATGTCGCCAGAAATACAATTCAGCATCAACATACCTAACGGAAGCGACAAAGTAAAGACCAAACTGGCAAGTCTAACACAGGACGAAATCAACAAGCAGTTGCTTTACGTATTGGTAATCAACCAATTCTACGATCCTAACGCAGAAATGCTTAACCAGACAGGAACCACTACCAACGCCGTCGGCGTAACAACCACACAAATGCTATCGAACCAGCTGAGCAACTGGCTATCGAAGATAGTAAAAGATGTAGATGTAGGATTCAAATATAGTCCAGGAACCGAATTTTCGGGACAAGAAGTAGAAGTGGCACTGAGTACACAGATTTTCAACGACCGTCTGCTCATAAACGGAAACCTTGGAATTAGCGACAAGAAGTTCAACAACGAAAACATTGTCGGCGATGTCGAGGTACAATGGAAACTAAACAAGAAAGGTTCGTTACGAATAAAGGGATTTTCGCGCAAGAACACCGACATCGAAGCGGAATACGGCCCCTACACCACCGGTGCAGGCATATTCTACACCGAAGAGTTTGACACATTCGGAGAACTCATGCGTAAAATATGGAACGACATCACATTCAAGCAGGCACGCGAAAAGCACAAGGCGAAAAAAGCCCAGAAAAAAACTTCAGCGAAAAAAAATAAAAATTAGCAGCAGTTTGTCAACGGATTGGAGCAGATATTCTCCAACTGAATCCATCCGCGATACTTCTTGTCGTATGTCTCCACATAAACCCAATCGCCCTTAACATCAAGAGGACGCAATCCTATTTCCGCCGTAAAAGCATAGTTCTCATCCGAGTTCTCATTTGGCCGGGAATACAAGACAAATCTCTGTCCGCCATAATTCCTTGTCGAGAAACCAAGTACTGAATAATGTATCCAAGCGGTCTTACACTTGCTACTGAAATCGAATGTTGTATCCATAGCACACATTCCAAATACGGAATTATCCTCAATAACCCACCAGCCATTCTGCGGATTTTTTACATCGAGCATATATATGCAAGTGTCGGGAAGACTGCCAACGATTTTTCCACTAGGAGTAGAACGGATATTTGTCGGAGAGCCAGTAGTATCGTGAATATAAACTGCCAAACTCTTCTGCGCGCTTACGCAGAAAGCAGAAGACATTACCGCAAAAATTAAAACTAAACTCTTGATATTCATATTATTATTTTTACCTTAATCTGTTTTTCAAATAATTATTCCGTACATAAGCGAAATAAAACAATACGCCCACAGCATTCAAAATCCATGCCACCCAGAACGCACTGTGATAACCGAAATGCTCGACAAATACACCACCTACAAGTATGCCAAGTCCCACTCCTATGTCCCAACTAATCAATATACTTGAATTTGCAGTACCGCGCTGAGTGTGAGGCGCTAAATTTATAAACATGGTCTGGAATGCAGGCCACATGTGACCATTGCCTAGCCCTATTATCAGTGCTGAAGCATAAAAACCTATAGGATTGTGCAATGCAGCAAAAACAAGATACCCGCACACCGACACGCATATTCCAAGCGATGCATTGCGAACAATCTTGCCTTCGCGCAAAGTTCTGCTGCCAATGAGCCGCGACATTATAAGTCCTGCCGACAGCAGTATGAAGTAAACGCCAGAACCGCCAGTTATACCAAGTTCTTCCTTGCCATAAATTGCTATGTATGTAGCAATTACGCCATACGAAAACGCATAGCAAACCATTGCAAGTCCCTCGCTCCAACCATTGACAAGAAAGAACCTGTCGAACGAAAGTTTTGGCTTATTCTGCACAATTTCGCGCGGACGAATCTTAAGTGTCGAGTTTACGGCAAAGCCGATTCCTGCAAATATCAGCGACAAAAGGAAAATCAAATCGTAACTGCCTGTCACTTCGTGAATCCAGATTGCCACCGATGGACCAATTGCCGATGCAATATTGTTGCTTAGTCCGTAGTATCCAATTCCCTCTGCCCTACGCGAAGGTGGAAGCACATCAATTGCAACAGTGCTGTTCGATACCGTTGTCGCACCAAATGGAGCACCATGCAAAGTCCTCACAATGGCAAAAATGAGCAAGGTTCCCGCAGCAAGATAACCTGCGAAAAATATAAAGAACAGGAAGTAGCATATCAGCAGAACCTTCTTGCGCGGAAAACTATCGACAAAGAAACCGCTGAACGGACGAATAAGCAAAGCCGTGAGCGTATATCCAGAAAGGACTATACCTATAATATCTTTGTTGGCATCAAAAGTGTCGCTCATATAGAGCGGAAGCATCGGAGCCAAAAGCATGAACGAAAAGAATATCATGAAGTTGGCAATCCACACTTTCGTGTAGTTGCTGTTCCATAATTTTTCCTTGATTTCGGACTGCTCCGATGTCATTGCGTGGTTTTATTTCAAACCTATTTCCTTGAGCCACTTGGCAATATCGTCATCGGACGATGCAACATTAGAACCGCTGAAAACGCCAGACTTCAAGAAATAAGCATTTGATACGATATTGCGCAAATCGGACTCGCACCTTGACAATCCGCCACCACCGTGAGTTACAAACAGAGCGACCTTCTTGCCATTGAGTTTGTTCTGCTCAAGGAAAGTTGCAACAGGCGGAGCAATCGTACTGCACCAGTTTGGCGTGCCTACAAGAATAACATCGTAGTCGCCAAGATTATCAACTTTTGTCTTTATTTCCGGTCTGAAATTCTCCTTTGTCTCCTTGCGTGCCTGTGCCACACATTCCGAATAATCGGTCGGATATGCCGTTACAGGAACAATTTCCACAACATCGGCACCAAGTTGCGTCTTAACCTTCTCGGCCACCACGCGGGTATTTCCACCCCAAGAATAATAAACTACCAGAACCTTCGAGTCCTGCGAATTAGCACACATTGTCATCATAATGAATAGAACTAATGTAAATAATACGTTTTTCATCGAAAAAATGTTTTGGCAAAGGTACGAAAAAAGTAAAACCGCCATGAAAACATTATTATTAATTTCGCGCCCGAAAACATACAGAGACAAAATGAACAAGTTCCGCAGTTTCGTACTCCCAATAGCAATAGTCCTCGGATTGTTGCTGCACAAGTACTGCGCCATGTTCACGCCCTATGTGCCGGTTCTCATTTTCGCGATGCTATTGCTCAACTTTGCCGCCGTTGATGTCAAGAAGTTAAAAATCACAATGCTCGATGTTTGGCTGATGCTTTTCCAGATTGTCGTGAGCATGGGAAGTTACTGGCTGGTGATGCTATTGGGTGGTGGCGACGCCATAGCCGAAGGAATACTGGCAGGAGTACTTTGTCCTGTGGCGGCCTCAGTGGTCGTTATATCGTGCATGCTTGGTGCCAACCGAGAAACAGTGACCACCTACACAATCCTCGGAAACCTTATGGTTGCGGTAGTGGCTCCGATATACTTTTCGTTCATCGGGCAACAGCAGGACATGCCGTTTCTCGATTCATTCTGGTTGATACTAAAGCGAGTAAGTCCAATTATAGCACTGCCGTTCATACTAGCACTTTGCATGCAGCACTGGCTTCCGAAAATTAACGGATTCCTTTGTAAAATAAAGGGTATATCGTTCTACATGTGGGCGTTGGCTCTGCTCTTTACGCTTGGTCAGACTATCGATTTTATGTTCCTATATGGGAAGGACAACATCAGCAGCATAATAGCACTAGGCATTGCATCGCTGATATTCTGCGTAATCCAATTCGGCGTAGGCAAATGGCTTGGCAAGAAGTACGGTGACAAGATGGCAGGAGGTCAACTTCTGGGACAAAAGAACACCGCTATGGGAATATGGATGGCAAATACTTACTTGAATCCGCTTGCATCGGTCTTCCCTGCCCTATATTCCATCTGGCAGAACCTGTTCAACAGCTGGCAAATGTGGAAGAAAGGAAAAGAAGAGAAATAGAACAAAACTATTAATTTGCCACAACAAATTTTTCCGTCCTATCCTCTATCCTAATCATATACACACCGTTTTTCAGTTGCGAAACATCAATCTCGCAACCCGAAACAAAACCGCTGTCAAGCATACGACCTTCGATGGAATAGATTTCATAATTGCCAGTTACATCCGAATCAAACTGGATTTTTCCATTGGTTACGGGATTGACAAAATTCAAACTTTCAAAAAGATTTTCCGCTATTCCCTCAATACCCACAGAATAGTCATATAAAAACTCCTCACAATCAGAAACACAGCAATCTCCACGATAAGCAGTTACACAAACATTTAAAAGTTCACTGGGAATATTGCCAAGATATGTTGTAAAATTAACATAAATACCATCATTAGAAACTTCTTCATCATTTGGTAAGAAAGTATGAGAAACACCATTTCCAAAATCACAAACACAAGAATCGAAATCATGAGAAATTTTTATGTCTGCATGATGAGTTGCAACTGCACTTTTTGCATAAGTCCCCAAATGAACTAATTTTACAAAAAGCATATCATTCAAATTACATTCTTCACTATTATTACTTATTACTCCAGAAATTGCCATATACAAATGCACATAATTTTGAAAATCAATGCCGTCTGGTCTATAAGATGCATAATCACCATATGCATAATCACCATAGTAGATAGTCTTACAAAATGTCATTGCTGCCAAATAAGTTCCCTCTACTGTCGGGTGACTTTCGTCCGACTGGTAAAGATTGATTTCTGGATAGTTGTCGCGAACATATTTCCACGCCAACCCAACTGGAACAACAATGGCATTGTTGTCATCAGCCATCTGCACATAGCTTTCGCGCAGACGCTGCTGCATACCGTCGTAGGTACACAATGGTTCATAAAACCCACAGTTTGTCTGGTCACCATTCTGACGTCCCCAAGTCATAAAGAAGAGAATCTGCGTACATGAGTCGTTGGCGCGTATCGAGTCACACAAGCGTTTTGCAAACGGATAGCACTCTGCCTCGACCTGCGAAGGTGGAAATGCTGGCAACTGGCTCTGCTCCTGCAACACAACATAGTCCCACGCACGCGACCTTATTCGGGCAAAGGTCTCCGAATTGTTGCAAAAATCACTGAATTTTGCACCGCCCATAGTGAACGACTCGGTATATAAGGTGTCGCCTTCCGCCAAGGCAATGTTCTTGAGCATCGCATCAACGCCACCATTAAAATATGTATAGCTATTGCCGATAAAAAGTATCGACCTTGTCTGCGCAAAGCAGAACGACGAAAGCAAAACAAGGGTTGCAAGTAACAGGTTCTTCATAATGTATATCTCCGTTAACTAATTCCAATCTGCGAATATATAAAATTTAATAGTTACGGACAAGGAATTTTAATTATTTTCAGTCCGCAAGTATCTAAAAATATATAGTTAAGGACGAGCAATTTTAATTATTTCCAGTCCGTAAGTACACAAAAACACATAGTTACGGACGAGTAATTTCCAACTACAGAATACTAACAAACTAGAAATAAAAGGCTTACAAAACACATAACGACATTAGTAACAGATGCTGAAACAAGTTCAGCATGACTATGAAGAGAGAAATCGTAAATCGTAAGTCAAAAATCGTAAATTTATTTACTTCTGGTATTTCCCTACATGCTTCATAGCAAGGAAAAGCATCCAGTCGGGAGTATGCTTCAGCAATGGTGTTGCAAGCCAGTTTAAAAATCCGGGAGTAGATGCCTTCTTGCCACGGAACATCTTTCGCAGGGCTTTTTTCACCAACTTTTCGGGAGTTATACTTACCGTTAAATTTACCGCCAACTTGCGCAAGCGCGGTGCAAGTCCGAACAAAGCGGTATCGACAGCGCCAGGGGCCATTGCAATTATGTTTACATCATGAGGTTTAAGCTCGTACCAAAGCGACTTGGTAAAATTGTAGATATATGCCTTCGATGCGTTATAGGTCTGAATACCAGGCATTGCCATCCATGCCGACATTGACGACATATTCAGTATATACCCCTTTTTGCGCTTCTTGCCACAAATTTTCTGGGTTTTCTCTTCCTCAGTCAACTGCCTGTTAATCATTGCTTCTCCAAACAGACGACACATCTTCGAAACCGTCATAACATGCAGGTTAAGCATAAGGTCGATACGCTTCATGCTTGTTTCGCAATACGGATTGAAAAAGAAAACACCAGCATCGTTTATAAGAATGTCAACCACCAAATTGTTGTCCTGACAATATTTGAAAAGGTCATCGGCCGCAGTGGACAGACTTAAATCGGCATAATGTGCAATAGTCTTTACTCCGTATTCCTTTGCAAGATTTTCAGCCACTTCCTGCAATTCCTTCTCCTGATTACTTACCAACAAAAGGTCGGTATGATAATCCCTCGCCAACTGCGTTGCATACTGCAACCCTATTCCCGAACTTGCACCTGTAACTAATGAGAGCATAATTTATCGTTTCCTAAAATCCTACTTCTTGCTTTCCTCTACCGATTTCTTTGCCTTTGTTTCGAGTTTTTTGATTTCCTTCTGTATTCTCTTTGGAATAACCTCGCCATCACGCACTACGCATTCGTGACACTTCATATCGAGAGTGTACATACGTGCTACACAGTAGTTTGAACGACAGCAACCTGCATGATAATTGATGTTTTCCTGAACGTGCTTTACAAAATCGGGATCCTTGATGAGTACATGCGCAATCTGGAAAAGTTCGAAACCTTCGTCCATAATCTTCTGGCAGTTTGCACCCGACTGAACACCACCAACATAAATCAACGGAACATCCTTGATTTCTTTCTGAAAAATCTTGGCTTTCTCCATAAAATACAACTCCTTGAACGGAGATGTAGGCATAACTATAGGTGCAGCACCAGGAATGTTAAGCGCTGCCTTGAGCCACCAGAACGACTTAGGCATGTAATAAGCCAAAGTCTTGTACGGCATAGCACCACCGAGAATCGTCATCGGCGAAGCACTTACAGTACCACCCGACAAAACTATTCCGTGAACCTTGTGCTTGGCGATTTCCTTGGCAACCTTTATTCCCTCCTCGATGCTTACACCACGCCAGCAGTCGTCCCACATGTTGGTCTTTACAACAACCGCCATATCATCCCTTGCGTGAAGCATAACCTCGTCAAGAATTTCATTCAAGAAACGAACACGATTCTCGAACGAACCTCCGTACTCATCGTGACGGCGGTTGGTGCGCTTGCCAATGAACTGCGAAATAAGGTAGGAATGTCCTGCGTGAATCTCAACGCAGTCGAAACCAGCCTCGCGGCAGAAATCAACGGCTTCGCCAAACTTCTTAACAAGTTGCTTAATCTCCTCAACCTTCAGACGACGATGGAAAGTCGGCGAATACAGGTTAAAGCCGTTGGATGCGCTAACTGGCATACAATGGCAGGTTGCGCGGTGAGTCATATTTCCGCAATGTCCGAGTTGGATGCTGACCTTTGCGCCTTCGGCGTGAATAGCATCGGTAAGTTTGCGCAATGCAGGAAGACTTTCCTCGCGTACATATATCTGTCCGTTGAACGAAACGCCTGACAAATCGACAGCGCAGTAAGCCACGGTTGTCATTCCAACGCCTCCGCGTGCAACACTTACATGATAGTCCATTAATTCCTGAGTCGGCATATTGTCGCGTGCCATATTCTCGAAAGCCGCAGAGCGGATGAAGCGGTTACGGAGTGTTATTGGACCTAACTGGTATGGGGTGAAAAGTTTGTTCATGATTCAATAATTTGATGATTCAACAATTTGATAATTTGATGATTTGATAATTTGATGATTATTTAAATCTGTTTCCAGAGAAATTACTATTTTTCAGATACTTTATAAAATTATAAATGCCAGTAGAAATTTTAGATGCATCTTCTTTTAACTTATTAAATTCTTCATTTGTAATATATTTCCAATCGCATGCACGGATTAATTGGCTTCGTAACTCACCACAAGAACCTTTTGCATAAAACAAAAATTGTATAAACTCTTTATTACCTTCTCTCTCGAATCCTTCGGCTATATTATCCATTATCGACCCTGCTGCAGCTCTAATTTGAGAACAAAAACGAAAATCATTATTAAAATTCTCATGACAAGTAATTTCATATACGCTCATGCATATCTCACGAGCTTGTTTCCAAATATCTAATTCTTCAAACGACGATACTGTTGCCATAATTATCTAATAAAAATCTTCCTCTTCCAATCCTTGAATTTTCGAATCTTCGAATCTTCAAATCTTCAAATCTTCGACCCCTTAAACCACATTAATACACCTTTGGAATAATTCGTTTCAATTTCTTCCTGTCAAACTCCTCCGGAAATTCCTTTTCGTACTTGTGGTAGATTGAGTTTGCACGTGGCACAAGGTTGCAGCACGAGAACCAGAAGAACAAGGCGCCAGCCCACGACCAAGTAAGTAATGCGAAACCGAGCCATTCGGTAATTTCACCAAAATAGTTGGCGCTTGTTACATACTTGTACATACCTTTCTTTGGCAGGTAATGGTTGGTGTCGCCAGGCTTACGCAGATGGCGGATAACATGGTCGGAATGCAAGTTGATAAACATGCCGGCAAAGAAAATGATAGTTCCAGCGATAAACTGCCAACTTGTGAGCCAGTCGGTTGTATAAAGTTGGCTATATGTCGAATTTGCAGGTGCAAGATGGAAAAGCCAGTAGCCCTGAATGTATCCGTTTATCAAGTTCCAAATCACCGACATTGCCATAATAGCAATCGGCATCTTCGACTTGCCTTTCAGCAGGAATGGGAAAATGAATGAACGCTGGAAATAGTGCAGTTCGAAGAACAGCAAGAACAATAGGTATGGTGCATTGTACTTAACTTCGGGAGCAGCAGTCCACCAAAGGTAGAGCACGATAATGAACACCGGACATTCCATCAACATCCATCCCAATTTATTGGGCATTGCCGGTCCCCACTTTGCAGAAATCATCTTTCCGTAACCTGCATCAACAAAATAAAGCGAAATAAATACCACTAGTCCTACTGCTGCCATCACTATCAGCATGGTATTGAAAAATTCGGGTGTGAAAATAGCTTCCATTTATCCTTAAAAACTCCTTTAAAAATTTTAAGGCGCAAGTTTAAGAAAAAAAAAGTAGCAAATAGTTTTGTAATGCAATAGTTATACACCGAAACCAACTAATAAACATATAATAGGTTACAGACTAATATTTTATGAATTGTACAGAATGTCTTATGTTTTCCGTTTTTCTCGCAAAAACTCAAACCGACAGAATTTATCGTTTCGCGTTAATCTCATCAACTATGAAAGAATACACATAACCGGGACTTTGGTAATATAACCCAGTTTGACTATCTTGAAGGCTTTCAAATGTTTTTGAAGTATATAAAATATCAAGGGCATCCTGCAACGAATAATTGTAGTCGTTAATAAGATTGCAGACAAGAGCTGTTGCTATGTCGTCTTTCATTATTTGTATTTGAGCAGGAGTCAATCTTGTTGTCATATTGCTACCAATTTTTGTAACGCCTTATTTGTACCAAAGAAATATTGAAACGTTATACCTTTTGCAAACTTTAATTCTTCCACCAAACGAGACAATGAAATTACACCGCCAAGATAACGACGCAGTTGGAAAGTAACACCATCGTCAGCAATTGGTCCATAAACTATATCGTAGTCATGCACTGGCTGTGAAATGTTTTCATCGCGATTGTTAATGACAAAAGTTGCCCATTCCTCACTATAATCGGGAAATATCTTGACATTCAAATCTTTTGACTCCAATAGTTTTTCATCAAAATTGAACATGCTTACTATTGGTTCTCCTGTATGAAACTGCCTTACTTTCTGCGAAGCCATTTCATTTGCTTGCTCATAATTATCGGACAAATAAAAACCCTTACCAAAATCCTTGAATGGCTTTGAATAAGATATATCTGGAACAACAATCCTAATATTTGAACCATGATACAAAATCATTTCAACCAGCCTCCATTGTTGTTACATACATCAACCATTGCCTCTACAGCATCACGAAACGACAATGTATGCAATATGCTGTAATTTTCCCGAAGATGATCAAGACCTTTATAACGCTTCAGATAAAGATACGCTTCATTGGGCAACATCTTAAAGTGTGTAGCAAACTCACTGATAAGAGCCACCATATAACCTGCCGTATTTTTTTCTTCTCTTGACATATCGATTCGATTCCGATTGCAAATTTACACAACTTTTCCGAACTTTCAATATGAATATTAATAATCGTCGCACAACAAAATTTTTCCCTTTGCAACTATAAATTAAATGTATTATCTTTGCCCCAAATTTTTCAAAAAATTCATTAAAAACTTAAAGACATAACATAATGGAAGAAATCAAAACCACTGCCTTCACGCAGTTTCACATCGCACAGGGCGCACAGATGGCACCTTTCGCTGGCTTCAACATGCCAATCCAGTACACTAGCATAAACGACGAGCACATCTTCTGCCGCGAACATATCGGCGTTTTCGATGTTTCTCACATGGGCGAATTCTGGGTAACCGGCGACAAGGCTTTCGACTTCGTACAGAAGGTTACTTCAAACAATGTTGCCGACCTCACCGACGGTAAGGTTCAGTACTCGTGCCTGCCTAACAACGACGGCGGTATCGTTGACGACCTGCTGGTTTACAGAATCAACGACAAGAAGTATTTCCTCGTTGTAAACGCTGCCAACATCGACAAGGACTGGAACTGGTGCATCGCAATAGCAGAAAAGATGGGCCTGAAGGTCGGACAGGACATCGTAAACGCATCCGACGAATACTGCCAGCTCGCTGTTCAGGGTCCTTACGCTCTGAAGGCTATGCAGAAACTCACAAAGGCTAATGTAATCGACATGGAATACTACACCAACAAGATTATCGAATTCGCTGGCATTCCAGAAGTTATCTTCTCGACAACCGGTTACACTGGTGCAGGTGGATGCGAAATTTACGCAAAGAACCCATACGCAGACAAGCTGTTGAAGGCTGTTCTTGATGCAGGTGAAGAATTCGGCATTAGAATGATTGGTCTTGGCGCACGCGACACTCTCCGCCTCGAAATGGGATTCTGCCTCTACGGACACGACATCAACGACACCACTTCGCCAATCGAAGCAGGTCTCGGATGGATCACCAAGTTTGTTGATGGCAACGACTTCACCAACCGTGCATACCACGAGAAACTGAAAGCAGAAGGCACAAGCAAGATGTTGAAGGGTTTCATCCTCGTTGACCGTGGCATTCCGCGTCCCGAATACCTCGTTTACGATGCAGAAGGCAACGAGATTGGTCATGTTACCTCGGGAGCAATGTCGCCAATGATGAAGAAGGGTATCGGTATGGCATACCTCAACCGCGGCTTCTGGAAGGAAGGCACCGAAATCTACATCGACATCCGTGGCAAGAAGGTAAAGGCCGAAGTTAAGAAGACTCCGCTCTTCAAGGACCAGATGCCTCAGGTTAAGTAATGTAAACTATTAAACTATAAGAATCTCGGGACTTGGGTTCCGAGGTTCTTTTTTTGAAAAAATTGCACAGAATAAAAACATCTTTATCTAATTGATTATCAATTGTTAATTATCCATTGTCAATTATAATTTCATGGCAACCACCTCAAACTTTGTAGATTATGTAAAGATATACTGCCGGTCGGGAGCGGGCGGCGCAGGTTCGATGCACTTCCGCCACGAGAAATTCGTGGAGAAAGGCGGTCCCGACGGTGGCAACGGCGGTCGCGGCGGACATATAATCCTGCACGGCACTACCAATGTGTGGACTCTGCTGCACCTCAAGTACAACCGCCACATCTTCGCCGAAAACGGCACTAACGGTAGCGGCGCACTATGCACTGGCGCAAACGGCAAGGACATTACCCTCGATGTGCCGCTAGGAACTATCGCCCGCGACGAATACACCGGCGAAGTGCTCTGCGAAGTCACCGAGAACGACCAAGAAATTATCCTTCTCAAAGGTGGTCGTGGCGGACTAGGCAACGCAGAATTCAAGACGGCAACCAACCAAGCGCCAAAGTTCTCGCAGCCCGGCGAACCCGGAATCGAAAAGACCGTAATCCTCGAGTTGAAAGTGCTTGCCGATGTCGGTCTCGTAGGTTTCCCAAATGCAGGCAAATCGACATTACTGTCGGTTGTATCGGCAGCAAAGCCCGAAATTGCCGACTACCCCTTCACCACGCTTGTGCCTAACCTCGGCATCGTAGCCTACCACGACTACAAGTCGTTTGTAATGGCCGACATCCCAGGAATCATCGAGGGTGCAAGTCAGGGCAAAGGTCTGGGACTTAGGTTCTTGCGCCACATCGAACGCAACTCTATACTGCTATTCATGGTTCCAGCCGACACCAAGGACATCCGCAACGAATACGAAGTGCTGCTCAACGAACTCACGCAGTACAACCCCGAACTGCTCGACAAGAAGCGCATCCTTGCCGTCACCAAGTGCGACCTCATAGACGATGAACTTCAGGAAATGCTGTCGAAGGATTTGCCCGAAAACATTGAAACCGTATTCATCTCCTCGGTGGCACACAAGAACATCGACAAGTTGAAAGACATAATCTGGAAGGCATTGAACGAATAACATCGCGACATGATTGAAAGCCTTGAACTCATAGACCGCGAAATCCTACTGTTTATCAACGGATTGCACGCCGACTGGCTCGACCCGATAATGTGGGCGATAAGCAGCAACTGGTTCTGGATTCCGATGGTGGCATTGTTCATCTTTATGGCGGTGAAGCATTTCGGGAAATGGTGCTGGATTCCAATACTGGCAGCCACGCTTTGCTTTGCCACTACCGATGTCGTTTCGCACAATGTGAAGGAATCGGTACAGCGCTACCGCCCAACGCATAACCTTGAAATAGAGGACGAAGTGCACATTGTAAACGACTACCATGGCGGAATGTACGGGTTCTTCTCAGGACACGCAGCCAATAGTTTCGGACTGGCACTCATAAGCCTGCTTTTCATCCGCAAGAAATGGTACACCATAACAGCATTATGCTGGGCAACAATCGTCTCATATTCAAGGATGTACCTTGCAGTCCACTACCCTGCCGACATCTTTGTCGGATTCTGCTTCGGAATCTCAGTGGCAGTAGCATTTTACATTGTAACGAAGGCGATTACAAAAAGGACGAAATTTAGATTGGAGAACGAATAAGCCTACTCTACCTTTGAAAAACCCTTATTTCAGAGAATCAATTCCCCGAATATTATGTTTTTTGGAGTATTGGTCTGGATTTTCTGCACGAACGCATTAGAATGACAAAACATTTCTGCACCAACACGATTTTACCTAAATTGTTCGTGTATTGAAAAGATTTTCGGTGAGTAAAATAAACGATTTACGGCAATCGGCACTAGTAGGCTGCTGGTTTTTTGTGTTGTTAATTGGATTTATATTTAATGGTTTTTCGTATTGGCGTTTTTGATGAATTTATAGTATTTTTGTGTTGTTATTTCAACAGTTATGATTCAGACCGAAAATACATTACCATTGTCCGATAAAACCACCAGAGGAGAGATTGTACTATACCAGCCCAATGATAATATTAAATTGGAAGTAAGACTAGACAAGGAAACTGTTTGGCTTACGCAACAACAGATTGCAGATTTGTTTGGAGTAAAGCAACCAGCCATCTCGAAACATATTGCAAATATTTATAAATCAGGAGAATTGGATGAGGTGGGCACATATTCCATTTTGGAATATATGGGTAATGAAGACAAACAACTATATTCAGTAAAAGCATATAACTTGGATGTAATTCTATCTGTTGGTTATAGAGTTAACAGCATAAACGCCACTAGATTTCGTCAGTGGGCAAATTCATCACACGACCGCTGGTTAATTATAGACGGTTTGTTATATCATTGTGGACATTCATTAAAGGATATGGGACACAAACTATCTGCTATCACACTAATGGGAACATCGCCTGAAATAATACTTAATCAAGTAAGATAGAAATTTAATATACCCAATTAATTTGCACACCATTTTCACAACGGCTGTATGAAAAAAAGAGTTTCAAAAATCAAGGAGACAATTTTGATATTAGTTCTCTTTTTGATGTCAACCATATCCGTTTGCGCGCAAAATCAGCATTGCAATGTAAAAGGATACATAGTTGACGAAACTAAAACGCCTGTGGGATTTGCATCGGTAGCCATAGCCAACGACTCAACATTTATAAGCGGAACATTGACCAACGAAAACGGAGAATTCGTCTTGCAACTTGCAAAAACAGAAAAACCGTACCAGTTATCGGTCTCATTTATAGGCAAAAAGACAAAGCAGATTTCATTTGTAGCCAATGCAAAAAACATTACCCTCGACACTATTACATTGGAAAGCAACGCATACCAACTCGAAGAAGTGCAAATATCAGCCGAACAGACGCCACAAAATGCAGTTGAACACAAAGTAATATCACCTCAGTCGGTAATGAGCGAAGTAAAGGGCTCAGTTTTGGATGTGCTAAAGGCCGTGCCATCTATTTCTGTTGATAATGACGACAATGTATCGATTCGCGGTAATAGCAATGTGCTTGTTCTAGTCAACGGACTTCCTACCGCAATGACAAGCCTGTCGGCAATTCCATCGGCCAACATTGCCAATGTGGAAGTAATCACAAGTCCTGATTCCAGATACGATTCGGAAGGAACTGGCGGAATCATCAATATTGTACTAAAGGAGAACAAAAACGAAGGCTGGAGCGGAATGTTTGCGGCAAATTACGGTTTCAACCACTTTACAAACGCCAATGTAGCAGTTAATTATGTCAAAAATGGCAACTCATTTCGCTTCAACTACAATCTTAAATACGAAGACGACATAATTGACGGAAATCTAACCCGCAAATTCGTGGACAGCGGAAACTGGCTAGAACAGCAGTTCCATTCGGCACGCACTATCTTCAACAACAATATTGGTGTTGGGACAACGCTCCGACCGAACAAGAAAAACAAACTGAGCATTGATGCCCGCTTCATAATGCCAAGACTCAACACCCAGCAGCAATTTGCCAACACCTACGGTGACAACGGATTGCTAAGCTACGAAAACCGCAGCAGCAATGTATCGTGGAACCGCGAAAATATCGATGGCGCAATTTCCTATACGCACATAATCAATCCGCAGTCGTCGGACATAACGCTAAGGGCCTCCGTTTCAAAGATATGGGGGCATCGCCCATCGTATTATTTTTTGGAAAATGATTCGATTGGAAAATCAAATTCAGGTGGCAGTCCGCTAAACACAGCAGCACAATGCGACTTCAAAGTGATACGCGAATACGGAAGATGGGATGCAGGAGTAAAATTTTCGTACAGGCAGAACGACATTTACCACGAATTCTACAATATGGAAAACAGCCAATGGACATATTCCAACGAATACAGCAACGACCTATTACACAGAGAATTCATCCCGGCTATATACATGCTATTTTCATCCGATGCCGACAAAAAGTTTACCTGGAAGGCAGGAATCAGAACCGAATATAGCGGCGTAATTCTGCAGAACGATAAAGATGCCATGGACACAACAACCCATCATTTTTTTGTAGGACCAAGCCTAATGATGAACTATAAAATCAAATCGAAGAAGGAAGAACTCAAACAGCATATTTCCCTTGCATTCAATTCCAGAATCGGACGCCCTGCATATCCGCAGTTGAATCCGTACATGAGCATGATTGATGCACATACATTTGAGCAAGGCAATCCAAAACTTCTTCCAGAAACATCATACCACCTTGAATTTTCGTACGGAGTAAAAGATAAAATCACAAAGTTCTCTACAAATATTTATACCGACTACCTAAAGGATAACATTACACAAGTAGCCATGCTGAAGAACGATATTCTTCTGCTGACATTTGTAAATGGCAACTTTGAATTCAAAACCGGCCTTGACGCTTCATTGAACATTACGCCTTGCAAATGGTTTGACCTACAATTAGGTACAAATACATATTATGTTGACACCAAAGGCGATTATGATGGCGTAGATTTGGACAATCGTGGAATAGTCAACAGCGACAACCTGAAAATAGCTTTCCATCCGATAAAAATGATGGACATACAATTGCAGTATTTCTTCGAAACACCACAATATTATC
Source organism: Bacteroidales bacterium (assembly GCA_017651185.1). Classification (GTDB taxonomy): domain Bacteria; phylum Bacteroidota; class Bacteroidia; order Bacteroidales; family ML635J-15; genus Bact-19. The sequence goes on along the minus strand of JAGCDJ010000019.1, from coordinate 66,096 downwards.
CGCAATTCACCACAAAATTGTCTCATCATCTCGACATTGGCATCAGTCAAAAGTTTTTGAAAGGCAGTTTGGCTGTCTCCCTCTTGCTTACCGATATATTCAAAACAAATATCTGGAACATTTTTTCCGACAACCGCGTTTACCATCTCACCAACACCAGCATCAACAAAAGCCGAATGCTATGGATTGGTATTCGCTACAATTTCAATTCGTACAAAGCAAACAATGCGATGAAGAACGCCGAAACCGACAGAAATAAAGTAAGACTGGGATTGTAAAAATTGCTAGGAGACAAAAGAATTGCCTCACCCCGTCCCTATCCCCTCCTAAACTCCAACGGACTTATCCCCTCATACCTACGGAAAAAGGTTCCGAAATGCGACTGGTTCTTGAAACCAAGTCGGTCGCTAATTTCCCGAACTGTCAGCGTGGTACTGCGCAAAAGCCACTTCGACTGAGAAATAAGATTGTAGTTAATGCAATTGCCGGCACTCATGCCTGTAACCTGCTTCACCAGATTGGCAATGTACTTGGGCGTTAGGCAAAGTTCATCCGCATACCAGTCAATGCTGTGATGTTCGTGGCAATGTTGCTCAACCAAGGCGAGAAAACGCCCGACCAATTCCTCGGAACGCGAAAGCGTATAAAGTTTTTGGAACGAAGTGTCGTACAGACCATATATGAAATATGTCAACGAACGGACAAGATTTAGCGCAACCTCACGCACATTGGAAACATCGGGCGTCTGCAAAACCTCGCGCAACAAGTCGAAATAGCGCATAGCCACTTGCATCTGCGGCTCCGACATTGGAAAAATCGGTCGCATATACGCCCTTATGTGCGCCTCGCCAGACAAGTTAAGATGCAAGTCCTCAGCAAATTGCGGAGAATATGCCAAAATGTACTGCACCATATCATCACTCGACTCCAACACCTTTATGGACTGATAGATAAGTACTGACGAGAAACAAGGCGCCTCAATCGCATATTCATTATGATTGATAAGCGCGGTAATCTTACCACGGACATGCAGGTTAAAGGCATATTCAGCAGTCTGGAAATGTTCTGGCAATCGCGACACATTTCCGCTTATCGCCATTATTCTCAAGTCGTTACCAAGACTACATCGCCAATCAATATTGTCTATCTCGCGAACAATAGAGATTTCTTCAAGTGGTGTTTTATCAAGCATTTTCGTGTTCAATGGTTACAATGCAAAATTAGCATTTATTCTTTAATGCAAAATAGATAACAGAACAAGAAAAGTCCATTATTACACATAAAACATGGAGATTAGAACAATATTCACACCTATCAGACAATACCCACAAAACCATAATGCAGTACATTTGCAAAGTTATTATTATTCAAATTATGAAAAGATTTTTTGCTTTTTCGCTATTGACACTAATGTGCTTTTATGCTATGGCACAAACAGTTACTTTCACTGGTCGTGACAAAAACAACAATTACGTAGAACTTGACCGCGTGGTCATCACCAACTACACACAGGGCTGGCAGGAAACGATCTTCTACCCTGACACAACAATTTCAATTCAGGATTTCAGCGACAACGATGATTTTACAGAAAACGGCAGATGTTACCTGTCGCAGAATTATCCAAATCCTTTCGCCTCGAGCACCGATGTAAACCTTACTGTGGAAAACGACGGAATGGTAACATTGGTAATTGCCGATGTAAACGGTCGTACAAGAGCCACAAAAACACAATTCTTGGAATCCGGCACACACCAATTCCACATATCGGTAGCCGACAAATGAGCCTACCTTATGATTGCGCAACAAAACAGCAATATAGCATCTATCAAGATGATATGCAGCGATAACGGAAATGTTGAACGAATTGAATATAAAGGTTCTGTAGAGACGGAAAACATTCCGCCCGTACAGACAAAATCACGCAAAAAACATGGCGATTTGATGGAATATGTTGGTTTCGCCATCATTAACGGAACCGAAATGATGTCGCAACGCATCCTGCAAAAGCAAGAAGATTCGCAGACTATCGCATTGCAGATTACAGAGAAATACGAAAGCAAGACCGTTTCGGCAAAAAGTACCGATGATTTCCGCGTTGCGCTTTCGCTAAACCCATTCTCGCTTAACCAGTTTGAAGATGGGTACACATTCACAGTCGGCGACAAAACTGCAAGCACCCCAGAAGAATTGCAGAGCATCTACCGCGACCTCGGTTCAACCGAAATGTATGTACGCATTGCCACAAAACGACACAAGACCGCCGAGGACATAACCTATGGCGAACCCGATGAAAACGCCAATGTACATACATTTGACCAAGGTATAAGACTTTGCCAAATTGCGGCAGCGCTTGACATCCCTATCAATCCAGAAATCATGTGCGCATACACCTATATGGACATGGACAAGCAGCAGGCACCACGTTTCGATGAGTATCCTGAGATTTATGCTTTGCAAAATGGCAAGGAATGGTCGCAACTGACGCTTGATGAAATATGCACGGTGCTTGAAGCATACGGAGAATTCGTTGCGGATTCTATTCTTGCGACAGGTTGCACCGTAAACAATTGGAACCTAGGCAACGAAGCCAATTTCGGTTTTGCAGGAATAAGCATGGGGTTGGAAACCGCAGTGAACCCCAAACTGAAAAAAGCAAAGAAAATGAAACGATACTTGGCTCCGACATTCTCACGCGGATGGCTTAAGAAAAATGTATGGCAATACAATGCAGAAGCATACGCAGCCGTGAAAAGAGGAATATTGAGCGCATACAACAAACTAGGCATCGATGCATCAAATGTAAAATTCTCCACTCACATCGCAACGGTTGTCTTCCCTCCCAAATGCAGCGCAATGTTCTTCAATTACATGAAAGAAAAGGGATATGCGATGGAAACTGCTGGTATAAGCTACTACCCTAGCGCCCCGTCAATGTCGGCAAACAAGAAGAAACTTTTGAAAAAGACCGTTACCAAGATTAACGAAAAGTGCAACCTCAATGTTTTCATCGGTGAATTTTCGTATCCGTCGGGCAAGATGGACGGACCTTTCGCCAGTTGGAACAAAAAAGTAAAGGGTTACAAGCACGACCAGCAAGGTCAAGCTGACATATATTCCGATGTAGTATCGTGGGGAAAGACTCACGGCTTGGCAGGAATACGCTACTGGGCACCCGACTACGAAGGCTGGTACGCTATGTCAATGTTTGAATTCGCGAACAAGAAAGGAACAGCAAAAAACATTCTTGAAAACCATAAGGAGATTATTGAGAAATAGATGTAAATACTAAAAATCCCGACTGAGTTGGGATTTTTTATATCCAAATATCGGTATTCCACAACAACAACCTACAATGCATCAAAGTCAATCATAAAAAACTTCAAAAAAAGTTAACATAAAACATTATTAATATGAATTTATTTCATAATTTTGGCATTTGTCTATAATTGTGTTTTTATGAAACGACTTTTAATAACGATAGCTGCGATAATATTGTCAATACAGGCATTCTCACAGACGGTGCCAAACCAGTTTACAGAAACAGTATCTCTCACAGACCAAGATGGAGTCACATACGACATTAACGCTCTGCTTGCCGACGGAAAATATATAGTTTTTGACTTTTTCTTCACCACATGTCACTATTGTCAGGAAGAAACGCCAGACCTTTCAAACCTCTACACGCAAATGGGATGCAATAGTGCCGATGTAATCGTCATTGGCATAGAGATTACCGAACACGATGCTTCTCATGACATTGAGTGGTATATGAGAGAATTCGGTGCTATCTATCCAATAGCGCCACTGGCAAACAACCCGATAAATGCCACTCTTTCTGACGACTGGGAAATAGACGGCACTCCTACATACGTATGCATCAGTCCAGACAGATCGATGCGTGAACTTGGCAGACCATTAAGTTCGGGAGAACTCGTTGGTCTTGGCGCACACGAAAGCGCATGCCCCGACAATATGCCTGTAGCCGACTTTATAGCAAACAGAACCCGTATTCCTGCTGGCGAAACTGTAACATTCACCAACCGTTCACAACGCTCAACCGCATGGTCGTGGACATTTACAGGAGGCGACCCAGCAAGTTCCACCGACGAGAACCCTGCACCTGTAACATACAACAATACAGGAACATACACAGTGTCACTTACTGCAAGAAACAGACAAGGCAACGAAGATACAAAGGTCCGCACAAGTTATATCGAGGTAGTACCGCCTCCAACCGAAGCACCAACCGCATATTTTGCTGCCAACCAAGTTACAGTCATTGCAGGAAATACAGTAAACTTTACCGACCTCTCGCGAGGAGAACCATGGGTATGGCAATGGTGGTTCGAGGGCGCACAACCTACAAGTTCCAACGAACAGCATCCACACAACGTAAGGTACAACAATATTGGCACATTCAATGTAAAACTAATTGTCTCCAATATGCTTGGTTCAGACACCCTTTTGCTTGAAAATTACATACATGTAATCCCATCAATCGGAGATGCAGTGCCAAAGGCAAAATTCACATGCCACAACAGACTTGTACAAGTTAACACACCTGTAAATTTCGAAGACCAGTCAGAAGGTTACCCGATGTTCTGGGCATGGGAATTTGAAGGTGGAACACCTGCTTCTTCGGAATTCCAAATCTTACCAGAAGGCGTAATATACGAACATTCAGGAGTATACGATGTAACGCTTGCCGTTTCGAACACCAATGGAGGCGATATACTATCTAAGCACGACTATGTTGTCGTATACGAAAATTATGTCGGCTCATACTGCGACACTCTCTGCAATCTGCGCGAAAACGAAACCGCAGTAAGACTGGGTGCACATGGACTTGACGGTTATCTGGGAGGCACCAACGGTGACAGAATAGCAACCTATGCAGACAAATTCGAATACTACACTTTCAACGAAATATCATCCATAATCGTGCCGATAATGAAACTCGAGTACAGCAACCCTAACGCATACATGACTTTCATAACATGGGACGGCAACGACCCTGTTCCGACGACTGTACTATCAGAACAAAAGGTATATCTCCGCGACTTAAGCGAAAACTACTTCCAAGAAATCCACTTTACCGAACCGTTAAAAGTTGACGGACCATTTTATCTCGGATATACCATACCATACTCAAGCGGCACCAACATAGTAATCGGACTGTCAAACAATAGAGGATACGGACGTCCAAGCACACTATACGTACTGAAGAACGATGAATGGCAAACTGTTTCCGATGCATACGATGGCATATCAACATCCACAGGAATAAAGGTAACTTCATGCCTTGTTGGAATAGAAGACATTGAGTTCTCCGATAACGTAAGCATCTATCCTAATCCGTGCAACAACCAACTCAACATTGAAAACGCATACGGATTCGAAGCAAACGACTTCATTGAAATATTTGACAACCTAGGAAGAATCGTATACTCAAACGATAATCTTAGCGGAAATACTATCGAAATAAACGTATCTAACCTGCCTGTCGGAACATACATAACAAGAATGTTCACCCAAGGAAAGGTCGCAATACAGAAATTCGAAAAATTAGACTAACAAACCATACCTATATATTATTATGCCGACTAGCATACTGTAGAGTATCCTAGAATAGTTTTTTTGTAAACACGACGAAAGCACTGCAAGAACTTAATTAGCAAGCAACTAACAGTCATCTAGACGTATTTGTCAGCAAGTAAAAACTCTATTAAAAATAAAAGTGTTAACTTTGCGCGTCATTTTGAAGAACTATATGGTCCTACAGCAAATGTAGTAACCTATTATTCAACACAATGACAATGGTTAAAATAAAATTTCATATTGCTGACAAATGAAAACTTTTAACAAGTACATCAGAAAGGATAGCACCGCACTGATAACAGGAGCAAGTTCTGGCATGGGACTTGAATATGCAAAACAGCTTGCGCAGTCGGGATGCAATCTACTGATTGTCAGCAACGAAGAAGAAAAATTAAAGGAAGTCGCAGAAAATCTGCAAAACAAATACAAAGTAAAGGTTATCGCCAAGTATCAAGATTTGGCACAACTAGACGCAGCAAAGGAACTTTTTGACTTCTGCCAGACAAACAATATCCAGATTGACATTCTGATTAACAATGCCGGCATTTTCTTTTTCAAGGAATTGAACGACGAATCCATCGGCAAGGCAAGCGCAATGCTGATGCTTCATGTATATACCCCCACCCAACTGTGCTCAATGTTCGGTGACGAAATGAAGAAACGCAGGTACGGATACATACTCACAATATCATCAGTAACCGCACACATGCAAGTGCCTGGACTTACAATGTACGCAGCAACCAAATCGTACCTGAAAAGTTTCATGAAGTCGCTATGGTACGAAATGCATCCTTACGGAGTACACACAACCGTAGTTTGCCCTGGAGCAGTTGACACACCGCTGTACAACATAAGTCCTAAGTACAATAAGCTAATGAGGTTTGCTGTAAAAATCAGAGTTGTATACCCACCACAACTGCTTGTAAACAAGGCACTGAAAGCCATGTTCCGCAAACGCCGTTGTAAAACTCCGGGGTTCATCAACTTGATATGGCCACCTCTCGTCAACGCAATACCTCGGGGAATTGTAAACAAAATTTGGAAGAAATACATTTAAATTGACAATAAATTCAAAAAAAATAAAACATGAGAATAATTAGGGAATACACATTAATTTTATTGGTACTGGCAACAGCATTTACTGCTAATGCACAAACATACAAGAATGTACAATACGGCAACTTTGAAAGCTGGACGGTCCGCGACATAGAGGAATCGCTGATTATTGGCGGAGACACAAAACGCATATACGCAATAGGACCACGCGACACCATCCGCGAAAACAAAGCGCTGAACATCAAGTCGATATGGGCGACATCGAACACCTACGCCAAAGTTGCAGGCATATCCAAGACCAGCAACACCGTATATCCCGAAAAGCGTGGTAACGGCTACTGCGCAAAACTTACCACCGAATATGCAGAATGCAAGGTTATCGGTATTATTAATATTAAGGTGTTGGTTTCTGGTTCTATATATTGGGGCAAAGCACACGAACCTATTGACGGTGCAAGCAATCCTTACAGCAAAATGAGATGGGGCGTTCCGTTCACAAACAAGCCCAAAGCCCTGATTCTCGACTACAAGTCAGCAATGCCAAACAAGGGAACAATAACCACTTGCAAGACTTTGTCATCATCAAGCCGCGCTGGAAACGATGAGCAGCAGATAGTATTCGTACTGCAAAATCGCTGGGAAGACGAAAAAGGCAATGTATATGCAAAGCGCGTAGGAACAGCCATATATCACATTACCAATCCAACAAATGATTGGGTAAATGGATTCCGCATTCCTGTAATATATGGAGATGCAACAAAATCTCCTAACTACAAGCCATACATGAACCTCGGTCCATTGAAAGACAACTTGTACACAATCAACAGCAAAGGCAAGAATGTTGAAATCAAGGAAGTTGGTTGGGGCGACGAAAATACACCGGTAACACACGCAATCATGCTCATAAGCGCATCGTGCCAGGAAGCATTTTCGGGAACAATCGGCAACACCCTTTGGGTCGACAACATCAAGCTCGAATACTAAATGGAAGGACCTCTCGGACAAATTTTCATCGAGGACATGGAATTCTTTGCTTTCCATGGTCACTACGATGAAGAAAAGTTTGCTGGTAACAGGTTCGTTGTCAGCATATACCTTTGGACAGACACCAGCAAGGCCGAAAAAACAGACAACCTCGACGATGCGCTAAACTATCAGGTCGTATATGCCATCATTAGCGACATAATGAAAAATACCAAGTCGAACCTTGTCGAAAACCTTGCTTCAAATATCCTTGATGCAATATTCCAACGTTTTCCAGAACTACAAAAAGCAAAAATCAGAATTGCAAAACTAAATCCTCCTATGGGTGGAAAGATTGGTAAAGTAGGCGTGGAAATCGAGCACGAAAGATAACCTTCTGCAGAAGAGCTATCACATAGACAACAAATGACATATTGTCACGAAATAACAAAAGTGTAATGACAAAATTTCATTACACTTTTTCTTTTTAGATAATTATTCGCTTAATTATCAAACAAATACACACAACCCCTCTTTTCTCGGCAAACTTATTGCAATACCACACAGCGTTATCCGAAAAAAAATTGAAGAATTATGAATATAGAAGATTTTACAACGAAAGCTCAGAAAATAATCTCGAAATCGCAGATTATAGCGAGCGAAAATGGACATCAGGCGATAGAACCCGGGCATCTGCTTCTGGCGGTGCTTAGCGAATCGCCCGACATTATGAGCTACATGCTCAGCAAACTTGAAATCGACAAGCGTAACTTTGAACTGACGGTTCAAAGCATAGTTTCGCGCTATGCAAAAGTTCAGGGTGGCGAGCCTTACATCTCGCAGGACACCAACCGTATCCTCATCGCTGCCGACAAGAAGAAAACCGAAATGAACGACAAGTTTATTTCCGTCGAACACATTATCATGGCACTTGCCGAAAGCAAGGAAAGCATTGGTAAGATGATGCGCGATGCTGGTTTCAACAAGGAAAACCTGAAAAACATCGTCCTCGAACTCCGTAAGGGAAGCACAGTGAACTCGCAGTCGGCAGAAGACACCTACGATGCACTTGGCAAGTACGCTATCAACCTGAACGAAAGAGCAATGAACGGCAAACTCGACCCCGTAATCGGTCGTGACGATGAAATCCGTCGTATTTTGCAAATCCTTACAAGGCGTACCAAGAACAACCCTATATTAATAGGTGAACCTGGCGTTGGTAAAACCGCTATCGCTGAAGGTCTTGCTGGACGAATCGTCAAGGGCGATGTCCCCGACAACCTGAAATCCAAGAAGATTTTCTCGCTGGATATGGGTTTGCTTATCGCAGGTGCAAAATATCAGGGTGAATTCGAGGAGCGACTGAAAGCCGTGGTTAAGGAAGTGGTTGAAAGTAATGGTGAAATCGTGCTTTTCATTGATGAGATCCACACCTTGGTCGGTGCAGGCAAATCGCAGGGCGCAATGGATGCCGCAAACATCTTGAAACCGGCACTTGCCCGTGGTGAACTTCGCGCCATCGGTGCCACCACCCTCGACGAGTACCAGAAGTATTTTGAAAAGGACAAGGCACTTGAGCGTCGTTTCCAGACAGTTATGATTGACGAACCAGACATTGCAAGTTCGGTTTCAATACTTCGTGGCTTGAAGGAACGCTACGAAACCCACCACAAGGTACGTATCCTCGACGAAGCAATTGTTGCCGCAGTTGAACTCTCGAACCGTTACATTACCGAAAGGTTTTTGCCAGATAAGGCAATCGACCTTATTGATGAAGCTGCATCAAAGTTGCGTATCGAAGTAAACTCTGTTCCAGAGGAAATCGATGTTCTAAACCGTAAGATTCAGCAACTCGAAATCGAAAAGGAAGCACTAAAACGCGAAAACGACACATCCAAGGTTAAGGAGATTGAAAAGCAACTAGCCGAACTTGGCAACGAACGCAACTCGTTGATGTCGAAGTGGAAAGAGGAAAAACTTTTGGTTGACAAGATACAAACCGAAAAGCAGAACATTGAGAACTACAAGCACGAAGCCGAAGTTGCCGAACGCAATGCCGACTACGGCAAAGTTGCCGAGTTCCGCTACGGAAAGATCAAGGAAAGCGAGCGCAACATCGAGGAACTGAAAGGCAAGTTGAAAAACATTCAAGGCGACAAGGGCTTGGTTGATGAAACCGTTGATGCAGAAGATATTGCCGAAATTGTAAGCCGTTGGACAGGAATTCCAGTTAGCCGACTGGCAATGAGCGAGCGTTTCAAACTTATGCACCTTGAAGAAGAACTTCACAAGCGTGTAGTTGGACAGGACGAGGCAATTGATGCTGTTGCAAATGCAGTAAGGCGTTCGCGTGCAGGCTTGCAGGACGAAAAACGACCTATCGGTTCGTTCCTCTTCCTTGGTTCAACTGGTGTCGGCAAGACCGAATTGGCGAAGGCGTTGGCAGAATTTATGTTCGACAATGAGAATATGATGACTCGTATAGATATGAGTGAATATCAGGAGAAGCACAGCGTTTCGCGTCTGGTTGGAGCGCCTCCAGGATACGTAGGATACGAGGAAGGCGGTCAACTTACCGAGGCAGTAAGGCGGAAACCTTATTCGGTCGTTCTGCTCGATGAAATCGAAAAGGCACACCCTGACACTTTCAACATTCTGTTACAAGTACTTGAGGATGGTCGTCTTACCGACAATAAAGGTCGTACGGTGAACTTCAAGAACACCATAATAATAATGACTTCAAACATCGGTTCGCAGTTCATTCAGGAGCAAATCGACAGCGGCAAGTACGACGAGGAAAAGACGCGCCAGAACATAATGGCAACCTTGAAGTCGTTTGTCCGTCCCGAGTTCCTCAACCGTATCGACGAAACCATCATTTTCAAGCCGTTGAGCAAGGAACAGATTGTCGGCATTGTAAAGATACAGCTCGGACACTTGGTAAAGAAGATGGCCGACAACAACTACACTCTTGCCGTCAGCGACGAAGCCGTAAACTTCATTGCCGATAGTGCCTACGACCCGATTTACGGAGCAAGACCTGTAAAGCGTTACATACAGCACGAACTTGAAAATCAAGTTGCCAAGATGATTATCGGCGACGAGGTTCACGAAGGCGACACAATCAATGTGACAGTCAAGAACAATGCTCTTGCATTCGAAAAGAAATAATTAAACCGTTTTCATAAAAAAAATGCTGGCGGACAAAATGTTCGCCAGCATTTTTTATGTATAACTCTATCCCCTACTTTCCGTTATACTTTGAACGACCTTCGTCGTAAGTTATAACCTTGCCCTTTTCAATTGCGACAGGGAAAGCATCTGGGAATTCTGCCTTTACATCTTTCAAGTAAGTATTAGTATATTTCGGATTTGAATGTGGATACAAGAAATACCTGTAACGTCCATCGCTATGAATTTCAGTCACATCGGCATGCGACTTGAATTCGCGTGATGTCATGTCGGCCTTCGATGGCGACGACAAAATCTGAATAGCGAAATACAAGCCAGTCTTGGTTTCTGCCTTCATTTCCTTACTCAATTCCTTCTGTGTGTCCTCAAGGTCTTTTTCCTGCTGTTTTTTCATGCGCTCCAAGTCCTTGTCGGACAAATACCCCTCATCCGTAACATAATACGACTTGCCACCGAATACGCTCAAATTGATGTACTTCTTTGGATGAATCCTAATGTCGGTAAGCAGTTTGTCAAGGTCCATAGCAGCATTTTCAACCTGCAATGCAAGAGTGTTGTCCTTGATGAGTTCCCCGAGAGTACCTTCGCCACGATTTACTCTGTCAACCACATCGTTAACCTTAGCGACAACGCTGTTAACCTCGTTTACAGTCTTTGTTAGATTCAAAGCAACAAGCGTATCGGAGAAGGTTGAAATATTATTTATGAAATCGTTAATCTCGTCGGAACTTGCAGCAAGCGAATCGCTCAATGTCTTCACATTTGCAAGGATGTCAACAATATCGTCAGTTTCCTTAGCCATGATATTATCCAAATGTCCTACTGAATGCTCGAGGTGAACAAGCGAGTTTCTCAACGAAGCAAAACTTTCCTCAAGATTTTTACGAGTATCCTCGTTGAACACTCCCGATACAATATTTATCACATCGGTAATTTCAACCATGAGGTCCTCAACCGCCTTCTTTACAGGAAGCACTTCGGCACTAATCTGGTCCTTAAGGTTTTCTTGTGTCTGACCAACTAGGAAATCACCTGGCTTATGGTAGGTTGTCTTGTCGCTGAAACGCATCTCAATTCCCTTGGTACCCATAATGTCGGTACTTACAATAGCAGCGACAGACGAATCCGGTATAGGAAAATCGTTCTGTAACTCGAGCGTAACAAGGAGTTTGCAATCCTTATCGGGAAGCAATTCAATCTTAGACACCTTACCAATCTTGTAGCCGTTTACCTGAACTAAACTAGATGTATTCAGTCCGTCGACACGGTCGTAGTAAACATAATATTCACCAGTATCCTTAAACAACTGACTTCCCTTCAAAAATCCTATGCCAAAGTATGTTACAACAAGAACTACTATCCCAAGCAATCCATATATCAAAAACTTTCTGTTTTTCTTCTGCATATTCCTTAAATTTATTTCTTTGTTGCCTTTATTGCTTCATTCAAGTCCATCCTCTTTCCGTCCTTAAGCGCAATTATAAAGCATCCGGGATATGTGGACTTGACTTCGTGGAAAAATTTCAATGCCGCATTGTAGTCACGTTCTGCGCCAACAGTATACTTGTAACTGCCGTCGTGAACATAATACGAAACCTTATCGTAATACTTTCCAAAATTATTTTCGTTTATTTCCAATTCCTTCGGAGACATCCTTATCTGAACCTTGAACAAAATTCCTGTGGTTTCTTGTACCAAAGAATTCTGAGCGGCAGGTTTTTCTTCTTTCTTGACTTCAGTTGCTTCTGGTTTTTGCTGAGTGTCCTGTGAATTAGTCGCGTTATTATCCTTGCTGCTTTCTACAACATTCTCCTTTTCATTGGTCGGTTCAGGTTTAGACTGTCTTGGCGACACCTTCTCGAGATATATCGCAGAATTGTCGTACTGCGACTTATACTTTGCAAATGCATTGTATATCGACACGGCAAGTTCGGTCTGACCTTCATCGGATTTCATATACTGCTCTTCATCGGGGTTGCTGACAAAACCCAATTCGGTAAGCACACTCGGCATGGCAGTCTTCCACAGCACAAGGAAACCTGCCTGCTTCACTCCACGATCGTAACGCTTAAGAGTCTTGAATTCCTCCTCTATCGACGCTGCCAACAACAAACTCTGGTCAGAATAAGCGTTCTGGAACAAACTGAATATTATGTTGCTCTCAGGGTCGTTCGGATCAAATCCATCATACTTTGACGAATAGTTGTCCTCCTGCAAAATAACTGAGTTTTCACGCTTTGCCACAGCAAGGTTGGCGTCATTCTTGTGAAGCCCCATAACAAAAGTTTCGGTTCCATGAGAGGAAGGATTTCCATCGACAGAGTTCGCGTGTATGGAAATAAAAAGATTTGCATTGTTGCGATTAGCGATTCCCGCCCTCTCGCTCAGTTCCACAAAGACATCCTTGTCTCTGGTGTATATCACCTTAACATTAGGATAATTCTTCTTGATAAGGTTTCCTAATTTCAGCGCAACTGCAAGCACAATGTCCTTTTCCTTTGCCGTCTTGCCGACTGCTCCAGGGTCCTTGCCACCATGACCTGGGTCAATAACAACCACATCCAACCCCTTGCCCTTTGCCATTTGTGCATCAGCGACATTCACCGACAAAAAGGCGAAAAGGAAAATTGCCAACGCTATCATTATTTTTTGCATAATCGACTTCAGTTAATTTATTATCTTTGCACCAATTTTCAAAAGAAAACGGATTATAACAAATTTTGCGCAAAAATAAGGAATTCATATTATTAAAAAAATATTTGTCCAAACTATTATTTACTTTTTTTGCAATACTCGTTGCGAACAATGTTGTGTTATCGCAAGTTAGCACCCAAAACGACAGCATTCATACGCAACCTGCCGACACAATCCACTCTGAAACAATTTCCATTGCAAACGATTCGATAATACCAAGTCCAGACTCATTACACGTTGATACTCTTGCCATTCCAGAAATCGGACGCAACAAGCGCGGCAAATCGAAAGATTTCGACGTTCCAGTATACTACAACTCCGACGACTCGCTACTGAACGACATGAAGAACCGCAAGGCATTCCTTTACGGAAACGCCGTGGTCAAATACGAAGACATGACCATAAACGCAGCATTCATCGAAGTCGACCTCGACAAGAACGAAGTTTACGCATACGGTCGCACCGACGGCGACTCAATAGTCGGCAAACCTGAATTCAACCAAGGCGAAGATACTTTCAACGCCGATACAATAAGGTATAACTTCAAGACCAAGAAGGGAATAATAAAGAACGTCACGACCGTTTACGATGGTGCCTACCTCATAGGCGGACGCACAAAGATGCACGAGAACAAGCATATACACATAACCCATGGCAAGTTCACGACCTGCGACCTCCCCGACCCACATTTTTACTTCAACCTCACCAAGGCAATAGTAATACCCGACGACAAGATAATATCAGGGCCGGCAAACCTAGTTATCGAAGACATCCCGACTCCAATAGGAATACCTTTCGGATTCTTTCCGAACAAAAAAGGCAGCACGTCGGGTTTAATAATACCAGAGTTCGGAAACGAAGAAAACAGAGGTTTCTTCCTTCGCAATGGCGGATACTACTTTGCAATAAACGATTACGTCGACCTTACACTTTTGGGTGACATATACTCAAAAGGAAGTTGGGGTGTAGGATTGATTACGAACTACAAGTTAAGATACAAGTTCAACGGCTCCCTTAGTTTCAAATACAACCGCAACCTATTTGGTTACAGAGGATTGTCCAATTTTTCCACATCAAACCAGTACGCCTTCAGATGGAAATTCACACAGGACAATAAAGCCAACCCAAACTCAACATTCTCTGCCGACGTAAACATGAGTAGCACCGACTACGACAAGTACAATTCGTACAACGTCGACAACTACATGACCTCCACCAAGCAGTCGAGTGTATCTTACAGTTATGTATTCCCCAACTCTCCGTTCAGCATGTCGGTAGCCCTCAAGCATTCGCAGAACAGCAACAACGGAAACGTAGACCTCACATTGCCCGAACTGGCATTCAACATGAGCAGAATATACCCGTTCAAGCGCAGGAAGGCAGTCGGCAAAAGCCGTTTCTACGAAAAGATTTCGATTGCATACACAATGAATGCAACCAACAAGATAAAAACTACTGACTCCACGTTTTTCAACATAACATACGACGATATCACCAATGGTGTTATCCATAGAATACCTATTAACGCATCGTTCAAACTATTCAAATACACCACGTTGACTCCATCGTTCAACTATAACGAAAGATGGTACTTCAAGAGGTTCACAAAGGAATGGAATGGCGAGGAAAACACATTGGAAACCAATTTCAATCCGACATTTGCCCGCGTATGGGACTACAACACATCGCTGTCGTGGTCGACAACAATATACGGAATGTTCAGTTTCCGAAAAGGAAAGGTAAAAGCGTTAAGGCACGTATTTACGCCAAGCGTCAGTTTCAGTTTTGTACCCGACTTCGGCAAGGAAAAATACAAGTATTACGGCACATATTCACGCGTGATATACAACAACGCAACTGGTCAGTACGATTCTGTGGCAAACGTCTACTCCATGTTTGAAGGATTGCCTTACGGAACGCCAGGCAAGGGCGGTTCTGGTTCGGTGAACTTCAACTTTGGAAACAACCTCGAGATGAAACTTCGCAACCTCAAGGACAGCACCAAGGACAATACAAAAATAAAACTGCTCGAAAGTTTCAACATATCCACAAACTACAATATCTTTGCCGACAGTCTGCGCTGGGCACCAATAAACATTACAGGACGTACAAGGATAAAGGTAGTTGACATTTCATTCAACGCTACACTCGACCCGTATGCCATTGCTCAGAACGAATACGGCAACTATCAGCGTATCAACAAGGCACTTGTGAAAGACAACGGAAATCTTGTACGAATGACAATAGCATACATTACCGCTGGTTTCTCGCTCAACTCGAAAGCTCGCGACAGCAAGATTGCAGAAGCGCAGGAAAGCATGTACGACGTAATATACGGATACCCTAACAGTTACGTTGACTTCAACGTGCCGTGGAACCTGCGAGTAAGTTACACGTTCCGATATTCAAAGCCGTACAACGAGTCAACCATAACGCAGACAATCAACATGTCTGGCGAACTCAACATTACAAAGAAGTGGAAAATCAGCATAGCAACGGGCTACGACATCGAAGCGAAAAAGATGAGTGCAACCACAATCGACATCTACCGCGACCTGCACTGCTGGGAAATGAGTTTGCACGTAGTCCCGTTCGGTCAGCACAAGTCGTATGCATTCCAGATAAACGTAAAGGCGTCAATGCTTCAGGACCTCAAGCTTAACAAGCGTAGAAGCTGGTTCGACAACTTCTACAACTAAACCTCAGCCCCCATGGACGACAGCACACGGCTCATACAACCCGAACAGGAATTCGCCAGCGAACACGAATCCTCGTACAATCCTTCGGCAATACATGCCGGATTTCCTTCGCCTGCGCAGAACTACATGAACGGGACTATCGACCTTAACCGTGTGCTTGTTAGGCATCGCGAGACAACATTCTTTGCACGTGTTGATGGTGATTCGATGAAGGATGCTGGAATCGGCGATGGTGACATTGTGGTTATTGACAAGTCGCTCGATGCCAAGGACGGCGATTTTGTTGCAGCTTTCATTGATGGTGAGTTTGTGCTGAGACGCATAAAAATCGACAAAGCAAAAAAATGTGTATGGCTATTATCGGCCGATGAAAAAGCCAATCCGACAAAAATTACTGCCGAAAACGACTTCTCGGTATGGGGAGTGATTACTTATACCATAAAGAAAATGCGATAATGGAACTTTTCGGACTTGCCGACTGCAACAATTTTTTCGTATCATGCGAACGTGTTTTCCGCCCCGACCTCAACGGGAAACCTGTAGTTGTGCTGTCGAACAATGATGGATGTGTTATTTCACGCTCCAACGAAGCAAAATCGCTTGGAATAAAAATGGGTGTTCCACTGTTCCAGATTCGCAAAACAATAGAAACTCACGAAGTCGCCATATTCTCGTCCAACTATGTGCTATACGGCGACATGAGTCACCGAGTGATGTCGCTCCTCTCCTGCTACACACCCAAACTCGACCAGTATTCAATCGACGAGGCATTCATCGACTTTTCGGACATGGGCGACAGCAAATATTTGCAAAAGTACGGGCAGGAAATTGTAAAAGCGGTCGGCAAAGGCACAGGAATACCTATTTCATTAGGTATCGCACCAACACGCACCCTAGCCAAGGTTGCCAGCAAGTTCGCCAAGAAGTACAAAGGTTATCACGGATGCTGCATAATCGACAACGATGAAAAACAGCAGAAGGCGCTTGACCTTTTCGAGGTCGGCGATGTGTTCGGCATAGGACGAAAAATGAAAGACCACCTGTCAAAATATGGAATCCGCACGGCATCTGACTTCGCCCGCCTCGACGGCGAATGGGTACGGTCTGTATTCAGCATTACAGGTTACCGAACATGGCGCGAACTGCACGGCGAAGCATGCATAACCCTCGACGAACTGCCAGTAAAAAAAAGCATCTGCGTGAGCCGGAGTTTTGCCGACGAAGGAATTACAGACAAGCAAAAACTTGAAGAAGCTGTCGCCAACTTTGCTTCCGACTGCGCACGCAAGTTGCGCGAACAAAACACGGTATGCCAGCAGATAACAGTATTTGCATTTACCAGCCGATTCCGCACCGACCTTCCACAAGACTACATAAACCACAATATTCGTCTCGAGATAGGCACAAACGACACATCAGAAATCATCAAGAAAACCATAGAAGGACTACGATCCTGTTACCGCGATGGCAACTTTGCATACAAAAAGGCAGGAGTGATACTATGGGACATATCTGCTGCAAATGCAGTACAGGGCAACCTGTTCGACACTCGCAACCGCGGCAAACTATCTGCATTGCAGAAAACAATCGACGACATTAACCGTCGCGACGGAATAGGAACAGTAAGAAATGCCATACAAGGAAGCGACCGACTAAACATCAAGCGCGAACACCTGTCACCACAATACACAACAGATATAAACGAGATTTTGGTGCTGAAAAGTTAAGTTAATGTGTTACAAGCACTAAAAAACACTAAAATTCTGTTGATAACTTCACCCCTTTTTTGCAAAAAAAACGCCGTGGCAAACCATTAAATTACTTTTTTATGATAAATTTGCAACCATGAATTTTGAGATATAAAAAAGAGGTATGGAAACCATAAAAGTTCTTGACAGGGAGTTCGTTCCCTACATCGACCACGAAACAATAGTGTCGAAAATTAAGGAAATGGCAGAGAAAATGAACAGCGACCTCCGCGACAAAAATCCGCTCTTCCTTGGAATACTCAACGGTTCATTCATGTTCGCCGCTGAACTGTTCAACCACCTTACAATCGACTGCAACATTTCGTTCCTGAAACTCGCTTCGTACCAAGGCACCAGTTCCACTGGAAATGTGAAGCGTCTCATCGGACTCAACGAGGACATCAAGGACCGCACAGTCATAATAGTCGAGGACATCATCGACACTGGCATAACGATGGACCAGATTGAAAAGCAGCTGATTGGCTACGAACCAAAGGAAATAAAGATTGCCACATTGCTTTACAAGTCGGATGTATATAACAACAAGTACCCTATCGACTATTTCTGCTTTGACATACCAGAGAAATTCATAGTCGGTTTCGGTCTCGACTACGACGGATACGGAAGAAATTTACCCAGCATTTATCAGGAAACCAAATAAAACAAAAATATCATGCTTAACATTGCAATATTCGGAGCACCGGGCGCAGGAAAAGGAACACAAGCCCAAAGCATCATCGACAAGTACAACTTGAAATACATATCAACAGGAAACATCCTTAGGTCGGAAATTGCCAACGGAACACCTCTAGGACTTGAGGCAAAGGCAATTATTGAAAAAGGAAACCTAGTTAGCGACGAATTGGTAACCAAGATTATCGAAAAGTTCATCGCCGACAACCGCAATCCAAACGGATTCCTTTTCGACGGATTTCCACGCACACGCGAACAGGCAAAGAACCTCGATGAAATCTTGAAGCGCGAAGGCATGGAACTTTCGTGCCTGCTCAACATGGACGTGCCACGCGAAGAACTCATCAAACGTATGATGCACCGCGCACAGGTTGAAAACCGTGCTGATGACACTCCAGAAATCTTCGAGAACCGCCTCAAAGAATACGAAGAAAAGACATTCCCAGTAATGGAACATTATCAGAATCAAGGCAAAGTGATGTCGATAAGCGGAGTCGGCAGCATTGAGGAAATTTTTGTCCGCCTTGCAGAAAAGATTGACAGCTTGCTATAATGAACAGACCGAAAATACTTATAATATATACTGGCGGAACCATTGGCATGATTCAGGACAAGAATGGTGTTCTACAGCCGTTCAACTTCGAGAATCTGCTCAGCTACATACCTATGCTGAAGGATTTTCCTGCCGAAATAAGTTCGTACAGTTTCGAAACACCAATAGATTCTTCGGATGCCGACCCCGATTTCTGGGTTGAGATTGTGGAGGTAATTGAAAAGAACTACGACCACTATGATGGTTTTGTAGTATTGCACGGCTCCGACACAATGGCCTACACGGCCTCAGCATTGAGTTTTATGCTCGAAAATGTAAACAAGCCAATAATTCTAACCGGATCGCAGTTGCCGATTGGACTTTTGCGCACCGATGGACGTGAAAATATGATTTCTGCAATAGAACTTGCCAGCATGCAACGCGACGGAAAACCTGTAATCCACGAGGTTTGCGTTTATTTCGAAAGCCGTCTGTACCGTGGAAATAGAACCACAAAGTACAGTGCAGAAAATTTCGATGCTTTCCGTTCTCCAAACTATCCATGGCTTGCACAAGCAGGAATAGATGTGAAGGTAGAAGAAGACAAACTCTGGACAAGCAAGAACGCACCTTTGGTAACACACAAGAACCTCTGCCGCGACATTGCCGTGTTAAAGTACTTCCCCGGCATACAACCCAAGACCATCGAAGCCATCATCAATATTGAGGGACTTCGCGGACTAATCGTAGAATCCTACGGTTCGGGCAACTTGACTACCAATGACAAGATTATCAAACTTTTCGAAGAAGCGATTGACAAGGGAATAACAATATTAAACATAACACAATGCACAGTTGGTTCGGTTGTACACGGCAAATATGCCACAAGTTTGAAACTGATGAACTGCGGTGTTGTTAGCGGCAAGGACATGACCATAGAGGCAGCAATCACAAAGATGATGTTCCTCTTGGGAATGGACTGTCCAAAAAACAAAATGAAACAACTGCTCATGCAGTCTATTTGCGGAGAAATATCATAGCAACTACATATTATAATTGATGAAAATAAAAAACTTCTTCTTAGCATTGACGGCTTGTCTGGCAATGAACATGACATTTGCACAACGGCAGGGCGGACAACCCGCCGATGGTGTGATATACGGCACAATACTCGAAAAGGACAGCAACGAACCAGTTGAATTTGCCAACATCGTGGTTTACGACAAGGACGGAAACGTAATTGCTGGAAGCATGAGCGACAGCCACGGTAAATTCAATGTGCAAAATGTACCATACGGAACACATAAGGTCGAAGTCCTGTTCATTGGCTACGGAAAGGTAACACGCGAAAATGTAAACATAAATGCCGACAAGAAGTCGTTCAACATGGGCAAGATACACCTCAGCGTTGATGCGCAAATGCTTGGCGAAGTAGAAGTTGAAGCAACAATGAACAATGTTGACTACCGCCTCGACCGCAAGGTTATCAATGTAAATCAGGACATTGTATCGTCGGGAGCATCGGCAGTAGAAGTTCTAGAAAACGCCCCATCGGTAACAACCGACCTCGACGGAAATGTATCTTTGCGTGGGTCAGAGAGTTTCCTCGTACTCATCGACGGTCGTCCCAGTCCACTCGAAGGCAGCGAAGCATTGCAGCAAATCCCAGCAAGTTCTATCGAAAGCATAGAGATAATTACCAATCCATCAGCAAAATACGCACCAGATGGCGTTGGCGGAATCATTAATGTAGTACTGAAAAAAGAAAAGCGCAAGGGTTACAACGGACAAGTGTCGGCAAACTACGGCAACAACAACACTTTCGGAGGCAGCGCACTATTCAATTTCCGCACACAGAAACTTAACTTCTTCATCGGTGGCGAATACAACCGCCGCATGAGCAAAAGTTTCGGCAAGTCGGAACGCGAAACATACCTAAACACCGCCAAGGATTCAATGTTCTGCCTGAACAACCAGAACACAGGACTTTACGGCAGACAGAGTTGGAACGCCAGGGCTGGTCTCGACATCTACATAACCGACAATGATGTAATCACAATTTCGGGCAAATATGGTTCACGCGGACATTCGGGCAACGGAATCACAGAAGCAGAGACTTTTTATTTCAACAAGTTGGACTCTCTTATCTACGACCCGCACACATATACGCTTGGCACTCCATACTCTTATTATACCGACGAAATTTCGAAACGGAGAAACAACTATTGGAGCGGAGACATAAACTACCAGCGTAAATTTGCCAAGCCAGGACACGAACTGCAATTGTACTTCAACTATTCGGCGAACCGTTCCAACAACTACAACGAATACACCGAAGCAGAAACCGAAATGCTTGGCGGTGAAATACTTGCAGGCGCCGTTCAAGACAGATACCACACAACCGAACTTGGCACACAGGACAGATACCAGGCGAAAGCCGATTATGTGTTGCCATTCAACGAGAAATCGAAACTGGAAGCCGGATACGAAATCAACATCCGCAACCAGACCAACGACTACAACTACGAAATATGGATAGATTCAACCCAAAACTGGAAAACAGACGAATCGCGCCACAGTCCATACGATTTCGACCTCAACGTACAGTCTGGATATGTGATTTATTCGAATTTCTGGAAGAACTTTGGCTATCAGGTAGGTTTGAGAACCGAATATACCAATCGTCTATTTTCAATTCCTGGCGGCGACTATGCATATAAGAAATTCGATTTCTTCCCATCGGTACACCTATCCTACTCGTTCAACGAAAATTTGCAGTTGATGGCAAGTTACAGCCGCCGTCTAGAACGCCCGCGTCCATGGAACCTGAACCCTATGACACAAGTGGAAGACCCCAACAACGTGCGCCGCGGAAATCCATCGCTTAACCCAGAATATACCAACTCGTACGACATGTCGTTGCAAAAGCGTTTCGGCGAACACTTTGTGTCATTCGAACTATACGCAAGACAAACCAACGACCTCATACAGAACGTCACCCTTGTCGATACCACAAACTCCAACATGTACATAAAGACTTCCGACAACATCGGCAAAGACCTGTCGATAGGTAGCGAAATAATGGGCAACTTCAACCCTTGCAAATGGTACAATCTGAACGCAAGCGTAAACGCTTACTACTATGCAATAACATCGGAACAATACCGTAGCAACAGCACATTTACATGGCGAATTCGTATCAACAACACATTCAGAATAAAGAAGTCGGGAACCAACATACAATTTGGTGGATTTTACGATGCACCTTCAATTACAGCACAAGGCCGCAGCGCAGGAAGAATTGCATTTAATCTTGGCGTAAAACAAGATTTCCTCGACAAACGGCTGTCTATAAGCGTAAACTTCCGCAACCTGTTCAACACAATGAAGTTCAACACAACCACCGAGACCGACTACCTGTACTACCACATGACACGTTCAAACACCTGGCCAAACTTCAACATATCAATAACATACAAGATTAACGATTTCAAGAAACGAAAAGATAAAGACGGAGACTCAGACGATGATGGTGGAAGTGAAATGTAGAAATATTTTATTGATAATAATAGCGTTAACATGTATAAAGGTATCGGCAGAAGCACAAGTCTATATAACCGAACACAAGACATCAAAGACGACAAAAACCGCTTTCTCGGAATACGAAACTACATTCACAACATATAGGCAAGAAGACGGAGAAATTTTTGTCGACGAATTCATAGTCGACATGGAACTCCCCGAAAGCGGGGCCTTGGACGAAGTGTCGGAAAAAGCCATTCGGGAAAAAATTTCATCAATTGTCATTGGCGATGTCAAGGAAACAAATCCAAACAATCTGATTGACAGGTACATATCCGAAAAATACCTTTCAAAATACAGCACACAAAAAATTACTGGCAACAACGAATGCAACGACTTCATAACTGAAAACAAAAGCAAAAATCCAATGCTATCCGACGAGATGCACTGGGAACCATCACATTATGGAATAATTACTGGAAAACTGATATTCCATACCAATTCATTCATTTCGTATAGCATTATAGAAAAATCGTGCAACGCAATGACGTGCATAAGGAAGGAAACTGCATTTGTGTACGACATCATAAACAAGAGGTTTTTAAGCGAAAACGATTTCCTTATCCCCGAAAAGGACAATGATTATCTGGAACTTATCAGAAGTACAATGACAAGAAACCAGAAACTGATTTACAACAAGCCGGACGTAAACTACAATAGCAACTTCTACATCGATGAATACGGAATAACATACGTATTCAATGCCGACAAGTATCTTGACGAAAACGATGCAACAATACACGTTATGCTAAATCCTAAATACGTAAGGCAAATGGTTAAAACAGAATCGATTGTCTATAAGTTTTTCAACATAGGACAAGTAGAACGTGCAAAAGCAAAGAAACAAAACAAAGCAGTCGCTATAAATTGAATTTTAATGACGCAGTGACTTGCGTCTCAACAACCAAAAAACTATGGACAAGAAAGAACTTAGAAAACAAATAAAGGCGCTAAAAAAGCAACACACAACAGAACAACTTGAAATACAGTCGAAAGCAATAATGGCAAAGATTGAATCGCATCCCGATTTCATCAAGGCAGAAAAAGTGATGCTATACTACTCACTTCCCGATGAAGTTCAGACTGCCGATTTTATTGCAAAATGGCGCAATCACAAGCAGATTATATTGCCGACAGTCGTTGGCGACGACATAGTTCCAGTAAAACTCGACGACAACACTACCTTTGCAAAAGGAGATTTCGACATACAAGAACCTCAGTCTGAACAATATACAGGCGACTACGATTTGATAATTGTCCCTGGTGTCGCCTTCGACAAAAACGGCAACCGACTAGGACGAGGACGAGGATACTACGACCGTTTCTTATGCAATCACACAAATGTCAAGAAGATAGGCATTTGTTTCGACTTCCAACTTGTCGCCGAAATTCCAACCGAGCCGACCGACATCAAGATGGATGAAATAATCAGTTTGTAGGCAACATGAAAATCGTCTGGGGCATATTAAAATGGTTGTTTATATCATTAGGCATATTTCTATTGGTTATAAATATTTTAGCATTAACTCCTGCCCCATTTTATATGCATAGAAACCTTGGTGAGGACCTAAGTTGGGAAGAAGACACAACCACAGTTTTCGCCCCCGACTACATAGTTATGTTCGGCGGAGCAGGAATGCCGTCCGAAAGCAACCTTATACGACTGCATTACACAGCAAAATTCGCAAACTACTTCAAAAAGCCGACAATACTTGTCCACCCAAAAGATTCCACATGTCAGGCAGAAATGACGCAGTACCTTATGAATTACGGAATTGCACCCGACAAAATATTGTATATGACAGGCGGAAGCAACACGCGCGCACAGTCGCTCTGCCTTGCTGACAGTTTTCCGAACATAACATCTGCGAATTGTCTGATTATCACAGCACCAGAGCATTTATCTCGCACATTAAAATGCCTGCACAAATGCGGGTTCCAGAACATTCGAGGAATAGGCGCCTTTGAAAACACCGTTGATTTTGACTTATCAATTGACAAGCAGGCACTTAAAGGCAACAAATACATTCCAGATATAGAAAGTACCAACCTAAGATACACATATTGGAACTACTTAAAACTAGAAATTATCTGTTTTAGGGAATATTTTGCAACAATGTATTACTGGATGAAAGATTGGATATAACACACTAATAAATACAAACTAATTACAACACCTTACTTCAACCAAAAATTTATGACAAACAAAACAAATTTTCGCATAAGACCAGCCGTAGTTGGCGAAGAAAAACTCATACTCAACATGATAAAAAGTCTTGCTGATTATGAAAAATGTCTGGACGAAGTCGTAGCAGACGAACAGACCATCCACCACTCGGTTTTCGTCGAAAAATCAGCAGAAGTATTATTTGCAGAAGAGAACGACACCATAATAGGTTTTGCCCTGTTTTTCCACAATTTCTCGACATTTGTTGGTCGCAAAGGACTGTATATCGAAGACTTATACATAATACCCGAGAAACGAGGACTTGGTTATGGGAAAGCGATTCTCAAGCACCTTGCCAACATTGCAGTAGAGCGCAATTGCGGACGTATGGAATGGATTTGCCTCGATTGGAACACACCTGCACTGAAAGTTTACCGCTCAATCGGTGCTATACCCATGGATGAATGGACAATACAACGACTTAGCGAAGACGCACTAAATAAATTTGCTAACAGTTGATTTTCAACGACTTCAAAAACCTGAGATATACATTCTCGTACCAACTTTTGAGTTCGCCAAACATAGTGGTATTATGCCATAGCATAACGAAGTCTCCCTCGACAGAAACACACCTGCCGTACAAGTTGCAAACACTATCAAACGCTTCTGTTTCAGACACATTACGATACTGAAACAAGGTTGTATCCATGACAATTAACGGATGTTCAACCACATCAGCAACACAATCGTTTTCAACATCATACAAACGATACGGATGGCATGTACCGCACCGAAAACCCTCTTGCTCGGGAAACCCCATAGTTGAATCATGCCGAACACCAACACTCTGCCATACCTGCGGAGTTCTGCGCACATCGAAACGCAAAAAATGCTGCCTTACATCAACCACATCGCGCCCTACAACCTTCTCAAGATTTTCTTTTTCAGCAAGAAACTGCGATTCGTCATGATATGACTTCAATCCAGCATGCAAGCCAACACCCATTCCTTTTGACTGTACAAAACGAATGCACTCGGCTGTTTTCGACGAAAAAACATCGTATGTACAATCCTCGTCAGGCTTGTCCAATGCCTTGAAATAGAAGCAAGAATTCAAGCCCAGTTCATTAGACACATTAACAAGTTCGTGCAACGACGAAACATAAGGATCGCTCTTTAAATCACGAAGCGACTTAAAATACAAGACAAACGACTTCCAGAATTTACGCAAACTTTTACGCTTCAAAAGATCTCCTGCAATTGTCTTTACCGACTTGGAAAAATTGGGGAACCTAAATAGAAAATCAATATCATGCGTAGGAACAAAATGCGAACTTCGAGGAGCAACCGAAAATGACGGGAAATTATCGCAGACAAACTTCCTCAACAGCAACGCATATTCGTCAACAATAGGAATGCCAACAAAATCATATTTGCAACTTAAACTATCACTATATCTAAACCGTCCGTATTTGTCGAGTTCGGAAGCATACATTTCCTCACATCGCGAAAGCAAAGCAAACGAAACAGTAAGAATGTCGGCATTAACGACAACCTCACCATCCACAAGAGAAAATAACTCTTGGTTTTTCGCAAGCGAAAACACTTTAACAGAAACTTTACCGTCAAACGACTTTACCTCTGAACAACAAGCATTTCCAGAGAACAAATCGTCAATTCCATTTTGAGCAACAACAGGGAATTTCACGACTACGCCATCGACAACAATCTTAGGCACAGGCGACGAAACAACCGAAAATTCCATCTTCGGAAATGCAACGTCAGCAATGCAGCGTAGCGTGTATGCTATTGCTTCCAACGACATATTCATCTTATAATCCACCATTGACAAACGCAATTTGCAAAGGTAATATTATATTGCCAATATCTTATCAAGCAGAACCTGTGCAAGTTTTACTTTCGACTCCACTGTCCAGCCAGCAATATGTGGTGACATTATAACATTTTCGCACTGAGCAAGACAACGAAAATCTGGATTGTCGGTCATCTTTTTGGTTGCCTCGAACGAAGTTTCCTCATACTCAATGACATCCAGTCCTGCTGCGACTATCCTACCAGATTGCAATGCCGAAACCAACGCCGAAGTCTTTACTACTGGTCCACGCGAAGCATTGAGCAGAACAAACGGATTCTTGAACTTTGCAATAAACTCATCGTCAACCATATACTTGGTTTCAGCGGTTAGTGGCACATGCAAACTCAGCACATCGGCATTTGCAAAAATCTCATCAAGCGAAACTTCCTGAGCATAACCATCCGAATAGTTTGTCTTGTACTTGTCGTAAGCAAGAACCTTGCAGCCAAATCCCGACAATTTATGTGCAAACGACGAGCCCATGTTTCCGTAACCGATAATTCCAACCGTGCGGAAACCAAGTTCGCGACCACGATTCATCTCGCGCTTCCACTCGCCTGTTTTCACCTGACGGTCAGCACGATTGAGGTTATTTAACAGCGACAGCAACATACCAACAGTATGCTCGCCAACTGCATCGCGGTTACCTTCGGGCGAATTGAGGCAAGAAATGCCTTTCGACTCGCAATAATCCACATCAATTGTCTCCATGCCTGCACCAACTCGCGCAACATAACGCAGGCATTTCGCAGCATCAACAAACTCACGGTCGATGTTTATGCGACTTCGCAACACTATGCCAAAAGCATCGCCAACCTGCGAAATGATTTCTTCGCGGCTCCATTTTGTTGCATCAACAACATCATAACCAGCATTTTGCAGACCATCGGTTATTATTGTGTGTACATCGTCAATTATCAGCACCTTACTTTTCATAACAAGAGATTTTAGATTACAACAACCTTTCCAAAGCATCATAATATTTCGGCGAAACAGGAATCGTATCGGCACCATTAATATCAAGTTCTGCCACTACAACGCCTTGCTTGTCCTTACGCAACACCTTGACATGCTTAGGATTAATAAAAAATGAACGTTGGCATCGCACCAGTCCATACTTTTGAAGCAATGGTTCGAGCGACTTCATCGTATTACGAAGCACATAATCCTTTATGGTTTCACTCTCCATATACTTGATTCTCACATAATTCTCCTCTGCTTTCACATACAAGATTGCTTCCGACGAAACCACCAGTTTCAGTTTCTGGGTATTGTCGCTGAACCTCACCAGATTCCTTTCCGACACATCAACAGTTTCGGGTTTATGCGATACGATAACAGCAAGAGTAATAATGACATACGGGAAAACCAAAACTATAAGGTTTACGAACATACATATTCCAACTGCGTCAAAATACGGATATTCACCATTATACATCAGCGACATATACATAGCCATAAACAACGACGCCACAATCTGCTCCAACACGAACCACAGCGAAATATAGAACCAATTGAGCGATATTTTCCGTCTAAAACCGAAAAGCAAAGACCTTGATATCAATAGCACTCCAAACAATATGCAGAACTGCATAGTGGCATTGAAAGCCAGCATTTCGTGTCCCATATCATAGAATTCAACAATCTGAATCGGACGATACAAGAACACAAAACCTATGAAAAAACCAGAAACGCCAAACAGATACGCTATCTGAATGCCAAAGGACGAAAATTTTTCTAATATTTTAGTCATCAATATGTTAATTTAAAACTAAAATGCTGTGACGAAACATAAAAACGTACAATTTCGTCACATATTGCAAAAATTCGTCACAAAAATAGTGATTCTATCAAAGATAGACACAGCAAATCACATAAAATTTTTCGAGAATACATACGAGGTAATTTTGCAGCATAAACAAACCGAGAAACGATGGACGAAAGAAGAAAAAAAATTGTGGCCTTTGGCGATTCAATAATTAAAGGTGTGATATCCGAAGGCGATGACAACGGCATCAAATACAAGATTCCGGAAAACACGGCGACCGACATCTGCGGACACGAATTGGGAATGGGAGTCTGCAACTATGGAAAGTTCGGCAGCATAATAACAGCAGGCGAAAAAATAATCGACAAGAACATCGACAAGATTTCCGAAGACGACATTGTGCTTATTGAATACGGTGGCAACGATAGCGACAAAATGTGGGCTGAAATTGCCGAAAATCCCAATGGCGAGCACAAAGCCAAAACACCATTACCGGCATTTGCAGAAACCTATCATCGTATCATACAGAAACTTAAACAGATAGGCGCAAAAATATACATGCTGACAATGCCTCCTATTGATGCCGTTTCGTATTTCCACCATTTTACAAAAGGAATGACCGAAAAACAAATCAACAACATCAAGCAATGGCTCTACGGCAACTTGGATGTCATCAGCCTGTGGCACGAAATGTACAATCAGGAAATAATAAAGGTTGCGTACTCCGAAAACGTAGGACTAATAAACATTTACCAGCCATTCATTGACCAACTCGACTACCGCTCCCTTTTCTGCTGCGACGGAATACACCCGAACCAGAAAGGTCAAAAAATCATAGCCGACCTAATAATAAACAATGTAAAGACGCTATAAGATGCTGTAAAGACGCTGTAAAGACGCTGTAAAGACGCTGTAAAGACGCTGTAAAGACGCAAAACTTTGCGTCTCACATAAAAAACAAAAAAAGGAAATGAAAACATTAGCATATATATTATTGACAATCATAGCAATTACCGCCAACGCGCAAACATACAAGAACGTACAATACGGCAACTTTGAAAACTGGGTTGTCCGCGACATAGAAGAATCGCTTATTATTGGCGGAGAGACAAAGCGCATATACGCAATTGGACCATGCGACACCATTCGCGAAAACAAAGCACTGAACATCAAGTCGATATGGGCGACATCCAACACCTACGCAAAAGTTGCAAGCATATCAAAGACGAGCAATACCGTCTATCCCGAAAAGCGTGGCGATGGCTATTGCGCAAAACTCACCACAGAATACGCCGAATGCAAGGTAATCGGCATAATAAATATAAAGGTATTGGTCTCGGGCACAATATACTGGGGCAAGGCGCACGAGCCAGTCAGCGGCACCGACAATCCGTATAGCAAAATGAGATGGGGAGTGCCATTCACCAACAAACCCAAGGCGCTTGTCCTTGACTACAAGTCGGCAATGCCAAACAAAGGAACAATAACCACCTGCAAGACACTATCTTCGTCGAGCAGAGCAGGAAACGACGGACACGAAATCATTTTCATACTGCAAAACCGCTGGGAGGACGAAAAAGGCAACATCTATGCAAAACGCGTAGGCACAGCGATTTACAATGTCAGCAATCCGACAAACGGCTGGGTGAACGGTTTTCGCATACCTGTAATCTACGGTGATGCCACCAAATCACCAGACTACAAACCATACATGAACCTTGGTCCCAAAAAGGACAACTTCTATACAATCAACAGCAAAGGCAAGAATGTTGAAATACAAGAAGTTGGATGGGGAGATGACAATACACCTGTGACACACGCAATTTTGCTAATAAGCGCATCGTGCCAAGAAGCATTTTCGGGAACAATCGGAAACACAATCTGGGTGGACAATATAAAGTTGGAATATTAGAAAGATTCATGAGTCCAAGGGCTAGAATCATAAAAGAAACACAAACCTTTTTCCTCACTATATTTTCTCGCTTCAAATCAAAAAAAAGATGTAATTTAGCGGTCTAAAATTGAAGGCATGTCAATAGAAGTACGGAACATAACAAAGGTTTTTGGAGAGCAGAAAGCCCTCGACAATGTAAGTTTTGACATAAACAATGGCGAAATAGTTGGTTTTCTTGGTCCTAACGGCGCAGGAAAGTCAACGCTGATGAAGATAATCACCGGTTACATTCCCGCCACAGAGGGCGAAGTGCTTATAAACGGAATGAATATCCTCGAAAACCCAATCGAAATCCGCAAGAAACTCGGCTATCTGCCCGAACAGAATCCGCTGTACTTCGACATGTATATCGTTGAATACCTTGAATTTGTCGCAGGGATATATGGCATAAAGAACAAGAAGGCAAGAATAGATGAGATTGTGTCGCTCACTGGACTTGAACCCGAAATCAACAAGAAAATCGGCACCTTGTCGAAAGGATACAAACAACGTGTTGGTCTGGCTCAGGCAATTATCCACGACCCCGAAGTGCTTATCCTCGATGAACCCACATCGGGTCTTGACCCCAACCAGATTATCGAAATCAGAAACCTTATAAAGAACCTCGGCAAGGAAAAGACTGTCATCCTTTCCACTCACATCATGCAGGAAGTGGAAGCCATCTGCGACCGCATCTTGCTGATAAAGAAAGGCGTACTTCTCGCCAACGACAAGGCAGAAGACTTTGCACACCTCAACAGCGACTCTATTTCCACACTGCTTATCGAACTTGACGGCGAACTTACCGAAAAGGATTTTGCACAAATAAAAGGCATCAGGAATGTCCGCAAGCAGTCCCCCACCCGATTTGCCATCGAATTCAGCAAAGACAACGACATCCGCAAAGCAGTATTCAACCTTGCCGTGCAAAAAGGACTTGCAGTCCTAAGCATGCAGGAAAAAGAAAAGAGCATCGAGGATGTTTTTGCAGAACTGACAAGCAAATAAGTCACACAAACCGACTGACTGCAAAGTCACAAAGAAGGAACTTATTAATTACAAGCAAATTACCGCGCATATCACTTTTTGCAAAAAAAATCATTTTTTTTCTTGCCAATTCGGCAGAAAGCAGTACCTTTGCAGTCGAAAATTTTGGCCCATTAGCTCAATTGGATTAGAGCATCTGACTACGGATCAGAAGGTTGAGGATTCGAATTCTTCATGGGTCACCGAAAAACTGCGAGCAAAACTTGCAGTTTTTTTTATTTGCGGCAATAAATTTAAGAAAAGGATGTTTATTATCAAGCATAGTTAAACACAATGGAACGCAAAGGATTCAACGAACGGCTCAAAGCCATATTCAAACCGCATAACGAATATTGTTCCGAAGTCCTTATGCTGTTTTGCATGATGCTGATAATAAGGATTGCTGAGGGCATTGCACTTTTTCTCACCGACTACCAATCAGAAATAATCATCAACTGCCTTATAGGATTCTTTACCGACATTGCCTATACCGGATGGATTGTCGTACTCCTATTCTTATTATACTCGGCTCTCAACCTGCTATCGCTTACTGCGGCAAACATAGTCATCAGGTTCATCTTTGGTGCATACATCTGCATGTCGATGCTTCTAACCGGTTATTTTGCGGTAACACATATTCCTCTCGACGGAATCATTACCGGATATTCTCCCAAGGAACTTTATGTGACAATAAAGGCAAACGGTTCATACAACATTCCTATAATTATCGGAATCATCATCATCTCAATAGCATTTACAGCAATTCCGAGAAAAAAGGTTTGCATACCCAAATGGATAAAAATCACTATGCTAGCAATATTGACATGCTGCATATTTTTCCCAGGACTAGACAGGGAAAAGTTCAGACACGAACGAGAATACTACATAGTAGAAAACAAGACGGTCTACCTACTCAACTGTCTGAAAAACAACAGTTCAACCATACAGTTTACTGCAAACGAACTAAAAGAAAAATCGGAAGAATTTGCATCGTATTTTCCCAACTACGAATTTGTTGACTACCACTACCCATTCTTGCACAAGGACGAAACTCCCGACATTCTAACCAACTACCTTGCAAAGAGCGAGGATAAACCCAACATAGTCATAATCATAGTCGAAGGACTTTGCAACTACATAAGCGGGAAAAATAGCACCATAGCATCGGCAACACCATTCCTCGACTCTCTGTCGGAACATTCGCTAGTCTGGGAGAACTGCCTTTCGACATCGGAACGCACTTTCGGAGCACTGCCGTCAATACTCGGAGCATTGCCTTTTGGCGAAAATGGATTTATGTCGTACAGGCGCGACGTGCCAAACTTCAACACATTGGCGACAATTCTTCACGACAATGGCTACAAGAATACGTTCTTCTACGGCGGCTGGTACGGCTTCGACGACATGGACATATTTGCCCAAAACAACTCAATGAAAATGTTCTATGATAGTCCAGAATACGAATCTGTTGAACAAAGAAACACCTGGGGACTTCTCGACGGATACATGCTTTCGCACTCGCTAACGGATGTAAAGAACGATGACAAACCACGCTTGGACATCTACCTCACACTCTCCACCCACGACCCGTTCTCGTACCCGAACACCGACGAGTACATAAGCAAGTACAACGCCTTGCCACAAAAGGGCAAGTCAACAACCCCCATAAAGGAAAACGCATCGTTCATGTACGCCGACGACTGCCTGAAAACATTTTTCAAGGAATACGAACAATGCGAACAATTTGACAGGACAATATTCGTAATTACTGGCGACCACAAGTTCAACACCAAGGACAGAAGCAACGTCATCGACAACTATCATGTTCCATTAATCATTTGGTCGCCAATGCTAAAAGATTGTAAACGTTTTTCTCCAATCGTCACCCACCGCAGCATTGCTCCGAGCATACTTGCCTACATGAAGCATACTTGTGGCATCATAGTTCCGCAAAACGTTGCGTGGCTTAATTCAGGACTTGACACAAGCAGCAACTTCACAACAAAAACTTTTGCACCGCTTTTCGGAGAGGACAGAAAACTGAAAGCAATAACGTTCGACGACTATTTCATAACCAAAGACAAAACATTCAAGTTCGACAACTCGAACAACAACCTGTCGCTAATACCAACCGACAATAACGAAAACGCCAAGCTTATAGATATTTACCAAGCACTCGAACGATACATCATGAATAATGACGCCTTGGTTCCGAATGAAAAGTAAGTTCAGCATGACACCGTTGGTGATGATTATCCATCGACAATCATAAATCGACAATCGTAAATCAAAAATCGTAAATCGTAAATAAATCTTTGCTTCACATTTCTTTAAGATTTTTAAAATCTTTATAAGACTTCGTTCCAATAAAAATTCTAATTTTGCAGTTCTGAATTAAATAATGAGACTCATGAAAAAGTTAGGCATTATTATCTTGGTTATGACTATTTGCAGTTTCGCCACTTTTGCACAGAAAAAGGGCAAAACAGGAAAGGAAAACTACAAGTACAACATCGAATTTACTATAAAAGGGGTAAGCGACACCGTAATATACGTTGGGCATCACCTTGGCGAAAAGAAATATGTAATCGACACCATACCTGTGGATGCAAACGGATACGGAGCAATGAAAGGCAACAAGGACATCCACAAGGGAATCTATCTTGTCGTAATGCCGTCGCGCAACATGAATTTCTTTGAGTTCCTGATGGGTCCCGAAGGTCAGCGTAACTTCTCGATTGAAACCGACACTGCAAACTATGTCAAGAACATGAAAATCAAAGGAAGTCCCGAAAATGTTGCCTTCAACAACTACCAGCGCCACATGATGGACCTGCAGACCGAACGCATGGAAATTGAAAAGGCGATAAAGAAGGCTGGCGATGACAAGGACGCAAAGGAAGCCGAATACGAAAAGATGAGAAACCTTAACGAACGTCGCCTCGAATACATGAAAAAGGTTGAAAACGAAAACAAAGGCACTCTGTTCGGTTCAATCATGCGCTCGATGCACGATGTCGAAATTCCTGATTTCCCTCGCGATGAAAACGGAGTAATCACCGACTCTACTTTCCAGTACAAATACTACAAGAAGCACTACTTCGACTACATCGACTTCGAGGAAGAAGGTCTTGTACGCACACCTATCTACGAATCAAAACTCAACTATTATTTCGAGAAGATGGTGGTTCCATCACCCGACTCTCTGATTGTCGACGCCCACAATGTCATACAGATGTCTTACGAAAAAGGCCTTATGAAAGGTGATTCGCTGATATACAAATACACACTTTCGCACCTACTCAACTACTTCGAGGAATCCAAAATAATGGGCTACGATGCTGTATTTGTTGCTATCGCCGAAGACTGGTACCTGAGCGGGAAAGCAGAATGGGCAGATACTGCATTCATGTCTAAACTGAAAGAAAGAGTTGAAAAGATTACCCCTACCCGCCTCGGAAGCGTTGCATACAACCTAACAAGAATGCAAAGCGTTGACGACCGCTACTACAACCTTCACGACATAAAGTCAGACTTCACAGTGCTGATTTTCTGGGAACCATCATGCGGACACTGCAAGAAGGAAGTTCCAAAGCTCATCAAGGAATTCCGCGACACTCTCAAAGACATGGGCGTAAAGGTGTTTGCCATCTACACCCAGTACGACAAAAAGGAATGGCAGGAATTCATCAACGACAAGGACATCAAAGACGACCATTGGATAAATGTCTGGGACGGACCTTACCCGCATTCAAAGTTCCGCGACTACTACGACATCTACAGCACACCTGTCATTTATGTACTCGACAAGAACAAGAAGATTGTCGGCAAGCGCTTGAATGTAGAAAACATCAAGGACCTGATAATGTTCGAGAAACGGAAAGAAGAACATGAGAAAAACAATCAATAGAATCCTTCTGACAATAATTACACTGCAAGCCTTTGCCGTTTCGGCAAGGGCTTACAGCATTAAAATGGAGATACAAAACTTTCCCGACCAGTATGTTTATCTCGCTCAGTATCACGGATTCGAAAGCCTTACGCTCGATTCGACAAAATGCAAGAACGGAATCGCTGAATTCAAAGGAAAAAACACTTTGCCACAAGGAATATACTATATATTTATAAAAGGGGAAAAATTGTTCGACTTCCACTTTGCCAACAACAAGAAAACTCTTACACTTTCCACCGACATCGAAGACCCTGCTAATCATTTGAAAGTAAGCGGAGACGAAACAAGCAAGTCGTTCAACGAGGCACATAAAACGATACTCGAATACAGAAAACAACTGGACGACAAAACGATGATTTTAGCGGGAAATAAGCATTGGGGGTATGATACCATTGAAATCAAAAAGGAAATTGACAGCATCAACAGCCAATACCTTGACTTTCTCCAGAGCGAAATGAAAAAGCAGAAAAAAGGCGATTTCCTTTATAACCTCTACAAAATGGCATTCGGAGCACAATGGGCAGACTACAATCCCATTACCGACCTCGACTTATCAAATCCAGACCTGCTGAACACACCAGAATACTCGTTCCGCAGGTTCATTGAAAAATACTGCGAAAAAAATATCAATGCATACGCCGACAATATTATGGTAGCAATTGCAAACGCCGAACACCTTGTCCTATTTACCGACCCGAAGAGCGAATTCAGGAAATACATACTTAACAAACTAGTATTAAGTTACACATCAATAAATCGCATTTACCACCCAGACCTAAGACTCGAAGCGGTAGCATGCTATCTGTTCGACAAATACTACAAAGAAAAGCCTTGGTGGATGTCCGACTATGACTACACGGTTATGAAATGGGAATACGATATTACCAAATATAATGTCATCGGAATGCAAGGCAAGGACATTGTGCTTCCCGACCAAAATGGACAAAACCATTCGCTGTACGGACAGAAATCAAAATACAAGATTCTAGTTTTCTGGGATTCCGAATGCGAAGTCTGCATCGAGAAAGTCGGCTACATACAAGCAGACTACCCCACCCTTAAAGCAATGGGCGCAGAAGTCTTTGCCGTATATACCGAAGCCGAATACGACCAGTGGAAGGAATACATCGCCGAAAACGAACTCAACTGGATAAATGTCAGCGACCCAGAAGGCGTTGGCACATACGACTACGATTACGGCACCTACAAAACCCCTCGCATGTACCTCCTCAACGAAAACAACATTATCATTGACAAGGACTTCGATTCGTCAAAAATTGTTGAGTTAATAAACAAATACGAAAAATAGTAGTCTCGCAATGCATTGCGAGAACACAAAAAAATAACATTCAAGACAACCCGTTTTTTGAACCATTGAATCAATAAAAATCCTATCTTTGCAATTTCATAAAAATTTAAACTGTAATGACTGAAAAAAGATTTAAACTGCTGAATACCATTACCGGATGGGCGGTATTTCTAGTAGCAGCAATCACCTACCTGCTGACGATAGAACCAACTGTCAGCTTCTGGGACTGCGGAGAATTCATTTCCTCATCAAACAAAATGCAAATCGGACACCCCCCTGGAGCACCGTTCTTCATGGTAATAGCAAGATTCTTTGCAATGTTTGCATCAGGTCCCGAACAAGTGGCTATGATGATAAACTCAATGTCGGCACTGGCAAGCGCATTCACTATATTGTTCCTCTTCTGGACAATAACCTTCCTTGCCAAGCACCTCATAGCAAAGGATGGCAACTACAATGTCGGTAACACTATCGCAATATTGGCATGCAGCACCATAGGCGCACTGGCATACACCTACTCCGACACCTTCTGGTTCTCGGCTGTCGAAGGCGAAGTTTATGCGTTCTCATCGTTCTTCACTGCAATAGTGTTCTGGGCTATAACAAAATGGTACGATTCAGACGTAGACGACCCGACATCAAGAAGATGGATTCTGCTCATCGGTCTTATGGAAGGTATGGCAATAGGTGTTCACCTGCTGAACTTGCTTACACTCCCTGCAATCGCATTTGTTGTTTATTACAGAAAGTTCAAGCCACAAACTAGCGCTCGCAGATTCTGGGGATTCATGCTTACAGGCATAATTTCTCTGCTCGCTATCGCAGTGATTATGTGGGGAATAATCCCAGGTGTCGCTGTTGTTGCATCAAAGTTCGAACTTTTGTTCACCAACACCTTTGGTGCTCCGTTCAACACAGGTCTTATAGTTTGGACAATCCTAACAATCGCCTGCTTGGTTCTCAGCATCTTCTTTACACAAAAGAGCGATAGCATTGTTCTAAACACAATCTTCCCGACTCTCGCAATGATACTTACAGGCGCATTGCTCTTTACAGGAAATGCATTTTTCAACGTCTTGATAATCGCTGCTGTAGTATTCTGCCTGATAAAGTTCATCGCAAAGAAGCACAGGTCGCTGCTGAACACAGCAATGGTTTTCCTGACCATGATTCTCATCGGTTACTCAAGCTACGCAATAATAATAATAAGGTCTAACGCCAACCCGCCGATGAACCAGAACAATCCCGAAGATATGTTCAACCTACTCTCCTACCTCAACCGCGAACAGTACGGCGACCGTCCTCTGCTATACGGACAGGATTTCAACGCACAGTTCGAGAAATACGAGAACACAACCGAAATCTACACCAAGCGTGGCGACAAGTATGTTAGCGTAGGTCACAGATTCAAACCGGTATTCAAGGCAAGCGGATGCAGGGTATTCCCGCGTATGTACAGCCGCGAAGCCGAACACATTGCCGTATATAAGGACTTTGGTGGAATGAAACCATCACAGAAGAAACCGACAGGACTTAACAATATAAAGTTCTTCGTCAGTTATCAGCTTAACTGGATGTATTGGCGCTATTTCCTATGGAATTTCTCTGGCCGCCAGAACGACATTCAGGGACATGGCAACACAATCCACGGCAACTGGATTACTGGTTTCGATGCATTGGACAATGCCCGCCTCGGCGACCAGAACCTCCTGCCCGACTACCTCAAAAACAACAAAGGACACAACCGCTACTTCATGCTTCCTTTGATACTCGGTCTCATCGGACTTTTGTATCAGCTTTGGAAGAACACAAAGGACTGGTGGATTGTTTCATTGCTGTTCATACTCACAGGTATAGCAATCGTGGTTTACCTCAACCAAACACCAATCCAGCCACGTGAACGTGACTATGCATACGCTGGTTCGTTCTACGCATTTGCAATATGGATTGGTCTTGGCGCCGCAGCAATCTACGAACTTTTCAAGAAGTTCACGCCGGGCGCAGTTGCAGGAATTGTCGCATTGCTTATTTGCGCACCAGTGCCTTATATCATGGCAGAACAAAACTGGGACGACCACGACCGCAGCAACCGCTATGCAGCACACGATTTCGCTCGCAACTACTTGGAAACCTGCGCTCCGAATGCGATTCTGTTCACCCACGGTGATAACGACACCTTCCCCGTTTGGTACGCACAGGAAGTCGAAGGCATAAGACCAGATGTTAAGATTTGCTGTCTGCCATACTTCGCATCCGACTGGTATATCGACCAGATGAAATGCGCAAGTTATGATGCCAAACCGATGCCGTTGACACTCGAACGCATCAAGTACGAACCAAACACCCGTGACCAACTGATGGTTGACTCACGACGCAAGGAAAACGGATTCATGCCCCTACCCGATTTTATGGCATACATCAACAACGACAAGAACTCTGTAAAATCAGGGGATGATACCTATTACTTATTCCCATCAAAGAAATTCTCGTTCAAGGCAGACCCGAAGAAAGTAATCGAATACGGTTGCGTATATCCTGGATTCTACAAGGATACTGCCGGCGAAACTGAAATTTACTTCGATACAGTACTCAACATCGACCTCAACAGAGAATACTTGCTGAAGAACGAGATGATGATACTTGACCTACTCAACACCAACGACTGGGAACGCCCGATTTACATCACATCGCTCGGTAGCCGTCACACGCTCAACCTCGACAACTATTTCCACAACGAAGGTTTTGCATATAGACTCACTCCGATGAACAAGAAGGCGAAAGCACCAGAAGGCGTTGCAAACAGCGACATCAACAGCGACATTATGTACAACAACCTGATGAATGTTTACACTTGGGGCAATATCAACGACCCGAATGTATATATTGACCAGACAATACTTCGCACAACCAAGATTGTTAAGATTAGAAACAATTTCGGTGAACTTGCAAAGACTCTTGTAAAGGAAGGCAAGATAGAAAAGGCCAAAGAAGTTATGGCAAGGTGCGACTCGGTAATGCCGCCATCAATGTTCCCAATATCATATTTCGACTGCGAATATGTTGACGGCTACTACCAGACTGGTGAACCCGAAATTGCCGACAGCATTCTTGCAGAAGGAATCAACACAATCCTAACTGAACTCGGATACTACAAGACTCTTGACAAGAGCAAACGAAACACCAATGCCCAGGAAATACAGATAAACATTGCAACCCTCGGCAAGATTGTTTCACTGTTCCAAAAGAACGAACGTACCGAAATGTTTAGCACATACTACCCGATATACACCGAAAACGCCGATTGGTATGAAAGTCTATAACAGTATTGCAATATTGATAATTATGGTTTGCTGCACGATAATTTCGTGCAGCAAACCTTTAAATTCGATTGAGACACAACCCGATAACAAGGAAATATCCCAATGTCCCGACAGTGTACATGCCACGCTGAAGAACCTCACAGGATTGGATGGATGCTCATGGGTACTCGTCCTCGACAACGGGAAAAAACTAGAGCCGACGAACCTCAAAAAATTCGACAACATAAAACTTGAAGACGGCAAAGAAGTATTTGTAAAATACGAAACAAAACCTTTAGCAGCAAGTATATGCATGGTCGGCACAATAGTTGAAATCATTTGTATATCAGAAAAATAATGGCAAAAAACTAACTTTTTGCCATATTTTCACCCAAAAACGACAAAAATTGGTATTGCAAAAAACATTGAAAAATGATATTTTTGCACCATAAAATTTAACAGGAAAAATGTCTATTAATTCTATTTTTTCGCCACTGAAACCTAAGGAGAACAAGTTCTTCCCGATGATAAACAATATCGGAGAACTGCTGGCAAAAGCTGCAAAACAGCAAGCCGAACTGATAAAAAAGTCGTCGTTTGACGAAATGGAAGAAGACTACAAGATTATCAAGGATTGCGAAACCCAGTCTGACAGCGAAATTGCAAAGATATACGACGAACTCAACAAATCATTCATAACCCCGTTCGACCGCGAGGACATACACAGCTTATGCGAAACAGTTGACGATACGCTCGACTTCATCAATTCCACATCGAAACGAATATTGTTGTTCCGTCCGAAGCATATTCCAGAAATCTCGGTACGAATGACTGAAATCATCAGCGAATGCTGCAATGCAATCAACATTTCGCTTCACGAACTCAAGACAATAAACAAAAAGCCCGAAACTGCACTCAAGCAATGCGAACTCCTACACGACCTCGAACAGGAAGCCGATGAAATCTACGAAAACTTTGTAAAGAACCTTTTCGAGGAAGAATCCGACACAAAGGAAATCATCAAGAACAAGGAAATCGTACAGCACATGGAGCGCACCACCGACATGGCTAAGCACGTGGGCAAAATCATTAAGACTATAATTGTAAAATACGCATAGAATGGGCTACTTGATTGCAATCATCGTTCTCGCCATTGCCTTCGACTTCATAAACGGATTCCACGATGCCGCCAACTCGATTGCAACTGTAGTTTCCACTCGCGTACTCTCCCCTACCCAAGCCGTAATATGGTCGGCATTCTTCAACTTTGTTGCCTTTTTTATTGCCGAATACTTGCTTGGATTCAACATTGCCAACACCGTTCAAAAAACAGTCGAAGAAGCATCAGTAACAATGCCCTTGCTGATAGCTGGACTTGTTGCAGCAATAACATGGAGTTTAATAACCTGGTGGAAAGGAATACCATCCAGTTCTTCGCACACTCTCATCGGTGGTCTAACGGGCGCTGCAGTTGCCGCCAAGGGTTGGGAAGCAGTACATTGGTCAACTGTCGGATACATAGCACTTTTCATTTTTATAGCACCGCTCATCGGATTCATAGGTGGAAATCTGATAACAATACTCCTTTACTGGATTGCACGCAAAGCAAAGCCACACAAAGCCGACAAATGGTTCAAGCGTCTACAACTTCTTTCATCTGCATGCCTAAGCATCGGTCATGGCCTCAACGACTCGCAGAAGGAAATCGGTCTAATCGCCTGTGCAATGGTTGCATACGGTACTCAGTTCGGTTTCGATGGACTTAGCGAATGGCTACAACCCGATACAATAACCAATGCAGGTTCTGGCGCAAATCTCACAGGAGCACCAAGTTGGATTCCAATAGCATGTATTACTGCAATTGCAATAGGCACAATGTCGGGCGGATGGAAAATCATAAAGACTATGGGCAACCGCATTACCAAGATAACCCCAGTTGAAGGGTTCTGTTCGCAAACAGCAGGTGCAATAACGCTTTTCATAACTCAGCATCTTGGAGTACCTGTAAGCACTACACATGTGATTTCTGGTAGTATTATGGGCGTTGGCTCAACAAAAAGACTTTCGGCTGTACGCTGGGGCGTTACCCTCGAACTCATAGTGGCATGGGTAATTACAATCCCCGTCAGCGCAGCAATCGGTATGCTTACTTATTATGCAATGGCGTTGTTCATGTAAGGACTTCGTCAGTTTATAAGTTTATATTCTAAGTTTAACTTCGTTGAGGGCTTCGCCGTTCTATGCCTTCGGCGTTTCTATGGCTGGCGGTTGCTGAGCTTGTCGAAGTACGCCGTTTCAACGTTTCTGTGGTTCTAGTTGTTTGGCAGTTCTCATGCAAACCCGTTAACCTTATCACCTAACAACCACCTCGTCACAGAAAATCCAGCAGGGTTGCCCTACCCCACGATGCCATTCTGGATTAACACGCAAGGATTCAGCTTTAAGTCGTACATACCTGACATTTTGCTCCGAAACTGGAAATTTGAAACCGACAATCTTGCATTCTGCCAACGATTCCTCGTTCTCGTATGCCTTGCGACCTACTTCACGCCAATTTCTGCCATTTGCCGAGACATAGCATGTCACGCACTTGGGAGCAAAAATCCACGACAAGGGATAAAACAGAAAATCGGCACTAACTTCGGAAATATTATTTTCTGCTTCCAAATCTACCACTACATCCATGTCATTTCCTTGAAAGCCAAGCCAGTTGTAATAATAATTCATCAATCCGACCTTGCCATCTGTCAAAACCTTTGGACCACCGACATCGTAGGTATTGCTCCATTCTGTAGAACATGTAACCTGCTTGCCCAAAGCGAGATTCTTTCCCGTTGACTTTGCAACAATATTGGCAATGTTCTCCTGCATCTGCTTAGGAGTATATTTTGCCTCGTCAAGCTGCTTTACACCAAGCCTAGCACAATCATCAACAAACCTTTGCGCCATGTCCAGCATTTCTGGCCTTGCAATCCTATTGCCATTGCCAGCCGTTGTAAAAAACGATAATTCTGGACAAATCTCATACAGCGACAAATCGAGCGTTGCAAAATCAAGCGGCATTTCAAGCAAACGCAGACGGTCATTATAAGTTTTTATATCCGAATCAGAACAACCATCGTATGGTTTCACAGCGTACGCTGAAGCGAAAAATTTGCGGTATTCTGCAATCTTATCTGGCGACAAATAACTATCCTTTGCATCAATGGGATAACCATAAATATTCAAGCCCCTGCCCGACTCTTCCAATGCCTTTTGCATTGTATCGTAATACTTTGCTACAAATTCGGAACGATTTTTCCCGTAATGAGCATCAAGAAAACGAGTTCGCAGACTATCTACATCAAGGTTTACGTTCCACAGCAAATGCGCAATGAGATAAGTGCGCCACTCATAATTTTCAGTAATGTTCTGGTTTGACCCCTGCTCGAAAACCATTGGAATGCCATGCTTGTAAAAATCCTGCAAGTTGGGTTGAATTACATGCAAATTCGGAAACGGATCCATATAGTTGCGAAACTGTACTACATAATCCCAGAGGAAAATATTGCTTGTAAGTGCTGTCCAGTCAGCCAAATCGCACTGAAACGAATGTTCCGACGAATCGGCGGAAATTGGTCTATGGCGCGGGCATTCAATCGAACAAAGCATTATGTTCACATTGTCGGCTGGCTTGATGTTCTTTGGCGCATGGCGCGTCTGCTGGTAGGCAAGTGTCGAAATCACCTTGTCGGGAAAACGCTCAGCAACCTGATTCACAAACCATATCATTGTCCCCGACTGACCGCCATAAATGGAATCCAAGCGCCGACAATTCTCGCACTGGCACGACGATTCGTTGTCGTTCTGCGACACCGACCATATTTTCTTGTCGGGATTTTCCTTCATCAATGCTTCAAGGTTATGGCAAAGCACCTCTAACACTTCGGGATTGCTAAGGCACAACTGTCCGTCACGCACACGCCTTCCATTCATTTCGGAAAACCATTCGGGATGAGTATCGAAATACTCCGAAACAGGTACCAAATCCTTGAAAGTATGTACAAAAAGTCCCCATTCGCTATTGAAATCGGCACGATTGTGCAACTTATGCCACTTGGCG
Source organism: Bacteroidales bacterium (assembly GCA_017651185.1). GTDB lineage: Bacteria > Bacteroidota > Bacteroidia > Bacteroidales > ML635J-15 > Bact-19. The sequence continues at coordinate 21,907 of JAGCDJ010000019.1, read as the reverse complement.
TAGCGCGGATCGGCATTGGGAATCAACTGCAAGGTCTCTCGGTAACGAAAGGAAGGATTCTGCACAACGTGAAGGTCAAGTTCTACCGCTCCATACTGCTTTTCTACTTGTATGCAGTTTGTGCCAGTATATGTGCAACCAAGATAATTTTCGAGCAGATGATAAACGCCATACAGCGATGCTATTTCTTGATTTCCGAATATATAAAGATTGTGTTCCTCGGTATGAATCAAGAAACCATCATCGTGAATATCACCTGAATACCTTTTGCAAATGTCCTGAGAAATGGCATTGCAACCTATCGAAATGGCATTTCCGCCATTATACTCGTCGCAAGTAACAACTGGATAATCATGTCCGAATATTTCGGCAAGGAAACCGCTTAACTCGTATGCTGCCGTGCAATCATATCTAGAAGTATCTCCCTCATAAACAATAACATAATCATAGTTTTGCGAAAGCACCACAGAATTGTTGCTTGAACACGAGCAAAGCACAATGGCAAAGAAAATAAGGGTGAAGAAAAAATTTCTCATAATGAATGTTTTAGATTGTCCACCAAAAGTATTACTATGTCATTTCGGATGGCAAAGCGAACAGCATAAGGCACGTTGCTTGTGAACCTGCCAGTGCGTAATCTCCTTAACAATATATCAAAAGGAGATTCCGGACAGCCGTCTTCACAACGCTCCTCCTTCGGCATCGCGTGTTCTGTCTGGCTTTCGGAATGACAATTAACACCAAACCCTAATAGAAAACTACTTGCATAACAGACTGATAAAGTATAGTTCGGTTGCATCCTCGACGTTTTAGCGGACAAGAAATATTATATTCAGCAATTACAGATTTTGCACGGTCATCTCTCCCGACTTCACGCGGAACTTGAATTCTGCCGAATTTTTAGCGGAATGGCTTTTCTGTTCACGATAGACAACGCGGTAATAACCGGGCTGCAAACGCAACTTGTAATGCGTCTTGTCGGGCGAAAATTCGTATATGTCGGTCAACCTGTCGCCTTCCTGATGCAACAAAGTACCGAAAGCGGGACTGCGGAAATTTATTATCACTGTTCCGGGTTGCGGGATGTCAACCTTACGCAACTTACTCTGGTCAATGCGTACGGCATTTACGTATGTGCGAGGCATGGTTATAATTTCCAAATCGTACTGACCGACAATGAGTTTCTGCTTTCGGTCGGCATCGATGGTATGAATTGTGTGTGGCAGACCTGTTTCGCGTATTATGCACTTAATGTCAGAATCGGCAGGGTCATCCCCCTTGACATCAACCACCAAAGTGCCCTGTGGTGCAGGAACATCAATGATGTTCAGTTTGCCTTCCTCAATGCTTATGCCGTCCATATAGACAGGCGGCACGGTATGAACTTTCAACTTGTACTGCGAAAGCACATCCAGATAAATCGTATCGGGCTGTCCAACAGCGTTCATCGTGTGCATGTAGGTGTAGCGCACATCGCCCGATGTCATATCGTGGAACGACATTGCCACATTGGTTTCGGTTGGTTTGCCATTTATATCTAGCAGATTCACACGCACTGCCGTCAGCGATGTTACTTCCGAAACAATGGTCTTTATTGCCTGACGGAACTGACCAGCGTTTCCTGCATCGAAGTAATTGCCCATACAGGCAAGCATATCCGCCTGCTTTACATCAATGTTGATACCGATAATATAAGGTTTCAGCACAACGCCTTTCTTTTGCAAGGCTGCACTAACCTCACATGGGTCGCCCTGACACATTTCTATGCCATCGGTAACGAGGATTATTATGTTTCGGCTGTCGTTGCCTTCGGGAAAATCCTCCTCGCTTCGTCCGAGCGAATAGGCAATCGGGGTTGTTCCTTTAGGCTCTATTGACATCAGTTTATCGCGGATAAGTCCGATAGTGCGCTCGCCGAACGACACTTCCAGCTTGGAATCGTGGCAATCCTGCGGAGGCACAGGACTTTGGTGACCGTAAACACGCAAAGCCACCTCAAGCGGATGCTGCTTCTGAACCCTTTCGAGCGAATCAAGCAGTTCGAACATAAGCTCGCGAGCCTTCACGAACTTCTGCGCCCCCTCCCACTTGTCGGACATACTCATAGACGCATCAAAGATGAAAAGTATGCGCGTCATCGGTGGTTCTGGTTCTTCGACTATTGGCTTGCGAGCTTGCGAAAATGCAAGCATTGAAACCAAGATGGACAATATGATGAGGAGTATCTTCTTCATGGCAATATATTTACTGCAAATATAATGCAAAAGAGCAATATACACAAAAAAAAGCAGTCGACCAAAGCCGACTGCCGTAAACCTAAAATCGCAAATCGTACTTCGTAAATCTATTTTGTCCCTGACTGGCAAACAGCACGAATAGATTGCCCAATACAGCGGTAATTCACATACATATTCTGAGTGTCTGGAGAAATGCCCATGTATCTTCCATAATAAGAATTTCCAGAGCGAACCGAACTTGACCAATAACGACCGCTGTAACCAACAGCAAAGTCATACTCGGTATCACCTGCTGCGGGCAGGAATATTGAGTTGCCATTAGGTCCAGTGAACAATCGACCTTTTACACCATTCTGGATTATTACAGTTGAAGTGCAATTATTTCTTAGTTCATTCAGTTCTTCGTATGTCGGCATGCGCCAGTTTGCTCCCAAATTGGCGGTGGCAGCATCATCAGAAGCCTGTAAAACTGACAAGCTATCAGTAAATCCATTGTAACCATAGCTTGGATTATCACAATATTTCGTTAAAGTAGAATCGGAACCATTGCACCAAATATATGTACTCCAGTCGTAGGTTTCCTTGGTTGTTGTCTCGCCCCATGCAAAATAGTCACCATAGTCCTCCGGATATGCTGCCCCGATATTGCATGTGGCCCAAAGCATGCCGCTTGGCAACCCCAAATCCACATAGCCATAACCATCAACAAAACCAGTAGGGGGAGAATACATCAAAGTCGAGAACGAAAGAATCTCGCCATAGCCGACACCCACACTATTAATGGCATACGCCTTATAGTAGTATGTAGTAGCATTTACAAGTCCTGTTATCTCGCACGAAAAACCACTGTCAGTTTGTACTGCTGCAACATTCTGCGAAAGGTCGTCCTCGCTTGTACCATAGTAAAATCCATATCCTGTTACACTTGAACCGCAATCGTGAAGCACATTGCCGTATAACTTGGCACCGGTGGATGCAATATCGCTTACATCAGCTGTTGCTACAACAGGAATTGAAGGTTCACAATCAGCCGATATTGTTGCTTCCCAGCCAGCTCTTGTTTCGGATTCATCTGTGTGCCAAACTACGGTCATCATACCGCTATAAGCAGTAACCGATGACGGAAGCGAAGTGCCTCCTGCCCTGTTTATCAATATAATACCAGAGTCGGCATCTCCATCATACACATACATATAATCACAACAACTCTCGGAAATAAAGCTAGTGAATGATAATGTTATACGACCTGACGAACTGAAATGGGCAATCATATCTTCATTATTGCCATAGTCGCCATCAGCATCTCCCGAATCGTAAAAGTTGCGCGTCCTTCCGCATTCAAAATCTAATGAAACTCCGTCTTCCATAATTATGTTTTCCGTCACTACAAAAGACTTTATCTCTCCATAACCCGTACCTTCGCCGTTGATTGCGTACGCCTGATAATAATAGGTAGTACCTGTTGTAAATTCTGTGTACTCGCATGAAAACTCACTGCCATTTAGAACTGCTGTAACATTCTGCGAAAGGTCGTCTTCGCTTGTGCCCCAAATGAATCCGCACCCTGTTACATTCGAACCGCAATCGCAAATCACATTGCCGTATAGAGTAGCACGGTTATCAATGACATAACCGGCGGCACAAGTTGCTACAACAGGGACGGCTGGTTCACAATCGGCCGAAACTGTTGCTTCCCAACCAGCTTTTACAATAGAAATATCAGTATGCCATACAACGGTCATTGTTCCACTATAAGCAGTAACCGTTGGCGGAATCGAAGAACCTCCTGCCTTGTTTATCAATATAGTACCGGAGTCTGCATCTCCATCATATACATACATATAATCGGCAATACTATTCTCGGTTACAAAGTTTGTGAATGATAATGTTATGCGTCCTTGCGAACTGAAACGTGCAATCATATTTTCGTTATTAGCATAATTGCCATCAGGACCTCCCGAATCGTAGAAGTTGTATGTCCTACCGCAATCAACCGGTATAACAGCAATTCCATTTATCATAATAATGCCTGCCGACGAAATAGTCGTGAACGACATTAGTTCACCATATACAGCCCCCTCACTGTTGGTTGCGTATGCCCTATAATAATAGGTAGTGCCTTCGGTAAGGTCTATTATGTTTCCACTAAAGCTACCAATACCGCTACCACACTGCAAATTTTCTGTAAGGTTATCAGCACTTGTTCCATAAACAAAACCTCTTTCTGTTACGGGAGCACCACCATCAAATAGAACATTGCCGTAAAGAGTTGCACTGGTAAAGGAAATATTGTTTGCAGCAGAAACCGTTATGGTTGGTACGCCTACAGATGCCGATGTGAACACATAAACAGCCCGTATAGGGAATCCATAATAACGGGAATTGCCATTAATGCTACTATTACCAACATGGAAATTTAATCCCAACGCTCTGTATGGATTTACCGTGTCAAGCGAATTCGACCAATATGAGCCTAAGCCAGTTTGTTGACCATAGCCAATGTGATTGCCGTCGTAGCAAACGCCTGCATTGGGCAGGAAGATTGAATTGCCATTAGGAGCAGTACACCAATGACCATATATACCGTTCTCCCTTGCTATAATTACGGTACAACTGCTTTGCAACTCGTCAAGCTCTTCGTAAGTAGGCATACGCCAGTCTGCACCCCAGTTGGCAATTGCGGCATCGTCGCCTTCCTCAAGAGTAGTCAGAGTATCTGTGAATCCATCACTGCCATATTGAGAATCGCTACAATACTTCGTTAGCTCGTTGTAATTACCATTAGAATATATGTAGTTGTTCCATGTGTATGTAGTCTTTCTTTGGGTTTCGCCCCAAGCGAAGAATTGTCCAGAATCTTCGGGGCTATTAGCTCCAACATTGCATGTAGCCCAGAGTGAACCGCTAGGCAAACCCAAGTCAACACATTCGTGGCCGTTTAAATGATTAGAATAATACCGGAACTCAAGAGTTATGTCTTCATTTTCAGTCTGCGGTTGTTCCACGACATTGCTAACAATAACATTACCGCCAACTGCTGCATAACCTACATAGCGCATATTGTCGCCATTCTGGAACTCGTGGGCAGTAGTCAACTTTGCCGTAATGCAGCCCGAAATGCCAGCATATCTTATACCGCTTCCACAACCGCTACCAACATTCACCATCCTGATAGAATAATGACGAGTTCCTACTATTGCATTCAGTATGTATGTCTGCGGATTGGCTGCTGAAATATCGAAGACATGAAGGCCTTCGTCAAGCAAACCACTATATTCTGCACAAACCTTTCCTGCGACATCAAGCAACTGTATCCTTACATCTTCGCGTTGCGACACCGAAATTTCTGCGCTTGTTATACAATCGAAAGGATTTGGAACATTCTGCCAAAGCCCCTGCTCTACAGCAATGTCAAGGTTTGCACCTACCGTACCGCCTAGCTCTATTATTGTGTCGGGATATTCAACAGTTTCTGTCCAGTTGCGGGTAATATTAGTAACTACGACACTATCAAGGCGATAATCTGTTCCGTTAAATAGCCCTTTAAAGCGGATGCTTATTTCCTGAGAAAATGTCCCCAAGCAGAAGAAAAGCATAATGATAAAAAAGTAAATCCTTCTCATATTCATTCAATTTTACTCATTAATCATCTTGCAAAAATAAAAAAAATAATATTACAAAAAATTATTTACCAGATTTTTTTGTTGTAAACAACAAAAACGGCATCCCAAATGGAATGCCGTTATATAAAATCTCACAAATTCAATTTTAATAATCGCCTAATGGAGTTTCGGGCAACTGAGCCAAGGCGGCAGCAAGCTGCTCGTCGTTTGGCGGTGTGCCATGCCACTTGTGGGTTCCCATCATGAAATCAACACCCATACCCATTTCGGTCTTCATGAGTATAATGACAGGCTTCTTGTTGCCGAGATGACCTTTTGCATCGGTGATGGTCTTGCGCAGGTCGGCAATGTCGTTACCGTTGCACTCGAGCACATACCAGCCAAATGCTTCCCATTTAGCCTTAACATCGCCAAGTTTCATGACATCTTCAGTGGTACCGTCAATCTGCTTGCGGTTGAGGTCGACAAAAGCAACAAGGTTGTCGATTTCGCGGGCATTTGCAAACATTGCTGCCTCCCAAACCTGACCTTCCTCGATTTCGCCATCACCCATAAGGCAGAAAACGGTATGATTGTCAGCATTGAGCTTCTTTGCAAGCGCAGCACCACATGCAGCCGACAAACCCTGTCCGAGCGAACCAGAGGCAATGCGGATTCCGGGTAAACCTTCGGCAGTTGTCGGATGTCCCTGCAAACGAGAATTTATAGCGCGGAAAGTCTTGAGTTCCTCAACTGGGAAATATCCAGCACGAGCAAGAACGCTGTACCATGCAGCCGATGTGTGTCCGTTCGACAGGAAAAACAAATCCTGACCTTTTCCGTTTATGTCAAAGTTCTTTGGATCATGTTCCATCACATCGAAGTACAATGTAACCATCAAGTCGGTAACGCCAAGCGATCCGCCCGGATGTCCCGATTTTTTTGCATGTATCATTCTCAGCAGGTCGCGTCTTACCTGCCTAGCTATTGTCTGTAATTCGGCAACTTTATCCATATTTCTATTTATAAACTTTTAATCTAACCTTTTTTGCCTCAAGCAATACAACTTTACCACCTTCCGAAACAACCAAAGTTTCGTTTTGCTGTTTTCTCGTCTCCAATAATTTTCGATAAGAAAGATTCAATCCATTAAGAATTTTCTTTCGTAGTTCTTTAATTTCGCAATTTTCCATCTGTAATTATTTGATTAAAAACATCTTCGTCATAAACATTCAAGACTTCCTCCTTGGCGCCATCCGCGATGAGCTTGAAAGGATTGTTCGAATTGTCGATTATCATCCAATAATCAGATATAGGAATATATATCTGTGAAAGATAACGGGTTCCTGCGACATAGCGTCTATAAACCACATCCTTAGGCACATCGTGACCGCCATGCTCAACTCGTTCCTGCACACGGCGCAAAGCGAGTTCGGGAGTATCGAGCCAGAAAAAGACAAGTGTTACCTTATAACCCTTATCCTTTGCCTTCTTTATTATGGCCTTGAATGTCTTTGTTGCCAAAGTTGTCTCGAAAGCAAAATCGCTTCCTTCTTCGATGAGAGCATACATGCGCGAAAGCATTATTCTTGTTGCCTCGAACTTGATGCCTCGCGACTGTGCCGACAACTCCTTGGCTATTTCGTCGGAATTGATGAATTGCGTACATTCCAGCATTTCTGGAAGTATGGAATATGAAGCCGTTGTCTTGCCAGCTCCATTACATCCTGCAATTACATACATATTCATTTCTCAATCATCAATTTTTTCGACGATGCAAAATTACCACAAAATATACAACTAGCACCCTCAACTATCCTCTATTTGTGAACAACTATGTTTAATAAATGGATAATATACTGATTACAAACACATTGCAAAGCAACCACTAAGCAACATTAGTTCAAATCCTTCAATTTTTGAATCACCTGAAACAATTCATCATTATTGTCCAGGTTCACTTGTATCAGATTTTTCAAACAGCCATGTTGCTCCAGAACTTTTCTCTCGCCTTGCATCGGATAGTCATCAAGCCAAATAAAGTCAGAATCGAAATCAATGCCTTCGGTCTTCATCGTATTCCAAACAACTGGTTTTATGGCCTTAAACTTTTCAATCACACTGGGATAAAAGAATCGTGACAAATAACTAATGACCTGAGTCGTATCGTTATCATGGCAATGCGTTGTCAACCAATAGCAATCAAAATTTTGCAGTACAAAGTACAACAAATCAACCGCCCCTTTCGCAGCACGAATATTACTTGTAGTCAGCAATACACCGTCAACGTCTATATAAATCTTCTTCATTGCAGCTAACTTCCTATTGGTTTTCGTTCAAATCTACCAATCCATCAAACACATCGGGATATTTTACCGGTATTCTCTTTTCCATATCGACAAACGCCACAGTAACCTTTATGTCGTTGAGAAGTTCATCATTTGCATTAAAAATGCGCTGGTCGAAAACCATTCTTGCCCCACGAAGCATTACTATGCGTGTCTTTACAAGGATTTCCTCATCAAGCACCGCCGGTTTATGATAGTTGATTTCAGCATTAGCGACAGGACATACAATGTTCAATTCGCTTGCCATCTTTGAGAAAGGCATACCAATTTTCTGGAGGAAATCGCCGCGTGCCGCCTCGTAGATGCGAAGATAGTTGCCGTAGTACACCACGCCCATAGCATCGGTGTCGGCGTAAAGAACCCTATACCTATATAATGTTTCCATCGCCAGCACTGCGTTTTAGTTCGACATATATTTGCCTAGTAACCCACGAATCGGTTGACGCATAGCGAATCTGCTTCTCTGTAAGTGCATCGCTCTCCCAGTTGCTGAGCTGCTGTGACTTCGATATTCTTACGCCCAACACTATTGCCGCCAACTTGCGCAGACCTTTCTCCTCGATGCCATAATCGGACACAATACTCTGCAAATCAATGAATCCCGCTGGCTCAAAAGATGTAAGTTTTTGCAAACCCTTTATGTCATCACGCGAAGAAAGTCCAATCTTTGTAAACCTGTCAGACGAAAGGAAATCGCATAGTTCCTTCGGCAAACCTATTTTGCTAAGTCTGAAAATATAAGTCTTTTCCCTGCTACTCAACTGCAACAACGCCACATTCTTGCGATTTTCAACGCCTTTCCTGAAACAAGGTTTTGTCTCGGTATCAAATCCCCATAGCGGTTCAAGAAAAAGTTCGTCTTTCACCTGATAAAACATCTCCATTGTATCGACGCACACGACTTCGCCTTCGTAAGCATACAACGGCAAAGTCATCAATTCTTCGTTGGTAATATTGGGACTATACTTATTTTCAGTCATCTCTGCGATACTTTATTTCGTGCAAGCCCTTTAGCAAGGCAAGCAACCTAACGCCCCAGTAGTCGGGGAAATTGTTTCTGCAGCATGCCAGCGCAGCAAGCATAACACCATCATTTGCAAGTCGATATGCACCAACCAAGTCAGCCATCTCTTGATACAGGTCGGCATATATCTCAGACAGTCCAACGCTCATGGAATCCATCGAACTCATCATCGTAGCATCCTGAACCTGAATGTAATCGTCGTCCTCGTCGAGCCGCGATGCCGCCGACTGCTGAATGTACGACCATGTTGCCTCGTCGACAAACTTCTCGGAAAAACTATCGTCGTAATCCTCTATTTCTGGCAACATTACACCTTTAAGATACAGCAAAGGCAAAATCTTCAACGACTGCTCAACAAACTCATCCTTGGAATATTCCTGCGACTTCTCCAAGAAAGCAACGTATTCCTTTGCAACTGCAACTAGTTCAATCGCTTCGCGCTGATATACTTGATTATACTCGTCCATCACTTCAAAAGTTTCTCATCTGCCATTATCCAGAATTTAACGGTATTATAAGCATAACCTTCCTGCGCCTCAGTTCCTCCTATATTTATCGTAAACACAGGAGCCATCGCCAGCACTTTCTTGGTTATCATACCGCCATCAATGCGCCATTCTTCCAAAAACCTTAGTTTCAAAATACGCGTCTGGTCCAACTTAAAATCGACATTTGGCCTCGACACAAAACCATTTGTTGCCTCGTCAAACACATCAGGAACAGGAAGTGACACAAACATTTCGTTCTCGAACATATTTTTCACTTCCTTGTCGGGAATGCGCTCTAGATGCTCGTAGTCGCCCTCAGGATCGTAATAATATATAGGGATGTTGCAGTCGCGAGCATCGGCAAACAGATTATCAATAAACTTATCGCCTGCCGGATATGGCAAATTTTCCCAGAACCAGTTCGGGTCTTTTTCTGTTCTATCTTCCAACTGCAGGTTTACAATTGGTACATCGTACAGAATCTGACGTGTCACAAGGTCTCCACTAATCCCACCGTCTCCATTATTGCAGGCAGAAAGCGACAAAAGCGACAAAACAACAGCAACAAACAAAAACCTTTTCATTATCTACCCTCCACATTTAAGACATTGGTAAATTTCTTCAAATTCTTCAATACCAAGAAGATAAGCAAACCTGCTCCGAAAATGCCAATCCACACGCAATCAAGATAAAACCTATGTTCCACTATTGCAAATTCGAGAACGCGGAAAGCTGTCATGACAAGTATGAGGTTGAAAAATCCGTTGTACTCGCGCTTCAGGACATTGCGCACCGAAAACGGCAGATTTGACTTGCAATGATTGCGGAAACTTGGGATGAATGCTGGCGTACGATTAGCCCACTCCAAATATGAATCGCCAAACTTCTTGCGCAAAAATGCCTCTTCGGCATACATAATCCTCTCGTAGTAAATCCAATAGAATGCGCAGAAGAAAAGCACGAACCACAAGTCCATGACCATCAACGCAGGAGCCAGCCACATGAAGAAGTTGCCAAGATACAACGGATGCCTCACTGTGGAATATATTCCCGAAGTATTGAGTTGTTCGGCAACCTGACCTTGAGTGGTGTTACGTCCGCTTGTTCCCTTTGGGGTGTGTCCTACTGTTGCTATTCTGATTGCAAGTCCTATAAAACCAATGCAAAGGAAAATTACAGGCAACCACCATGGCATAACCTCATTGCGCAAGTATGTAAGATATGCAAACCAAGCAGCACCTGGCACAAGTATCAGCACTGGCAGCCAACTGCGACGCTTAAAAAGTTTATTTCCTTGTATTTCAAAAGATTCCTGTAAAGCCATAAATAATATTTTTGTGATGCAAAGATAATGCAATTTACGATTTACGAAGTACGATTTACGAATTTACAATGGATAATTGACAATTAATAATGGGCAGAATGAAGAATGGCACAAAGTTTAATCTTCAAGCCCAATTGATAATGGATTGTCCATTGAAATACTACTTACTCAACAAAATATCGCAAGCCGTTTCTATCACATTGTCAATGCCTTGGGCAGTTTGCAATGGGTCGAGAATGACGGTAACATCGGGCGGCATGCCATTTTCATAGTTGTTGTCATTATTGTCGAGAGTACGCGTAATCGAGAAGCGGTACGACCAGCCGTTTGGCAATTCTCCACCATTTGGAAGTCCAAGACCGCCACCAGTGGTATCGCCAACAATTGTCGCTTCGGGGAAATTGGACTTTATACACAACGAGAAGAAAGATGTAGCGCTGTACGAACCACGGTCGGTAAGCACTACAATAGGATGTCCGTATGTTGTCTCCTCATCGTGTTCGGGTTGCTTTACAATGCTAATATCGGAAAAATCATCGTGCTTAGGACCATTCTTAATCTGCGTCTTGTAAAGCTGGCGGGTTCCGCTAGGAAACAACTTCATCAGATTCCAGATATTATCGACACTGCCACCACCATTCTGGCGCAAGTCGATTATCATGCCCTTGGTGTTTTTATATCTGTTAACAAGATAAACCAAATCGTCGTCGGAAATGGCATCTACAAACGACGAATAACGCAGATATGCAATCTGACCATCACGGATTGCATTGTGAGCGAAAGCGCCAGTCGTATGATAGTTGATTGTCAAATAATTAAGCACAACGACCTCAGAATTAATGTTCTTGTTCTCATACATCTTACGATAAACCAGTTCGTTGTGCGAAATATCGAACGGCGACACCAGATTTGTATGTCCGTCGTTCAAAGTGTTGAGCATTGCGCCAAGAACGCTAAATAAGCTGTCGTCGCTGATTTTTTCCGAAACCTTGGGACTATATACAGCGTACACAGAATCCCAATCCACTCCTTTCACATCGAAGAACGAATAATTCTCGTCAACGGTTTTCCACAAATATTCAAAGGTTGTAACAGGGTCTGTACCCGGTTCCTTTTCCATAAATGCCTTTTCGCACGAGGTACACAGCAAAACAAAGGCAAGAAATGCTAGTGCTATATGTAATTTTTTCATAATCAGTTGATATTAAACATTAACTTAAGCGATACGATATGATATGCATTGTCGAAACGATGCGCCGATACATGGCGAGTTGTGCAATAGTCCCAACGATAGTTAAGTCCTATCTTGTTTCGGTTTTTAAGGTTAAAGTAAAATCCTATATCGGTTGTAGCACCCGACATAAAAATGCCGAATGATTCGTAGCTATCCAACAGATATTCCACTGGGTCGCTCGATGATGTTGCGTTGTAAACGTAGGCATAACCCGGGCGTTCGCCAATTCCCATTAGCGGCAGCGAAATATCGGCTGTCAGGGTAAACAAATCGGTTCTGCGACGCGACGGGATGTCGTATTCGAGACGGAAATTACCATATAGATTGAACATCATTGTAAGTCCAACGGCAGCATTCATCATTTTTTGGTTGATTCGTATATCAACGTACGAACCTACCGAAGCACCTGCCCATAGTCTCAACGAGCCCTCCACAGGTTCGGCAAAGCGAACCATGAACGAAGTTCTTGGCAAAATAGTAACACCATTTGCACCAGCACTGCTATCGGCCTTATTTCCTGCGGCCAAACATCCCTCGACCCTACCTTCGAGCGAGGCCTGGAAACGGCACCAGTCCACAGTGACACCCATATCGCCACCCAGTCCCAAACCATGATACCGCAGTGGCGACACGCCAGCATCGTAATAATTGGATGCTCCCATGCCCACACCAGTATTAATATATATAGGAACGCGCGAACGCTCCACAGAGGTTTTCTGTCCCATGGCAAAACACACGGACAGCAGCAAAATCAGCATAATTGAAAATCGTTTCATGCCTTGTTTTGGTTTTTAATTTATTTCTGCAAAGATAATTGAATTTATCTAATCAACCTGATAGTCAATGCCTTTATTTTCATCCCATTCTGCCACATTGTTTTCAATGTATTCGGCAATGCGGTTCATTTCAGCAGAATCGCGGATTATGCGGTCGTAATATCTGGATTGCCATGCGAATGGAATGTCGTTTTTTCGGGCAAATGTTGTTGTTGATATTTTTATTCCACGAATTATTGATGCCAAATTTTTGGTTTGCGGGACAAATCCATTTCCATCTGTAGGGGCACAATGCATTGTGCCCCTACATGTATTATATTGATTTTCACCAATTATAACAATCAAATGCACATGATTAGGCATTATAACGAATGATGGTATTTCAACATTCATATCCGCCCGCATTGATGGTGTTTTGACAATTTGTTCATGCAAACATTTTCCAATTTCCGACAGATTCATCACCCCATCGGCAATTTCACCGAAAAAATGTTGTTTTTCCTTTGTACAAATTGTCACAAAATACATTCCGCCATCGTATTTGTGCCATTGTGCACGATAGGATATTCTGTGATGCACATTCATTTTTTCTTCCATCATTTTTAAAAATTATTAGATCACCATTTAATTATACGGGAACACAATGCATTATAATATAGGGACACAATGCATTGTGTCCCTATATATTGGTGTTTTTATAATAGAATACCGATTCTAGATTATTTTCCTAAAACAAGATTCATGGTATCCATTGCAATTACATATTCCTCGTCGGTGGTGACAACGATTGTTGTAACCTTCGAATCGGGAGTAGAAATAACTGCATCTTCGCCCATAATCTTGTCGTTGAGAGCCATGTCAACCTTTATGCCAAGGCATTCCATGTTTTCGAGGATCGGGTGACGCATGAACCATGCATTTTCGCCAATACCACCTGTGAACAGAAGGATGTCGCAACCGCCCATTTCGGCCATGTAACCGCCAATGTAGCGTTTTACGCGCTGTGCAAACATATCGAATGCGTAGGTGCTTCTTTCGTCACCTGCATCGCGACCTGCACGGATGTCACGCATATCCTGCTTGCCACCGCTGATACCAACAAGACCGCTCTTCTTGTAGAAGATATTTGTAATATCCTTCATGGTCTTGCCTTCTGCGAGTTCTTTTTCTACAATATACAATACTGCACCCGGGTCAATGTCACCTGGACGGCTACCCATGATAAGACCTTCGAGAGCTGTGAGACCCATTGTGGTATCAACAGACTTTCCGTGGTCGATTGCAGCGATAGATGCACCGCTACCGAGGTGGCAACTAATTATCTTGAGGTCTTTCCAGTCCTTGCCTATCATCTTGGCAGCCTTTTCTGCTACAAAGCCGTGGCTTGTTCCGTGGAAACCGTAGCGACGGAGATGATACTTCTGGTAGTATTCGTATGGCAAACCATAGAGGAACGACTTCGGAGGAAGTGTCTGGTGGAAAGCGGTATCGAATACAACTGCCTGTGGAACATTCGGCAATACTTCGCGCATAGCGTAGATACCAGCGAGGTTTCCAGGAGTGTGAAGTGGTGCAAGTTCCATCAACGACTTAATCTTCTCGATAACATCATCGTTAACAAGAGCACTTGCCTTGAAAAGTTCACCACCGTGAGCAACGCGGTTACCAACTGCTTCGATTTCCTTCAAGTCCTTGATAACACCCATTTTCGGGTCGGTAAGAGCCTTGAGAACCATCTTGATACCTGCTGTATGGTCTGCGATTGGAGTTTGTTCGTAGTACTTTTCACCGTTGTACTTGTGAGTGAATTCACCCATTTCGAGGCCTATTCTTTCGAGAAGACCTTTTGCCATTACGGTAGAATTGTTGTTTGCGTCAATATTGATGAGCTGATATTTGATTGACGAGCTACCGCAGTTTAAAACTAATATTTTCATCCTTTATCTATTTTGTTGTTAATGATTATTTCTTCTGAGCTATTGCCTGATTACAAGTGATTGCAACAAGTTTGTAAACATCATCTACCGAGCATCCGCGGCTAAGGTCGTTGCACGGTTTAGCAAGTCCCTGCAAAACTGGACCAACTGCCTCGGCACCAGCCAAACGCTGAACGAGCTTGTAAGCAATGTTTCCAACTTCGAGGCATGGAAATACCAAGGTGTTTGCCTTACCAGCAACCTTGCTACCTGGTGCCTTGCTCGAACCAACTGATGGAACGATAGCAGCATCGGCCTGAAGTTCACCGTCGAGAAGAAGGTCGGGACGAGCTTCCTGTGCCAAACGAGTAGCTTCGATAACCTTGTCAACAACTTCGTGCTTTGCCGAACCCTTTGTCGAGAAACTGAGGATAGCAACAGCAGGGTCGATCTTTGCAATGTTCTTTGCAGTGTCGGCGGTGCAGACAGCGATTTCTGCCAACTGCTTAGCATCTGGCATTGGAGTAACAGCACAATCTGCGAAAACCATCTTGCCGTCGGTTCCGTACTTGCTGCCTTCGGGCAGGAACATGATGAATGCACCAGATACGCAGCTTACGCCCGGAACAGTCTTGATAATCTGCAATGCAGGACGGAGCATATCGCCAGTAGTCGAACGAGCACCACTTACAAGACCATCGGCTTCACCTGCCTTAACCAAGAGGATACCGAGGTACATAAAATTCTCGGCGAGATCCTGTGCCTGTTCCATTGTCATACCCTTTGCCTTGCGGATTTCGTAAAGCATTTCGGCATACTTCTGTCTTTCGGGATTGTTCTTCGGGTCGATAATACGAGCCTTGCTGATGTTTTTCAAACCGAATTCAGCAGTCATTTCGGCAATCTTCTGAGCCGGACCGATAAGTATAACATCGGCGATACCGTCAGCAATAATCTGGTCGGCAGCCTTCAATGTGCGAGGTTCATCACCTTCGGGAAGCACGATGCGCTGTTTGTTTGCCTGCGCATTTCTAATAATTTCTTGAATCAAATCCATTTCTGTATCTCAAATTATTTGTTATTAAAATTGAAAAACCAAAGGTAAGTTTTTTATGGCAGATTTACGCAAACAAAAACGATGTTTTTTAGCAAATTTATTAACAATGGAGCATAATGCACAATAGTGTCGTTGCGCGCAACAACACAACAATTGTTTTTGGTTGATACAGTTGAGGTTGTTTTATAATTGTTTATTCCAAAGTTTCCTCTATCTGGTAATCGTTTCTAATTGTCGAGTTCCTTGAAATCATTTC
The DNA here is from genome assembly GCA_017651185.1 of Bacteroidales bacterium. Taxonomy (GTDB): domain Bacteria; phylum Bacteroidota; class Bacteroidia; order Bacteroidales; family ML635J-15; genus Bact-19. The sequence goes on along the minus strand of JAGCDJ010000019.1, from coordinate 5,645 downwards.
GCCAACGAATCCAGAAAGGAACATCTGCGTACCAAGAATCATCATCACCAACGCAAGATAGAAGTAAGCAGTATCGGTAACAAGCGGTGCCGGTACGTGACGGCACAAGGCGGCAATCTTGATTCCACCAACTACACAAATAGCAATGAAACCAATTATGAACATTACGCTGCCCCAGAGTCCGAAAAAGTGCATCGGACGTTTGCCGAAACGCGAAAGGAAATACAGCGAAAACAAGTCCAAATAACCATGCACAAACCTGTCGAGACCGAACTTCGACACGCCATATTGCCTTTTTCTGTGCTCCACAACCTTCTCGCCAATCTTAGAGAAACCTGCATTTTTTGCCAAATAAGGAATATAGCGGTGCATTTCGCCGTAAACTTCTATATTTTTTACCACTTTGCTGCGATATGCCTTCAAACCGCAGTTCATGTCGTGCAATTTAAGCCCTGTCACACGACGGGCAGTCGCATTATACAGTTTAGATGGGATATTTTTAGTAAAGGTATTGTCGTAGCGCTTTTTCTTCCATCCCGAAACAAGGTCGTAACCGTCCTCCTTAATCATGCGGTACAATTCGGGGACCTCATCGGGACTATCCTGCATGTCGGCATCCATAGTAATGACAACATCGCCCTTGCATGCCTGAAATCCTACCTGCAAAGCAGCCGACTTGCCATAGTTCCTGCGGAACGATATGCCCCTCACCTGCTCGTGCTTTTTCTTCAACTCGCAGACAACATTCCACGAATTGTCGGTGCTGCCGTCGTTTACAAACAAAATCTCGAACGAAAAAGAATGCTCGTTCATCACACGCACAATCCATTCGCACAATTCGGGCAAGGACTCCTCCTCGTTATACAGCGGAACTACAACAGAAATATCCATAGTTACTTATTTTTTTGCAAAAATAATCAAAATACCAATCCGAATACAAAAAACGGACTGAAAAATCCACCCGTCGCAATTATTAGTATACACCAAACATCAATACAAAACAGAAACAGTACCTGTGTATGACTCCTCGATAGATTCCAGTTTTATTATATACATATACACTCCTGCCGGCACAAAATGACCTCTGTACCTGCCATCCCAGCGTTCGCCATTGCCACGCTCATGATACAGCAATTGTCCCCAACGGTTATATACATATATGTGCGCCTCTGGGAACATTTCTATATTTTCAATAATCCATTCGTCATTAACTCCATCACCATTAGGAGTAATAACATTAGGTATGTGTATGCAATCGATTTTGCTCTCAGGCACCATAATATCCGAGTAATTTGTCATACATCCGTTTGCATCGGTAACATAAACATTGTATACTCCTGCACGCAGACCAGCATATAACGAAGAATCGCTAGAATAACCGCCCATTTCAAACCTATATGGTTCGGTTCCGCCCACAGTCGATATCAATATTGAGCCATCGTTAAAATCCTTGCACGACGGAGCCGTAACGATGACATCCACATCAAGTTTCTCTGGCTGCATAACACTTACAGAAAGCGACTCTCCACAACCATTGGCATCCTCAACTGACACTTGGTAAACGCCAGAATGCAGACGGTCGTAGACACTGATGCCATGAACAACCGAACTGCCAAAAACAAATCCATATTCGTATGGTTCGACACCACCTACGGCATTGATGCTGATGCGACCATCCCTGTTGCCATGACACGACACGTTCTTGACATCGGCACTTATCGCTATACGCTGCGGAGCATTGACGTGGAACTCCTGCTGCAACATACATCCTGCCGAATCTGTTACAAGAAGATTGTACACGCCTGTCGTCAACCCCGACACATTCTGGTCGGTACTTCCATTAGACCACGCGAATGTGTATGGTTGCATTCCGCCGTCAACCCAAACAGTAATGGCACCATCCGAAGAATTATAGCACTTTGAATCAGTAACCTGCGAAGTCATAGTAATCGCCGTAGGCGATACAACAAGATGATTTGCCATGCCAACGCACCCCCAAGCATCGGTAACGGTCAGCATATACTGACCCATACCAATTCCATACAACTCAGAAGCCATCTGCCCCGTACTCCACTGATACACGACAGGAGGTTGCGCTTGTTCGGACACAGCCACCAGCGAAGCATCAGACATTCCAAAACAACTTACAGGACTTAATTCCTCTATCGATGCAGTCAACATTCCAACGACATCTACACGTGCGCTTGCAGTAACCCAGCAACCTTTTGCATCGGTTGCCGTCAGCGAATATTCGCCAGCGAACACATGCGTCAAATGCTCACCAGTCATTCCATTTGACCATACATAACTATACGAACCATTACCACCACGGGCACTAGCCAACAGCGAACCGTCAGAAACGCCACACTCTACATTCGTAGAAATAACACCAACCAAAAATTCGTCTGGCTGGGAAACTATTGCAGTTGCCGATTCAGAACATCCGGATGCATCGGTCACAGTCAACGTATATCGCCCTGCGCCAACCCCAGTTAGCATGGGCGACGCACTTCCGTTGCTCCAGCGGTATTCATACGGAAGGGTTCCTCCAGATAGAGAAACCACACTTACAGTTCCGTCGGAAAGTCCGAAACAAGAAACAACATCTGCTGAAAGAGAAAGCAAAATCGGTTCCGGCTCACCTACCCTCACAGTACCATTATACAAACATCCGTTTGCATCCGAGACTACATATCCGAATACAGTATTTACTGGAACTTGAGTATTAACAGCGCCAGTCGAATTATCTTGCCATACAACATTATAAGGAGAAACGCCTCCCGAGATTTCGAGCATAGCACTACCGTTCTGACCATAACATGGTGCATCCGTTGCAACTGTACTAACCGATATTGCCGATGGTTCAGCAACTGAAACATGTACTGGCGACTGACATCCGTTGGCATCAGTCACAATATAGTTGTACTCGCCTGCCGAAAGGTTGTATACTCCTACATTCTGATACTGAGGAGAACCACCAGTTGCCGACACTTCCACCACTGCAACATCTCCATGGCACTGAACCTGTCCAACTTCCGCCGACGCAACCAAAGGTTCGGGTGTTCCAATGAAAACAGCAGTACTTCCAATGCACCCATTTGCATCGGTAACAGTAACGCTGTAGGAACCAGAATTTAGATTAACGAACTGGTGAATAGTATTGTTTTCTGTAATTGTTTCAGAATTCCATAAAATGCTATAAGGCGCAGTACCATTTTCCATGCTAAGCACCAAACGTCCGTTTGCGTCGCCATTGCATCGAACAGCAAACGCTTCTGTTGATATAGACATTGCAGCACCAACACCAATAGTCACCTCCCTTGTTGCCGAACATCCATTCGCATCGGTAACCACAAGAGTATAGTCACCTGCCGCAAACTGCGAGATTATTGCATTTCCGCTTACCGCATTGCTTGCACCTCCGTTCCACGAATAAGACAATGCCCCCGTGCCACCGCCAACCGACAGATTGACTTCGCCCATCGACGTACAATACTGAGGTGTTATGGTTACCGTTGAGACTGATATAGGTTCAGGATTTTCGATGACAAGTTCTGTCGTAACAGAACATCCATTCACATCACTTACAGTAAGTTGGTATGTACCAGCAGGTGCTGTTATCTGCTGCGACACAACACTCGACACACCAGTTGTAGCCCATGTGTAGGTCAGTTCGCCTGTTCCTCCGACTGCGTTTGCAACGACTACGGCTGTTTCGTCATGGCATTCTATTTCAGCGCCGTCAAATCCAACAATCTGAATCTGCTGAGGATTTTGCGGTGTTACCGACGAAGTAGCAACACACCCCTTGGCATCGGTCACTGTTACAAAATATTCAGTATAATCTGCCAATCCAGTCTGCGACTGTCCAACAACATTGCCACCCCACGAATAAGAATAACCGCCGTTTCCTCCACTCGCAGATGCCGATATATCAAAGGTATCGTTGTGGCAATTTATTACTGACGTAACCTGCGCCGACACCTCAAGTGCAGATGGTTGACCTATTTGTACAGCGACATTACCTACACAACCATTTGCGTCAACTACGGTAACGCTGTATGCACCATAAGTCAAGTCGGAGAAAACATGTGAGGATTCCTGCTCTGTAAGCGTACCATTATCCCAGGTTATTGTATACGGTGGAATTCCATTGCTTATGCCAATTTCAAAACTTCCTCCACCCATGCCATAGCAACGTGCAGGACTTTGAGACAACAAACTTGCAGTCATTCCGGCATTGTTCGGAACAACAACAAACTGTGAAATTTCACAACCATTAGCATCGGAAACGACAATGGTATGTGAACCCGAGGCAAGAGATTCAGAAACTGCAGATGTATAAGTATTGGATGCGCCGCCATCCCACGAATACGAAATACTTCCATATCCACCAGAAATAGACAAATCGACACTTCCGAGAGTTTGACAAGTCTGCGCAATAACATTGCTTAAACTAACCGAAAGAACCTCCGGTTCAGTCACAAGAATCTGATCCGATGCAGAACAATTGTTTTCATCAGTAATTGTATAGGTATATGCATTGGTGTTGGCAGAAATATTTGTAAATTCTCCTACCCCATTATACGAGCCTGTTCCGCCAGATCCAGACACTGTTACAGTAGTTGTCTGACCATTACACAAAATAGATCCTGCCTCAACAGTAATGTGCAACTCTGCAGGTTCAACAACATTTACAGAAGCAGTCGCTTCACAACCATTATTATCCGATACGGTAACAATATAAGGACCATATTGCGTCAATCCACTCTGCGTCTGTGTATTTACATTATTATTCCATCTGTACGAATAATTTGCAGTTCCACCTTCGGCTTCGGAGCTTATTCCAAAGCTATCACCATGACACATAATCGGAGCCGTCAACGAAGCCGTTGCATAAAGCGAATCGGGTTGGGAAACGGTTGTTGTCATTGTTGACGAGCACATGTCGGCATCGCTTACTACAATAGTGTATGAACCTGCTGGCAAACCTGTTATTTCATACGAATTTCCTGTGACTCCACTATGGCTACCATTTGCATCTCCCGACCACGACACCGAATACGGAGCTGTACCTGTGATATTTTGCACATTGATCTTTCCAGAGGCGTCGGCATAACACAAAAGTCTTTGCGGATCAAGCGAATACGACACAGAACCGCCAGAAGCATTCAATGTTATTGTTTCTGTTTTCTCGCAGTTATTTGCATCTGTAATCGTAACACTATACACTCCTGCATTTATTCCTGAAAGTACATTTGAATCGGTGCCAACCACTTCGCCAGAAGAATTGTGCCATACATACGAATAACCGCCGTTACCGCCAGCGACATTTTCCAACACTATAGATCCTGGCGTTGCACAAACCGGTTCAACTTGAGATACTGTGAAAGTTATATCTTCTGGAACCTCTATTTCTATTCCATTTTGCGTTGCACTACAACCATTTGCATCGGTAACAGTAACAGAATATGTATTATCTCCGATGTTTGGTATAGTATAGTTGTTTGCTGAAATTCCGCTTTGCGAACCGCCAGTCCATGCAACAGAATAGTTGGCAGCCCCTACAATATTTGTCACTGCAATACTACCAGTTTCGCCATAACAATTAGGATTTGACGGTGTAGCAGTAAACGACACCGATG
>JAGCDJ010000018.1 GCA_017651185.1 Bacteroidales bacterium | reverse complement strand
GTCGAGTTTGCTTTCGGCATATTCCTTTGTCACAGTAAATGTCTTCTTGTTTTCAGATGGCATTTCGAACATGGCTTCAAGCATTATCGACTCGCATATCGAACGCAATCCACGAGCACCAAGTTTGAATGAAATTGCCTGATCGACAATATAATCCAATGCTTCATTCTCGAACTTGATATCGATTCCGTCAATCTTGAACAACTTGATATACTGGTTCACAATTGAATTCTTCGGTTCAGTAAGGATCATCCTCAAGGCATCGCGGTCGAGCGGATTGAGGTAGGCAAGCACAGGCAGACGACCGACAATTTCAGGTATTAGACCGAACTTGCGGATGTCCTCGGGAATGACATACTGCAACATGTTCTTGCTATCGATTTTCTCAATATTTTTCTGCGTTCCGTAACCTACGACCTGAGTGTTCATACGGCGGGCGATGATTTTGTCGAGTCCCTCGAATGCGCCACCGCAGATAAACAGAATGTTCTTTGTATCAACAGCAATCATCTTCTGCTCTGGGTGCTTGCGTCCGCCCTGCGGGGGAACATTTACAATCGAACCTTCGAGGAGTTTCAGAAGGCCCTGCTGCACACCTTCGCCCGACACATCGCGTGTAATGCTCGGATTGTCGCCTTTGCGGGCAATCTTGTCAATCTCATCGATGAATACTATGCCCTGCTCTGCCGATGCCACATCGTAGTCGGCTGCCTGCAAAAGTCGTGTGAGAAGACTTTCGATGTCCTCGCCAACATAACCTGCTTCGGTAAGAACCGTTGCATCAACGATAGCGAAAGGCACATTAAGCATTTTGGCAATGGTCTTGGCCAGTAAGGTTTTGCCTGTACCAGTCTCGCCGACCATTATTATGTTCGACTTTTCAATGTCAACATCGTTTTTCTCCTGGCTTATACGCTTGTAGTGGTTGTAAACGGCCACCGACAGCACCTTCTTTGCAAAGTCCTGACCAATTACATAGTCATCGAGGAATGCCTTTATCTCTTTGGGTTTCTTGAGTTTAATACCCTTTGCAGGCTTTTCTTTCTTGAACAGTTCCTCCTCTTTCAATATTTCGTATCCGCGCCTAATGCAGTCATCGCATACATTTCCGTTGACACCCTGGAATAGGATTCCAACATCCTTGCGTGGGCGACCGCAAAGCGAACATCTGTCGTTTTTGTCCATTAGGTTAAGTTTCTATGGCTAACGCCGTTTGTAAGTTTCAAGTTTCTAAGTTTAACTTCGTTGAGGACTTCGCCGTTCTATGGGCTAAAGCCCGTTTCTGAGTTTCTGGGTTGGTTGTCTTGCTGTCTAACGGACTAACAGTCTGCCAGACAGACAGGTATTCTGCATGTCCGCTAGACTTTCAACCTTTAGTATTCGATTTCCCTATACAGAATTTCGTCAATCATTCCATATTCCTTTGCTTCCTCGGCAATCATCCAGTGGTCGCGGTCGGAGTCAAGACGAACCTTCTCGATGTCCTGGTGCGAATGGTTTGCAATGATTTCGTACAATTCCTCGCGAAGTTTCAAGATTTCCTTTGCAGTGATTTCAATGTCTGATGCCTGACCTTCGGCACCGCCCATTGGCTGGTGAATCATCACGCGCGAATGCTTCAAAGCAGAACGCTTTCCGTGTGCTCCTGCACAAAGAAGCACAGCCGCCATGGATGCAGCCATGCCAGTGCAAATGGTAGCGACATCGGAACGGATGTACTGCATGGTATCGTATATGCCAAGTCCTGCATAAACCGAACCGCCCGGAGAGTTGAAATATATCTGTATGTCCTTGTTCGGATCGCTGCTTTCGAGGAAAAGAAGCTGTGCCTGAATTATGTTTGCAACATCGTCATTGATTGGTGTTCCGAGGAAAATAATCCTGTCCATCATCAAACGAGAGAACACATCCATCTGTGCAACATTGAGAGTGCGCTCCTCTATAATTGTAGGATTAATGTATCCGTTGTAAATACTTGTGTACTGGTCGAAAACAAGACCGTTTACGCCTCTATGCTTTACGGCGTATTTGCGAAAATCGTTATTAAAGTTCATTTGTCATTTTTTTAGAGGTGCAAATATACGATTTTTATTTGAACTTTGGCAGAGGTTTAAAAAAATCATTTTTGCATAAATCCGCAACCTTATTCAATTGCAAGAACGCAAATAAACGCTATTTTTGCACGACTAAATTTCTCGGATATGATTTCATTTGAAAGCGACTACATAGCAGGTGCGCATCCAAAAATACTTGAGCGACTAGCAGAAACGAACATGGAAGCACTTGTCGGATATGGCGACGACAAGTATTGCCAGATGGCGGAAGAAAAAATCAAAAAGGCATGCAACCGCCCCAATGCAAAAGTACATTTCCTAGTCGGTGGCACACAAACCAACCAAGTTGTCATTAGTTCGATGCTTGCCGACTACGAAGGCGTAATAGCAGCCACATCTGGACATATCAGCGTACACGAGGGAGGAGCAATAGAATTTACTGGACATAAAGTACTCACTCTCAATGGTACAGACGGAAAACTGAACGCACAAGACATAGACGAATATGTCACAACTTTCTACAACGACGGCAACCACGAGCACATGGTTTTCCCTGGATTGGTCTATATCTCCCACCCTACAGAATATGGAACACTTTACAGCAAAAGCGAACTGACAGCAATTTCCAACGTTTGCAAAAAGCACAATATTCCGCTTTTTTTGGATGGAGCAAGACTAGGTTACGGGCTTGCAAGCCGACAAACCGACGTCACACTGCAAGATATTGCCGAACTATGCGATGTTTTCTACATAGGCGGAACAAAAGTCGGTGCGCTGTGCGGAGAAGCTGTTGTTTTTACTCACAACAATACGCCTAAGCATTTCATAACTAAGATGAAGCAACGCGGTGCCCTGCTTGCAAAAGGTCGTCTGCTCGGCATACAGTTCGACACGCTTTTCACCGACAATCTATATATGGAAATCAGCCGTCATGCAATCGAAATGGCCGAGAAACTAAAATCCTTGCTAAAAGGAAAAGGTTACCGCTTCTATTTGGAATCACCTACTAACCAACAATTTATAATCCTTGAAAACGAACAAATGAGCGAACTGGCTCAAAATGTATGTTTCAGTTTCTGGGAGAAACATGACGATTCTCATACAATTGTTCGTTTCGCCACAAGTTGGTCTACTACTGAAGAAGATTTGCGCGAATTGGAAAAGGTACTGTAAAACTTTTATTTTCTAGGTCTTACCACCCTGTTTAGTATCTCCAACGGATGCAAAGCATCTACACCAGTGCCATCCTTTATCTGGCAACGGCAACTTGTGCCAACGGCTGAAATTATCGTATTCTGCTCGGCATTACGGATTGTTGGGAATAGCACAAGATTTCCTATCTTCATTGAAAGGTCGTAGTGTTCTTTCTCGTAGCCGAACGAACCGGCCATACCACAGCAACCGCTTGGAATTTCCTTAACCGTAAAATTCTTCGGCAACGACAAAGCCTTCAATGTGAATTTCGTCCCGATTAGCGACTTCTGCTGGCAATGTCCGTGGAACATAATGCTTGCAGCCTCATCGGTAAACATTTCGGATGTTATATTGCCACAGTCGATTTCTCGGCATATAAACTCGTCGAACAGAAGCGCATTTTTGGCAAGGTTTTCGGCTTTGGCGCGGTTTTCATTTGTGACAAGGTCGGGATATTCGTCGCGAAAAGCAAGAATTGCCGACGGTTCGATGCCGATAAGCGGAGTTTTGTCGCTTATGATGTCGCCGAGCATTGCGATATTTGCGTTTGCAATCTTCTTCGCCTTGCGCACAAACCCCTTGCTGAGCCAGGTGCGCGCACTTTCCTTCGACTTGGCGAGCCTTACCTCGTAGCCAAGCTTTGTAAACAGCGACACCGCATCCACGGCAATATGTGTATCCAAGTCGCGCGTAAACTCGTCAATGAAAAGATAAATGGTCTTTTTAGGATTTTGCGACTGACTTTCGGCAATTTTGCGTACTTGCTTTTTGAGATTTACCGTACTCATCAGCGGAATACTCCTTTCGGTGCTGAAATTGATTGATTTCTGTATCAATTTCGAGAAGAATTTGTTCTTAAAGAAGAAATTTGAAATATGTGGAACTAGCGATGCCAACTTATACAACCTCGGCTGCAAAGCCACTGCCCTACTACGCATCGGAACTCCGTAATTATCATAGTAATGCTGCAAGAATTCCATTTTCAACTTGGCAACATCCACTCCCGATGGACATTCCGACTTGCAAGCCTTGCACAGCAGGCACTGGTCAAGCACTTCGTAGGCTTCCTTTTCCATAAATGGATTTGCCTTTGTGGAATTGGTTATCAGTTCGCGAAGAATGTTTGCACGGGCACGTGTAGAATTCTGCTCGTTGCGTGTTGCCTGAAAACTTGGGCAAAGCGTTCCGCCAATGATGTGCGACTTGCGGCAATCGCCTGCACCATTGCATTTTTCTGCCGTGCGCAGATAACCGCCTGTACGCGAAAAGTCGAAGTAAGTTTCAATCTCGCGTGTCTGCTGACCAGGCTTGTAACGCAAATGCGTATTCATCTTCGGTGTACCTATTATCTTGTTGGCATTGAATACATTGTCCTTGTCCCACACTTTTTTCAACTCGACAAACATTTCGTAAATCCTATCGCCAAGCATAAGCGGGATAAACTCGCCGCGTAACCTTCCATCGCCATGCTCGCCACTGAGTGAACCGTGATATTTTTTCACCAGTTTTGCTGTCTCCAACGCTACTGTATGGAAAAGTTCAACATCATGGGCATCTTTCAGGTTGAGAATCGGGCGCAAATGCAATTCGCCAGTGCTGATATGCGCATAGAACACACATTCAAGGTTAAGACGGGAGAGCATTTCACGGAAATCGTGCATATATGCAGGCAAATCCTTGGGATTCACTGCCGTATCTTCGATTACAGGCGCTGGTTTGCGGTCACCGGGCATATTGCCAAGCACACCAAGTCCTGCCTTTCGCAACGCCCAAACCTTTGGAATGTCGGCGCCACGCACAATGGGATAGCAATAGCCATAATTATGACTGCGCAAATCGGCTTCAAGGTCGGCAATCTGCTTCTGAATCCAGTTTTCATCATCGTTAACCCACTCAACAATCAGCACACCTTCGGGGTCGCCTTCAACGAAAAAGCGGTTTTGACGCTGGGCCAAGTTTTCCTTTGTAAGGTCGAGCACCTTCTTGTCCATCAGTTCTATTGACGATGGAGAATATTTCAGTGCAACGAGATTTGCCTCGAAAACCTCATCGAGCGTAGCGGTATGAACGCACATAAGTGCCTTGTTGGCAGAGGGTTTGTCAACAAGATTCAACTTTATCTCGGTGATAAACGCCAAAGTGCCTTCCGAACCTGCAATCAGTTTGCAGAAGTTGAATTTCTTGTCGGAATCGCCAAAGATTTCGTTGTCCAGAAGGCAATCGAGAGCATATCCTGTATTTCTACGGCGGATTTCGGGGTCGGGATAGTTAGTTTTTATTTCATCAACGACGTCCTTTTGCGAAAGCAAATCGCGGATATGGCGGTAAATGTCGCCCTCGAGCGACTGAAGTTCGCATTTTGCATTGAATTCCTCGCGCGACAGTTCTCCAAAAGTAACATCGGAACCATCTGACAATATGCATCTTACCTCGAGCAAATGGTCGCGGGTACTGCCATAAATCAGCGAATGCGAACCACATGAATTGTTACCCACCATACCCGAAATCATGCATCGGTTAGAAGTGGAGGTTTCGGGTCCGAAAAACAGATTGTGAGGTGCGAGATATTTGTTCAGTTCATCAAGAACAACGCAGGGCTGTATGCGAATCCATTTTTCTTCCTCGTTGAGTTCCAGCACCTTGCCAAAGTTCTTCGACACATCAACCACAATTCCGTTTCCAACAACCTGACCAGCAATGGAGGTTCCTGAAGCACGGGGTATTATGCTAAGACCGTTATCGTGAGCAAAGCGAATTACCGCACGAATATCCTCGTTATCTTCTGGCACGCAAACAGCCATCGGCATTTCACGGTAGGCAGACGCATCGGTAGCATAAATTATCCTATGTATGTTGTCGGTGAAAACTTCACCTTTGAAATTCGACTTTAAAGCACTGAAATCCATAAATTAACCTTTTACAAAAATGGAATTACGGTGCAAAATTACAAAAATAGACAAACACATAACATTGATACCTACATAAAAAGTCCGAAGATGGGAGATATTTTATGGTGTCGCTTATGAATTTAATGCTCAACCTCGGACTTTTTGTCTAAAATATTGTGGCAAGCAAAAAAAACGATTTACTATTCCCATTTTTTTATTAAATTTGAAACTTGAATTTGAAAATTTTTCACTTATGAAAAAAGATATATTAATAATTGCCTGTATATTACTCGTATCAGCAGTTTTCGGACAGACAAAATCCGACCTCCAATTCATAGAACAGACTCTTGACCAGCGCGGTGAAATCGTCTTGAAATTCCAGCATAACGGCAATCGCGAACTCGTTAACGAACTTGGTCAAATATTATCAATCGACAAAGTAACAAGCACATACGTAGAAGCATATGCCAACCGGGCGGAGTACGAGCAGTTCAAAACCTACGGTATCGCATACGAGCCATTGTATGAATACTACACACAGACCCGTGCTATTACTATGGCAACTACGGTGGCGCAGATGGCAAACTGGGACCGCTATCCTACCTACGCCGTATATCTGGAAATGATGAACAACTACGCAATTAACTACCCTACTTTGTGCAAGATGGATACGGTTGGATATTCGGTAAACAACCGTCCGATTATAACAATGGTTATTTCCGACAACATTGGCACCGACGAGGACGAACCCGAATTCTGGTGGAGCAGCACAATGCACGGTGATGAAACTACTGGCTGGTACTTCATGATTCGTCTTGTTGACTATTTGCTTACCAACTACAATACCGATGCTCAGGTAACAAACCTTGTGAACAACATGGAGATCTACATCTCGCCGCTAACAAATCCAGATGGAACTTTCAGCGGTTCATCAAATGGCACAAGCATAGCAAACGCAACACGAGCAAATGCCAACAATGTCGACCTTAACCGTAACTTCCCTCCTATCAGCGGAACCGTAAGTAGCGGCAACCAACCTGAAATCACAATGATGACGGCTTACGCAAGCGCCCACCACTTTGTAATGGCAGCCAACGGTCACGGCGGAACCGAATGCCTTAACTACCCGTGGGACCAGCAGAACTGGTTCTCGTATAGCCATCCGCACCCAGATACCGACTGGTGGGAATATATTTGCCAGCAATATGCCGGCACCTGCCACGCACTCAATTCTAGTTATCTTACAGGTCCTGGCTCAATGTACGACAATTCAAACAATTCAACAGGTATCACCGAAGGATGCGACTGGTATTATACACAGGGTGGACGACAGGACTATATGAACTACTATCATCACTGCAAGGAAATCACTATGGAATGGTCGAACACTAAGAAGCTTGACTGCGAATACCTTAACACCTACTGGGGATACAACAGACAGGCACTCCTCGACTATACCGAACAGGCACTTTACGGTTTCCGTGGAATTGTTACCGATGCTTGTACAAACCATCCCTTAAGCGATGTGAAGGTTTTCATCAACAATCACGATGCCGACAATTCGGAAGTTTACACAGCCGCTCCTGTTGGCGACTATCATCGCCCGATATATGCTGGAACTTATAGCGTTACATTCTCAAAAGACGGATATGTTTCAAAGACACTCACTGTAACAACCCAGAACATGGCCAGTGTACGCCTAGATGTAAGCCTATGTCCTGAACCATCATTTACCACCAATCCACCAGTAGCATACGAAGGCAGAAGCATACAATTCAACAATACTCTAGAAGCATGTACAAATTCGTCATCGTGGACTTTTGAGGGAGCTTCACCAGCAACAAGCACAGCAGCAAGTCCTACCGTAATTTACAATGCACCAGGCACATACAATGTATCACTCTCTACTGTGAGCGATAACGGATGCTCCTCATCGACAACTGGACAAATCACAGTTTATGAAGCCATCCCTCCCGAGGCCGACTTTTCTGCATCGGAAACAATAGTATCTATAGGCAATGCGGTGGATTTTACTGATTTGTCAACCAACATGCCTACATCGTGGCAGTGGACTTTCGAGGGTGGAAATCCTGCAACTTCAAATGAACAGAATCCAACAGTAACATACGAAGAACCTGGAATATACGCGGTTACATTGGTTGCAACAAATGATTTTGGGTTCGATACAGAGACAAAGACCGCTTACATTGAAGTTGTTTCGGTAATTGACATGAGCAATGACCCGATTTATGCTTGTACGGGCACATACAGAGACCCAGGAGGCGACGGCAATTACGGAAACAACGCCAGATATACACAGACAATCTACCCAAGTTCCGAAGGTGCATACGTTAGACTTACATTCACACAACTTGGACTTCAGCAAACAACAAACTGGGGTTCTACAACTTGTAACGACTATATCACCATATACGACGGTACAAGCACATCGGCTACGCAAATTGGACAATATTGCGGAACAAATCCATCTTCGGTGGGAACAAACGGTGTTGTAACAGCCACAAACAGTGATGGCGCTCTTACAATTTACTTTTACTCAAACAACGGAACAGTAAACTCAGGCTGGGAGGCAGAAATAAGTTGCTACCAACCCGAACCAGTAGCCGAATTTTCGGCAGCCATCACAGAATCCTGCTCAAGAAACATAAGCATTAACAATGAATCGGAATATGCAACTTCCTACCTTTGGGCATTTGGCGATGGAACAACCTCTACAGAAGCAGAGCCAACACACACCTACGCTGCAAACGGAACATACACAATCACACTTACCGCTACCAATGCCATAGGCAATAGTACCGCTACCCAGCAAATAGAAGTTGAAATTCCAGAAATTACCTCCGTAACACCTGCAAATGGATGTGCAAACACCAACCTCACCCTTTCGGCAACAGGAACTGGCACATTCCACTGGTTTGATGCAGCAACAGGTGGAACCGAACTCGGAACCGGCAATTCATATTCGGCAAACTTCACAGAAACTACAACATTATATGTGGAAGCACAGCAAGGTTCGGAACAATACTACAACGTAGGTGTTACCAACAACACTGCATCCACCGCATATACTAATAATGGTCAAAATAGAGGTCTTACATTTACTGTATCACAAAACCTTACATTGGTTTCGGTAGATGTTTATTGCTCGCAGAGCAACCAAAGCAAGACAATAACCATATCAAACAGCTCAAACCAACAAGTGTACTCGCAAGCGCACAATTTGACATCTGGACTTAACACACTGACATTAAACGTAGAGTTGGAACCAGGAACATACAACATATATGCTAACAGCGTACGCTATACATACAGGCAAAATGGTAGTTTCCCGTACTCAGTCGAAAATGTAATTAGCATAACTGGATCTTACAATGCTACTGGAACCTATTATTATACCTTCTACAACTGGGTTGTAAAGACGGGAAGTTCCTGCACAAGCGAACGTACCGCTGTTACCGCAACCGTCATCGAATCGGGCAACATCAACCTAGGTGAACCAATTGTACAATGCGGGGGCACTGCAACTATTGATGCAGGAAGCGGATTCGACAGCTATATCTGGAGCAACCAGCAGACAACGCAAAGCATTACCGTAGCACAAAGCGGAACTTACACGGTAACAGCAAGCAATGGTGCGTGCGAAGTCGAGGGTTCTGTTGTTGTAACAATTAATCATATACCATCGGTTACCATAAGCGAAAACATCAACACACTTACCGCAAATGCTACATCGGGAACTGGCAATTACCAGTACGCATGGTCAACCGATGAAACTGCACAAAGCATAACCATAGATTCTAACGGAAACTACTGCGTTACGGTAACCGACAGCAACAACTGCTCTGTTTCAGAGTGCTCCAACATTACCTTGCCCGACATTGACATAAATATTTCGAATGCAGAACACGGCAACATCGATGGCGAAAACTCGGTAGCATTTGGCGAAAACTACACATTTACAGTCATTCCTGATGCTTGCTACGAAATCGGCACCGTAATGGTTAATGGAAACGAAGTAATACTTGATGCAAACAATTCATACACAATACAGAATGTAACCACCGCACAAACAATCAACGCAACTTTCACACAAATCCGCTACACAATAACAGCGAGTGCAGGAAATGGCGGTTCGATAACTCCATCCGGAAATGTAAACGTTGCTTGCGGTGAAAGTCAAACCTTTGCAATTACATCAAACGAAGGCTATATTATTTCCGATGTCCTTGTTGATGGACAAAGCATTGGTGCACAAAGTTCTTACTCTTTCACAAATGTCAATGCTAATCACAGTATTTCGGCTACTTTTGAGGAAATTCCTCCTGAAGAAATAGTGATTGTTGTAAATGCCGATTCTAATGGAGGTTCTGTTTCACCATCTGGCACACAAACTATTACCGAAGGTGAGAATTTCACTTTTATCGTAACGCCTAATGCTTGCTACGAAATCGGAAATGTTACAGTCAACGGAAGTGAAGTAACCCTTGATTCAAACAATTCGTACACAATACAGAATGTAACCACCGAACAGACAATTAACGTTACATTCAACAGAATAAGCTATACGATAAATGCAAGTGCAGGAAATGGCGGCACAATCAACGCCAACAATACGGTCAACTGCGGAGAAAACTTCACTTTCTCGGTTACTCCCGAGAACTGCTTCGAAATCGGCACTGTCACGGTCAACGGAACAGAAGTAACTCTCGATGCAAACAATTCGTACACGATTGAAAATGTTACAGCCGACCAGAATATCAATGTTACCTTCAATATGTTGTCATACACGATTACAGCTTCTGCTGGAAATGGTGGAAATATTACTCCTGCTGGCAATGTTAGTGTTGCTTGCGATGGAAGTCAGGCTTTTGCAATCGTAGCAAATGAAGGATATATGATTTCCGATGTGCTTGTTGATGGACAAAGCATTGGTTCACAAAATTCATACACCTTCTACAATGTTGATAGGAACCATACGATTTCGGCAACATTCGAACTTATTCCTGCCGGAGAAATTGTGATTAACATCAATGTTGACACAGAAGGAGGTTCTGTTTCTCCATCAGGTACACAGACCATTACAGAAGGCGACGATTTCACTTTCACCGTTACTCCTGACGATTGCTACGAAATAGGTGACGTTACGGTTAACGGAACAGAAATCACACTTGATGAAAACAATTCGTACACAATCAACAATGTAACTACTGAACAAACTATAAATGTAACATTCAACCGAATTACATACACAATTACAGCAAGCGCAGGAAATGGCGGTACAATAACACCTTATGGCAATGTCGAAGTTAACTGCGGGGAAAGCAAAACTTTCACAATAGCAGCAAATGAAGGTTATGAAATTGAAAATGTAGTTGTTGACGGACAAAACCAAGGCGCAATTACAAGTTACACATTCGAGAATGTAACCGAAGCAGGACATAGCATCGAAGCCACATTCAACGAAATTATTGTCGTGCCGGAATGTAATGCTGTAACCAACCTTACGGCACAAGTTGAATCGTACGGCGTTGTTCTGACGTGGAATGCCGATGAAAATGCGATTTCTTATGAAATATACCGCAACGGAGAAAGAATCTCAACCGAAACCAACACTTCTGCAATCGACTTGCAAGGTCACGAAGGCGACACCTATTATATTATTACTAATTGTGTAAATGGTGGAACTTCTGATGCTTCGGAAACCGCAACTGCCGAAGCAGAAGCAGTATGCAATGCAGTAACCGACCTTACTGCAAGGGTGGAATCATACGGAATAGTCTTGTCGTGGAACGCTGCCGAAAATGCAACTTCTTATGAACTCTACCGCAATGGTGAAAGAATTGCAACCGAAACCAATACTTCCGCAATCGACCTGCAAGGTCACGAAGGCGACACCTATTATATTATTACCAACTGTGCAAATGGTGGAATCTCGGATGCTTCGGAAACCGCAACTGCAACAATTACAAGCATAAGCGAGGTTGAATCCAGCATTGACATCTTCCCCAACCCTGCAACCAACATCCTTAACATCACATCATCTGAAGAAATTTCCGAAATCGAAATTGTAAACACCTTGGGACAGGTTGTTTTCCGCATGGAAGTAAATAGCGACAATGCGGTTTGCGATGTGAATGGATTGGCAAATGGTGTATATATGATTCGTATCCGCCCATCCGCCCCGTCGGATATCATTCAGAAAAAATTCGTAAAGGAATAGAACGAAATGCAATACTAAAATGTTGAGATGCAATTCAGCATCTCAATATTTTTTTCATCATATAGCAACCTTTTCAATTTTTTTCGTTTACTTTGCAGACACAAAACTAATTAGCATTTAAAACTTCATGAACATGAAAAGATTTTTACTTTCAGCAATTGCAATCTTTGCAATGACATTGTGCAGTTTTGCACAAAGCATCGTGTGTACCGACAATGCATGTACACCAATTACCGACCAACCATTCAGCAATACGAGCGTACCGTACTACTGCCCGCAGTCGCTTACCTTCCAGCAGGGACAATCTGTTGATGTTTGCATCACAATCAAATGCCCCGAAACAACAAATGTTACAATTTCCATGTATGGTGCTTCAATACCCGCCACAGCAAACATAGAAAGCCTGACCATAACGGACTTCCCCAATATGCCCGAAAGTTTGTCGTACTGCGTAAGCCGCGTGGATATGGACCCAACGACCAATGTTTATGCAACTATTCACATTACAGGTACAGCACCATCGGAAAATGGTAATATAGACCTCGAATTGTCGGGTGTTTTTACAGGTTCAATCACATCTCCTATGCCTTATTCATTAAATAACCAAGCCGTTACTTTTGCAACTGGCATTGTCATAACCATCGGAGAAGGTGATGTAGATCCGCAAACTCCAGAAATTGTATGCGAAAATCCATGCCCCGCCGTAACCAACCAAACAATGAGCGAGACGACAATCCCATACTACGCACCAGAAGAACTCACCTACAATGTAAACGAAGATGTTGATGTTTGCATCACAATACAATGCCCCGAAACAGTTAATGTTGAATATATGGGCATGCAAGCCAATGCTACAACTTCAAGCATGACAATTACGGGTTTCACAAATATACCAGACGGACTTTCATACTGCGTAAGCCGTACCGAAATAGACCCGACAACCAACAATTTTGCTACGGTACATCTTACGGGAACACCAACTACAGCAAATGTTTTCGACCTGAACATTTCTTGCGAAGTAACTGGAACTGCGACTATTGCAGGTATGGGATCTATGCCTTTGAACAATTTTGCTATCACTTTCCCAACAGGCATAGTAGTAACAATTGAAGAGCAGACTTCAAATGCTGTTGTTGCTAACTTTACAAGCAATCCCACAGCAACACAATTGCTCGGTGGTTCTGTCATCTATATTACTGCTGGAGAAACAATTACCTATACAAACGCCAGCGAAAATGCAACAAGCATAGAATGGACATTCGAAGGCGGAAACCCAAATACATCAACAGAAAATAATGTTGAAGTAACTTACGCAACAGCAGGAAACTACACCACTACGCTTACTGCATACGGAGAAAACAACACAGAAAGTACAAAGACCGTTGGTGTGAATGTAAGCGAACCACAGCCACAAAATGAAGTTCTAGCTGATTTTACAACTAATCCCGAAGCAACAGAAGGAACAATACTTATTTCTTCTGGAGAAACAATAACATTTACTAATACAAGCTTAAATGCTCATCATATTGTATGGACATTCCCAGACGGAAATCCTGAATCATCCAATGAGAATGTAGTTACTGTTGAATATTTGGATCTCAATCATACTGCCGATTATACAACAACAGCAACACTTACTGCATACAACGAAGATGAATCTGAAAGTGACACTAAAACCATACCTATATATGTTATTGTAATATATGATAATGTTGACGAATCCGCTATCAGCGAAATCAATGTTTATCCTAACCCGACAAGTTCGGTCATCAACATCGCTACCGAAGGTATGCAGAACATTACCATCATTGATATGACTGGTCGCGTAGTAATGAGCAAGGATGTAAACTCCAACTTCGAAACTATCAGCGCAGAAGGTTTTGCAAAGGCTAACTACATGGTTAGAATTGCAACTGCCGATGGTGTTGTAGTAAAGAACATTGTTGTGGAATAAAGTATTTAATAATTTCATTAAGGCGAGAGCAAAGGCTTTCGCCTTTTTTTGTTTGTCGTAACACCCAACCTGTCATTCCGTAAGACAAAGCGAACAGCATAAGGTACGTTGCTTGTGAGCCTGTCTATACGGAATCTCCTTTTTATACAGTACAATAGGAGATTTCGGACAGCCGTCTTCACAACGCTCACCGCGATGCGCTGAGCGAAGTCGAAGTGTTCAGTCTGGCTTCCGAAATGACAAATAAAACATACCTGTTTAACTAATTGAAATTTTGCTTAGATTTGCAATCAAATACATAGATAAAAAATGAAAACAAAACTATTAATACTGGGATGCGTAGCATTTATATTATGCATTGTTTCAAGTTGCAAGCACGAAAAGACCGAGCAGGAAACCTTGCGCGATGAAATTACCACCAAGGAAACCGAACTTTACAAGGACAAGACCGAAGCCATAGACAAGGACAAAGCCATAGAAATGGTGCGCCTGTATGCCGATTACGCCGACAAGTTTACTGAGGACACACTCGCACCCGAATATCTTTTCCGTGCTGCCGAAATAAGCGAAAATGCAAACCAGCCCAACAACGCAATAACTTATCTCACCAGAATCGAAGAGAATTACAAGGATTACAGGAATTATCCGCTTTGCATATTCAAGAAGGCGTATATCTACGAAAATATCTTGAAAAATCAGGAGAAAGCACGCCAGTATTACGAAAAATTCATTGCCGACTACCCAAACCACGAACTTGCCGAAGCAGCAAATTCCTCACTCATGTTCATTGGAATGTCTGACAGCGACTTGATAAAGGTGCTTGAACAAATCAGCAAGGAATGACATTTTCGTTTGCCGAAGAAATAAGACGCTATCCATTCATTAGATTGACAATTCCGCTGATTATCGGAATTGTATTGGCATTGCTCCTACCTATACCGCAATGGATTGGATGGACATTCCTCGGCATTTCTGCAATATGCTTCTTTGTATTCAAACTGATACCTAAATATAGCGTGGCGCTTGCTGTAGGCATTTCGGCAAATGTTTTCCTTATCGCATCGGGATGTTTGCTGACAACTTTCAGCAATGAAAGCGAAGCAAATGACAAACTTGCTGGTTACAATGGTTTTGTAATCGGTGAAATTGCCGATGATCCTAAGATAAAGGAAAACAATGTTTCGCTCGAAATAAATGTTTCCGCTATTCGCGATGGTGACGAATGGATAGAGACTTCGGGACGTACCCTACTCTATTTGGAAAAGGACTCGGCATCGGTGCTTCTACGCACAGGCGACAGGATTGTTTTCAGTCCTGAACTATCGGGAATTGAAAACAAGGGCAACCCGGAGGAGTTCGACTATCGCAAGTATCTTGCCTACAACATGATTTTCAGTTCCGACTACCTTGCTGGTGACGATTGGCGACTTGTTGACAACGAAGCGGTAGGTTTCCGCCCAAAACTTTCGCGACTACGCATGAAACTTGTCGGACTGCTGCGCGATTTCGGACTTTCAGATGATGAAGTTTCGGTTATGTCGGCCATGACAATGGGCTACAGCGATATGCTCAGCGATGAAATCCGTCATGCCTATTCGTCGGCAGGTGCAATGCACATATTGGCAGTTTCGGGTCTGCATGTAGGCATAATTTACGGCATTATCATCTTTCTGCTTTCGTTCATCAAAAACGACAAACTCAACTGGCTGAAAGTTGTGCTAACCATCTCGCTCATCTGGCTTTATGCCTTGTTCACAGGCTTGTCGCCGTCGGTGTCGCGTGCTTCGCTGATGTTTTCGCTGATGTCGCTGGGCAAGTTGCAGAAGAATAGTCCAGGTTCACTAAATGCGGTTTTCGCAAGTATGTTCATCCTGCTTGTGATAAACCCATACAACCTTGTGAACATCGGATTCCAACTTTCGTACTCGGCGGTAATCGGCATTATCATATTGCAACCAAAGTTGTACGCAATTTTTGAAGTAAAGAACAAGTTTCTCGACTGGGTTTGGTCGCTCACAACCGTTTCGGTGGCTGCGCAATTGGCAACAATGCCACTGTGTTTCTACTATTTCCATCAGTTTTCCAATTATTTCCTGCTCACCAACTACGTGATGATTCCGATTTCGACAATTGCAATATGGACTTGCTTCCTGTTCTTTGCGGTGTCGTGGATTCCATACGTTTCAACGGCGGTTGCCTATTGTCTGTCGTGGATTGCAAAAGCGATGAATTTTGCCTGCATGTCAATCGAAAATTTGCCGTTTTCCACAACCCAGGACATTTACCTTGATGCACCGCAAATGCTTTTGCTCTATGCCGCAATAATAATGTTTGCAACCTACTTTTTCTTTACAAAACGATACAGGCATCTGCTTGCTGCAATGATATTATGCGTGATTTTCAGCGCAATAGACTTGTGGCAGTCGGTAGAATCAAGTTCGCAAAAGACTTTGGTCGTATACAACATCAACAAAACCACCGCGATAAACATAATTGACGGCACCGACAACATTATGTTCGCCAACCTCGACTCCGTGCAACCCGAAAAAATTGAGTTCACAGCAAAGAATAACTGGCTAAAGAAAGGGCTCGACGGGGAAAAGTATGTAAACCTCTCATCCGGCAAAGACAAGTTGCTATCCACCATAACTACGATTGACAACCGCAAGGTATTTTTCAAGAACAAGTTCATAAACTACGATGGATTACGACTTTATGTTCTTGACGACAACTTTATGCCGTTTGATAGCGAAGATTTTTCAAAGGTTGATGTCGATTATGTAATTCTTGCCGAAAGTCCGCAGATTACACTCGAGGAAATCGGCAAATACTTCGACTACAAAAAGATTGTCGTATCTAGTTCCAACAGCATTTCGCGTTGCGAAGCATGGAACGCGGAAACAGAATCATTAGGTTGTAATGTGCATGATGTTAGAAGAGCCGGTGCTTTTATTATAACAATCGATAGTTAATATATCATAGGAGAAAAACAAAACAATTAAATCATTTGTTGTAATTTTGTGCGCCATATACCATGAAAATGGGGTATGGTTGGTTAAACTTTATGTAATAATTAAAAACAAAAAAGAATGAAGAAATTATTAGTTATCATGGTTGCTGCTGTAGCACTGGCTTTTGGTTCGGTACAGCAGGCAAATGCACAGAGCGACAATGGCGGTCTGGGTGTAAGATTAGGAGGTGGTGACCTTTTAGGAGCAGAAGTTTCTTACTTGACGAAAGTGGATGCTGACAACAGATGGGAACTCGACCTTGGTGTTGGTGATGTTAGATATTGGCATACCGACAATGCAGGTGTAGATCATTTGCATCATGGTTTATTCTTAGGTTTCACAGGTTCATATCAGTGGCATTGGAACATCGTTTCGGGTTTTAACTGGTTTGTTGGACCTGCTGCTCAGGTAAATACCATAATAGCCGACTCAAATCATTCGGATATTTCTTTGGGTGTTGGTGCACAAATTGGTCTCGAATACGATTTCTTGACAGATCTTGATGTTCCATTACAGTTAAGCTTGGATTTAAGACCAATGGCTCATTTCTATCTGCTAGGTCATTACAAACCAGCAAATGATTTGTATCAATATTTCGGTTGGGGCGTTGCTCTTGGTGTAAGATACATATTCCACTAAAAAATAATGAATAGTAAAAAGCGGGCAAATGCCCGCTTTTTTTGTATATATGAGGGAAATATGCTTCGCTATTAATACTGCAAAAATCCATTTTTATGGTTGCATTTAAATTTTGGTTTTGC
This sequence comes from Bacteroidales bacterium, assembly GCA_017651185.1. Classification (GTDB taxonomy): domain Bacteria; phylum Bacteroidota; class Bacteroidia; order Bacteroidales; family ML635J-15; genus Bact-19. Next base: position 29,270 of record JAGCDJ010000018.1, on the reverse strand, counting down.
TAACTTTGCCAAACGAAAATAAAAGTGTATAGGTATGAAGAGATTTTTACTTTTTGCTATTGCAATTATCTTATTGGTTACTAATTCATTTGCTCAGATTGTTGTATGCGAAACGCCGTGCGAGCCAGCCAATCCCGAAACCGAAGAATTCTCATCGACAATCATTCAGTACCACCCTGCCGTGATTCCAGAATTTACAGTTGGAACACCTGTCGATTTTTGTCTAACGCTTTTGATTCCAGAATCAATAAGCGCAAGTGGCATGACTATCGTAATCGACAGCATTGCTTTGCGCGGATTCCAGAATATTCCCGACGGAATGAGCATCTGCGTCAGCGACACAATGGCTCATCCTAACACCACCTACACCGCGCACATTACTGGCACTCCGACTGTTGCTGGAACTTTCGACTTGAAAATCGTGGCTCGTGCATACAGCGCATCAACTCAGGCATTCCTGCTGACAATAGCAAACAACATGCTCGGACAAGGATATTCATCAGGAATAACACTTGTGGTGAATGCAACAGGCACAGAATTGCCGATTGCTGATTTCTCGGCAAGCACGACAAATGCAGCAGTAAACGAAACAATAAGTTTTACAGACGAAAGTGCTTTCAATCCGACATCGTGGTTGTGGGATTTCGGAGATGGAACAACATCCGAGGAACAGAATCCTACTCATTCATACTCTGCAATAGGAACTTACACCGTTCAGTTAACCGTTGAAAACGAAAATGGTAGCGACACCGAAATAAAGGAGAATTATATTACCATTGAGCAAGGTTTGGTTTGCTTGTCGGATGCTTGTCCAATAGAGACCGATGCAGATTTTTCCGAGACGACCATTCCATATTATACATCACAACCGATGTCGTATCAAGTGAATACGCCTGTAGACCTCTGCTTGACGATAAAATGTCCCGAATCTACATCCGTAGAAGTCAACATATATGGCAATTACAGTGTCAACGCAAATGCAAACATTAGTAACATCGATATAAATGGACTTTCCAACTTACCAGCAGGACTTAACTACTGCCTTAGCGGAACCTATATGGAATCCAACGAATACCAGTCGGTTCATATTTATGGAACACCAACCGAAGTCGGCGAATTCAACATTAACATTTCTGGCGTTATAAACGGAACCATTACTTCTCCAATAAGTATGCAGTTGAACAACAGGGAAATACCATTTGCTTCGGGAATAGTTCTTAGGATAACACAAGATCCATCAGTCCTTTCTGCCGATTTTGTAGCAAGCGCAACCCGTATAACCGAAGGCGAAACCATTACTTTCACCAACTTGAGCCAAAATGCAAGCGCTTATCTTTGGACTTTCACAGGAGGAAATCCTATAACTTCAACCGATGAAAACCCATCGGTAACTTATTCGGAAGCAGGTATGTACAGTGTAACGCTGAAAGCCGCAGCAAGCACCTTGGAACTTTTGACAAATGCCGCAACAGAGACCAAGGAAAACTACATCATCGTTACTGCTCCGTCGGGTTCCGACATAGATGTCGATTTTGAAGCCGACCAGACAACCGTGCAAGTTGGTACGACAGTCCATTTCACAAGCCACTGCAGTTCAAACGCATCCGCTTTCTCGTGGACATTCGATGGTGGCGACCCATCAACCTCAACCAATGCCAATCCTTCAGTAACATACAATACTCCAGGCGTTTACGATGTAAGTCTGCGTGCCGGTTCAAGCAACATTATGATTTATGTAAACGGTGTTACGGAAACTAAACGTGGATACATCACCGTTACCGAAGGCCCTGTCGAGCCACCACAGCCTGATGAGGTTGTTGCCGACTTTGTTGTGCCGAGTACACTTCCTGCAGGACAGCCTATTACAATGCAAAACCGCAGTCAGAATGCAACGACTTACTTCTGGTCGTTCGAAGGCGCAACTCCTGCAACTTCCACGGAGGAGAATCCAACCATAACATACACGCGCACAGGAACATTCGCAATAACCTTGTTTGTTACCAATGGTACAAATAATGACACAAAGACCGTATATGTAAATGTTATGGACCTTGCAAATGCCGATTTTACTGCAAGTGCGACAACAATCAATGCTGGCGAAAGCGTTACGTTCACTAACACAAGTGTAAATGCCACCACCTACTACTGGACATTCGCAGGTGGTGACCCGCAGAACTCTACAGATGTAAATCCGATTGTAACCTACAATACGCCCGGTTCGTATTCAGTAACCTTGTTTGCTGCAAGCGAAAACAGCAACGACACCGAAACCAAGACGGCTTACATAACTGTCCTGCCAGTAACTTCGGCTGACTTTGTTGCTTCTGCTACCGAGGTATTTGTAGGAGAATCTGTTACATTTACAAACTTGAGCGAAAATGCAACATCATTCTTCTGGTCGTTCGAAGGTGGTAATCCAGAAACTTCAACCGAAGTAAATCCTGTTGTAAACTACAGCACTCCAGGCTTTTACAACGTAAGCCTTTTCGCAACCAACGGACACGGCAGCGACTTGGAAACCAAGACCGAATACATTTATGTAAAAGCAATTGCAACCGCCGACTTTACCGTTGATGCAACGACTGTCCTTGTTGGAGAACCTGTTGTATTTACCAACCTTAGCCAGAACGCAACATCTTACTACTGGTCGTTCCCGGGAGCAGAGCCATCGACATCACAGGCAGAAAATCCCGAAGTCGTATACCAGAATGCTGGCGTTTACAGCGTGACCTTGTTTGCAACCAACGGCTCGTCGTCGGATATGGAAACTAAGGAAGGCTACATCACTGTTGTAGAAACAGTTGGCATTGATACCGATTGGGAAAACGAAGTGGCTATTTATCCTAATCCTGCATCATCTGTAATAAATATACGGGCAGAAGGTATGCAGCATATATGTATCTTCGACATCACTGGCAGACAAGTCATCGACAAGGATGTTACATCCGATTATGAGACAATTGACGTTTCAACCCTCAAGGCATCTGCATACGCAGTTAGGATAACAACGGATTCTGGCACTATCGTCAAAAACATAGTCATAGAATAACAAAAAAGCGGACATTGTCCGCTTTTTTTGCTGTTTCTATGGGCTGCTTCGACAAGTTCACTTCGATAATCTTGTTTCGGCTACTGCTCAACACATCGCTGTGCATCGCAACACAAGTACGCCGTTTCTAATTATTTCTGATTTTTTTGAAATGGTGTTGCCTTAATTTATCAATCTCTTACACATCTTACATTCATTGCACTTCTGTATGGCGCATTGGTTCTATAGACCATATACGAACCTTCAGAAATTGATCTATAGTATGCACCCACATCTGCATCGGTATCTGTCCACCAATAAGCACCATATAAATTTATTTCACCAGATGAAAGCGAAGCCCCACAAGGATAACCGCCAAAACCTGTTGAATTGTTTTCTTCAGGATTGTTGCCAACGGCAAACGAATTGTCGTTCATATCCCATCCACAAGCAGAAGCAAGGGCTTTTGCTGTGAAATTGTTGGTTTCCCTGTCTTCGTCGGTGTCGTTAGTTCCGTTTGAATTGTAGCCGTTGTTCTGCAAATAGATTTCAAGTTGTGTCCATTCAGCATCGGTAGGCAGATGCCAACCAGACGGACAAGCCCCGATAGTAGCAGGACCATTATAATATACGCCGAACTGCCTGTAGCAATTTACTCCTTCGTAGTAGCCCGCGAATTCACACAAATGGTTTTTCGCTTCTTCAATGTTTTCGCCTGCATAATTGTACACATAATATCTTGGTTGGTTGTTGCTGTAATTAACAGATGGATTTCCGTTTACTGATGGCAAATAGCGGAGATTCTCAGCCATCCATGTCTGCGAGCCAATCTGTACGTACCTATAAGTATTTCCATCGCGTTCATCGGTAAATTTTTCATAATTGCGAATGTCGGCAAAAGAGAAAACTATATCGGCGCTACCATTTATTATATGTTCCTTATTCAGCCTATATCTGAATCCGTCAATATCAACATATGCCGTAAGCCGCAAGGTATCGCCAATCGAAAGGTTCTCGTTTGCTGTGAGTTTAGATTGCGGAATGTAATCGTAACTTCCTGCATAAACCAATGAGTTTGCCGTATTGCTTTCGGTGTTCAACAGTTTTACGCTCTTTGTGCCGAACTTGCAACCGACTGTTAGAATATACGGCTTTGCATCCTTTGCGCTTACTTCAATTAGATTGCCTCCTTCGTGAAGATTTTTAGAAAAATCAGCGACAACTCTGCCGTCAACACCTGCAAGCGTGACATTTACGGCACTTTCGGCAGGCATATTTACCTCTACAGATGTTTTTCCAACAAATGGATTTTCGTTTGCCACAACATCAAAATCAGCCTTTGCACTAAAATCTTGCACCGATGTTGCCGGAATAACAATGACGGTATCGGGATACCTGAGCATTTCTGCCCACCACGGGGTATTGACTACCGAAAAATATTTTTCAGCCCTTATGCTGTCCAGTTGTACAAAGTTGCCATCGTTGTCAACAGCGGTAAATGTTAGTCTTGTGTCCTGCGAAAAGATGTACGAAGTGCAGAATACGATAAAAAACAAAGTTGAAATAAAATTCTTCATGGTAAAAAAAATTGATGATTTGAAATGCTTCTGGGTTGAGACGCAAGGTCTTGCGTCTGTACAATTGGAATGGATTTATGTTGTTTGTATATCATTTTAAAATTTATGTCAATAAGCAAACGAAAGAAAAACAAAAAGGTTGCCTTGTCGAAGGTGAAAAAGGTTTGTATTTCTGCTCGTCTGTTTTCAAATAATTTTCGAGGCAAATATAATACATATTTTGCAACCAACAATAAAAAAAAAAATACAAAATGCAAAATTGTATCTATTTCGCTTGCTTTGCCGTTTGATGCGCGTAGCGACTCCTTTTCCGTTTCTGTTGAGATGCGCCGTGGAACGGCTTTGCTGTTGAGACGCAAAATTTTGCGTCCGTACGGGTTAAGGAAGAGGAATTGGCTTTTAGCCTTTAAGCCTTTTTTTGAAATGTTTTGATTCGAAATGATAAAAAACGGAATGTCATCCTGAACTCGTTTCAGGATCTGATTCCGTTTTTTTGTTTCTAAGTTTCTATTTATTATATTAATAGTACCCGAGAGTTTTCAGCATCGACTTGTAGCTTTGCTCCTTGGAGTACAATCTTGTAGTAATCTTGCCTTCCTCATCGCGGTTTATCAGTACATGCTTGGGTGCAGGAATCAGGCAATGCTGTATTCCACCGAAACCGCCTATCGCCTCCTGATATGCTCCAGTGTTGAAGAAACCGATGTAAAGCGTTTCGTTCGGATCAAATTCGGGCAAGTAGATTGCATTGACGTGCTGTTCAGAATTGTAGTAATCATCGCTGTCACAGGTAAGTCCACCGAGGAAAACGCGTTCGTACTGGCAGTCCCAACGGTTTAGCGGCAACATTACAAACCTCTTGTTGATTGCCCACGAGTCGGGTAAAGTTGTAATGAATGACGAGTCAATCATATTCCATTTTTCGCGGTCGTTCTGCTGTTTCTGGTCAACTACCGAATATATTGCACCGCCGCTCTCCCCTACTGTGAACGAACCAAATTCGGTATAAATGTCTGGTTCTGGCACTTTTGCTGCCGTACATATCATCTTTATCTGGTTTACAATCTCCTCGGCCATATATTCGTAGTCGTAGTCGAAGTTGAGGCTGTTCTTTATCGGGAAACCACCGCCAATATCAAGTGAATCAAGGTCGGGACAAATTTTCTTCAAGTCGCAATAAACGTTGATACACTTGTTCAACTCGTTCCAGTAGTATGCAGTGTCCTTGATTCCCGTGTTGATGAAGAAATGTAACATCTTCAACTTTACTCTCGGATTGTTTTCGATGGCTTCGTGATAGAACTGCATTATGTTCTTGTAGCCTATTCCAAGTCGCGAAGTATAGAACTCGAACTTAGGTTCCTCTTCGGCAGCAATACGTATTCCCACGTTGAAATCGCCCTCAACATTTTCAAGCAGGCCTTTCAGTTCGTTTGGGTTGTCGAGGATTGGAATTACGTTCTTGAAACCTTCGTTCATCAGTCGGGCAATGTTTTCGATGTATGCCGGAATCTTGAACCCGTTGCACACAACGTGCAGACTTTCATCAACAAGATTCTGCTCCTTGAGTGCGCGAATAAGGTCGATGTCGAAGCTGGAACTTGTTTCCAACTGCACATTGTTCTTCAACACTTCTTCCATAACAAACTGGAAGTGCGAGCTTTTTGTACAATAGCACTGCACATACTTGCCTTGATAGTCGGCCTTTGTAATTGCTACGTTGAACCACACCCTTGCCTTCTGGATGTTCTCTGTTATCTTTGGCAAGTAAGTAAACTTCAATGGCGTTCCATACTGCTTTACCAAGTCCATAAGTGGAATGTCGTAGTAAAGGAGTTCTCCATCTTCAACCTCAAATTCCTCGGTTGGAAAATCGAATGACTGTTCAATCAAATCCTGATACTTAACTTTCATTTCTCAAAAAATCAAAATCCAAATTAACTACATCACAAAACTGGCGGCAAATGTAAGTGATTTAGTTTATACAGCAAAGAGGAAATTTGAAAAAATCGAATCCTCATTTTATGGTACAAACAAAAAGCGCCCAAATGCCCTACAGTCCTTCGGGATTTGTACTCCCGAAGGCTAGAGTATAAGGATATTTTATCCGCCAACACAAAATAATAACAACATAGTCATATTTCGCCTGCTAATTGCAAAATTCTTGAATATTTTACAAATATCCATTACACAGAATAAAAATATACATATATTTGCAATGATATATATCATTAAAATTTTGAGCCATGAAAAAATTAGTCTTAATATCAATACTCGTTGTAGCAATGGGTGTGATGGCATTTAATGGTTGTGAAAAGCCAGAAGAAATAGAAATTCCAGTTGCAAGCAAACCGCAGACAACCGACAGCACTGTAATTAATACGCAAACGACAGATATGGCTAATCAGCAAACAGAAGACACTCTTACAAACCAACAGGGTGATACTATTCCAACTCAATCGTCTAACAATATAAGCGACGTATTAATAGGTACTTGGATTGAAGTGTCTCCATGTGATAGTTGCAGGACTTATACTTTTACAGAGACTGATAGTATTTTTTTAATAGCAAGATATGATAATTTTGTTTATAAAATGTCTTACTATGTTGTGAATGAAGATTCTATACAGGTCATAAGATTGTGGGATATTGAACCTAGCAAAAAGACAACTACAAATAATGTCGTGATTTTGTCGTCTGATACTATTAGAATTAATCAATTTTTGCCAGTTGACCTTGGAATTATTGGATTTCAAGATGTTGTATTAACTAAAATTTTATGATTTTGAGAAAATTTATTTTGTTAGCATTATTGGCATATAGTTGTATCCATTGTCCTTCGGGATTTGTACTCCCGAAGGCTAGAGTATAAGGATATTTTATCCGCCAATACAAAATAATAACAACATAGCCATATTTCGCCTGCTAATTGCAAAATCCTTGAATATTTTACAAATCCATTGCACAGAATAAAAATATACATATATTTGCAATGATATATATCATTAAAATTTTGAGCCATGAAAAAATTAGTCTTAATATCAATACTCGCTGTAGCAATGGGTGTGATAGCATTCGTAGGTTGTGAAAAACCAGATTCAATCGAACCAGGAGAAAGACAGTCGCAACAAGATAGTACAATCTGCGACACTTCTGTTGTTTCAATAACACGCATACATCCAGAGTGGTATTATACTGATTGGGATTGTGCCCTTGATTTTCCCGACGATATGTGTCAGGTGTGTGATTATGACAATGGTGGAAACAATGCTAAATGGTTAGTTGCAATGAATGATGAGGAAACATATCGCGAGTTTTTTGGAACTTGCAACGAGATGCCCCCAATTGACTTTTCAAACCATACTGTTTTTGCTATTTCGGGAAGGACAACTACTACTCAAGAGGATGTTAAGTTTAGAATTATCAATGGGAAGATTTTAATTGACATAGTATTGTACGAAAGTGGAAGTGCCGATGCTTGTGGATGGAAGTTAGCATTCTACACCGACAGGAAAATAAATATAAATAATGAATATGAGATAAATATAACTAAATATCCAATAGAATGATGAATATAAAAACTTATTTGCCAATTTTATTTTTGTTATGTTCAACAACGATTTTATATGCACAAGATTCTTATTATTGGTATAAAGGCAATAAAATAAAGATATATGCAGATTACAAAAAACAATATGCTATGGTTCGTCATAGTAGTGATACGCTAAGTCTAAAAACATATAATACGGATAACTTTATAAGGCATAATGCATTCCGAGAGTATTTTTATCCTACAGAAGAAGGTATAGATGTCTCAAGTATATACTGGACAATATTGTCATCTGATAATAATTTTGAAATCAATAATGCTAATTTATATACAATTCCTTTTTATAATAACGAAAGAGGTGAGTCTTTCGGAATATCTCATTTGTTTTATGTTAAACTGAAAGATTCTACAGATTATCATTTGTTGTATAATTTTGCATCAAATAAAAATGCAATAATTATTAAAAAAAATGAATTTATGCCGTTATGGTATATGCTTTCCGTGGGGCAAGAATCTCACTTAAATGCGTTAGAATTAGCTAATGTATTTTATGAGTCTGGATTGTTTGATGCGGCAGAACCAAGTTTTATTATTGAAAACTCTGCAGATTGTGCAAACGATTCTCATTACCAAAGTCAATGGGCTCTGAAGAGTACATCATCAGTAAATATTCATTATTGTGCTGCAAAAGACATAACTACTGGAAGCAGTTCTGTAATTGTTGCTGTTTTAGATAGCGGTATAGACACTAATCATCCAGATTTGTCAAACATATATACATATAGTTACGATACAGAAACACATGGTTCTAGTGTTGTGTATGATGATCATGGCACTAAATCTGCAGGAATTATTGGCGCATCAACAAATAACAATATAGGAATAGCGGGTATTGCTCCCAATTGCCCTTTAATGTCAGTAAGTAATTCGTTAAGGTTATCAAATGTAGATTATAATCAACAAATGGCAGATGGAATAAATGTTGCGTACATAAACGGAGCTTCTGTTATTAATAATTCATGGAGTGCATCTCCTGCATATAGTTGGTTTATTGATAATGCAATTGAAGATGCTTTAACATTGGGACGAGATACAAAAGGAACAATTGTTGTTTTTTCATCTGGTAATAATAATTATTCGGAAGTAGAGTATCCTGCTGGCAATGATGGGGTAATTGCAGTTGGGGCTGTTGATAGTTGTGGGATTCTTTCTGGGAGAATTGATAGAGTTCCTAATTCATGTAGTCCATGGCCAAAAGGTTACGAACCAGGAAGTTCGTTTGGTTCTGCATTAAGTGTTGTCGCTCCAGGAACTTCTGTATGGTCAACAACTTTAAATGGAAACTATTCTCCTCACGGAGGCACATCTGCTGCCGCACCGCATGTTTCTGCAGTAGCAGCATTAATGCTTTCTGTAAATTCCAATCTTACTGCGGCGCAAGTAAAAACAATAATAGAAAAAACTGCCCAAAAAGTGGGAGGATATAATTATCAGATAGACAATAATCATCCCAATGGTACATGGTGCGATTCCCTTGGTTATGGTCTTGTAAATGCCCATGCAGCAGTATTGGAAGCATATTTCTATGATTATACGATAAACGGAAACACATCGGTACAATCCTGCGATGAGCCACAATATTCACTAAGCAATACAAATGTTCCCAATGGAACATCATTCTATTGGGAAACAAGCGACAACCTTGAAATTATCTCTGCACAAGGAGCACCAAACATAACGGTTAGACCTATCGGCTATGGTGCAGGGTGGATAAGAGCAAATCTTATACGCGAGAATGATACGGTTAAGAAGATAAAGGACATAATGGTGACATCTGGCTACTCTACATACTACAACAACTACGCAACAAACGGTTCAATAACACCTGTAATGAATTCTGTCATTGCAGGAACTTTTACCATAACTGATGGAAATACTGTTACAATAAACTCTACAATATATTGTTCTCCCAATGCAAAGATTGTTATTCAACCAGGTGGCAAACTCATAGTAGATGGTGGAACGCTTACTAACCTTTGCACAGGTAAAATGTGGAACGGCATCTATGTAGTTGGCAACTCCTACCAGCAACAACTTGCTACATACCAAGGTACTTTGGAGATAAAGAACAATTCGCTGATAGAAAATGCAGAATGGGGTATTATCACATGGAATGGATATGATTACGGTACTTCGGGAGGCATAGTGAAATGCAGCAATTCAACATTCCACAACAACGGAAGGGCGGTAGAATTTTATCCGTACACCAATCACGATGCAAGCAATAACGAGTGTAGCAATGTAAGTTACCTAAAGAACTGCAATTTTACAATTGACAACAACAATATATTCGCTTCGTCGAGCGCTACCTATACCTACATGATAAAGATGAGCGCTGTAAACGGTATTTCAATACGTGGTTGCCACTTCAGCGACATCCGTACGGGGTCGCCCACACGCGGAACCGCAATATATCTTGCAGGTGCCGGCGTAAACTTCAAGCCATCGTGTTCATTTGGCGACTACACTATCAATATGCCGTGTATCTGCATGGGAGAAAGCAGGAATACTTTCAGCGGCTTCACAAAAGGTATAAGTGTGCAGAATCCAGGGTCAAATTATACGATTAATGTGTTCAAGACCGATTTTGCCCTATGCGAGCAAGGAATTTATACGAGTGCTGTGAACAACTATAATGTAACGATGTCGAACTTTAATCTATCGGGAGTCGAGTTCCTAACCCCGTTGGACGGGTACGGCATATACTCAAACAACTGCAGTGGATACAAGGTAGAAGCCAATAATTTTTATACGACAAATACATCCCATGTATTCTGTAATACATGTGGTATTCATATGCAGAATTCGGGAAACAATGCCAATACCATCTACAGGAATACATTCGAGAAGTTGGATGATGGCATAAAATCTATAAATAATCCTGGACTTCAAGTTTCGTGCAATGAGTTTTCCGACAACCTCACCTGTGACATAGGTAACCTCGGTTCCATTCCGAGCCAGGGGACATCGAGTGTGAGTGCAGGCAATCAGTTTTCATCAGGAGTCTCCAATTTTACATCAAACATCGCTCTCTACTACTACCACAGCGGAGCGCAATTATCATCGAACCCATATTATCCCGCATCAACATCGAACAATATCACCAAAATACCAAATATTACAGCCAATGAATGCGAACCAACAATATGCATTGTACCGATATTTCCGCCAATAAATCCGCCAATAAATCCTAAGTCCTCACCAGTCAGCGATGACATCACTCTTTACGAGTCGTTGCAGCAGGAGTACGATTCGCGCCTTGCGGAATACGATGCAGCCGGCTACGGATTCCTGCTAGAGAACTTTGATGAAGAAGATGCCGACATAGTGGCGCTGGCAAGACTTAAGCAGGATACGCTAATCACGATTCACCGCGCAATGGCAGAAATTGCAAACCGCAACATTGATGCAATATTGCAGGATACTCTGGTTTTTGACCGCGAGTCACTTAACGGATGGTACAACCGAATAAATACCCAGACAGCAAAATATTCGTTGGTAAATAGTTACTTCGAAGTTGGCGAATATGCACTTGCCCGTCAGGAACTGGCATCGATACCACAGCGATTTGCACTCACCACAGACGAACTTGCCGAGTACGACAATTTCTGCCAGTACCAGTCGTTGCGCGAATCGGTATATGCTTCGGGACGCAACTATGCACAGTTTACCGAAACCGAGATTGCAGAATTGCAGACGATTGCAGAGCGTAACACAGGCGTTTCATCGGCGTACGCAAATTCGGTACTCTGCTTCTTCTACGGTATCTGCCGTGACGAAGAATTAGACCTTGACTTCGACATGGATGCACCGATGAATAGCAAGAGTACAACTGCTGTTGCAGAATCAGATGCCGAACAGCTTGCAATCTATGTATATCCAAATCCAGCTGACGAGGAGTTGAACATTCTGCTCAACTCGCTTCCAGAAGGAAGAACAACGATTGAGTTCCACGATGTTACTGGTCGACTTGTTCTTTCCGAGGAAATCAAGGGTAACAGCACAAGCATAAACATTTCATCGCTTCGACAAGGCGTCTACATGTATCGCATAGTCAATGGTGACAATGTAATTGCAAGGGATAGGATTGTGAAGGAATAGAAATCTCAATGTTTCATATTTAAGATGGCAGATGCATTTTGTGTCTGCTGTTTTTTTCTCATTTATCTTGTACTTTATCAAAAAAGCACCCGTTTTCGCGGATGCTTTTTACATATTTTGGGAAGAATCTACTTCGTTTTCAACTCGTTAAGATACTTATGAATTGTAGTTTCAAGACCAAGATACAATGCATCTGATATTAGTGCATGACCTATTGACACCTCTGCTACATTAGGAACTTTAGTCACAAAGTAATTAAGGTTATCCAAGTTCAAATCGTGGCCTGCATTTATTCCAAGGCCGAGTTCATTGGCAAGTTTTGCTGCTTTAACAAAGTCGGCAACTGCCTTTTCCTTGTTCTTTGCAAAGTTCGATGCGTATGGTTCGGTATAAAGTTCGATACGGTCGGTTTCGGTATAAGTTGCCCCCTCGATGTTCTGCTTGTTGGTATCAACGAATATAGATGTCCTGATGCCGGCATCCTTGAAGTCGCATATTATTTTCTTCAGAAACTCCTTATTTGCAACTGTATCCCATCCAGCATTTGACGTAAGTGCCTCGGGTGGATCGGGAACAAGTGTTACCTGAGTTGGCTTCACTCTCAAAACAAGTTCAATGAATTCCTTCGACGGGTAACCTTCAATATTGAACTCAGTAGTAATAATAGGACGTATGTCATATACATCCTGGTACTTAATGTGACGTCCATCGGGACGAGGATGAACAGTAATACCCTGAGCACCGAACTTTTCACAATTTATCGCCGCCAATTTCACATCGGGGACATTTCCTCCGCGTGCGTTCCTGATGGTCGCAATCTTGTTGATATTTACGCTTAACTTTGTCATTTTAAATCTTTTTCTTCAAAACACCCCTGCACCAAGCAAAAGGGAAGCAAAAGTACACTTTTTTTTTGCTCAATGCACCGTTGTTGAAAAATATTTTGGAAGATTCAAATATTTGAAAAAAATGAAGATTTAAGGAACAAGAGTTCGTAAAAAGATTAACTTTGCATTTGATTAGGAACAGGAAGATGAAAGTTATTATAGTTGGTACAGCTTACCCTTATAGAAGTAAGGTTTCTGCGTTCAATCATAGTCTTGCCCGCCAGTTTATGGACGAAGGCAACGATGTGGAAATTGTCACCTACAAATATCAAGGCGTACAGGAAGAAAAACTGTCTGGCGATTCGTCGCCCGAAAACCTGAAGATTACCCACATGATAAATTCGCTAAATCCTGTGAGCTGGAATAAAACCGCCAACTATATAAAAAAATTGCATCCAGACGAAGTAATTTTTGCCTACACAAATTCCAAAGTGGCGATTTGTATGGGAAACATTGCGCAAAGAATCAGCAAAAATACAGGAATAAAGCGGATCGCAATTGTCAAGGACATGATACCCGAGGACGCTAACTTGCTCGACCGTTTTCTACCATACAAATTTGCACGCAATATCGATGGTTTTGTATGTGTAAACAAAGGCATAGCCGAGGACATTGAGCATTTCGAGAAGACACCGAAACCCAAAAAATACTCCAACTTGCCAATAAACGTTCCGTATGGCGAACGAATTCCAAGGGATATGGCAATCGAGCAACTTTCGCTTGACCCCAAATACAGATACCTGCTGTTTTTCGGATACATCCGTCCGTACAAGGGTGTAGACCTTCTGATAGAAGCGTTTTCCGACGAACGGATTCGCAAGTACAATGTAAAACTGCTAATTGCTGGCGAATTCAAGGACGAAATCCAGTTGTACATCGACAAGATTAGGCAGACTGGAATGAGCGAATACCTTGAAATGCGCACCGAATACATTAGCAACAGGGATGTTCACAAGTATTTTTCGGCAGCCGACATGATTGTACAGACCTACAAGAAGCCCAAGGAAAGCGGTGTCACACGAATGGCCTACCACTTCGAAAAACCCATGCTGGTAACAAATGTAAAGAAACTTGCCGACATTGTTAAGAATAGAGAAGTGGGATATGTGGTAGAACCAAACCCAAAAGATATTGCCGACGCCATAGTCGACTTTTACGAAAACAACCGCCGCGAAGAATATGAGAAGAATGTAGTGGTGGAAAAGCAGAAATTTTCGTGGGGAAACCTCACAAAAACAATAGAAACACTATTTGACTGATGCTTATGACTGACATAGAACAAATTATTCAAGACAGCATATCTGTAAAACGTGCATTGCTCAACGACAAGGAACTGCTGACCAGAATTTGCAGGTTCAAGGATATGATAATCGACACATACCGTCACGGAGGCAAGGTGCTTTTCTGCGGGAACGGGGGAAGTGCTGCCGATGCACAGCATATTGCAGCAGAATTGTCGGGACGTTTCTACCTCGACCGAAAACCACTCTATGCAGAAGCACTGCATTGCAATTCGTCATATATGACTTCCGTTTCTAATGACTACGGATTCGACAAAGTTTTTTCAAGAGCAATAGAAGCAACCGGACAAAAGGGAGATGTACTAGTCGGAATTTCTACATCAGGAAACTCAGCAAACGTATTGAACGCCATGCAAAAAGCTCGTGAAATTGGTGTTTCTACCATAGCAATGACAGGAAACGATGGCGGCAAAATGACTGCCCTATCCGATTTGCTGATAAACGTACCCTCAACATGCACACCGCGAATACAGGAAGCACATATAATGATAGGTCATATTGTTTGTGAACTTGTAGAAAAGGAATTGTTTGGAAATGAATGATTTAAAGCTACAACTGGCAAGAGATACTTTTAGTGGTGACAAGTTTGCAACCGAGGTTACAGGCATCGAAATTGTTGCCGTAGCAGACAACTACGCAAAATGCGAACTTTCAATTGAAAACCGCCACCGGAATACTGTTGGCGCGGTAATGGGTGGGGCTATATTTACGCTTGCCGACTTTTGCTACGCCGTGGCTGCAAATGCCGAGAAACTGTCGGCAGTAACCGAATCGGCACACATCATGTTCCTAAATCAAGTTCGTGGCAAAAAATTAATCGCCGAAGCACACTGCCTTAAGTCAGGTCGCAGGAACTGCTTTTTTGAAATCAACATTACCGATGAACTTGGCACTAATGTCGCCATAGTAACCGAGGTGGGATGTAAAATAGACGACCTAAAAGATAGGTCGTCTAAATAGTTTTTTGTCTCCTGTAATAACAAGCACCTAAATCTTACTTCATGAACTCCATCATGTCGAGAGTCAGGATTCTGTCGAGTTCTGCCTCGTGAGCTTTATCGGTACGCGTAAACGCTGTTGCAGCAACGCCAACGGCGGCTTCCTTTACCTCGCGGATTTCGAGAACATCCGAGAATGATGCCTTGAACTTTGCACTGTCGAACACTGCATTAGCAGGTGCCTGTGCAGGGCGTTCAAGCACGAGGAAACTATAAGTGTCGTTTTCACGACCTTTCCACATTTCCTCCTTGCTGATGTGTATGTTTTCAAAATAAGCAACAACCGGATGTATGCCCGTAATATGCGTCTGGAGTTCGTTGAGGCAGAAACCTGCGAAACGCAACGGATTTATTTCTATTGGAATTGCCTTCTTTCCATCGTAGCGGAACTCTATGTGCATTGGGAAATTGCGCAACCCAATGACCTTGTTGGTGCTTATCAGGAAATCGGTGAAAGTCTGCTCGTATGTATCGTAAAGCGCTTTGCTCGAGCAATATAGTCTGTCGCTGGTATCCGACTCCGATGCAAATCTGTGATGATAAATATTTAGGATTGCAGGATTGCCGTTTTCATCGAAATAAGCATCCACAGCATATTCTTCACCATGTATATATTCTTCGATAAGGAATTTTGCCGTACCAACAACAAATTCAGGGAACTGGGCACTTGATTTTGCAAAGTTCTTTTCGATGTCGGCAATTGCTGTTTTCCATTCGGCCTCATCGCGCACTACATAAACGCCAACGCTTAAGAAACCTACAGATGGTTTAAGCACTAGAGGGAATTTCAATCCGTCAGTACTCATCTTGATGAGTTCTGCAACCTCAACTTCCTTGAAGAAAAAGTCGGGATACATATCGCTGCATATACGGCGGAATGTAGCCTTGTCCTTGAGCAAACCTATCTTGTCGATAAGTTCCTTATCCTTAAGGTGTTCCACAATCCATCCAAGTCCATTTTCTGACATAGAATAAAGACGGCGTCTCTTTTCGTACTCAGCAACAAAAGCGTTGTCATCGTACAAATTCAATTTGTTACCACGTGCGACAAGCATTTCCGACATGCTGTTCCGCAAAACTGGCAGATTTTTCTCTATTGCTGTACGGATAAGTGTTTCCGATACGTATGGTTTTTCTAATATCAACATTTCCTTTATGTTTTGTATGTCAACGATTTTAGCAGGAACGCAATTCCTTGATTAAATTTCCTATCCTCTTCAAGGTTTCGTCTTTGCCGATAACTTCAATCATGTCGAATACGCTCGGACCTTTGCCCTCGCCGACAATAGCCAGACGGAACGGCGACATAACCTTGCCGAAGCCCCATTCGTTGCCTTCTATCCATGCCTTTACAGCACCTTCGGTGGTTTCTGGCTTGAAATCGGGACATTTATCGAGAATAGTAATCAAAGTTTCGAGAACTTCGGCGGTATCTTCCTTGCAGGCTTTCTTCTTGAACTTCTCATCAAAATGTGCTGGTGTTTCGAAGAAGAAACGTGTTTCATCCCACATTTCGTGGATGAACGAAATTCTTTCCTTCATAAGTTCGCAAATACGCACAATGTCGAACTTCGAATAGTCAATGCCACGAGCATCCAAATCCTTGCGGAAAAGTTCTGCAACTTCCTCTGCTGATTTTTTCAAAATGTACTGGTGATTGAACCACTTGGTCTTGTCGGGGTCGAAACGGCTTCCGCTCTTGCCAACGCGCTCTATCGTGAATTCCTTTATAAGTTCGTCCATCGAGAAGATTTCCTGCTCGGTGCCTGGGTTCCAGCCCAAAAGTGCAAGCATATTGATGAATGCCTCGGGGAAATATCCGTCCTCGCGGTAGCCCTTGCACATTTCGCCGTTATTGTTGAACTGCATCGGGAAAACAGGGAAACCAAGCTGGTCGCCGTCGCGCTTGCTGAGTTTGCCCTTTCCGCTCGGTTTGAGAATCAGCGGCAAGTGGGCGAACTTCGGATGTTCCCAACCAAATGCCTCGTACAACAGTATGTGCAATGGCAACGATGGCAACCATTCCTCACCACGGATTACGTGTGTGATTTCCATCAGATGGTCATCGACGATGTTTGCGAGATGGTATGTTGGCAAGCCGTCGGTTTTCATCAGCACCTTGTCGTCCATTTCCTTGGTGTTGAATGTAATGTCACCACGGATTTCGTCATGGGTTTCGAGCACGCGGTTTTCCGGAACCTTGAAGCGCAAAACATACGGAGTGCCGTTTTTCAGAAGTTCGTCAACCTCTTCCTTACTAAGCGACAAACTATTGCGAAGACTCATGCGTGTGGAGAAGTTGTAAATGAATGTTTTTCCTTCCTTCTCGGCAGCAGCGCGCAGTTCGTTAAGTTCTTCCGGAGTGTCGAAAGCCATATAGACGCTACCATTGTCGATAAGCATCTGTGCATATTTTGCATAAATGTCCTTGCGGTCGCTCTGGCGATATGGACCGTATTTTCCGCCTTCGCGGATGCCCTCGTCGAACTTAATGCCGCACCATTCGAGCGAATTCATAATGTATTCCTCGGCACCCTCTACGTAGCGTGTCTGGTCGGTATCTTCGATTCGGAGAATCATCTGTCCGCCATTGTGACGGGCAAACAAATAGTTGTACAATGCGGTTCTAACTCCGCCAATATGAAGCGGTCCCGTAGGACTTGGTGCAAATCTTACTCTTACCATAATGTCTTAAAATTTAGTGGTGCAAAGATAATGTAAATTTAGATTTTAGATTTACGATTTTAGATTGATTGCATAAATCAACAATCCACGCTAAAAAACAAAAGGTCGCCCATTTCCATAGGCGACCTTTTGTAAATCATAATACTCTACCTCATTACGTTTACTGTGCCTTTCCGCGTCTGGCTATTGCCATAACGGTCAACCGTCTTGATTATCCAATAGTAAACCCCAGCTTCCACATCGGTTCCTACATTGTTAATCTTGCCGTTCCAATGTACGGCAGGGTCGGTTGAAGTAAACACAACATCTCCCCTCGAATTAGTTATACCAAAACTAAAAGTCTTAAAATTCATGTCTTCGCCTATCGGACCGAATGTCGAATTTACACCATCCGAATCGGGCGTAAATGCATTTGGCACAAAATAAACATGCGAAATTACCACCTTCACCGACTTTGTGGCTTCTGCCGAACATTCGCCATCGGTCAACACGAGCTTTATAGGATAGTCGCCACTGCGGACAAACTCATGCTCTACCGACTTATCGGAAAACGACTTGCCATCAATCTCCCAATTGTACGCCAAATTAAGCGTCCTGCCTGTGTAAAATGTATAAGTGTTGTCGGTTGACCTCCACGAAAAATCAACGGTAGGTGTTTCGCCAATTGTAATTGCATTGAGGGTTGTCTTTTTCAACAACTTTCCTCCACGGTACAACGATGCCGATGGCGTATAGGTTCCCTTCTTGCGGTATTCGCAGGTTGTGTTGTTGCCATTGCCTTGCTTACCGTTGCCAAAGTCCCATACCACTTCACTATCTGCTTCAACACCAACGGCAACAAACTTTGCGGTTGCTGGCGTACAATGCTGGTCACACGATACAGAGAACGATGGTTCTGTAACAACTTTCGGAGTTTGCTTAGGTTGATTGTCCTGATCGTTGGAAGCAACATCTTGCTTTTCGTTGCTGGTCGCCGGAGCAGATTGTTTGGCAGGTTCGTTTTCTACCATCAATTCGGCTATTTCTGTGGTTTTGGTTTCAGCGACATCAGTAGCAGTTGCGGTTTGCTTAGGTTCAGAAATTTCTGCATTTGGCATAGCGGTCTGGTCGGGGACAGAAACAGCATTTTCATCGCCAGTACTTTCCTGCACGGCAGTTGCAATTTCGGCTTTGGCAATAGGTTCATCTGTTGAAGGTTTCTCATCATTATTCCACAGCACAGCCACAAGTACACCGGCAACAACCAATGCACCTGCAGCTCCTCCGACAATAAACTTGCCGAACCTCTGCATAAATGACGGCTTTGGCAACCGCTTTTCGAGTTGCGCCCAGCCGTTGGGGTTAAATTCACCCTCGTATTCGGATAATATTTTCTTTAAATTACTCATTTTCACCGTATTTATCTATAAACATCTGTTTCAGTCTCATTTTTGCCTTTGCTAGGTTCGACTTCGATGTCCCCACCGAAATGCCCAACCTATCAGCTATTTCCTGATGCGAAAGTTCTTCAACCACAAACATGTTGAACACCATTCTGTATGCTGGCGTCAACTTTTGCAGAAGTTCCACTATCCGCGCCGCATTCTTGTCATTTTGCGCTATGCGCTCCAATTCATCGTCGCTGCCATCTGTATAGTCGGTGCGTTCCTCCTCGATTTCGGCAAACTGCTGCTTCGACCTCCGCAACGAGTCAATCAGATTGTTGACAATGATTTGCTTTATCCACGATACCAAAGAACCTGTTGGCTTGTAGCTTCCAATCTTGTTGAACACCTTAATGTAGCCATCCTGAACGAAATCCATTGCTTCGTCGTAGTTTGACGAGTAGCGAAGGCAGGCACCAATCATTTTTGTAAATGTCTGGTTGTAAAGAATCTGCTGGCATTGCCTGTCGTTCTTTACGCAGCCTTCCACGATTTTCATTGCATCGCCGGCATTGTTTATGTCCAACTTTTCTTTTCGCATACACCCAATAAACGCAGACATTTTTAAACGGTTGCCTACTTGAAGCGAATTTTTTTTGCAAGTTCCAAAAAATAGTCATTCGACCAGAAATCCAACTCGCGCGGATTACGCACAAATCGCTCAACATCTTGCTTGACGAGGCTGATGCTCGTTGATGACAAACGCTCATTTAGCAATGCGATAAACTCTTCTTTATCAAGCGATTTTCCATTGAATTCCTTTATTCTTTCGTGCAGATGATTATAATCTAGTTCAATGCCATTTCGCACATACCATTCGAAATCGTACCAGTCGCGCCCCTTTACCCTTGTCTTCCAATTACGGAAAACAAGTGCGTGCATTTTTCCTGCATATAGGCATGGCAACGAAACACACCTTACATTAAACGCATACGGAGCCATTACCTGCTTCTGCTCGGTGTCGAAGCGAAGTGGCGGGTCGGTATCAAGCTCAATCTTGATTTTTATTTGCTTCTCGGTGCGAAAAGCCATATTGTATATTTCGGTATTGTCCTTCAGAAATGCCGATTCAATCTTTCCGAAAGTTTTCTTGTCGCGCTTTGTTATGTCAACTTCCCTGCCCGTAATCTTAAACTCCTCGACAATGCTAGGAAAATATTCTTCCAAATGTACATTAGGATTCTTCTCAACAAGAGAAAAATCCATATCTTCGGAAAATCTTCTCAGTCCGTGAAAAATTCTAAGACATGTACCACCATAAAACGCTGCATGGGCAAAAAATCCGCCTCGTTGCAATCCTGCAAGCACAATCTGCTGCATAACTTCGTGCTGAGCATTAAGCTTTTCCACTGGATTTTGTGGTGCATACTGTGCAACCATCTCGTCAAACAAAGTCATCGTTCAATAATTTTTAATAAGTTGGCAAATAATGTTGACTTAATTCCGCAAGCGGCACAATCGCGGATTATTTTTGCATCGAAACCACGGATTTCATCAATGTCAATTCGCAAATCCTCTTCGAGTGCCACTTCAAGTCCCGAAATCGACCTCAGTGGCAGTCCGTTCAAGTGCAAAAGGGTGTCGCACAGAGCCTTTTCCGGAGTTGCAATCATATAACGCACACCATTTTCAACTTCGGTAGTCACACCTATAGGAAACCAGTCCGCCGACACACAACGGTACGAAAAACGACCCAGTGAATTTTCAAAAGTCCGTGTATGGCGTGTAGTAACCGACGTAACAGTATATACGGCTTCGGGGATAAGTCCATAGTGTCGCAAGGCATATTCGAGCGAAACATACGACGGTCCATAAATATGGTTGGCAACAAGTCCCAACGAAATATTTTTCCCCGTGTCTTCCGGAGAAACCATATACAAGCCTCTTTTCAGGCTAATCAGTTCGCCATTCTTTTCAGCAAGCTGAACTTTCATTGCTGGAGAAGAGTATCCGCCTAATATGTCGTTTAGCGTTGCACTGCTTACAGGCACATTCCCAAACTGCTTTAATAAATTACTTGACATCCTTAATTTTTTTGTTGCAAAGATAATCAAATATGTAATATCCCGTACAGAAAATAAACAAAAAATTTATCTACTGTTCCAAATGTGACATTCTGTCTGTAAAAATGAATGGTAAAATTATTGGATTCTATATACAAGTTGACTAAAGTTTGCCCCGTGTCTGTCATTCCGCAAGTTAGAATGCTTTAACAGCCAAAGGCAGAGGAAACTTGTTTACTATGCTGAGGCGCAAAAGCATCTGCTAAGCAAACAATAACGCGATACGGAACGGGGAGCGTAATATTGTTCAACTGTGCGGAACGCAACAGCCTCGTGATGCAAAGCGAACAATCTCCAGTAGAAACGATATCTGTTGGAGATTACTCACTCCGTTTCGTGAAGGAGTTCCGTACAGACAGGCTCACACGACATGTTCCTTAGTCGGTTCGCTTTGTCTTACGGAATGACACAAAGGACTCGAACTGAAGTTCTGTGTGTCAACACATATATAGTTGCCAAATTATTTGAACTAAATGGATTTTTGTTCCATTTTCATTCAAATATTTTGCGGCTAAATGTCTGTAGCAAGGACTATTTGAAATCTGCCAGCAACGCTAAACATTTGGAAAACAAACCATTGACATAACTTGTAATCATTTTTTCTCTTATAAAAGAAGAAAGTGTTGTTGTTTTGGTTTTTGTCTTCTATAAAAGAAGAAAATTATTTTTTTGATGTTTTATCTTTTATAAAAGAAATTTTTATTATTTTTGCGTTTGATAAAAATTGGTTGATTATGGAAATTATCAGACGGCAAGAATATCTTGACAAGATAGAAAAGGTACTGGGCAAAGGTGCGATTGTTGTGCTTACAGGACAAAGACGTGTTGGGAAAAGTTATATGCTCAGGCAGTTGTGCGAGGATAAGCGGGCGGATGCGATGTCAAATGTCATATATATTGACAAGGAAAAGCGCGAGTTCGACAGCATAAGGAATTATCAGGATTTGAACTCGTATATCGAAGCACATAGACATGACGGGGTAACAAACTATATTTTGATTGATGAAGTTCAGGATATTTTGGAGTTTGAACGCACGCTCAGGAACTACCGTACAGAGTCCGATACTGAGGTTATTGTTACAGGAAGCAATGCAAGTATGTTTAGCGGAGAACTGACAACGCTTATTGGTGGACGCTACAAGGAGATTTACATTCAACCGCTAAGTTACAAGGAATTCATTGTTTTTCATAATCTTGCCGACAATGATGATGCTCTGCTCAAATATATTAATTATGGCGGATTGCCAGGGTTGACGCGTATTGGACTTGAAGAGGAAGCCGTGCGAGACTATCAAATGGACATATACCATACGGTGCTGCTAAAGGATGTTATACTGCGCAACAAGATTAGGAATGTGCCTTTTCTTGAAAATCTTGTAAGGTTTATGGCCGATAATGAGGGAAAACTTATTTCTGCAAGCAGTATAAGCAAATATATGAAATCGCAGGGTGAGAACATTACGCCATCTGCAATAATCGGCTACCAGAAATATCTTGAAGAATCGTTTATGCTGCATAAGGTTAGCAGGTTCGACATTCACGGGAAGCGCATCTTTGAGAGCAATGAAAAGTTCTATTTCGAGGACAATGGTATTAGAAATGCTCTGGCAGGAGGTTCTCGCGAAGGTGATATTGAGAAGATTATTGAAAATGTTATATATCAACATCTTGTAAGACTAGGTTACAAAGTGTATGTTGGACAGTTGAATGCTGGAGAGGTTGATTTTGTCGGAGTCAGGTCGGATGGTCGAAGGGCATACGTTCAAGCATCGTTTATAATATCAGACGACAATACACGCGAAAGAGAATTCGGTATTTTACATCGAATAAAAGACAATTATCCCAAATATGTCATATCTATGACCCCTTTGCTTTCTCGTAGTGATGCCGATGGTGTTACGCATTTGCATCTGCGTCGATTCCTTGTTGAAGGGCTGTAATATTAATTCCATTCAAATCCTCAAATTTTCAAATCCATTCGAATTTTCGAATCCACAATAAAATCATTCCATCCTTTATTTTCCCACAGACGTTGCACGCAACGTTTCTACAAATCCTCAAATCTTTCAACCTTTAGCTCGCGCAAGCAAATCTTCACACGGCGTTAGCCCCAGAAACCCAGAAACCCCAAAAAATCCCCCCCCCAAAAAAAATTCCCTTTCCTAGGCAACCTTTTCCAATTTTTTTCGTTATACTCGTGTATAATTTTAAATTTTATAGGTATGAAGAAGTCTTTCCTCGTTCTTTATCTGCTGTTTGCAACAATTTCCTTCGCTTTCTCTCAGTCTATGGATTGGCAGTATGCTACAAGGTTTGGTGGTAGAAATATACGAGAAACATTTGGAAACATAACTCCACTTAACTATCCGCATCACCTTGAAATTGATGCAGAGGGCAACGCATATATATTTGGAACATTTGGGTCTCTCGCTTCATTCTATGACTATACCAATGGGGAACTTTTTCAAATGTGGGATATTGACGACAATAACAGTGGTACATTTATCGCAAAATTTGATTGCAATGGGAATGTAGTATGGCACAAGGCTATAGCACGAGAAACTAACAGAAGCCACGAAGCGCAATATATGGTTCTGAAGGACAACCACATTTATCTACAAGGAACAGTTAGAATGCCAACACACGAATGCTCTTTATGGTTTCTTGACACACTTGTTTATGGCAATATTATGATCAATCATCTAGATGAACAAGTTTTTCCTTGGATTCCAAACAACTACTATACATATATTATGGAACTTGACTTGGATGGAAATATCATTGACTATAATCTTTTTTCACTGTACAAGGAAGATATGTATAGTTACAATGGAGAATGGTTGGGAAAGAGAACATATTATTTGTTTGATAATGCAGGAGTTATAGACAAACCTGTTCCATTTGCAATCGACAATCGGCACAACTATTATATACCAGCGAAAATGAGATGTGATGGTCTGCAAGATAGTCTTGGTAATATTATTCCACAGAAAATGGTATTCAAGCGCAACGGTGAGGACATTACCGATACTATAATGCCTGAGGATAATCAGTATGTCTATCATTTGCTAAAATTTGACCAGGATTTCAACTTGCTGTATAACAAGTCTATTGTCGAATCGATTAACGCTCCATACGATTATTTTGAAATGCAATTCTACGATATGAAATGTGACTCCGAAGATAATATATATCTTTGCGGATATGCTTTAGTAAGAGATAATAGCAGTATTTCTCATTATCCATACGATGTGGGACTTGCAGACAATAAGCATATTTATATATATACGCCGTATGGTCCAGAGGGAATTATTATTAAAATGAACAGCGATGGAGAGATATTGTGGATAAAGCAAACAAGAAATCACGGAGATAATTATGCAGAATCGCGCTTCGAATCGATGTGCCTTGATGAAAACTCAGGAAATATATATATTACCGACTATTCTTTTCCCAAGTCATCCACTTTTCCAGACAATTATACTATTTTCGGGGACAATGATACTCTTGTAAACAATTGTGATGGAATATTTATGAGTTTCACAAATGTAATTGTTTGTTATGACACTGCGGGAAACTACAAGTGGTACAATTGCCCCAAAACTACACAATGCGAAATTGGAAGTATTGCAAAACATAATGATAAGTTATATGCAGGAGTTTGTTGGTCTGCTTACGGTCTCGTATGCGGAGAAAATACATATATGCCAAGCGAACAACTGCAAGGTTCGGGCACTCCATATAGAGGTTTTTCTATTTGCGAATGGGACTTGCAGGGAAATATGACAGATGTGATACAGGTATATAGCAAGGCTCAACTGCAAACTATGCCATACGACATACGCATAAATTCCTTAGGTGAAATATTTACAGCAGGTAGATTTGACAACAGAATGGCTTTCGGCGAAGATACCATAATGGACCAATGGGGTAGCGATATGTTCATTGCCAAGTTCGGTCTGCCTTGCCAAACATACATTTACGATACAGCAACCTATTGCTATGGGGATGTTGTGCAGGGCGTAACCCTTACCGCTTCGGGCGATTACACATTTGCATATCCCGAGGGCGGTCAGGAATTTGATAGCATTGTGCTAGTTCACGCCACCGTGCTGCCGCCGCTCACTATCGGGCTAAACGATACTACCGTTTGCACCGCCCAGCAGTTCTATTTGGATGCCTGTGGCGATTTCGATTCCTACCAGTGGAGCACAGGCGGCACCGGCTGCACCGAAATGCTTCAGTTCGACAATGCCTGTACGCAGAGCGTCTCACTCACCGTCACCCGTGGCGAATGTTCCGCCACCCGTACCATCAGCATCACCGCGCAGGTCTGCGACGGCATCACCGAGCCTACCGCTACGGCAATGTCGCTCTACCCGAATCCCGCCAGCGATATGGTCACTATCTTCGGTGACGGCTTCGTCAGTGCCACCGTCATCGACATCAATGGTCGCACCCTTCTCCAAACCACCGCAATGCAACTCGACATCAGCGGTCTCCGCCCCGGCGAGTATGTGGTAAAGGTTGAGAGGATTAATGGAGAAACGGAGGAATTGAAAATGATTAAAGAATAATGAGCAATTGTAGCGGGCGTGGAGCGCCGCGCCGCCACAAATTGCACAAATAAAAAATTTTGGAGTGCTCTACGAGCAGAAATTGTACAAATAGGGTTCAAATTAAACAAATGCCATAGTACCGTCATTGCGGAAGCCAGACTGAACACGCGATTGTCAATAGACAGAGCGTTGTGAAGACGGTTATCCGCAACGTTGCTTGCAACCTCGCGAAGCCTGCGAGCAATCTCCTAATAGTACACAAAAAGGAGATTCCGCATAAATGAACTCACAAGCACCGTTCCTTGTGCTGTTCGTTCTATTTTGCGGAATGACTGTGAATAATCAAACAAATAAGATTTGAAAGATTTGTGTAAATTTGTTCAATTTCTCGCGAAGCGACTAAAAATACAATCAAGGACGGTGCAATGCCGTCCTTTTTTGTCAAATAGCATTTCGGTATTAACAACCTAAGTTTAATTAAACATTCTGCCAATATATTTCCATTTCAATCTAATGCTCTACCTTTGCATGTCAAACAATAAAATATTCACTTATGCGAATAATAATTGCAGTCGCAATATACCTGCTTTTCCCGATAATAATAGTGTCGGCATTCCACAAATGGAAAATATTGCAGAAGATAGGCACCGTGATACTGGCTTACGCCGTGGGCATAATAATGAGCCTCACGGGATTCGTAACTTTTGAACCCGGCACAGCCGATGCTGCCACATTCGAGAGCATACAGAAGCTGATAATGAACATTTCGGTGCCGCTTGCCATACCGCTTATGCTTTTCAACTGCGACTTCAAGCTGTGGACCCGCGCCCTACCAAAGACAATTCTTGCCCTAGTAGGTGGTATTATCGCAATTACTGTCGCTGTAATTTCAGGATTCTTCATTTTCCGCAACACAGGCGTAAACGACATCGAAAATGTGTCGGCAATGATGACGGGCATATATACTGGCGGAACGATGAACTTCAACGCACTGGGTGCCGCTCTTGGCGTTGATCCTACAACAATCACCCTCGTGCTCACATTCCAGATGCTTATAACTTTCCCGCTGATAATGTTCATAACAGGTGGCGGATACCGTCTTTTCCGCAAAATTCTGCCTTTCCCCGATGAATCCACATCAATAACTCTCAACAGCAACATGGAGGACCACGGCATCGAAAACTATGGAATGATGCTCAACAAGAAAGTCTTTCCAAAGACAATGCTCGGACTGCTTCTGTCGATTGGATTCCTCGCAATAGGCGCAGGTCTGTCGCTACTATTATACAACTTAGGCGTTGTTGGCGACCAGGAAACAGGTACAGGCAAACTCAACGAACTGGTAATCATCCTTACCATAACCACGCTGTCGATAATTGCATCGTTCTCGAAGAAAATACGCGAATTGCCGAAAACTTTCGAACTCGGTATGATTTTCATATTGATATTCAGCATCGCGGTAGCATCGCAGTTCAATCCGTACAGCATCGACATGTCGGCAATTTCGCTCGGACTGTTTGTCCTGTACATAATGCTGGTGTCGGTAATTATCCACATCATTTTCTGCCGATTCTCTAAAATAAGCGGTGACCTATACACCGTAGCCCAAGTGGGACTGTTCTGCTCGCCGCCTTTCATTCCGCCTGTAGTCGGTGCAATGGGAAACAAGAAGGTGCTGATTAGCGGAATCGTAATAGGACTAATCGGTTATGCCATAGGTACTTATATGGGAGTTGGCATTGCATATTTGCTCAAATTGTTCTAAAAATAAAAAACTGCATATATGAGAAAAATCTTAATAATCGCCATTTTTGTTGCGTTTGCAGGCAGCCTAATGGCAGAGACTGAAGCGAAAGACACTTCAAAGGTAAAAACCGGATGGAACTTTGGAATACTACCGAGCGTTGCCTACGATGCAGATCTCGGATTCCAGTTCGGAGCATTGTCAAACATATATTATTATGGTGACGGAAGTCAATATCCCGAATACATACATTCGTTCTACGTTGAAGCAGCCTATACTACAAAAAGGTATGGTTTGTTC
This sequence comes from Bacteroidales bacterium, assembly GCA_017651185.1. GTDB lineage: Bacteria > Bacteroidota > Bacteroidia > Bacteroidales > ML635J-15 > Bact-19. The sequence goes on along the minus strand of JAGCDJ010000018.1, from coordinate 993 downwards.
CGCTTCTTCTACGACTCGAAGTATTTGATTCCGGATCATCGCCTCACGATAGATGTTTCGTATCTGCCCGATGCAATGTGCGACTTCTATGGCTACAACGGATACCCGACGCTTTACCACATGGGATGGCACAATGCAAAGAAGGATTCGAGCGAATACCTCTCGCGTGCATTCTACAAGTACAAGCGCGACCTTGTACGTGTAGCAGCCGACATCGAAGGCACAATCTCTGGCGACTGGAAGTGGAATGCCGGACTTGGCGTACTCGGCTATATGATTGACGAGTGCGATATTGCAATGCTCAACGGCAAACGCCAGCCGTCCGACCAAAAATATCTTGACCCGTCGGTTCAGGGACTTTACGAACTGTACAGAAGTTGGGGAATAATAAAGCCAGACGAAGCCAACGGCGGATGGCATCCTTATGTTCGTGGTGGCATCACCTTCGACAGCCGCGACAAGCGCTCCAACCCTTCGCGCGGAATTTATGCCGATGCATTCTTTACCTATTCGGCAGCATTCGGCAATCAGACCGAATACAACAATCTGAAGTTCAACTTCAATTTCAGGCATTATGTACCTATATATAAAGATAGGGTTACGCTTGCATACCGAATCGGAACACAGAATACGATTGCTGGCGAATCGCCGTTCTATATGAACACCTACCTCAACACGCTTTTCATACAGCGCGTATTGTACGAAGGACTTGGTGGCGGAAACTCATTGCGTGGAATTATGCGTAACAGGATTCTGGCGAATGGTTTTGCCTACGCAAATGTCGAACTTAGAACTAAGATTATAAACTTTGACATCGGAAAGCAACATTTCTACATCGGGCTGAACCCATTTTTCGACTTAGGCGTTGTTACCCAGCCCTACAAACTTGATGAAACAGAAATAAGGACAGCCATAACAGCCAACAACATCGCAACTGGTCGCACAGACAAGTACGAAGACTACTTTAACCTGTCGAGAAAAGAAACATACATG
>JAGCDJ010000017.1 GCA_017651185.1 Bacteroidales bacterium | reverse complement strand
TGAGTTTATGCATAATCAACGCGAATTAAAAATGAAATCTTATAAAAATGAAAATAAAAATACACTGTCGGATATCCGACAGTGTATTTAATTGTATCTTTGTCCCGTAAAAACCTGTAACGGTTATTTAGGACTAGTCATACTGTATAGGATAATGCATTTATATCATTTCTTAGATTGAACGCAAACAGGGCGAACGGAGCTTCCTGTGTAGCGAGTGCCGAAGCCCGTTCCGCCACCGCCCACGTTGAGGAAATACGCGCGGTACGAGCCGCCGATGAGCGACGAAGACCAGTAGTAGCCGTAGTAACCGGCGTCAAAGAGGAAACTGCCGCCACGGCGGCCGGCAGCGGGCAGGAAAATGGAGTTGCCGTTAGGTCCAGTGTACTTCATGCCATTAACTCCATTTTGGGTTGTCCACTCGTGAGTGCAATTGTTGCTCAATTCCCACATCTCTTCTATTGTCGGCATTCTCCAGCCTGCGCCCCAGTTGGTGGTGGCGGCATCGTCGCTTGCTTCCAAAGTGGCGAGCGTGTCGGTAAAACCGTTGTAGCCATTGTTTGAACTACTGCAGTACTTGGTTAGCGTGTTCTCACTTCCGTTGCACCAACGGTAGGTGCTCCAGATGTAGGAGTCCTTGGTTGTTATCTCGCCCCAGGCGTAGTAGTCGCCGTACTCCTCGGGTGTGTTCGCCCCGACATTGCACGTTGCCCAAAGTGTACCGTTCGGCAGGCCAAGGTCAACATAAATATGATCCCATTGGGCATAAAGGGTTATGCTTGTTGACGGATTAACCACCTGCGAGTCGGTGTATGTTGTGCCGCTCCCGTCGGCAGAGGTATTCCAGTTTACATAGCGGTAATTGTCACGAGTAAAGGCGTTTGTCGTGAGAGCCTGTGCCGTACCTACGGCAAACTGCTGCGGTGCCATTTCGCCCGTGCCGCCGTTGGCGTCGAAGGTAACGGTTACTACATTGCTTGGCTGAGGTGTCGGCGAGTCACCGCCTTGCGAACCATTGCTTTTCCATTGTGCAAATAAGGTCATGTCGGCGGTGATAGTTATGCTCTGCCCGTTGGTGTACGAGGCTCCGCTACCGCTCTGCACAGTGTTCCAGCCTGCGAAAGTGTGGCCATCGTAGGTGAAGGCATTGCGAGTAAGTGCCTGTGCTTCGCCTTCGGTGAAGGTCTGGGCGGGCATAGTGCCGATGCCGCCGTTGGGATTGAAGGTAACCGTGTAGGTTTCCTTCTTCTTGCAACCACTAATCGCCAACAACCCGCAAAGGGAAACCACCGCGATAATCAAAAATATTCTTCTTCTCATTTTAAATTAAATTATTTTTTTGCAACCAAGAACAAAAATACGGAATGGGAACGAAATGGCAAAATTTATTTTGAGGGACAATGCATTATAAATGCAATAACAAATGCAAATTGGCAATTATTATTGAAACAGATGCTGAAACTAGTTCAGCATGACCGTTTACATGAATTGACAATTATCAATTGTTCATTATCAATTATTAATTAATATCTAGCAACCAGCGGTACGCTTTGTGAATGTCCGAACGGACAAGAAGAAACCTTTAGTATCGGTGGTGCTTGAAAACGCTTGTATTCCACACGCTTAACCAGTTTCAAAACAAAGTCAACCGTTTCGGCATCAAAGCCTTTGGATTTGATTTCATCAGCTGTCATATTGCCCTCGAGATAGCAATTAAGAATGCCGTCAAGAACATCATATGGTGGCAATGAATCCTGGTCCTTCTGGTCGGGACGCAACTCTGCCGATGGTGCCTTGTCGATGATATTCTGCGGAATTATGTTGCCGCAATGTTCGTTGATATAGTTTGCAAGTCGGTAAACCTCAGTCTTATACACGTCACCAAGCAGAGACAACGAACCACACATGTCCCCATAAAGTGTTGAGTAGCCGACAGCCTCCTCGCTCTTGTTGGAAGTGTTGAGCAGAATGTTGCCGAACTTGTTGGAATATGCCATCAGTATGCTTCCGCGCAGACGAGCCTGTATATTTTCCTCGGCAAGTCCCGGTTTTGTACCCTCAAATGCTTCAGCCATAGCAGTTCCGAAAGCATTGCGCAAATCCTCGATTGGAATAATATGGTAGCTTGATTTTGTACGCTTTAGCATCTCCAAGGAATCGTCAATCGAGTGCGAACTTGAATAGCAGGTCGGCATTAGAATCGAGTGAACATTTTCGCGTCCGAGAGCATTCACCGCAAGTGCCAAAACCACAGCCGAATCAATTCCCCCCGACAAACCCAGAACAGCAGTTTTGAAATTCATCTTTGCAAAATAGTCGCGCAAACCAAGTGTTATAGCCCGGAAAATGCTTTCAGTTGTATCAATATTGCGAAGCTCCTCTCCTGTCGACTGAAACGATTTAGTTTCAACATATTGCAAATCTTCTTCGAACGACTTGCATTCTGCTATCACCTTGCCGTCGGCATTGAAAGCGATGCTACGACCTTCGTAAATAAGATTGGTGTTGCCACCTACCTGATTTACATTCAGCAAAGGCAACCCATACTTCTTTGCGACCTGCGACAATTCCGACAAATGAGTATCGTCGTGAGCATACGGAACAGCCGAAATATTTACTATAAAGTCAGGATTCAACTTAGCGAGCATATCCATCGGATAGTCAACGACATCGTCACCTACTGTTAAGGCAATTTTTACGCCGTTCAAGTTAATTAGGTCAAACTTGTCGCTTGGTTCAAAATACCTATGTTCGTCAATCACACCTTCGTCAGGCAAAACCGTCTTGCACTGCGACTTGACATCACCATTTGCAATAAATAGTGCAGCATTGAAAAGTTGTTTGCCTTTCCCCGAAACATTTTTCAACGGTGCGCCTATAATTATCGGAATGCCAGTACATTCGGCAATTATCTTTTCGACAGCGGCGTTGCAACCGTCAATAAAATCGGAGCGATAAAGCAAATCGTCTGGACAATATCCACATACCGATAATTCTGAAAACACAACAAGGTCGGCACCATTTTCCTTTGCTTTCCATGCTGCTGATATGATTTTCTGTACATTGGACTCGAAATTGCCAATGTGATAGTTTAATTGAGCAAGAGCTATTTTCATAGTTTAAAATTTTATGGTGCGAAAGTAATAAAAAGAAATATAATATTGCACACCTCAACAAAACAATGTAAATTTGCACAAAAACATAAAAAAAGGCATGGAAACTGTAAAATGCTATCTATCAATAGTATGGAAGAAAAAGGTATGGATTTTGGCTGTTACTGCAGTTGCAACAATTGCATCATTCATATACACATTACCATCGGTAAAACCTTACCTATACGAAGCAAAATACGAACTTAGGGCAAAGAATGTGAAAAGTATCGGATTCATTGACATTGATTATGTGGCAAACGCAGTCCGCTACGATGAAAACTTCAAGCAGTCGATAATTAACCAGGCAGGAGAAAATAGCAAACTTACAGAATCGAACTACAACAAACGCATCCTAATCACAAACGATACAAAGACAACCTTGTCGGCAAAGGGAGAGTCGAAGGAAGAAGCCACGCATCTGGCAGAAATTCTTTACCAATCGTTCAACGAACAGATTAGGTCATATCTTACAGAAAAACTTGACAAGTTAAGCGCACCGTTAGCAGATAAAATAAAAGCGCAAGACACTGAGAATGATTCCATTGTAAAATTGATGGAAACTCGTATTGTTGAAATCTACGAAGCCGTGAAGGGAGAATCGGGCAAAACGTACGAACAGATAATAGGCAGAATTGATGGAAATGTTGTAAACGCAATCAATACAGATCCAAAGATACTAAAACTAAAAGCCGGTCTTGAACAAAATGCAAAGTACATAACCAATACAAGTGCAATGATAAACGAGGCATCAATCGACATCAGCGAACTTGACAGTTTCTTCGATGTCCTGCATGTGCCTTCTACCCTGATTTCACCTGCACCAAATAGAATTATGCGCGTGATAGCAACAGCCGTCATTTCGTTCCTGTTCATGGTATTTGTTTTCATATTCGCCGACTTCTATAGGAATTACAACCGCGACGAAAAAGCACAAGCTTAAAACAGTCCAAGCAACTCGACGATGGAAATTCGTAAACTCCTGAACAACCGCATATTGAAGAATGTAACACTGCTGGTGTCGGGAACCGCTATAGCGCAAATAATACTCATGCTCTTTCAACTTGTACTGCGCAGGTTGTACTCGCCAGAAGTATTCGGAGCATTTTCGGTGTATATGAGCATAGTGGGAATATTAGTCATCTTGTCCACAATGCGTTACGAACTTGCCGTTGTACTACCTAAAGAAGACAGAAAAGCATCGGGACTTGTAGCCGGCGGAATACTTATTTCTCTGACAATTAATATATTGGTGCTAATTGTAACAATTATTTTCAAGACTTATATTGTCAGTTGGTTGGATTTTCCCGAAGAATACGGATATTGGCTCTACTTTGTGCCATTGTCAACCTTCCTTTTCTCGACTTACCAGTTCTTTAACTACTGGCTTACAAGGAATTCCGCTTTCAAGGCCATTTCCATAAACAAAGTATCGAGACGGCTTTCGGAAGGGATTGTCCAGACAATATTCGGAGCAATAAAATCTGCATCGGGACTATTTACAGGTGACATTGTCGGAAATGCAGCCAACATAACCGCTGGTTTTTATCAGGCAAAGCGTAAAGGATTCACATTCGGAAATTTATCATTCAGAAAGATACGTGCTTCGCTTCGACGCTACTCCTCTTTCCCAAAATACCAGACCATACCCGCTGTACTTAACACGGCAAGCATGTTGCTTCCCGTATTCTTAATAAACAAGTTCTACAGTTCCGAAACCGCAGGTTATTTCGACCTTAGCAGACAAATGTTAATAGTGCCAATATCATTTATTACGGCATCATTATCTCAAGTACTACTTAAAGAACTTAGCGACAGGGTAAAAAATAATGCAAAACTAACTCCAAGCATATTGAAGACCGCCATGTACCTGAGTATTGGCATCCTTCCGTTTATGATTGTCATAATGATTTGGGGCGAAGGTCTGTTTTCGTTCTTCTTCTCAGAAACATGGAGAGTATCAGGCAATTACTCTGCTATATTGGCACCAGCATTTGCCGTGCAGTTCATAGTTTCACCTTTGAGCATAAGTTTTACCGTGCTAGAAAAGTTAAAAGTCCTTGCCGCCTGGCAGATTTGCTACTTCGGTGCAGTACTTGCATTGCTGGCACTGAGTCACTTGCCGATAAAATATTTCCTAGCAACATACACGGGCATCAACATTGTTGCCTACACAATATATTTCTTACTGATTATCAACTGCACACGCAACTACGACAAACGGACTGGAAATGAAAGCTAGGCTCATATCAAACAATATTCTGCATCTGCTGATGTTCGTGTGCTTCTACCTTGTGATGCTGTACGAATATTTCGATTTCGTTGTGCCATTATACGCAGTCAACAACTTTGTGCTATCGTACAGCACGACCACAATATGTGTCGGATTTGTAATGCTTTTCGCTCTTCTTGTGAGATTGTTCATCAATAAGAGCATCTCCGATTTCTCATACGCAATCAGTATGTTTGTCGCAATTACATTTGCTGTTCCAGCAATAATAATGTACCAATTTGGCAACTGCACTATATTCGCACCGTTGTACTCAATATTGTTCGTTTATGCAATAACGAGCAAATACATTGTCGTCCCAAAATTCAATGTGAAGGGCGTTCAACGCAAGCATCGACTTGGAATATTGATACTGATGTCGTTGCTTTTCCTTGTGCCTTTTGTCATGACCTACAAGTTCAACTTGAACATAAAGGCATTTTCGTTTGGTTCGGAACTCTACGAGGCTAGAGCTGCGGCAAAGTCCTCGAGCAACATCTTCACCTCCTACCTTATGGGTCCGCTCACGAAAGTACTACTCCCTATAGCCATAATTTTAGGCATAAAGGAAAAGAAGCTGTGGATGAGCATAATAGGAATATTGCTTATGCTGTACATGTTCGCTGTAAATCCGCACAAAGCCTTGTTCCTTTCAATATTCCTTATTGTTGCATTCTACTTTTTCGACAACTACAAGGCAAAGGCAGGATTAATCCTATCAGGCATACTGATTTTGATTTTCACATCAATATTTGTAAGCGCAACCACTGGTAATATTCTCGCCGAATCTATCTTTGTAAGACGTATGTTTTTCCTGCCGGTACAAATTTGCAACTACTGCTTCGACTTTTATGACGGCAATCCAATATACCTGTCGCACAGTGTTTTAAGTAGTTTGAACGACTATCCATATTCGCTCGAACCTGCATTTCTCATGGGCGACTATATGTACGGCAAACCAGGCACAAGTTGCAACACTGGAATTATTGCCGACGGATTTATGAACTTCGGACACATCGGCTCGATTCTATTTGTAATGGTTACTGCTGTAATTATCAAGTTTATAGAATCGCTTAACATCGACAAGACCTATTTCGGAATAGTCATTGCCTTCGTTATGCTGTTCCTCAACAGCGCACTGCTAACCAGTATGTTGACACACGGTGGATTGTTCCTTTTGCTGATTCTGATATTTTTTATGAAAGATACCGACAATGACAAAAATATGCCACATAACCACTGTTCATCCTCGATATGACATAAGAATATTCATCAAGGAATGTAAATCGCTGGCAAAAAATTTCAGCGATGTAAACCTTATCGTAGCCGACGGCAAAGGCGACGAAACCATTGATGGAGTAAAGATTTTCGATGTAGGCAAACCAGATGGACGAATCCAGAGAATATTAAAATTCCCACGAAAAGCATTTCATAAAGCATTAGAACTCAATGCCGACATATATCACTTCCACGACTCCGAATTGCTTTCTACAGGAGTAAAACTGGCAAAAAGAGGTAATACTGTAATCTACGACAGCCACGAAGACCTTCCACGCCAGATACTCACAAAACCATGGATTCCGAAATTCCTAAGAAAAACAGCATCGCGAATATCAGAACGAATGGAAAACCAGAACGTAAGGCGACTTAGTGCTGTTGTTGCAGCCACTCCGCACATAAAGGAACGCTTCGAAAAAGTCACTTCAGCACCAGTTAGAAATGTAAACAACTACCCTGTCCTTGATGATATTATGTTCTGTCCATCATGGGAAAACAAGGAAAACGCTGTATGCTATGTCGGTGGACTGTTTTACACTCGAGGCATACACGAGATGGTTGCTGCAATCGGAAAAACGCAATGCAAATTGATATTAGGCGGCAACTTCGACCCTGAATCGCTTCAGGAAAGCATAAAGTCGGAAAATGGTTGGGAAAAAGTTGAATATCTCGGTTATATTGACAGGAAAAAGGTAAACGAAGTTTACGGCAGGTCGGTTGCCGGACTTATAATCCTCCACCCCATGCCAAGTTACATAGATTCTCTGCCTATAAAGATGTTCGAGTATATGGCGGCAGGCATTCCAGTAATTTGCTCCGATTTTGCACTTTGGAAAGGCATTGTCGAGTCGGCAGGATGTGGTGTTTGCATAAATCCATTTGATACGGAAGCCATTGCAAATGAAATAACAAAATTATGCAACGACAAGGAAACTGCCAAAACTATGGGAAAAAATGGTCGAAAGGCAGTTGAAGAAAAATACAACTGGGACACGCAATCTAAAATTTTATTGGAATTATATAACTCATTGTTGAACAAATGAATATTTTGCTGATTAACCATTATGCAGGTTCGCCGCAGTTGGGAATGGAGTTCCGCCCCTATTATATGGCTCGTGAATGGCAAAAAGCCGGTCACAAGGTACTGATTGTTGGCGCAACATTTTCGCATCTGCGCAAAAGACAGCCGCAACCGAGCGACGAGGTAATTGACGGCATACATTACCGTTGGGTAAAGACAAATGAATACAAAGGCAATGGCATTGGCCGCATAAGGTCAATGTTTTCGTTTGTTTGGCAGTTGAAGCATCGATACAAAAAGATACTTAACGGATTTGTTCCCGATGTTGTCATTGCTTCATCTACGTATCCCCTCGACAATTATCCTGCTAAAAAGATTGCCGACCATTATGGAGCGAAATATATATATGAAATTCACGACCTGTGGCCTCTGTCACCAATGGAACTAGGTGGGTATAGTCCCAAGCATCCCTTTATACGTGTTATGCAACGTGCTGAGGATTTTGCCTACGCAAACGTGGATGCGGTTGTTTCGATGCTACCTAAAGCAATAGATCATACAGAAGAACGCGGTTTGCCTCGGGAAAAGTTCTTCTACGTTCCAAATGGAATTGTTGAAGAAGATTGGGAAAAACCAGAACAATTGCCAGCAGAACATATTGATCTGATAACCAGACTAAAATCTGAAAATAAATTTCTTGTCGGGTTCGCTGGTGCTCACGGAATTGCAAATTCATTGCAATCTATAATTGACGCTGTAAATATGTTGGAGAAACAAAATGTATCGTTGGTTTTAGTTGGCACCGGACAGGAAAAGGAAAACCTAATTAATTATGTAACAAAAAACAACATTAGAAACGTATTCTTCTTACCTCCTGTAAGCAAATTCGCAGTTCCGTCATTTCTAAAGGAGATGGATGTCCTTTATATTGGCTTACAGAACCAATCGCTTTTCCGTTTCGGTATAAGCCCGAATAAGATGTTTGACTATATGATGGCATCAAAGCCAATAATACAGGCAATAAAAGCAGGAAACAATTTGGTACGCGAAGCAGAATGTGGCATTGACGTTGAACCGGAAAATGTAGATGCCATTGCCAACGCAATACAGGAACTACAGAATATGTCATCTGCAGAACTGGAGCAACTCGGAATAAATGGACATGAGTTCGTTATAAAAAATCATACCTATTCGGTTCTTGCGAATAAGTTTGTTGATGTTTTCGAAAAATTATTGAATTAAAGATATGAAGATTTTGACAGTTGTTGGGGCTCGTCCTCAGTTTGTAAAGGCGGCAGTAATAAGCAGAGCTATCGCTAAATGTAATGGCGTTGAAGAAGTTATTGTTCATACTGGACAGCACTACGATACAAATATGTCGGATATTTTCTTTGAAGAAATGGAAATTCGGCATCCTGATTACAATTTGAATATAAACGGGCTTTCGCATGGTGCAATGACAGGACAAATGCTTGAAAAAATAGAAAAAGTGATGATGGATGAAAATCCAGACTGGGTACTTGTGTATGGCGACACAGACTCTACCTTAGCTGGCGCCTTGGCTGCCTGCAAGTTGCATATAAAACTGGCTCACGTTGAGGCTGGTTTGCGTTCGTTCAATATGCAAATGCCGGAAGAGATAAACAGGATTCTAACCGACAGAGTTAGCAATATCTTGTTCTGCCCGACCGACAAGGCTGTTGAAAATTTGAAGAAGGAAGGCTATGAAAACATTGACTGCGAAGTAGTACGCTGTGGCGACGTAATGTATGATGCCGCAAAGTTTTATCAGGTAAAAGCCAAACGCCCCCAAGCCTACATTCCAGAAAAGTACATCTTATGCACAGTACATCGTGCCGAAAACACCGACAATGAAACAAATTTAAAAGGAATATTTTCTGCACTGGAAACCATATCATCAAAAATTCCCGTAGTCATTCCAATTCACCCGAGGACACGTGCAATTCTGCAAAAAGCAAACTACGACTTTGCAAGCAGCAGTATATGCTTTATCGACCCTGTTGGTTATTTCGAAATGATATGGCTCATTTTGCATTCTGAACTGATAATGACCGACAGCGGTGGATTGCAGAAAGAAGCATATTTCTTCGGCAAAAAATGTGTAACAATGCGCGAACAGACCGAATGGATTGAATTAATTGAATGTGGATGCAACGTGCTGGCTGGAGCAAAAAGGGATTTGATAATCAAATGCGTTGACGAAATGCTTGCCCGCAATGTCAATTTCTCAATTCCTCTGTATGGTGACGCTCATTCAGGAGAATTCATATTAAGCAAACTGATGGAAAAGGATAAATAAATATTAATCTTCCAAAAATTCCTTATCAAAATTCACCAGATACAACTTTTCGGTCGCTCTTGTGATTGCCGTGTATAGCCAGCGCAGGAATTCGTATTTGCCTTCATCAGTTACCTCTTCCTTGTTTATCCAGCCGTGGTCAATGAAAACAGACTTCCACTGTCCGCCCTGCGACTTGTGACAAGTCATGGCATAAGCATATTTTACCTGCAATGCGTTGTAATATGGGTCTTTAAGCATCGCCTCATGGCGCTTTTTTGTATCAAGAATGTCCTCATAGTCAACTTCAAGTTGTTCCCATAGTTCTTTGTAGTAATTGCCAGGCATACCTGCCGAATCAATCGACAAGGTGTCAAGCAAAACCTTTACCTCTATTTCTAGGTCGGGAAAATCGACAAAGCGCACATACAAGTCGGCATACCTGTGTCCATACAATTCATAGTGCCGTCTAACTTTCAGTACTTCAACCATATCGCCGTTCGCTATGAAGTCGATTTCAGCATTTTCGGGCAACCACGAGTAGTTGTTCTTGACAACCATCAGCAAATCGCCATACGAAAGTTCTTCCTCGCGCCACAAAATGCGGTTACGGATTCCCATATTGTAACGGTTGGCGTATTTGTTTGTCTTGCAGATGATTCGTGTTTCATCATTGCCATAGCGAGAATATGAGTTTTCTATTTCCTCGATTAATTCAGCACCAGTAATAGATTGTATCTCAGGAAAATCCTTTGTCTTTAACTTTGGATATGAAAAATCATTCTCAGTCATCATTTTGCGCAAGCGCGTAGCATTGAAAAGAATGCCAGAATCAGCATCCTGCCTTACAACTTCGGACAATTCATACGAATAAACCTTAAGTCCGTATGCTCGCAAATAGTGCTCGTCCAATGCGGGACTAAGTGCCGTTCCGACTGGAGGCAACTGGGCAGAATCGCCAAGAAGAATCACACGGCAGTTGTTGTCGTTGAAAACGTAGGCAAACAAATCATCAAGAAGTCGACCGCTGCCAAAAGCATTTTCAGGATTAGGAGCATTGCCAATCATTGATGCTTCATCGACAATGAAAACGGTATTCTTGTAACTGTTGAAATTCAATGAGAACGAACTGCCAGGGTCGGATGTTGACTTTTTGCGGTAAATGCACTTGTGTATCGTCGAAGCGTGCCGTCCAGAATAGTTCGACAGCACCTTTGCGGCGCGACCTGTCGGAGCAAGAAGCACAGAATTGATTTTTACCTCTTCGAGCAACTTTATAAACGCACTTATCAGCGTAGTTTTTCCCGTTCCCGCATAACCTTTTAGGAGAAAAGTGCAAAGTTTTTCCCTATCGCCCATGAATGAATAGAGCATTTCGGCTGCCGATAACTGTCCGTCAGTCAGTTCACAACCCATAAAAAGACGAAGTTTATCCTTGAACTCTTCCCTTGTCATTTAAAGTTTTTTATTATTTGCTTGCGGTATCAAAAAAAATTCTAACTTTGCGACTGCAAAATTAAACTTAAAATTAATAATGGAAAAGATAATTAGAATCGTCGTTTCAGTCCTGCTTTTAGGATTAGTTGCATTTTTGACCTACAAGATAGTAGATGGAATCCAAACCCCAATCGAGTATGAAGAGCAAAGGATTGCACGTTTCCAAACCACAGTAGACCAACTTATTGCCATCCGCACGGCACAGGTTGCTTACAAGGAAAATGTACTTTCGCCAGTTTACAGCAAGGACTCGGTAAAGAACGGAAAGAAAGTTGTAAAAGAAGTTTTGAACGGAAATGACACAATCTTCGTAAAGAGCAAAGTGCCGACCTACGAACATTTGTACACTCCGTCGTTTGACTCGCTTATCAATTTCATTAAGACAGGAAACCTGAAGGTTGTAAAAGCAATAGGAACCCTGACCGATGAACAACTGAAAGCTGGATTGAATGAAAAGAAAGCAATCGCAATGATTGAGAAGGCAAAGAAAACCGGCAACTGGAAGGAAGTAGAAGAAAACGGTCTCAAGGGATTCAGCCGTGATACAACTTACGTTTCTGTTAAGGATTCTCTTTTCAAGAACCTCGAATATCCTATCGATGAAATAAGATACACCAGGGTCGGCAGAAAGGTTGAATACAAGATGGACACCGCTACCGTAATGACTGGTTCGGGTGTTGCAGTAAAGGTTTTCCAGTGCTATGCATTGTACGACGACCTGCTTGACGGACTCAACAGACAGTTGACCGTAAACTACAAGGACAAGATGAAGGATTCCTGCCTGCGCGTTGGTAAACTAGACGAAGCAAACAACAACGCTGGTAACTGGGACGCAACAATGGAAAAGAAAAAACAAGAATAACGTGAAAATCGTCCATATTAAAGGCGACATAGATTCGTATTCAAAAAATAGTTTGTCCATCCTGATTACACAGGATGGACTTTCTTATTCAATATACGACAGTAGCAACAACAAGATGCAGGCGCTTGTGTCGATGCGCTTCTCCGACAATCATAAAAAATGCGATGAAATAAAGGACTTCTTTAATTCGGAAGAAATCAAAGCATCTGATTATGAAACTATTAATGTTGTATATTCTACAAAGAACACAACAATAGTCCCCGATGTGATTTTCGAGGAAGGAAATGTAGCCAGCATCTACGCTTTAAACCACAGGATTAATGCTGTTGACGAAATCCTTTATGCAAGACTGCCAAAGTCGCAATGCGTAATTATATATTCGGTCGACAAGGAAATTGCAACACTTATAGGTGACATATTCCCATGCTACAATGCCTATCCGCAGTCGTATTCGTTCATTGAGACAGGACTAACAAAGACAAAAATCAGTGAAAGTCCTAACAGACAGAGGATGCTTATTCAAGTTTTTGAGGACTTTTTCGAGGTTCTAGTAATCGACAAAACACAAATTGTAAACTACAACACCTACAGTTACAAGTCGTCGAACGACATATTATATTTCATCATCAACACGTTCGAGCAACTCGGATTGTCGCAAAATGACTGCGAAATTGCTATTTCTGGTTTTATTGAACAGGATGACCTCGCAGTAATTCACCTTAAGAAATTCGTGCAGACGGTATACTTCGAATCAATAAACCGCGACTGCAAGTATTTCTATCGCTTTCAGGAATTCTCACCCCACTATTTCTACAACTTTCTGAACATCAACCTATGAGGATTATTGGAGGAAAATACAGAGGCAAGATGTTTAATCCTCCTGCCAATTTCAAGGCAAGGCCAACGACCGACTTCGCAAAGGAAGCATTGTTCAACATACTTAACAACGACTTCAACTTCGAGAACATTGACGTACTAGACCTTTTCAGCGGTACGGGTAGCATATCGTACGAATTTGCAAGCCGTGGCGTAAAGTCGCTCGTAGCGGTAGAAAGCAATGTAAAGCACGCCGCATACATCGAAAAGAATTTCAAGGAATTGGGATTTACACAGGCAGTAATTTACAAATCCGATGTTTTCCGCTATCTGGATACTTGTACAAAAAAGTTTGATGTGATATTTGCCGACCCGCCATACGCACTAGAAAACATTGAGGAAATATATCATTCAGTGTTCCGCAACAATTTGCTTTCAGACACGTCCTACCTGATAATTGAGCATGGCGAAACAACCGATTTCTCTGGATTTCAGCATTTTGTCGGCATGAAAAAGTACGGTAGCGTACATTTCAGCATTTTCGACCCAACAATCTAGGGGATTTACGATTTACGACTTACGATTTTAAATTTACGATTGACGATTTAAAATGGCGCAATGCATTGCGCCTCTACATAATAATCAAACAATCATAAACGTGCGTGCATCGACAATGATCACTCTTTTTGTCATCCTGAACTTGTTTCAGGATCTAAAAAGAGTGATTAAAACTAGTCAGTATGACATTTTGTTTTTACCCGAATATTCCCATTATCAGTTCTTTGACAACGAAAAACAGCAGAAAGCAACAATAGATTAGTTTCAGCATTATGCCGCACATCATTCCCAGAAATGCACCAAAAGACGCTTTCCAGACGCCTTTCATATTGCCTTCGGTTTTCTGTCCTTGCTTTTTCAAATAGAGCAGTTCTCCGACAAAAGCGCCAGCAAAAGGAGCAATGAAAATTGCCCACCATGCCAAACCTATGAGACTTAGCAACACTCCTATTGCAGCACCACGACTACCCCATTTTGTTCCGCCAAATTTCTTTGTAGCCCACGACGGCACAAGAAAATCAAGAACGGTTACAACAACCATTATTGCACCTAATATCAGCAAGGTTGACAATTGTATGTCGCAATAGCTGACAAAAAATACAGCAACCAATCCCGCATAGGCTATCGGTGGACCAGGTAAAATCGGAACAAAACAGCCAATTATCCCTATCAGCAACAGAACTGCGGCAACTACAATCAGCAATATGTCAATGGCAATAGTCATTTGTATTCGGAAATTATGTTATCAACTGTGGTTTTGTTTATCTGCATGGTAGTGGAATATTTGTAAATTCCAGACTTTTGGGAAACGTGCGAACAAGATATTTCGCTAGATTCAAGCACCTTGTCGCGCATTAGGTCAATCTTTTCCTCAAACTTGTCATCGCGAAGAAAACTTTTGTACGACACCGAATTTACAATGTATTCATCAATTTGTTCGAGCATAATGCGCCTTGCATCAGCAATTGCTTTATCCTGAGACATTTGCAATGTTGGCGACGATGCCTCGGCAGATGCACGGAAGACATACTTGTCGGTAACATTTTTTGTGCAATTCCTTGAAAATATCGACACTACGGATTCAAAAAATGAACACGACTGCATCGTTACAGCAAAACATAACATTATGGCTAACAGGATTTTCCTCATTATTCTGCAAGCAACTTCACATCATTTGCATCAATCCAACCTTCCTTGCCATCGGCAAGTCTAATGTTGTACATGCCGTTTGCCGAATCTACCACATTTACCTTCAACCCTTCGAAAATCTCAAATGAGTTTACTGCATCGGCATTAGGCGACGACTTCACCATCGACTGCTCGAAAACTACTGCATAATTGTTTTCAGTAATCCTTACCGATGATTTGTATGCACAAACGGCTGTAATGATAAAAAGCACAAATGCTATCACAGCGACTGAAAATCCCAATTTACGCATTGCAATACTTCCCATAAAAAGGTATAGCGCAATTCCAGCAAACACAAGCGCAAGCATTATAATGTTGAAGATTGTCCATGCATCGGTTCCCATAATGCCAAGCACCGCAGTACCCCACCTTTCGTAGAAAGGTTTTGGCAACACTTCGACAACCTGCTTTAATGAACGGTTGGCTATATTGAGGTTAAATTCGGCATCACTGTTCGATGGATTCAGCATCAGCGCCTTCTCGTAGTAATATACCGAATATGGAATTTCATTGAGGCGATAGTAGCAGTTGCCCATATTATAATATAGGTCCGACGACGAATAGCCCATCCTGCATATGGAATCATACAGGACAACTGCTTCGGCGTAGCGAGTCTGCATAAAATAATTCTGTGCGCTGTCGGCCAATGCATCCACATCGGCAGAAAACATATTCAGCGACAACAGCGAAAGTGTGATATATGCAAAAATCTTCTTCATGGCTACCTCATGTTTTCTTCTAATTGTTCAATAATTCCAGTGGTTTCCTCGTAAATTGCAGTCATTTCGTTGCCACTACCCGAAACAAAATGAGCAAATTCGCACTTGTCAATAAGGTCGACAAACTGCTTGGAAAGGTTTTCTTCAATGTTATGCTCAGCAAATGCCTGCATTACATTATCCTTTGTAAGTTGCGATGTCGGAATCGACAGTTTGTCGCTGGCATAGCCCCACAAAGCAGTAATAATTTCCTTGTAGAAATCGGTCTGGTTGTTGACTTGCATGAATTTCCTTGCATTCTTCAGACGCTTGCGTGAAATCTTGCTTGCCTTCTGACGTTTCATAAGTTCAACATCCTGACGCTTCTTGATGTTCTTTCTCAATACGACCACCAACACAATGAAAGCCACAATCAGACATATTATTATCGTCCAGTACAAGCCAGAAAGCATTAGCGGAGAATAAGCAGCAGCAAGATTCAAGTTGCCTTTGTGAATGAACCTTACATCTTCGGGATTTATGACCTCGACACCAGTCTGTGCATTGTAGATTGTTCCAGATGCCATATCGCCACTACCCTTTCTTACATTCACGACTATCGGTTCGGTTGATACGGTATTGTAGGTCTTGGTCGCAAGGTCGTAATATACAAGCGATACCGAACCCAGATTGAACGAACCTCCATAGCGAGGAACAATTGTATATTCCCAAGTTTTGCTTCCCGACAAGCCAGATTCCGATGCATTGAGTTTGCTTGTTACAACTGGTTCGTATTGCTCAAACTCCTTAGGACAAGATATTTGGGGAGATTCAATGTTGTTGAAATTTCCTGAACCAGAAATAGTTATCTTACAAACGACAGCATCGTTCACAGAAACCGTGTCTTTGGGCATATTCAGCGAAATGTTGAATTTTCCAACCGCGCCCGAATACCCTACAGGTTCTGATGGCAACGGAGACACATTGAGCGAAAGTGTATTGGACGTTGCCGATGCTGGCGCATTGTCGTAGGTGTAGCCCCAGAATGGATGTCTGCCCGACACGACCCTTGCCATGCACTTTATGTCGGCCTTGTCAATATCGACTTTCCCTGCTACACGCGGGAAAGCAAGATATTTCTTCAGCACTGCTACATTGTATGTCTTTCCGTTTAAAGTTTCACGAGACCATTTAAGATTCTGGTCTGTCTCCAATTCCTCGACATAAAAATTGTTGAGTTTCGGCGGAGTAAAATCCTCAATAGACATCAAGTCTACAGCGGTATAAAGTTTAATGGTGATTATCGTTCCCTCACCTTTTGCAAGGTTCGATTTGCTTGAAAATGTGCGCAATAGCACATCATCTGAGGATACTGTTTGCTTTGGTTGGTTCTGTTGTTGCTGCTGCGAACGTCCAGAACCAAATATGTCCTCGAATGGGTCATAATAGCTGGATTGTCTTTGCTGCTGTTGCTGTACGGCTTCCTTCTGCACGGTAACCGAAATGCTGTTTGATGTGTATTTTGTTCCGCCGACTACTGCAATGGCACCTTCGAGAGTGTATGTTCCTTCCGAAACCGCTTCGAGAGTATAGGTATAAGTATATGTATTGCTGCTCGTCATGCTTCCGTTCACAATGCTGACGCTAGAACTGGAACTCTGCGACGGTCCTCCAACCATCTTGAATCCGGGAATACTGCCCAGCTGTATTGACGATGGCTTTTCGTTGATTGTATATTGAACCTGCATCCGTTGCCCTACTCCAACCCTCGCAGGCGCCTTGCCAGTGAAGGTTACGCCATCGGCAAACAGGGCAAACGACATGCACAAAATGACTATTAATGACAAAAATCTTCTCATATCTATTCCGATATAAAACTTTTGCGAAAATAACGCATTGTATCTATCAATGTTTCAAAAGAAAAGTTAAAGTTTTTAGAAGAAAAAGAAAAGGAGAAAATGCTAAAAGTCTAGCAGTCGAACAGTCTAGCGGTCGGGATGTCGAAAAGGCCGCAAGACCGGAAGACAGGAAGACAGCTAGCCAAGCCTTCCCTACTATTGTAAAGCCGTAAAACCTTACTTTGTTCCATCGGACTTTTACACCGACACGCTTGAATATCAGCATTTGCTTCCCTCCCCCCAAATTCTCAACTTTTTCTGAAATTTTTGAAGAAAATTAAATATATTTGTGAGTTGAACATCTATTAAAAGTTTTTTTGAATCATATACCAACATGAAAGGACTATCAAAATCACGTTACACTGCCTTCTGCCAATGTCCCAAACTGCTTTGGCTTAAGGTGAACAAACCCAACGAAGCAACAGTTGACCCTGCAGTAGAATCTCGCTTTGCACAAGGTAACGAAGTCGGCGACCTTGCTATGCGACGTTTCGGCGATTTCAATGAAGCACACGCAGAAAAAAGCGATGGCTCCCTCGACCTTGCAACTATGACCGAACAGACCCGCCAATGGATGAAAGAAGGCATAGAAAATATCTGCGAGGCATCGTTCACATACGAAACCGAATTGCATGAATCGCACTACTGCGCCGTTGACATACTAAGGAAAAATGGCGACGGCTGGGACATTTACGAGGTAAAAAGTTCCAGTTTCCCCGAATGCGACGGACAGGAAACAAAACTAGAAAAGTACGCTCCCGACATTGCATATCAGAAATGGGTGCTGACAATGTGCGGTGTCAAAGTAATTAACACCTACCTTGTTTGTATTAACAGCGACTACGAGAGACATGGCGAATTGGACTTGCACAGACTTTTCGTAATCATCGACATGAAAGAATTGGTCGAAAAGGAGTTTGTTATGGTAGAAAACCGTGCCGACAAAGCAATTGCACTACTCAACAAGGATGAAGAACCCGACAATGACCTTTCGGAACACTGCACGAAACCATACGAGTGCGCTTTCTTAGACTACTGTAAACGACAGCACGGCGTGCCCGATGACAAACCGACAGTCTTCGACCTATATCGTATGAATTTTGCACAAAAACTGGAACACTATCATGCAGGAAGGCTGTCGTTTGAGGATGTTCGCAACCAAAAGTTGAGCGACAAACAGCAAATGCAGGTCGAATGCACACTAAACAAAACGGAACACATTGATACTAAAGGCATACGCAACTTTCTATCACAACTTAGTTATCCGCTTTATTTTCTCGATTTCGAGACTCTAATGCAGACGATTCCGCAATATGACGGGCAGAGACCATACCAACAGATTACATTCCAGTACTCGCTACATATAAAGGAAAGTGCCGATGCCCCCTATCAGCACAAGGAATTCCTTGCTCCCAGCGATGGCACCGACCCACGCCGGGCGCTTGCCGAACAACTTTGCCGCGACATCCCTATGAATGTCTGCACACTGGCCTACAACAAAGGTTTCGAATGCGGGCGTATCAAGGAGTTGGCAACGCTATTCCCCGATTTGGCAGTACATCTGCTGAACATCCGCGAGCACATACAGGACCTGCTTACGCCATTCCAGAGCGGTTACTATTATGTCCCAGCCATGGGTGGATCGTTCAGCATCAAGAGTGTTTTGCCGGCGCTTTTCCCCGACGACCCCGCCCTAAACTACCACAACCTTGACGAGCGTTGCCAGAACGGAGGCGATGCCATGACCATCTTCCCACGCATAAAGGACATGCCCCCCGACGAAGCATCCGCCAGTCGCGAAGCCCTACTCCGCTACTGCGAACTTGACACATGGGCAATGGTAAAGGTTTGGGAGAAATTGAAGATGGTGGTGAGATAAATAAAATATAGGAATAGGAAATTAAAATAACATTGTAGTGTCGGATTTATAATCCGACACACTTGAATATCAGCATTTGCAATGCATTAATATTTTTTTACAATTCTTCTTGTATATGTAAAAAAAACACTATGTTTGCGTTTTATTGCAAATACAATAATTGAAAATACAATAAATATATGAAAAGCGAACATAAATTATTGATTGACAATCCGTTTGTTGTTGGAAAATATGTTTCAAAAGAGTATTTCTGCGACCGCGTAGAAGAGACAAATACGCTGATAAAACATATAGAAAACGGAAGAAATGTTGCATTAATATCACAGCGCCGCATTGGGAAATCGGGACTTATTGAGCATACATTCAACCAATCAGCAATTGAATCAAGATATTACACTTTTTTCATTGACATATACGGAACCCGTTCGTTTGCCGAATTCATATACATTTGGGGCAAGGGCATTTTCGAACAGTTGAAGACACGCGATGTAAAATTCAGGGAAAGGTTTGCCCAAATTGTGCGGTCACTGAAAGTCGGTTTTTCGTTCGATGTGGCTACGGCATTGCCAACTTTCGACCTTAGTCTTGGCGATGTTTCCTCGCCGGACATTACTCTCGACGAGATTTTCGAGTACATAGACTCTGCCGACAAACCCTGTATAGTTGCTTTTGATGAGTTCCAACAGATTGCAAATTACCCCGATGGCGAAAGAGTCGAAGCATTGTTGCGCACAAAGATTCAGCATTGCAAAAATGCACAGTTCATATTTGCGGGAAGCAAGAGGCATCTTATGGCAAAAATGTTTATGTCGGCAGCCAAACCTTTTTACCAAAGTGTTCTAACAATGGGACTTACCCCCATACCCTACCAGTCGTACTTGAAGTTTGCTCAAGAAAAATTCAGCAATTACGACAAGTCAGTATCCGAAGATGTGGTCGAAAAGGTTTACAATATGTTTGATGGAACTTCGTGGTATGTGCAGATGATGATGAACGAGTTGTTTGCGCTAACTTCCAAAGGCGAAAATTGTAGCGTTGATATGATTGAGTATGCGTTTGTCAATGTTGTTGACAGTCAGGATATGGCATTTCGCGGACTTATGGACAGGATTCCTGCCAAGCAAAAGCAAGTGTTGTTGGCGGTTGCCAAGGATGGAGAGGCGAAATCCATAACATCAGGTGCCTTCATAAAGAGACATCGGCTACTGTCGGCAAGTTCGGTGCAAGTGGCAACAAAGGCCTTGCTCAACGAAGACATTCTTACTCAGGAAAATGGCGCATATCGTGTCTATGATTACTTCTTCTCTGCTTGGATCAGAAATAATTTTTAGGACGAAAAAAATCTAAAACTGTCGTGTCGGATTTACTGCTTAGGCTGTGAGCTAAAGGTTGCAATGCGACACGCTTGAATATCAGCATTTGCAATGCGCACACAATTTTGATTTTTGGAAATTATTGAATTTTAATGTGGTGCTTAGACATTGAACATATTGATAATTAATGATATTCTTTGTAGGCTCGCAATGCATTGCGAGCCTACAGATTATCCGACATTTTACAAGCCCTAATCACATTCCCTAAATTTCCCATCATTTTTAAATATATTACCATTGTAACAAAAAAAACTATTACAATGGCAAACAACACAATTATTTACGAATCAGCCCCCCAAAAAAACGAAAACTGCTGCTTGTATGTACCACCGCAGTTGGTGGAGCAGTATCGTCAACATCCTGTTTGGGGAGAATTCGGAAAAATTTTGCCTATTGATTGAAACAGATGTTCTTACTTTCCACACCGCTCCAATTGTTTCAACAATTTTGCTCTCATCCGCGATGATACATTCTTGTGAGGCGGGAAAGCACAATGTGTTGGACAGTGGTCAATAAGATTGTCAGGTGCTTCATTTAGCGACAAATAGGCAGGAATAACAGTGTATGCATCTTCGCGAGCGTTAAAATGAATGCCAATATCGAAGCCTCTATCGCCAGTCAGGTGCTTTTCCTCTTGCAGATACTTGTCAATACGAGTATTCATCTCTCCTATTGTTGGCGGTTCACTAACCACGATAGCCAGTTCTATGTGCCCAACACTCCTAAATTCGCAACCCTCGTAACAAAAAATCTCTATAATGTCGCCCCTATGGAAACGAATCTCCTCAGGGTTGCGTCCATAAAACGCGCATTTCCCGTAAATATAGTTATCATACTCTATTTCTTGGTATTGATGAGGAATTTCCCAAGGCATTGCTTGTGCATACCTCCGCTCGCTCCACAGAGTGCCATCCGGAAGAAAAATCTGTTCCGAAAAACTGTCCCCATCGCGCATTGGCACGCCTAATGGAATCTCGCTTAACACAATACAATAGTCATCCCATACCCCTCTATTTTTTTGAATTACCTCCAAAGCCTCCTCTTTTGTTTGAAAAAATGTATATGGCTCAGTGAAATACGAACCTGTTGGATACTTAAACCATTTTTTCCTAAGCGAGTAACGTGCTAGTCGGTAAATGGTTGGAAAAGAAATAGTGGACGCATTACTATCATTTGCAATTTTATTCATTTTAACACGATTTTTTCACTGCAAATATACAAACTAATAGTTAATTATATCAACTTTTTTACAAATGACAATTATTTTTTTGCATATAAGAAAAAATATTTACCTTTGCAGAGCAATAAAATTGGCGCAAGAAAGTTGGCGCAATAAAATTGCTCTGAGAAATAAAAAAGAAATACTATGGCAAAGAACACACCTAATAACCCGTTTCTAACCAGCGGATATGTTTCAAAAGAATACTTCTGCGACAGGGAAAACGAAACCAAAAAACTTAGTTCGGCACTATACAACGAACGCAATGTCGTACTGATAAGTCCGCGTCGAATTGGCAAAACAGGTCTGGTCAAGCATCTGTTTTCGGAAATCAAGATAGGCGAAGCCTATTGCATTTATGTCGATTTGTACCGCACAATGAATATGCGCGATTTTGTGGAATGTCTAGGAAAAGCAATTATGGGGAATTGTGGTTCAGCATCTGCTCGCGAAAGGCTTATGAAAGCATTGCAATCGCTAAGATTTTCGTTTACAGCCGATGCCATCACTGGTGTTCCCGAAATAGGTGTAAATATGGTCGGAGAATCGGAATCCTCTTTGTCGCAAATATTTGCCTACATGGAAAACTCTAACAAACCCGTATATGTGGCGTTAGACGAATTCCAGCAGATAAAAAAATATCCTGAGACAAATGTTGAAGAAATATTACGCAGTTATATTCAGCACCTTAGAAACGTACATTTTATATTTTCCGGAAGTCAGAAGCATATAATAATGGATATGTTTTCGTCGGCAAAAAGGGCTTTCTACCAGAGCGCACAGACTATGCAAATAGACGTCATTCCAGAAGATTCCTATTACGATTTTTGCAGAAAACATTTTGAAAACCACAAGCAAAAATTAACACAAGAGGCTTTTCATTTCCTGTACGAATCCCTGTTTGCACACACTTGGTATATACAATCCGTAGCAAACCGTTTATACGAATGGGGAACTTCTACAATCACAATCGAGGAAATCCAAAAAGCAATACGTGTTTTGGTTGAAGAAAACTCATTTAATTATCAGAATTACTGTAGATTATTCACAACAAACCAACTAAATCTACTTAAAGCCATTGCAAAAGAACGAGTTATTTCGGAACCTTCAAGCCACGATTTCATTGCCAAATACAATCTTGGCGCTGGCAGCAGTGTAAGAAATGCCGTAAAAACCTTGGTTGAAAACGAATTCATATACGAGGACAACGGCAAATATTCAGTATATGACAGGTTCTTCGGAATTTGGCTTGCTATGTAAAACTCAAACACTCTTTAATTTTTCACTTTTACAAAAGCGAAAACAAACAAAAAATTCACTTTTTGAAAAGTGAAAAAATATCAAAAATTATTCTTTAGAGAAGTGAAAAATTACCAATAAGCAAACGAAAGACTCCCTAACTAACAAACAGTTAGAGTGCTTACATTAAGGTATTTCCCTACTTGTTCAGAAATATATTCTCCAGAACCTTACCGCTAACTATTGGCGGTGGCGGTGTGCCGAGCGCAGTTGAAACAGTCGGTGCTATGTCGGTAATATTTATCTGCGAGAAAACCTTCTGCTTCTTCACCTTCCAGCCGTACCATATAAGCGGGACATGAGTATTGCAGGAGTAACCAGAATTGTGGTCGGTGCAATATGGTATATCCTCTATCCAGCCAGGTTTCAACGCAATCATAATGTCGCCCGAACGCTTCTGATTGTACGAGTTCTGCATTTTCACAGGCATGCCCTCGGCAAACACAATGTTCTGGAATTGGTTGGCACCAATAGCATTGGCAAGACCCGCCGAGTTCATTATGAAGTCGATAATCTTTTCTCGAATTTCGTTGAGCGAGATCTGCGAATCCTCTATCAGCGACCTGTTCAAATAAATCTGAGAATTATTGAAATCAAGAATCCAGTCACCATCACCGTACAATGCTTTCAAATAAGATTTTACAAGCGCCAACATATAGTACTGCTTGAAGTTGCCAGCTGGCATTTTCTGGTCTTGCAGGTACTGTGGCATTTCCGAAACTCCATGATTGGATGTAAGATAAATCAGACAATTGTTCTTGCCAACCAAATCCTCAACCACATCAATAAGATGCTCCAAATCCTTGTCCAAACGCAAAAACAAATCCTGTACCTCAATCGACTGCGGTCCGTACAACTTGCCAACTTCCTCTGGCACAGAATAGTTGATGAACAAAAAATCGGTAAACTCATCCTTGCCCAAATCCTCGCCATACAATGCAGCAACAGCAAGGTCGTTCAGCAAAGTATTACCTTCGGGTATCATTGTCAGCAACTTATAGCTTCGAACCGTCTTCGTAATGTTCTGATAGTTGTACGGAAAAGTCTTGTACATGCCATCTATTCCAAATTCGTACTTGCTTGAATCTGAAAGCACTTCGTTATATTTCTCGAGCGGAAGCATTGGTTCCCACTGCCTGCCCAAATATTCATCTGGCATTTTCTTATTGTTCACATCAACAACCCACTTGGGCAAAGTACTTGTGTAATAGGTAGATGTCATCCATTCTCCCGACACTTGGTCGAACCAGTAGGCAGCGTCGGCAGCATAACCGCCCGAAAGCACTGCAGCATATTTCGACAGCGACATGCTTATAACTTTCGATTTGCCACGGTTGAACAACTTTGCCTCGTCACTGAAAGTGGTCGAAAGCATATTCATTGGCGACACACGACCGTCGGCATCTTTGGAGCCACCAACGGCAGTTTCCTTCTTTTCGGAATATATGCAGTCGATTTTTTCTCCAGTCAACTTGTTAAACCAATAGTTTGACACAATGCCGTGACTGCATGGTTCTGCGCCAGTTACAATTGTCGCGTAACCAGGTGCGGTCTGTGTAAGCGCATAGTTGAGGTTGGCATTCACACAGTAGCTTCCGTTCACAGCAAGTTTCTTGAATCCCTTGTTTCCAAAATTCTCCCAGAAACGGTCAATGTAGTCCTGACGCATCTGCTCTACCACTATTCCAATCACGAGTTTGGGCTTGTCGGATGGTATCGACGACTCAATCTGCGCCATTGACGACATCGTCCACACCAGCATCCCAAGCAACAATATGCCTACTTTATTTTTCATATTGCGAATATAGTCCATTGCCACAAACAGACTAAAACCGAGAAAAGCATTTTTTTAACAACTTTGTGTTATAAAAGGTCGAAATACCACAAAAAAGCCATTTTAAGTTAAAAATGTGTTAAGGATAACTGAAAAAAAGAAACTATTTTTAAATTTGCAGACATGAAAAAGAAGAAAGTTGTATCGTGGAGTATAGTAATGTTGTCGGTTTCGATGATAGTGCTCATCATGCTTCAGGTCAGCCACATAACTTCATCGTACAAAAAATCGGCAGAAATAACCGAAAGGGCTTTGAACGAAGCAATCAACCAGACTATCATTACTTTACAAAAGCAGGAAGTTGCAATTTTCGTGTACGACAAATTCAAGGTTCAGGACGGGGGAAAAAGCGACACAAGACCAGACAAGGTTCATATCAACTCCACAGTGACCTCGTATTTCGACGAAGAGAATATTCCGACAAATGTAATTAAAACTTCAGATAACCACTCGTACTCAATTAAAAACGAAGATGTTGATGCAATAGAAGCATACTACCTTGGACAACTTTCAGACCCAAGCTCACAGTTCAACAAATTGGCGATACAACTAGAAGCAGAGTTCACATGCAGACAGTTACCTATTGAAAAAAGGTTTGATGCAGAAACAATAGAACGCGTTCTGAGACGTACACTTACATCTTTCGGCATCGACATGAACTTCGAGTTCGCCATAATCGACGACATCAGCATGGAAACGAAATTGGCATCCAAGAATTTCGACATCAGCAGGTTGGACAAATGCTACAAGTACAACATGACGCCAGGAAATGTCATGGAAAACCCAAACCTTTTCGTTGTTGACTTCCCTACCAAGAAAAACGCAATCTTCGCTTCAATATATTCGCAGGTAATAGTTTCGTTGCTGATTTCGATACTGTTCATAGCTACTTTCAGTATTGCAATTTTCACAATATTAAGGCAGAAAAAACTCAACGCCATCAAGACCGATTTCGTGAACAATATGACACACGAATTCAAGACGCCAATCGCCACGATAAAGCTTGCTGCAACAGCAATAAAAAGTCCACAAGTAATTGAAAACAAAGAGACAATATCTGGCATGGCTGAAGTAATACTTCAAGAGACGTCAAGGATGACACAACATGTGGAACAAGTTCTGCAAATCGCCACCCTCGACCGCAACGGACTAAAGCTAAACCTTACCGATGAAGATGCAAACGCATTCGTTAGGGATGTTGCCGGAACAATGTCGCTGCAAGTCACGCAAAAAGGTGGTTCACTGCAAATCGAAACCTGCGATGGCGAAGTCCACATACAAATGGATACTGTGCTCATGACCACAGTTCTTATAAACCTGATAGACAATGCAATAAAATATACAAAAGACGCTCCCGAAATACATGTAAGCACCTACACCAAAGGCGACAGATTCTTCTTCGCAGTGAAGGACAACGGCATAGGAATGTCGAAGGATGCTCAGGCTAAAGTATTCGACAGATTCTACCGCGCACACACTGGCAACACCCACAATGTCAAGGGATTCGGATTAGGACTGAACTACGCCAAGGAAATAGTGCTTGCACATCACGGCCTTATAACGGTGAACAGTACCGAAGGCAAGGGAAGCACATTCACAGTAAGTTTACCATTAACACTAAAAGACATAAATTATGAGTAAGGAAAAATTATTATTGGTTGAGGACGATGTAAACTTTGGCTTCGTGCTAAAATCGTACTTGGAAATGAACGACTTCTATGTTACCCTCATAACTGATGGCAAGGACGCAGTAAACGCCTTCCTGTCGCGCGAATACAACCTCTGCATACTAGATGTGATGCTGCCAAATGTTGACGGCTTCACTATCGCAAAGGAAATCAAGAGGATAAGTCCTAGTTGTCCTGTTATATTCCTGACAGCACGCTCGCTGAAGGAAGACATTATGGAAGGTTTCCGCATTGGCGCTGACGACTACCTCACAAAGCCGTTCGAATCGGATGTATTGTTAATGAAAATCAGAGCAATACTGCGCCGCAACTTCGACATTAAGCCAGGCATCAGCGATGTGGTTACAATTGGCAAGTACAAGTTCAACACTAAGATTCGCTCGCTAACAAGCACCGACGAGGAGCACCGCCTTACCCCTCGCGAAGCCGACTTGCTTAAAGCATTGTATATCAACAAGAACAATGTCCTTGACCGCAACGAGGCACTGAAGAAAATCTGGGGTGACGACAACTACTTCAACGCCAGAAGCATGGACGTCTACATCACAAAGTTGAGAAAATACTTCAAGAACGACGATTCTGTCCAGATCGACAACATTCACGGCAGCGGATTTATTTTGGTTGTAAAGGAATAAAAGGTTTGAAGAACCCATCCTCAATTGTCATTCTGAACTAGAATACGAAACAAATCATACAAAAAGGGGCAGAATAAATCTGCCCCTTTTGCATATATATACCCCCAATGTCTAAATTGCTTTTGTGTCATCAAGTTGCACTATTCTACCATCAGTGCATTTATTTTCTCTTTCGACTGGTTTATCTTGCACATGAGACTGTCAATCCATGCCGGTTTCAAATTTTTTGCGATATCACGCGCTGTTGAACGTGTAGATTTTTTCGTTTCCTCTGTCGTCTCCTCTTTTGCAGGTTCCGGTTTAACTTCAGCAACAGGTTCTGCAACAATAGTTTCCGAATATGCATTGGTATCCAAGACATTGAAAAGCAAAGCAAGTTTTTCGTACGAAACCGTATCGAAGCAATTGCATTCGAAGGATGTCATCATCTGGAATAAAATATGCGCGTCAACAATAGGCAATCCCTTGAATACCACTTCTTCTACCCCACAATCCATAATCTCATCATAAAGCATCGAGAACTCATGCCTAAGCATTTCCCTGATTTCATACGACAAGTCGGTCAATTTTACATTTTTCTTTACATCGTCGAACACTGGCACGGAAATTTCGTAATGCACATACTGTTGCGGAACCGTCACAAAACCATACAACTCCATGAGTTTTCGACAGTTGCGGTATGAAAGACCAAACGCGTCGCTCAACTTACGGACAACATCGTTAAGTCCAAACTGAAACCTTATGGTTCGCTTTACATGCCCATTTGAAAATATGCTAATGTCCGAAAATCTGTCGAAAACAGAAACCACAGCATTATATCCGCGATAATTTTTTGTAGCACTATTGTACAAACAAATGTCGGGCACAACCGAAGAAACTTCAATTCCGAAATTTGACAGATTGGAAACAAGCGCAGAAAGACGACGAGAATCCCAGTAAAGGAAAGTCTTGCGTTTCAAATACTTGCACAACAACGGAATGTCCTCCAACTTCTTGCACGACTTGCCATCGCACTCAAATTCCGTATGAACATCCAAATATGTTGTTGCATCGGCATCACTTATTGTCGAAAGCGGTGTCGAAAAATTACGAATCTTGTACTTCTCATCCTTCTTTGAGCGGACACCCGGCATCACCTGCTCGCCAAAATGGTAATACATGCTTGGCAAAACCAACTTTACACAAGAGATACTATTGCTGCACCCCTTTGCAAAACTGCCAATTACAGCAGATACATATTCATTGAAATTACTATAGTCATCGCTGCAAAAATCCATTCTCAAAGATTTTTCATTTTCCGCAAAGAACTCTATCCTATTCTCCGACACCAACACAAAAGCTTCGTTTTTCATACCTTATATTTTTAAATTTTAACTTAAATTATTTAATTTTTCTATCAATCGGCCATTTAACCATAATTAAAAGCGATTTAAACCGATGCAAAAATACCAACATAAAATACTATAAAACAACAATTTAACTAATATCTATTTAAGTTTAAGCAAAATTTCGCTTAAATATTTTAATTTTCATTTGCTTAAATCAATTTAAATTTATTAAATTTGCAACCGCTTAAAAAACTTAAAACTTAAATGGACTTAAAACGCACAAACTACTGTAACGAGATAATGCTACTTCTGGCGAAGACATTGTCGGTGCATACCGTTTCGTGCGTTCACCAAACAAACAATGGAATAAGGAAAACGTGGCTTGATGAGAACCTTCTTTCTCACGATGACGGAATAATATCGACCAGCGAAATTGAAAAGCGCAAGCAGACAAAAAACAAACGCACCTCGTGGGAAACAACGGATAACCGCGACAGCGTTCTCTTCGAAGACCAAAACCTCACACTTTGCATTAGGCACCAGTCCCCTATCGACAACCTCGACGACTTGTATTACGTAACCGTCAGGCCGACCCTCGGAAGTCTCAACATCATGGTAAGCGGCGGCTACGAGACAAAAATGTCGGTCCAGGATAAGGAAATAATAGCGGCACTATGCTATTCGGTAACAAAATCGCTAGTTGATATACTAAGGCAAAGCGAATCCAAGACGCAGATGCTAATTGAATACATCAAGCACAAGGATAGAACTATTTCGGCAATGAAACGCGAAATGGAAATTCCTGCCGACAAGACCATGAAGGTTGTCAAAGAAAAACTTGTCGCCCTCGGAAGACAATTCGGAAAGGATTTTTCGCTCACCAAAGATGCAGAAGCTGTTGTAAGCGAATATGCAGGCGACAATATGGAACCTTTGATCAATGCTCTCGAACGGGCAGCAAGTTTCAAGGCCGAAGTTTACGACAATTCGCAGATTGAAATAGACGATACCGATATTTTGGTAAAGCACGATGCACCAAGCGAAACATCGGTTGCAAGACAAGAAAGCGTACTTGAAAAACGGCATTCAAAAATCATTGCATACCTTGAACGTCTCGAAGATGCCTACAATACAACCAAGGATCGCGGGCAAAGGCCTACCGCTGTTAACATCGCCGAAGCTCTTGGCGTTTCATCTGCATCCATTACAATGTGGTTCAAGAAGCATTCCGAAGACGCAAGACGGCTCTGCGAAGCAAATGTCAACCTCTGCCCAAATACACGCCGTCAATTTGAACCTCTCAAGGAAGCCATTGCTGGCAAAAGGAACATAGAAAAATCCGCATAATGCCAATAATCAGAAAAATATTGACATTTCCATTCGTTTTGCTGATTCAAATCTACAGGAAACTCATATCTCCCCTCCTGCCCAATTCGTGCCGTTACACACCAACTTGCTCAGCATACGGACTCGATGCTTTCCGCAAGCATGGAGTATTGAAAGGATTCTTCCTAACCGCCAGAAGGATACTAAGTTGCAATCCTTGGGGAGGCAGCGGCTACGACCCTGTTCCCGACGAATGCACATGGAAATATGTATTCGGCAAAAGGGAAAAACAATGTTGATAAAATTCTATTAAACGTGGGTTCTCATACCGAACCTCAATCGTTTTTTTGCTTAACTTTGCAAAAAAATATTCACTATGAACAATTATGTCCGTCCGGAAGAGGAAACCATGTCGTCGGCAGAAAAAGAGTTTGAGAAAGCTCTGCGACCGCTCGATTTTGAGGACTTCAACGGACAAAATAATATTGTCGAGAACCTGAAAGTCTTCGTAAAGGCAGCCAAACTGCGCGAAGAAGCACTCGACCATGTCTTGTTGCACGGACCTCCGGGACTGGGCAAGACTACTTTGGCAAATATAATTGCAAACGAACTTGGCGTCGGTTTCAAGACCACATCAGGACCTGTTCTCGACAAGCCCGGCGACCTTGCTGGACTTCTCACAAGCCTCGAAAAGAACGATGTGCTTTTCATTGACGAAATCCACCGTCTGAATCCGCTTGTTGAGGAATATCTTTATTCCGCAATGGAGGATTTCCGCATCGACATACTTATTGACAAAGGTCCTGCGGCACGTTCTGTGCAGATTCCACTCGAGCCGTTTACGCTAATCGGTGCGACAACCCGTTCTGGTTTGCTAACCAGTCCGTTGCGTGCGCGTTTTGGCATCAACTGCCATTTGCAGTACTATACCGCCGATATTCTCTGCAAGATTGTAAAGCGTTCTGCTTCATTGCTTAACGTTGAAATCTCGGAGGAAGCAACATACGAAATTTCACGCCGTAGCCGTGGAACACCACGTATTGCAAACTCCCTGCTCCGTCGCGTGCGCGACTTTGCGCAGGTTATTGGCAACGGAAGCATCGACCTTGCTATTGCAAAGCATTCACTGTCGGCTCTCAACATCGACCAGTATGGACTTGACGAGCAGGACAACAAGATCCTGCTTACAATAATCGAGAAGTTCGGTGGCGGACCTGTCGGTCTGAAGACCATTGCAACCGCTGTCGGCGAAGACGAAGGCACATTGGAGGAAGTTTACGAACCATTCCTCATTATGGAAGGTTTCATCAAACGCACACCGCGTGGTCGCGAAGCCACCGAAAAGGCCTACAAACACTTGAACAAGTTTATGCCAGGAAAGCAGGAGACATTGTTTTAATTTCAGTTACAATATTATTGTGTGGACAGGTTTGAAACTTGCCCACACTTTTTTCACAACAAATTTTTCTAAATTAATTTGTTCAAAAATCTTAAAAAGGTGTAAATACAGCAGCAGAAAAATCTCAAAAGGGTGCGAATATAACGGAATTTCTAAAGGCAAGTTACTGGCTAACAAAACATTTATAATTTTATGCCTAATAAAAAATTTGTAGCAATTGTATTAACAAAAAAACAGCAGCCGACCATTGCCGACTGCCGTAATATTACATAACTCTACAAACCATTAGATTATTTATTCACATTTCAATCCCAAAGCATCCAGCAAGTTTATATCTTGAGATAATTTATCAACTTCCTGCTGAATTGTGACATTTAGTTTTGAATAATAATTATTTTTCTTTACATCTATTGCTTTGCAATCTCTAATGAATAGCAATGCATAAATCCTATTAGTCCACTTGATAGGGGTTTTGCCCCAATCA
Organism: Bacteroidales bacterium; assembly: GCA_017651185.1. Taxonomy (GTDB): domain Bacteria; phylum Bacteroidota; class Bacteroidia; order Bacteroidales; family ML635J-15; genus Bact-19. The sequence continues at coordinate 49,110 of JAGCDJ010000017.1, read as the reverse complement.
TCTTCAAGATACTCGCTTTTTACAATATAGTTTTCCGTTATGTCTGGAAATGGGTATTTCATTGCTATATCTTCGGAAATCGGATTTGCAAAGGTACTATCAAATTTTAAAATAAGCGTAGAGAATCTGTCTTTCATGATTATTCTCTTTAAAAGGAAATAATTGCCAGAATACAAGATCATTGCTAATACAATATAATGAAACTCTCGGAATATCTGCTTATTAACTTTTTGATTTGTAATTAAATAAGTTTCTGCTCTAGAAAAATATTCCAGCACAAATTGTTCTTTCTTCCTGCATACTGCTTTAACCAAGTTAACCCATAGTACATTATAGTCATACTGGTCCATTTCTTCTTTGAAGAAAAATTCCATTATGACACTATTGTCAAACAATCTTGTTCCAGGACCATCTTCAGAAAACGAAAATTCCAATGTTTCATTTGCAAAATTGTGAAGACAGGTTCTCCATTTCTCATTTTTCTTGTTCTGATTTTTAACACATTGCGTAAAAAAATCCATTATTTTATCCCTAAGGTCTGTGTCTCCAGAACGAATTACATAATGAAGAACCTTTTTGATTGCATTAAAATATATTACATTCGATGTCTTTTCGTATCGTTTTTTTAGATATTCATACAACTTACTAGGTATGTGAAACTTGTATATCAATTCTATGCATGTAAACAGACCAACTAGTAGGACGACAATGAAACATGCTGTAAGAATGACGAAAAACACATTTATACAGCAACATTCAGTTGTGAGTATAAGGATGATAGATATACCTAATAGAATAAAAGATGCTATTGCCGAGTAGTAAAACATATTGTACGGGCTACTATTTTTAAAAGAATGTACAATATCCAGTGATGCCAAGTACTTTTCGTCTATTCTGCTTATTGTATTTAGCAAAAGCGGTAGCATTATTGCAGATGCCGATGTCACAATTGTTGATATTATCAGTAAGATATTCCAAATATCTTCTGATGTTATGTAGTGTATGTAATTCATTGCATTAATCTTTTATACACCTAATAGAGCCTCGTAGGTTAAATCGGTTAGAATCATTAATTATTCCCCCAATTTCAGAACTATTGCTCTTAATCCAAACTATTGAATTCCTAGTATCACCACTAACTATGCCATATACGAAAAAATTGCATTGGTATCCCCAGTCTATATGGTCATATACATCAGCGGAACCAACAGGCAATGCATTAAATCCACTAGAGTTATTTGTTGTCATATCATAACCTGGAGCGCAAAATTCGGATGAACTTTCCCATCCTTCTTTTGCTGCCATACTTTTGGTTATATATAAAGAATTACTTCCACAAACATAATTTGGATGATATTGTAAATAATCTCTAAGGTCTCTAAATTCTTCAACTGTGGGCATATGCCATCCCGATGGACATATTTTATCTTGCTGTGACTCTGTCTTTATAGAAGAGGATTTATATAAATATCCATATTTGGGAATACTATCATCATTATCATAGGCAGCTATTAAATCAGGAATATCAACACCATCTTTATAGTGAGAAACCTTTAAATTCTCTCTCATCCAACACTGTTCTCCAATTTGAATAGTTTGATATACATTACCATCATAGTCTGTTACTGTTCCGCAATCACAAATTGAGTTAGTTGCAAAAACTTTTACTTCGCCAATTCCAGTTCCTGCCGAATTTGTAGCGTATGCGCAATAGTAGTATGTGGTATTGACAGTTAATCCGGTCAACTCAGTAGCAAAAGCACCTGTTCCATTACCAGCAGAAACAGAGATGTCTAAACTTGATGGAGAAATTCCATACTTGAAACCTTTGTCTGTTATTTCTGCACCACCATTGTCGGTTATACTTCCATTCAAAGTGGCAGTAGTTCCATTAACATTGGTTGCTGGATTAGTTTGGACTACTGGAATAGTTACAGGTTCTTCGTTGTCTCCGCCATTGTCTTCTCCATTTCCGTTGTCGCCACCATTGTCTTCTCCATTTCCGTTATTATCATCTCCACTTCCACCATCTCCATTACCATTTTCGTTACCAGCAATTGGGTCTTGTGCTGTTGTAAAACTTGCCACTTCACCATAGGCGAACCCAACTCTATTTTCAGCATAAGCCTTGAAATAATAAGTTGTAGATGGACTCAAATTACTGATACTAGTTTCGTATTCACCAGCACCGGAACCGCAACTTACAAAATTACTATTGGCAAATCCGCTGTCGGTTCCATAGAAAAAGCCCTGCTTCGTTATTTTATAACGCCCACATGAAACGACATTTCCTCGTATTGTCGCTGTATTTGCATACACACCAGTTGCATTTAGAGTTTCGACCTGCGGTTTGTTCTTCTCTGCCTCAATCAATGAATTGTGTTTTTCACATCCAATATACAGCAATCCTGTTGCTGCTGCCAATGCAATTACTATTGCGCATAATATACTTTTTTTCATAATCTTAACCTTATCTATTAAAATAATAACCAACATTTAATGTCACTTGTGCGAACGGTTTTGTCCATAAATATTCATCATCGTAGTAGTCTGCTCCACTTATATTGCCAATATTCAAATTCAAAAACAAATATACAGGTGCAGAAAACTTTACTCCGAAACGCAAGTCGCTATCTATTCCAAGATTCACATTTCGGTCATACAAAAATTCACCATTATCAAGATCTTCGTATGAACGCGGTATTCTGAAATTTACCCCCGCTCCAAATATAAAACCAGTTTTGCCGTTTTCGCCTGTTACCGATAAAATACCTGCAGAAATGTTATTCATTGTCTTGTATGAAATATACCCACCAAGAGCAAATGCTTTGTTAACCGAAACAGCTCCGTCAAAACTTGCACTACCTACTAGTGATTGCATTGGTTTGCTATATCCATATCCGCCACCAATGCTGAATCCGATAAAATTGTTATCTTGCGCCATTGTTATAAATGGCATCAATAGGATTACTGTAATAAAATATTTCTTCATCGTTTTATGTTTTCTTGCCCACCAGCACCCCATAGGCAATTATACAAAAGAAGCGTGGCACTGATATACCACTTCTTTTGACAGAGGTCCTGAGATTACCTTTAATGGAAGAAATAGCAAATAGTCCACGCATTGCGCGCAAACCATTACACCCTCTTGCCATTGTCAGAAGTTTCTCAGGTTTCTGTCAACAAGACGAGCATAACGCTTCGTTAATCAATATGTATGGTTTGGCATAACCAAACCAAGCGCAAATATAAAGAATGGAAATGGAACGGCAAAATTTATTTTTTGTGGAGGTGAAATAAAGGAACTTTGGCGCGCTAGTCCAAATGTTCCGTCTATTATAGCGGATTCCATCCGCGCTACTTTTCCACAATTCGCCTGCCTATTTCGTTAAGCGCAATAAAGCGGTAACGCTGGGAATCAACCGAAATTTCGGCGTAACTATAATGCTTGGATTCTGCCTTTCTGCGAAGTACTTTTTCTGTTGCCTGCCGAACAGAAGTTTCCAAAAATGTTTGTTCAAATGGTTCCAATAGTAATAGTTGTCCCTTTGAACATGCCTCGAAATAAACCCCACCAGGTTTGTAAAACCGTTCTTGTTGCGAACCACTTTCAGGAAAGCCGTTGTTTAGTAGAACAACCAATGGAAATCCTTGCTCTCGCAGTGTGCGTGCAATCAATTGTTCACCTTTGCTAATAGCCGCAGTATATGAGACAGCACCATTACGTGCTTGCGCTAATGTGTATTGCAATAGTTGTTCTATTGGCTCATCAGTGGCGGAACGCGACATTTCCACCAATTGTCTATTTGGCCAATCCAGCAAAAAATGATTGCCCAACGAGGTGAACTGCAAATCGCAAACTTCAGTCTGCCTATGGATTCTGAAAAGGTCAGGATTCTGTTTGCGTTGCCATGAACGTTCTGCGTTTGCATATACATATTCTATCATTGATTTAAGTTGTCCCTTGTGCGTCAGTACGCGATAGTATGGTGGAGCATCGTATATATTGCCGACAAATCCCAACTTACGAGCTTCTGCCTTGCAACCCTGCATATATCCGCGCACAACCTCTTTTATGCTTCGAGACATGGTACGCAGTACTTGTATTACAATGTGATGGTGGTCTGGCATAACTTTGTCGGCAAGGATTTTTATTTCGGGACAAAGTTCGAGCATACGTCGCTGCTGATTTATGAGAACCCAACCTATCGGCGTTTTTTCCACTACTGCTTTTGTTCCGTCGTGCATAAGTGTACCAAAAATAGGCTGACGTGCTTGTGCGACCATTGTTACATGGACAATGCAAGGTTCCCTCCATGCTCCAGGCTGCAACCACGAGAATATTTCGGACGAGGATGGTGTGTTTGTCATAGGTGTTGGGCTTTTATTGGTGCGGGAATGGAATTCCCTTGGAATAGACTGAACATAAATTATGCATGTAAGAAGTAATCATAGGTTTTTATAACCATAAAATTGGAGACAAAGATACATCATTTATAACAAATTTAGAATTTTTGCAAACACCAATGTTTTTTACTGTAAATTTGCACTGCAAAAATAAAGACAACTATGCCACGAAGAAGCAACGACGATAATTTGGGACGCGACAAGAAAACCCTGACAACCGGAATAATGGGCGTTTTCTACGAAAATCCCAACAAGGAATTCAACTACAAGCAGATTTCCACCAAACTTGGCTATACAGAACCATCATCGCGCACATTGATAAACCAAGTGCTTTGCGAACTTACAAAAGCCGGCACATTAAAGGAAACTTCGCGCGGAAAGTTCAAACTGAAAGCCAAATCAGGAAAGGTTGTTGGTATTCTGGAAATTACAAAGACTGGCAATGCTTTCGTTACCAGCGAAGAACTGTCGGAGGACATTTTTGTTTCGTTCAAGAATTTGAATTCCGCTTTCGATGGTGATACCGTTAAAGTCAGTTTGTACGCCCGCAAGTCGAGTAGTCATCTCGAAGGCGAGGTTGTTGAGATTGTCCGTAGGGCAAGAACACAGTTTGTCGGAACAATCCGCACGGCTGGACATTATTCGTTTATGATTCCCGACAGCCAGAAAGTTATGTACGACATTCTCATTCCGTCTGACAGACTTATGGGCGCCAAGGAAGACCAGAAAGTGCTTGTGGAAATAGAGGAGTGGCCGGAACGCCGTCAGAATCCTGTTGGTCGCGTTATAGAAATTCTTGGCGAAGCAGGCGACAACAACACCGAAATGCACGCTATCCTGGCAGAGTACGGACTTCCTGCAAAGTTTTCGCAAGATATTGAGAACGAAGCAAATAAAATCAAATTCGAAATTACCGACTACGACCTTAAAACACGTGAGGATTTCCGTAATGCACCGACTTTCACTATCGACCCTGCCGATGCAAAGGACTTCGACGATGCGCTTTCGTTCGAAAAACTTGACAATGGCAATTATAAAATAGGTGTGCATATTGCTGATGTCACTCATTATATGCGCGAAAACACTTCGCTAGACGACGAGGCATTCAACCGCGCGACTTCGGTTTATCTTGTCGACCGCACAGTGCCGATGTTGCCCGAAAGGTTGTGTAACTTCCTTTGCTCGCTTCGTCCCAACGAGGAAAAGTTCTGCTTCTCGGCAATTTTTGAAATGAATGACGATGCTGAAGTCTTGAGTTTCAAGCCAGCAAAAACCATAATTTCATCTGACCGCCGTTTCGCATACGAAGAAGCACAGGAAATTATTGAAACAGGCAAAGGTGATTTTGCAGAGGAAATATTGAAACTCAACGAATTGGCAAAGAAATTGCGTTCGGCACGATTCCAGAAAGGTGCATTCAACTTTGAGCATAAGGAAGTTAAGTTTGTGCTTGACGAAAAAGCACGTCCTGTGAGCGTTTATTTCAAAGAGGCAAAGGAAGCCAATAATTTGATAGAAGAATTTATGCTATTGGCGAACCGCAATGTTGCTGAAATGATTGGCAAAAAACACAAACCTTTTGTCTATCGTGTTCACGCAGAACCGAACTACGACAAGTTATCTAACTTTTCGTCGTTTATTGGCAGATTCGGATATTCCATTGATATGTCAAACAGCATTGCGTTGTCCAATTCGCTTAACGGACTGGTTAACAACGTAAAAGGCAAGCCCGAGCAGAATATCATAGAAAACCTTGCAATACGTGCGATGGCAAAGGCGGTATATTCCACCAAAAACATCGGACACTACGGACTTGCGTTTGATTTCTATTCGCACTTCACCTCTCCTATCCGCCGTTACCCAGATGTGATGACTCACAGATTACTCTACGCATATATGCGCAACCAAACTCCCGATACAGAAGATTTGGAAGCAAAGTGCAAGCATTGTTCGTTCAAGGAACAGCAAGCGGTTTTGGCGGAGCGCAGTTCAATAAAGTACAAGCAAGCAGAATTTTTGCAGGACAAGATTGGTTTTGTTTTCGATGGAGTTATTTCTGGCATTCAGGAATACGGTTTCTTTGTAGAATTGAAGGATTCCGCTTGCGAAGGTCTTGTTCATGTTCGCACCTTGATGGACGACGAATACGAATTCTTTGCCGAGGAATATTGCCTTCAAGGAGTTGATACTGGCAAGATTTTCAGACTAGGCGACGAGGTAAAAGTCCGCATTTCTGATGTGAACCTCGAAAAGAAACAGATTGATATGGAGTTGGCGTAGAAAACTACTCCTCGCAATACCTATAATACATATCAGCGGCTTCGCGGGATTTTTCCGTAGCCGCCCTTCGCCAGTAAAAACATGCTTTCTCGTATGATGCCTGATTATACCTGCACATTCCCATAAGGTAGTTCAACCGAGCATCGTCGGGCATTATGTCCAATGCCATTGAAAAGTCGTAGGCAGCCAAATCCCACATTCCGTAACCATAATAAATATCGCCACGCAACCTAAAATACTCTGCATCAGAAGGACTTTCCTCTATCAGTTTCGACAATCCGACAAGTGCTTCATCGGGATGCTCGCAACCGACAGCCAGTTTAGAGTCAAGCAACAATGCCCTTTTGTTGTCGGGGAAACATTGCAAGTAGCGACCAGTGTAACGACGTGCCTCGACAAATTTCTTCAAATTCATGCAAACCTCGGCATATTCAAGAAGATTTTCGGCATTGTAGCGGTCGAGTATCAAAAGCGACTTTCCGGTCTCGTATGCAGATGCATAATTGCCCATCGCCTTCTGGATGAAAAAAAGCAAGGAAACAGCATCCTTGTCCCTGGAATTGGAATGTTCTACATATTTCATTGCATTTGTGTAGTTTTCCATTCCAAAATACGCCTTGGCATACAGATAGTTACGTCTCGCCGACTTTGAATCTGGCATAGCATCAAGGAGTTCAATGGCATAATCGTAATGTTGCTGCGAAATATTGTATTCCACATCGGCAAAAGTCTCGTCCGATTTCGAATAGCGTAGCGTTTCCCAAAACTCACGCCATTCTGGGGTTCGGTTTATACTTTCAAACTCCTTGCATCTGATTATCTGCGAATAAGTCCGTGCATTTTTGTGAGAAAGATGCTTGCCCAGATATTCAACCGATTCTTCGGCAAACCCCATTCCTGCATATATCTTTGCCATCCGGAACTGCGCCTCGGGCGGATTAAGTTCTTCTAATTTACGTGATACTTCAAGGGCTTGAGAATATTGCTCGGTATTTATCAGATAATCGGCAAGGCAGAGCAGGAACACATCTGTGTCATCATGACTTTTCCATATTGCCACCGCCGAATCAACATTTTCATGCTGGATAAAGTTCTGAGCACGAAAATAGTCGCGTTGCAAATCATCAATCTGCGCATTGCAAAAAACGGCAAGCAAAAGCATTAGGGCAATATGTAAAAACTTCTTTACCATCAGTCGTGATTTGGAACTATATTTTCGGCATGGAACACGTGTATAAAACCTTTCAAATGACGGGCTTCAAGTCCTGTCAACCGCTGTTCATAGACATCGCAAATGTAGAAGTACACGCCTGGCACAACCATCTTGCCTGTCATCTTGTTTCGCCCGTCCCACATTATGTCGGGATCGGTTGTCTCAAACATGACCTGCCCCCAGCGATTCAAAATCGTCATATCAACCTTCTCCACAAAACGGTATTCACCAATCGGATGATAATAATCGTTGATGCCATCGCCATCGGGAGTAAAAACATTTGGCAGTTCGTAGTACGAACATTCGTCCACACAGGCGACTGTGGAGTTTTCACTGACATTTCCATACGGGTCGCTTGCATTAATATAATAGCAACCAGCCATCCTGTCAGCAGGATAATGCCTGTATTCGGTAACATCAGAACCAAAAACCGACAGCACCTGATACTCGCCGTCGAGAACTGGCGTATAATACAAAGTGTACGAGTCAACATCGTAGTTGCACGAGTCTGGTACCGACCAACTTATCAAGTTGTATGTAGAATCGCATACCGATGTCACTGAAATTTCCGGTCGACATGGAGCGACAGTGTCAACAGAAAACTTACACATCTGCTGCGACAAATTCTCCAACGGATCGGGATAACCAGATAACGAGTAGCGACCATACGACTTTACATAGTAGCAATATTCGTGACCATTCTCAACATCTTCGTCAACTATTGTCTTTTCCGCAGTCGACCCAATAAGGTTGTATGTCGCAGCAACCGTATCGTACCTGTAATACTCGTAATTATAGTTTGTCCAAGGCACATTGTTACGAAGACGCACCTTTACCGAATTTTCCTGCTGCGTCAAATCGATGAACACCGACGAAGCAAAACTTGGCGAACCAATCAAAACGTGACCGCCATCGGCATTGTCGTAAAATTCTATCTTGTAAGTGTAAGGATAATCAATGGTATTAACATTGTTGTCGGTGTATTCTGTATTGTCAATCCCGTCAACCACAGCAATCTGCTCAAAATTATCGCCGACGAAACCACGAGAACGATGCACGACATACTGATACGGACCTGTCGAAGAACCAAGTTCCGACTCATCTGGTTTTACCCATGCTACATATATGCTTCCTGTTGCCCTGTCGGAAGAAAGAACACTAACATTTGTCATTGTTGGAAGACCCTTTGGCAACGAAGTGCATACCTCGTCGGAAGCGTAGCCCTCTGCCCCATCGGGAAACACCGCACACACCATGTAGCAGTATTCGTGACCCTGCGCAATATCACGGTCAACGTATGAAGAAACCGAACGCCCCACGACATACGCAATCCTCTCGTAGCCAGTCGATGCAGGCACGCCTGTCTGACAATAGTCGTGAACGAAACCCGAAGGTTGTATCTTTCGATAAATGTTGTAACCGACAACATTGTCACATATCGATTGCGTCCACGACAAGGCAATATCGTGCGTAGATGCCAATGCCTGCAAGTTTTCCACCGCCGGACCTACAATAGTTATGTATATGCTTTTCAAGTCGACCAAATTGACAATGGGATTTTCATCCTGCGCCTTGATGTTCAATATGTAAGGTTGTTTTCGCACTACACTGCAAGCGGTATACCACTCGAACAGACCTTTTGCATAACCTGCTTGCGAAACTGTCTGCTCGAAATGTGCGGGAGCATCGTCACTTGCCACAAATGGCGCACCATACGCCGTCAGAATTATCGAATCGTTGTTCGCATCTCGCGCCTCAACGTTGAACATGAAATGAGTACCCGCCTCAATGCAGATGCTGTCATGATTTCCATAAACGGTATCGAGGGCGACAAGGTCTATCTGCGGAATTGTATTTCCGCTGTCGTAAACCTCTATCTGCATATCACGGATTATTTCGCCTATCTTTATCCCGTCGCGCCACTCCTCAATAAGCATTGCCACATTGTAAACACCTACGTAAACAGGCGTATTCCATACAAGGTCGCCAGTGATTTCGTCAACCCTTATGTAGTTTGATGCCGCCGGATACGAATAATTAGGTATTGGAGTTCCATTTTCCTCGCGGCAAGGCGTAATCTTGTACGACAAACTGTCGCCGTCGGGGTCGTACGCTCCTGGGTTGTGAACAAAAACCTGCCCTACCGCCGCCTTGTCGACAGGTGGCTGAGTAAGTATCGGCGTACTGTTGAGCCCAAGTGTCGGCTCGATTATCATCGTGGTAGAAATGGCAAACAGCGTATTTACCGAATTTGGAATGTTGGTGACGTTTGCATTTCGGTTAGGGTCTTCAACCGTTATGCAGAATATGCCAGGACCACCGTATGTGTGCCTGCCCACATATTTATTTCGCTTGTAGTAATCTGGAAGTTGAATCTCCTCGCAACGCGGAAGTACCGATGTCGTATTGTCACCCCACGCCACTTCGAGTTCGGGACGGTCGGCAGTCCAACCTGGACCTGTGGCCGTATAAGTTATCACTGTGACCTCGAAAGTCAACGCCGAAATCTGCCTGTATGTTATCTCGCCAGCCCTATTGTGCGTAGCATGGGCACAAAACGGCACAAGCATGGTCGCAACGAAAACAACCGCCGCGACGAGCAGATTTCGGCAATGACTCCAAAGGGACATATACTAATAGTTAAATCCACCTAACTTTACTATGTCGGTACGAGGATTTACACACATTACAGGAATCTTCTTGCTTAGTTCGATATTTCGCGGATGCCTGATGCTAGTGAAGGCCTTCTTGTAGTTTTCCGACATGTAAAGAACAAGGTCGGGCGAAATTCCGCGCATGTAGTCGTAAAGATTCTCGTAAAAGTCATCCTCTGGAATACCTTCAACGTCGAATTCAATTGCATTGTCGGCAAACAGCGATGTTGCAAAGGCAAGGTTGCTGTTGACATCTGCCTGACGGCTTGCACTGCTGGTCTTAGGATAAACCACATACACATGACTCTCGAAAATGAGGTTCAAATACTTTGCCCACATGAACTTTGCACGCGACTTTTTGTCCCAGTCGATAGGAATACAAATCCTGTCGTACTCACCGAATGCCAATGGACTCTGAACCAAGACGAAAGGAACTTTCTCGAATTTCTGTATAAGTTTCACCTGTTTTTCGATGGTCTTGATTCCATGTACGCCCATTACGGCAAGATAAGCGTTCTGCTCAATTCCGTACTCGTGAATTACATCGAATGCAGAACCCTTTTTTACAATAGTACTGACCTTTTCATAACCAGTTTCCTTCACGAACCTTTCTGCTACCTTGTCCAATTCCTCCTGCCACTCGTCAATCAACTTGTCGGAATCGGCAACATAAAGTATATGAATAGGAAGTTTCTCATACTTAGCAATTTCGTAAGCATGATTAAGAGCAAAATTGGCCTCGTTACTAAACTCGTAAGGCACTAATACACATCTTTCCATAAAACAATTTTGTTAACAAAACAGATAATTAATTACACGGCAAAGATATTATTTTTTTGGTATCTACATACAAGTTGACTAAAATTTAAAACGCTCTTCTGTCATTACTCGCAAGCTTCGTGAGCTAAAGGTTGCTTGTTTCACTGCGCGAACTAAAGGTTCCGCAAGTTAAAACAATAACGCGAGTAATGACGAAGAGAGTTAGGACAATGACAACAATGTGTCAATACGCAATGTTGCAAACCCCTCACTTGCGCCTTATAAGCATCAGTCCGTCCCTCACTGGCAAAATTATTTTTTCGACATCGGAATGGCTGGCAATATACTTGTTGAAAGCCATAATGCCGTGCGTCATGTGGTCGTTTGATGCGGTTTCGGTGAAAATCTTGTCGTACCAGATGACATTGTCGGCTATTATTGTTCCATTAGGCGCAAGTTTTGGCAGCACTGCCTCGAAATACGAAATGTACTCGCGCTTGTCGCCATCGATGAAAACCATGTCGAACTCACCATCGAGATTTGGCACAATCTCGGAAGCATCGCCAATAATCAACCTTATCTTGTCTTGCAGTCCTGCCAATCGGAAATATTTCGAAGGCAACCACTCTATTTCGTCATCAACTTCGATTGTAACAAGTTGTCCATCAGCAGGTAATGCCCGTGCCATGCATATTGACGAATATCCAGAAAATGTACCTATTTCGAGTATTCGCTTCGCTCCTGTCATACCGATTAGCGTTGCAAGCAAATGTCCCTGATAACAACCCGACAGCATCTGCGGATGAATCTGCGTCAGAGCGGTTTCGCGTTCTAGCGCACGCAACAAGTCATCGTCGCTGCAACCGAAATTCTCAATGTACTCGAAACGCAAATCTTCAGACGACATAATCAAAGGTATTTTATTGACGAAAACTTGTCGCGGACGAAAATTTCGTTTGCGACCTCCATAATATCCTGAGCAGTAACCGATTCTATCAATGCTGCAGTTTCCTTGAAAGTTTCGACCTTGCCGTAGTTCATGAACGACTTTGCCGTTGGAAACAGCAAATTGGCATTGGAACTGCCCTCGATAGCCACCTGCCCTATCAGTTGCTTCTTGGCACGCGAAAGTTGCAAAGTGCCCATCGCCTTAGTGCGCAGCAAATCGAGTTCTCGGAAAATCATATCGACAGCCATGTCAACCTTTTCGCTGTCGGAACTAAAGAAAATGCTGAAAAGCCCAATGTCCTGATATGTTGTGAAATTAGACTCAATATTGTACGAAAGTCCATGATGTTCACGCAACTGCATATTTAACCGAGAATTCATTCCAGGACCTGCAAGTATATTTGAAACAAGAAACATCGGCACACGCTTTGGTTCGCTGTACGAATAGCAATAGTTTCCCAGAATAGTATTCGACTGTATACCCTTCTTTTTCACCACTTTGTTGAACTGCGAAAAACCAGCGAACGGAATTCTCTCGAAACTGCGGAACTTTGCAGCGTTCTCACCGAAATGCTTTTCGCACATACGCACAAGTTTGCGGAAATCAATGTCGCCAATGGAACAGAAAACCATCTGGTCGGTATTGTACTTTTGCGCCACAAATCCGAGAAAATCATCGGTACGGAACTTCGATATTGACTTTTTTGTACCTAATATATTATGTCCAAGCGGATGGTTTGCAAACATCGTCGACTCGAACTCGTCGAAAATATTTTCGGAAGGATTGTCCTTATATGTATTTATCTCGTCTACAATGACATCGCATTCCTTTTCGACTTCACGCTGAGGAAAAACGGAACAAAAAACTATGTCGTTTAGCAGTTCGATGGCACGGTCGTAGAACTCGACAAGGAAACTTGACGACACGCAGGTTTCCTCCTTTGTAGTATATGCATCCACCTCGCCACCAACCGACTCCATACGGTTCAGCAAATGATAGGCCTTGCGCTTCGTGGTTCCCTTGAACAGCATGTGCTCGGTAAAATGCGCCATGCCATGCTGGCGCGGACTTTCGTCGCGAGTACCAGTATTAATAAGAATACAGCAGTGTGCCACCTCCGATTTTACCCGCTGATGGACTATCCTTATGCCGTTGCTTAATGTTATAGACTCGTACACTCCGAAAAAATTTGCGCAAAAATAACAAAATTGTTTGAAGGTTTCTAGGTTTATATGTTTCTAGTTGCTTGACATGATACATGCGCAGTGCACAAAACCACATTTTTCTCATTGTAAATCCCTGTATTCCAAAGCACAGCCCACCACACATCAAAAAAAACAACAATTTTTAAAATAAAATTTTGCCAATTCGAAAAAATGCTATACCTTTGCATCCGCAAAATTGACTGGTACCTTAGCTCAGTTGGTAGAGCACAGGACTGAAAATCCTGGTGTCCCTGGTTCAATTCCAGGAGGTACCACAGAAAAGAGTTCGGAATTCCGGACTCTTTTATTTTAATGTTTACAATTTATTTCTCATGAAATTCGCAATAACATACCTTATAATAATTAATATCATTGCAAGTATTTTGTTTTGTGCCGACAAACGCAGGGCAACAAGAGGCAAGCGCCGTATCCCCGAATCAATACTTCACCTGTTTGAACTCGTTGGCGGCATTTTCAGTGTGATATTACTCATGTTCATAATCAGGCATAAAAACCAGAAAATGTCCTACAAGCTAATAAGTTTCATAATATTGGCATTGTGGATATTTTTTATTGCTGTAGCCATATATAACTATTACTAAATGATTAATTTTGCCAGCCGAATAATAAATTAGGCGTTTTTTAGTTATATGGTCGGTATATTATAGGAATGAAAGCACTCAGGTACATATCATTATTGCTTGCCGTAGTCTTAATTGCCTCTGTTTCAAGCGCGCAGGAAAAGAAACTTCGCCGTGCAGATGAAAGTTTCGAAGCCGAGGAATACTACAAGGCAATGGAGGAATATACCGCCATATTGAAGAAAATCAAGAACAAGAACGACAAGATTGAAATTTATTACAAGATTGGCGAATGCTACTTCATGTCGGGATACTACAAGAAAGCGCGTTCAAACTACAAGCGAGCAGCGAAATCCAAAGGTTACGAAGTCAACGCCAAGAACCGTCTTGCCGAAATTGAAATCCAGGAGGACAACTTCGAAACTGCAATAGATTATTACAACCAAGTGCTTGATGTAAAACCTGATGATACAGTTGCACGCAAGGGTTTGGAATCGGCAAACTGGGCAATAGAACAAACCCAGAAACCTACCCGCTGGGTAATTGAAAAAGCTAAGCACTTATGCTCCAAGGCAAACGACTTCTGCCCTAGCATCGACGAGAAGGACGGATTTGACCATGTTTACTTCAGTTCGACACGCGACGAATCAAAAGGCAAAAAGTTAAGCGGAATCACCGGCACCAAATTTTCGGACCTCTTTGTCACCAAACTCGACAGACATGGCAAATGGGAAGATGTAACCGCTTTGGATTCCATCAACACCCGTTTCGACGAAGGTTCGCCTTGTATCTTCGACCAAGGACGCAAATTCTATTACACATCGTGCATTGCAGAGAAAGGCAAAAATACTGGCTGCCAAATATATGAAGCACAAAAGGTTGATGGCGAATGGATGAACCCGGCAAACCTCGGCATAGTTTCCGACTCCCTGTCAATCGGTCACCCAACAGTTTCGCCAGACGGAAGCATCATATATTTCTCGGCACGTCTTGACGGCGGTTTTGGTGGTGCCGATTTATGGTATTCAGAAAAAAACGGTTCAGAATGGTCAAAGCCAAGGAACATGGGCGCCGCTATCAATTCCGCCGGCGATGAACTTTTCCCATATATGCGCAACGACACCACCCTGTTCTATTCCAGCACCAAGCACCCGACTATGGGAGGGCTCGACATTTTCGTCGCCTACAAGGACGAAAACGAACGCTGGCATTCGCAAAACATGGGATACCCATTCAGCAGCAACGGAAACGACTTCGGAATTTACTACTACAAGAACGAGGACAAAGGTTACTTTACCTCCGACCGCAAGGGTTCCAAGGGCGAAGATATATACTCCTTCATAAAGCCACCACTGGAATTCAAGTTGAAAGGCACAGTTCACGATATTGACACAAAAGCACTTATAGACTCAAGTCTTATAACTTTATACGGAAGCGACGGTTCGATGTTCCGCGACACAATAATAGTTGCAAACAAGAAGGAAACTTTCAACTTCAAACTGAAAACCAAAACCGACTACGTATTTGTTGTCACCAAGGATGGATATTTCAATGGAAGATCAAGATTTTCAACCGACTCTCTTGAGTTTAACAAGACTTTCGAATACGACATCCTGCTCGAATCGCTCAACAAGACCATAGAGATTCCAAACATAGAGTTTGCTTTCGGTCGCTGGGAACTCACAGAACCATCGAAAGCCATATTGGACAGCACTATCCGCATAATGGTCGAAAACCCGAACATCGTAATCGAACTTTCAGCCCACACCGATATGGTAGGTTCGGAACAGAGCAACATGGAACTGAGCCAGAAACGTGCGAATTCGGTAACTTCCTATTTCGAATCGAAAGGCATACCGTCGGCAAGAATGGTTGCAAAAGGTTATGGCGAAAGCAAACCGAAAGTCATAACAACCAACAATCCGGAATATCCATTCCTGCCTAAGGGTTCTGTACTGAACGAAAGTTTCATAAACTCGCTGACAAAGGAACAGCAGGAAGTCGCAAACCAGCAGAACCGTAGAATTGAAATGAGAGTTCTGTCGAACGATTATGTACCAAGTTTGGACTAAAAATTGCCGAACATTGCTTGTATTCACATTGTTTTTTGCCCCCTATAAGCAGCTTTACGACTAACAAACAGCAACAAAAGCACATTGTATCATGCTGACAACAAATTATTTAACAAGCAAAATCATTTTTTTTCAAAAAAAATCAAAAAGTTATTGCTGTATTCAAAAAAAGCAGTACCTTTGCATCGCTTTTGAAAGCAATCAGCTGGTGTGGTAGTTCAGCTGGTTAGAATACCGGCCTGTCACGCCGGGGGTCGAGGGTTCGAGTCCCTTCCACACCGCAGAAAAGACAGATTTAACATCTGTCTTTTTTTTGTGCCTATTCCCCACCCTGCAATAATTCACAACCAATATTTAATTTCTTTTAAATCTTATTATTCTGCCAAACATTTTTTTTCTTAAGTTTGTAGTTCAATAATGAAAAGAATATGTATTCGACACTGAAAGAAACTATTGAACGCATCTGGGAGCATCGCGAACTGCTTGAAAAAAAAGAGAATGTTCAGATAATTGAAGAAACAATTCGCCTGCTCGACTGTGGAGAAATCCGCGTGGCAGAACCTGCAGGTGACAAATGGCAAGTAAACGAATGGGTAAAAAAGGCAGTAATACTATACTTCCCAACCCAAAAGCAACAAAAGACAGAATCTGGAATTTTTGAATACCACGACAAAATAGCCCTGAAGCACAACTACGACAAACTTGGTGTACGCGTAGTTCCCCCAGCAACTGCCCGCTACGGTGCTTACCTTGCAAAAGGCGTTATCATGATGCCATCATATATTAATATAGGTGCATACGTCGACGAAGGAACAATGGTTGACACATGGGCCACTGTAGGTTCGTGCGCACAAATTGGCAAAAATGTGCATTTGTCGGGTGGTGTTGGCATCGGCGGAGTGCTGGAACCCGTACAGGCAGCACCTGTAATCATCGAGGACAATTGCTTCATTGGTTCACGGTGCATAGTTGTCGAAGGCGCACACATTTGTCGCGAAGCAGTGCTTGGCGCAAATACCGTAATTACCGCTTCAACGAAAATCATAGATGTCACAGGAAATGAACCGGTCGAATACAAAGGATATGTTCCCGAAAGGTCTGTTGTAATTCCTGGAAGCACCGCCAAACAGTTCCCTGCTGGCACTTACTATCTGCCTTGCGCTCTGATTATCGGAAAGCGTAAGGAATCTACCGACAAGAAAACATCGCTGAACGAAGCACTTAGGGAAAATAATGTTGCAGTATAAAACAACACACAATGATAATCGGATTTGACGCAAAACGGGCATTTGTAAACAAGGCGGGACTTGGCAACTACAGTCGCGATGTAATCCGCTCACTGCAAGACTTATACCCCGAAAACAAATATGTGCTTTTCTCCACCTCAAACCCATACGGACTTGTTGAGGAGAAGTACTGCAGCAACCTGATAATGCCACCAGACGGATCTTCAAAATTTTCTCAGGCACGCTGGCGTTCAATGCGACTTGGCGAACTTATTGAACAACAAGGAATTGAAATCTTCCATGGACTGAGCAACGAACTGCCACGCGACATTGGCAAGACAAAAGCAATAAAAGTAGTTACAATCCACGATCTTATCTTCTTGAAGTTCCCACAGTTGTACAAATTTTTCGACCGTAAAATATACGACTACAAATTCCGCTACGCCTGCGAGAAATCCGACCGCATAATCGCCACAAGCAGTCAGACAAAGAAGGACATAATGGAATTTTATGGCATTAGCGACAAGAAAATCGATGTGCTGTACCAAACTTGCAATCCGAAATATGCCGAAAAGGTAAGCGACGAAGAAAAGGACAGAATAAGAAAAGCGAACAACCTGCCCGAACATTACCTGCTTTCGGTGGGTACTATCGAAAAACGCAAAAATACTCATAGGATACTCGAAGCCGTTTACGAACACAATATCGACATCGACATCGTGATGGTTGGCCGCAAGACAGAATACTTCGACGAAATTCAGGCATACGCCGATTCGCACGGACTTTCGTCACGACTGCATGTTTACGAACGTCTCGGCAACGCCGACCTGCCTGCAATATACCAGATGGCCGATATTTTCATTTATCCGTCAATGTACGAAGGGTTTGGCATTCCAATTCTCGAAGCATTTTTCTCGGGAACTCCTGTCATTACCAATAGCAACGGAAGCACAGGCGAAATAGCAGGAAATGCCGCTTTTACAATAAATGCGCCACACAAGGACAACCTCGCCGAAGCAATCAAGTATCTGCTTAACAACGAGGAAGAACGAAAAAAACTCATCGCCCGCGGATACGAGCGCAGCAAACGCTTCGACAGAAAACTTATTACCGAAGAACTGATGACTTTTTACAATAAACTATGAAAAATATTGTTGACGAAACTTGTAAAGTCTTGGGAAACGGCGGGACAATCCTCTATCCTACCGACACAATATGGGGAATTGGCTGCGATGCATGCAACGAAAACGCAATCGCACGAGTATACGACATAAAGCACCGCGACAAAGGCAAAAGCATGCTTATTCTTGTCGACTCGATGGAAATGATGAAGAAATACACAACATCAATTCCAGAAATAGCAGAACAACTCATAGAGGCAGCCGACCGTCCTCTGACAATCATATACCCACACGCCAAGAATCTGCCCAAAAATCTTGTCGCCGAAGACGGTTCCATCGGAATCAGGATTGTAAACGACGATTTCTGCAGAGAACTAATAGGCGTATTTGGCAAACCGATAGTTTCAACCTCGGCAAACCTTTCGGGATGCAACCCACCACTCGGATTCTGCGACATCGCAAACGAAATAAAATCGGAAGTGGACTATGTTGTTCCGCTTCGTCAGGACGAACTAAGCCGAGACAGAAATTCTGACATCATAAAAGTGGACGAAACTGGTAATATTCAAGTTATCAGATAGATGACAATCGCTGACTTCATACATACACTTACCTCGCAACTCGAAGCAATATACGACAAAAACGAAGCGCGTTCTATTGCAAGATTGTTTGTCTGCGACGAACTAAAACTCACTGCAACACAGATGTTTATATTCATGGACGATGATCTTGACGAAACCACTCTGCGCAAACTTACAGAAAAATCTATCCGTCTGACAAACGGAGAACCTGTGCAATACGTCACCGGTATTGCATATTTCCATGGATATAAGTTCAAGGTCGACAGCAATGTGCTGATTCCACGACAGGAAACAGAAATGCTTGTAGATTCGGTTATTCGCCCATTCGACTCTGCTCATGGAGCGAAAAACATTAACATCCTTGACATCGGCACAGGTAGCGGATGCATTGCCGTAAGCATAAAGAAATTTCTGACCGAAGCAAAAGTGTTTGCCATCGACATTTCCGAAATGGCATTGGAAGTCGCCAAGCACAACGCACAAAGCAACAACGCAGAAGTTTCCTTTGCCCAGTACGATATTCTTTCCGAAAGCAAATTCCCATTCAATGAAAAATTTGACATCATCGTAAGCAATCCGCCATACGTACGCAACTGCGAAAAAATTATGATGCACAAAAATGTAACCGACTTTGAACCGTCATTGGCTTTGTATGTCGATGACAGCGACCCTCTCCTATTCTATCGTAACATTTTGAAATTTGTTGACAGACACCAGTCCGATCACCACACGACTGTTTTCTTTGAAATAAACGAGTATCTAGGAGAGGAAATGCTTGACCTTTGTCGCTCTTTTGCTTATAATGCAAGCATAATCAACGACCTAAATAGCAAGTCAAGATTCATAAAGGCAATCCGTTAGTAATACCTATTTATATAGGTAACTGGCAAACAAAAAATCACCTCAAAAACTTTCGAAAAAAAAATAAATTCGCGAAGAATTGCGAATCTCGCGCAACAACCATACTACAGAACATTAATATAAAATTAATATCATTTAATTACATTAAAAATGTACTTAATAGCAAAATTTCAACAAATGAACAACTTTACCAACAAGCAGAAAAAACATGTTGCAATATTGTACGACAAAACACCATTTTTTAAGTTACAAAGATGAAAAAAATCGCAATAAACTGACAATAAAATGGTTATTCATGTTCAAAAGTTTGTTAATAGTTTAATCGTGTAAACATGATTTAAAAGCAACAAATGAAATAATTTCGCAACGCCGAAAAGGAAATGACATAGAGGAAGAATTAGGAGTATCGGCAAGTAAAAACAAAATATTTAATTAGGTACAGGATATGCTATACAACGAAAATTTTATTGTAAAGAGGAACGGAAAAAGGGAATTGTTCTCTGTAGAAAAGATTAAGTCTGCCATTTCCAAGGCGTTTTTGTCTGTTGGAAGTTTTGCAACCCAGGAAATTCTCACAAACATTTTGAGTCGTGTAAACATTTACGATGGCATCAGTGTTGAGGAAATTCAGAACCAGGTGGAAATTGCGCTTATGGCAGAACGCTACTACAATGCAGCAAAATCGTATATCCTGTATCGCCAGAAGCACCTTGAAGACCGCGAAGTAAAGGGCAAACTCGACTTCCTGCTCGACTACTGCGAAGCAAAGAATGCTGCAACAGGCAGCAAGTTCGACGCCAACGCCAATGTAGAAAAGAAGAACATTGCCACCCTTATCGGTGAACTTCCAAAGCAGAACTTCATCCGTCTGAACCGCAAGATGTTGTGCGACAAGATTAAGGAACTGTATGGTAAGGAAACTGCCGACAAGTATCTCCATCTGCTCAACAAACACTTCATATATAAGAACGATGAGACTAGCATAGCCAACTACTGCGCAAGTATCACCATGTACCCATGGCTCCTGAACGGAACACAAATAATCGGTGGCAATTCTACCAAACCGACCAACCTCAAGTCGTTCTGCGGCGGATTCATCAACTTGGTATTCATTGTATCAAGCATGTTGAGCGGTGCATGTGCAACTCCTGAGTTCCTAATGTACATGAACTATTTCATAGGTCTGGAATACGGTCAGGATTACTACAAGAGAACCGACGAGATCGTTGACCTTTCGCTGAAGAAACGTTCTATAGACAAAGTAATAACCGACTGCTTCGAGCAGATCGTGTACTCTATCAACCAGCCGACAGGTGCTAGAAACTTCCAGTCGGTATTCTGGAACATATCTTATTACGACCACTACTATTTCAACAGTTTGTTCGGTGACTTCCGCTTCCCCGACGGTTCACAGCCCGACTGGGACTCGCTCAACTGGTTGCAGAAGAGATTCATGAAGTGGTTCAACAAGGAACGTACAAAGACTGTCCTCACCTTCCCTGTCGAAACTATGGCACTGTTGTCCGAAGAAGGCGACGTACGCGACAAGGAATATGGCGACTTTACTGCCGAAATGTACTCTGAAGGTCATTCGTTCTTCACCTATATCAGCGACAATGCCGACTCGCTCAGCAGTTGCTGCCGTCTACGCAACGAAATTACCGACAACGAGTTCAGTTACACTCTTGGTGCAGGTGGCGTTTCTACCGGTTCAAAGAGCGTACTTACGATCAACCTCAACCGTTGTATTCAGTACGAAAAGAAGGAAAAAATGCCGTTCCTAAGTTTCGTAGAAGATGTTGTAGACCTGATGCACAAGGTGCAGACCGCATACAACGAAAACCTCAAGTATTTGCTCAACAAGGGTATGCTTCCACTGTTCGACGCTGGATTCATTAACATCAGCAGACAATACCTGACAATAGGCGTAAACGGACTTGTTGAATCTGCAGAATATCTTGGATTGGAAATCAGCGACAACGCACAGTACCGCAACTATGTAAAGAATGTTCTCGGACTTATCGAGACCTACAACAAGAAATACCGCACAAAGGAACTGATGTTCAACTGCGAAATGATTCCTGCCGAAAACGTTGGCGTAAAGCACGCAAAATGGGACAAGGAAGACGGTTATTTCGTACCACGCGACTGCTACAACAGTTATTTCTTCATCGTCGAGGACAAGGAAATCAATACCATCGACAAGTTCCGTCTGCACGGCAAGGAATACATCGAACATCTTACTGGTGGTTCCGCCCTGCATGTCAATCTGGAGGAACACCTAACAAAGGCACAGTACCGCCAGTTGCTCAAGGTTGCCGCTATTGAAGGATGCAACTACTTCACATTCAACATTCCAAATACGGTTTGCAACAAATGCGGACATATTGACAAGCGCTATCTCAAGACTTGTCCGGAATGCGGTAGCACCGACATTGACTATCTAACTAGAATTATCGGTTACATGAAGCGCGTAAGCAACTTCTCCGAAGCACGCCAGCAAGAAGCACACAGAAGATATTACGACAACAAGTTAAAGGAGACAGAAGAATGTTAAAGTATTACAATTACGACATCGTTTTTCAAGAAGTTCCAGACGAAGTTACTTTGGCTGTAAACCTTAGCAACTGCCCGAATCATTGTCCTGGATGCCATAGTCCGCACTTGTGCAAGGACATCGGCGACCAACTTGACGAAGAAACCATAGCAAATATGATTTCAAAGTACAACAAGTGCATAACTTGCTTCTGCTTCATGGGTGGTGATGCAAATCAGGACGAAGTTATCAAGATGGCCGAATATGTACGCAAGACTTTCGACAAAAAAGTTGCTTGGTATTCTGGAAAACAGAATTTCCCGAAGGACATTACTCCGTTCCAATACTTGAAACTTGGTCCATACAATCCAAAGTACGGCGGTCTCGACAAAAAGACAACCAACCAGAGGATGTACAAAATCAACAACACCAAACCAATCGACATTACCAACAGGTTCTGGAGAAAAGTTATCTAATAGAATTTTAGCAACCATCATAATAAAAATGACCGCTTGAACAAGGCGGTCATTTTTTGTCATAAAGCAAATACCAAACGTCTACCTCAGACGCAACCTCTTGCCTACGCTCAATATTGAAGTTTCCTTGATTCCGTTGAGGTCGCAAATCTGCTTTACCGAAACATGGTACTTGCGAGCGATGGCATAAAGAGTGTCACCCGACTTAACAACATGATATTCAGAATTGTCAACATATTTCATATAGTCAAAGTTGCTCGCATATAGTGGAATTTTGTCGGCAACCAAAACGCCAGTCTGCAAATTAAATATCAGTTCGGGGTCGAAAGCATTGTCTTTCAGGCGAGTTTCAAAATGCAAATGAGTGCCAGTTGCCCGTCCTGTATTCCCGCCAAATCCGACGAGTTCACCTGCGGTTACCTTCTGGTTTGCCATGCATTTTACCTCGCTAAGATGAGCATATACTGTTTCTAGTCCATTGTAATGTCTGATTACCACTACATTTCCATATCCAGAATTATTCCATCCTGCAAAACGTACAATGCCATCGAAAGCAGCAACGACAGTATCGTCCTGCTTCAATTCTATGTCAACACCAGTGTGCATTTTTCCACTACGCATTCCGAACCTGGAATAGACTTTTCCCCTAACCGGAAAACTATAATTGTTCACATCTGCTCCAAAATCTATGATGCAGGTATCCTTTGTGCGAGCATAATCTGGTTTTTGCGCATATACCGAATTAGTAATCCAATTTTGTGCTGTAATGTTTACTGAATCCACTATTTGAACGGAAGCAGCAGGTTGTATGTCAACATATTGCCATGTTTTGTCATTGTATAGGATTACAGTTAGGTTTCCACGTGAAATAGTGTCCACAGGTATTTTTTCCTGAGCAAACGATAGTGCAGAAACCAAGCACAATGCAATAAAAAGCGTCATTCTTTTCATGCTGCAAAATTACAAAATTTCAGAAAGGTATATGTTTGACAATATGCAAGGAATAGGCAAAACCTACTCCCAACAAATACACCGCATTCACATTGACTAATTACTTAGTCTTTGCGTAGTTGTCGTGTACCCTTCTCACTCGTGCGCGAAGTTGCAACTTGTATTCTTCCCAGTCGGTTATATTGCGACGGGCAACGCCAGTTTCCATAGCGGCCTTTGCAACTGCGGGTGCGACGCATTCGATTACTCGCAAATCAAGTGGCTTTGGAATTATGTATTCGCGACCAAATTCAATCTTATCGACATTGTAGGCCTCGCACACATAGTCGGGAACTGGTTCCATTGCCAGTTCAGCCAAAGCATGTGATGCTGCAATCTTCATTTCTTCGTTTATCTGGGTTGCGCAAACATCCAAAGCACCACGGAAAATGAATGGGAAACCAAGCACATTGTTAACCTGATTCGGGTAATCGCTTCTGCCAGTTGCAATTATCACATCTGGACGCGATTCCTTAGCATCTTCGTATGATATTTCTGGGATAGGATTTGCCATTGCAAAAACAACAGGGTCCTTTGCCATTGTCTTCATCATGCCCTTGGTAACCACATTGCCGACCGAAACACCAGCAAATACATCGGCGCCAACCATTGCATCTGCCAAAGTGTGCAAGTCACGAGTTGTTGCAAACTCACGCTTCTGTTCAGTCAATTTAGGATTGCCGGCACGAACAACGCCCTTGCTATCGCAAAGCACTATGTTTTCGCGCTTTACGCCAAGAGTGCAGAACAAACGGGCACAACTTATGCCAGCAGCCCCTGCTCCATTGAACACAACCTTCACCTCGTCAATTTTCTTTCCTGCAATCTTCAAGGCGTTAAGCAATGCAGCTCCCGAAATTATTGCAGTTCCATGCTGGTCGTCGTGGAAAACAGGGATGTTCATTTGCTTCTTCAACTCAGTTTCAATGTAGAAACACTCGGGTGCCTTTATATCTTCAAGATTTATACCGCCAAAAGTTGGTTCGAGGGACTTAACGATTTCGACAACCTTCTGCGGATCCTTCTCGTTGATTTCAATGTCGAACACGTCAACATCAGCGAACGATTTGAACAACAAGCCCTTGCCTTCCATAACAGGTTTTCCTGCCTCGGGACCTATGTCACCCAAACCAAGTACAGCTGTTCCGTTGCTGACCACAGCCACAAGGTTTCCCTTTGCGGTATAGTCGTAAACTTTCTGCACATCGTCCTTAATTTCGAGGCATGGTTCAGCCACACCTGGTGTATATGCAAGCGACAAGTCCTTCTGTGTCTGGAAATCCTTTGTCGAAACTACCTCTATCTTTCCTTTTCTGCCTTGGCTATGGTAGTCGAGGGCATCTTGTTTTGTGTATAAACTCATTTTCGTCTGTTTTGCGGTTGCTATTCGTCAACCTTATTTATTTCGTTAATATTATAGTCATCAACATTGTGGCGCGATTCTTCGAGGTCAACAAGACTTCTACGGTTGCAATAAATGTCAACTGCCATGCGTATCGCATTGCACATAGGCAAGTAGTTGGCCTGATTCTTGCCAGCAATTTCGTATGCTGTTCCATGTGCAGGTGATGTGCGAACTACTGGCAAACCAGCAGTATAGTTAACGCCATCATCAAAAGTTAATGCCTTGAAAGGAGCAAGTCCCTGATCGTGATACATAGCAAGCACGGCATCAAACTTCTTGAAGTCGCCCGAACCGAAGAAACCATCTGCCGAATATGGTCCGAATGCAAGGATATCCTTTTCGCGTGCCTCGTTAATTGCAGGAATTATAACGTTTTCCTCCTCGTTGCCAATTACGCCATGGTCGCCGCAGTGAGGATTCAAGCCAAGTACTGCAATACGCGGTTTGGTAACAATAAAGTCGCGTTTAAGTGAATCGTTGAGAATTTCAAGTTTTTCAAGTATCAATTCCTTTGTAAGTGCCTTCGAAACCTCCGAAATTGGAATATGCCCAGTTGCCACACCAACCTTCAACGCCTCGCTGCACATGAGCATCAGACACTTGTCGGCATTGAACTGCTGTGCCAGATATTCGGTATGTCCCGGGAAGTTAAAACCAGCCGACTGAATGTTCCATTTATTAATAGGTCCAGTTACAAGAATATCTATCTCCTTGTTTTTCAAGTCAGTCGTTGCTTTTTCTAGTGCTTGGAACGATGCCAAACCTGCCATTTCGTTCGACTTGCCTGCCTCAACACGTATATCCTCGCTATTGCAGTTGATTACGTAGATTCCCATGCTCTTGGCATCCTCTGCCGAATTTATAGTCGTGGTATTTACATTGCTTCCAAGATTTTTCTTGTAATATGCGAGAATCTTCGGGGAACCATATATAATAGTCACAGCATTTGGTATGTTCTTAATATCCATCAACGACTTGAGAATCACCTCATAGCCAATTCCGTTGATGTCACCGGGCGTAAAGCCAATCTTTATTTTAGTCATATTGTTATATTTTTCAAAATTTAGGTGCGAAAATACAATTTATTTACGATTTTTGATTTACGATTTTTGATTTGTATCAAATTATTTGTCGGTTTCCAATTCCGTAAAATATTTGAATAATAACCTTGTCGGCACAGATGTTCCACCATTTCCTCGATACGAATCATTCTTTTCTGTGAAAGCTGGTCCTGCAATGTCAAGATGAACCCACTTGTAGTCGGTAAAATGTTTGAGGAACATTGCTGCCGTAATTGTTCCGCCATAACGATTTCCGCAATTCTTAAGGTCAGCAATCGGTGATTTCAACTGCTCAGCAAAATCGTCCCACAAAGGCAGTTCTACCAATCTTTCCCACACATTGAAACCATATTTCTTCAGTTTCTCAATATCTTCGGTCGAATTACCAAGCACGGCGGTATTCTTTTCTCCTACCGCTACAATAGCCGCACCAGTAAGCGTAGCAATGTCGATTACAAGTTCGGGGTTGTACTTCTTTGCATACGAAAGTGCGTCTGCAAGAATAAGACGACCTTCGGCATCAGTGTTAGCAATTTCAACGGTAGTTCCGTCATACATAGTAATTATATCCTCTGGAACGTATGCGGTTGCTCCTATCCTATTTTCGGTTGCAGGAATTAGTCCGTATACCTTTACAGGGACACCTGCATTTGCCAAGGCGACAATTGTACCGACCACAGCAGCACCACCAGACTTGTCGCTCTTCATTGTATCCATCGAACTGGAAGGTTTAAGGTCGTAACCGCCAGTATCAAAAACAAGTCCCTTGCCTACAAGAATATACGGATGCTCGTTAATAGCATTTTTAGGTTCCCATTTCAGAATGCTGAATGTCGGTGGTTCAACGCTACCGCGATTTACAGCAAGAAGTCCACCCATCTTCAAACTTTCTATCTGCTTTTTGTCAAGAATTTCTGTCTTGAAACCATATTTCTTGCCCATGCTCTCAACTTCTTCCGAAAGTTTCTTGGCAGTCATGTACGACAAAGGTTCGTTCACTATGTCGCGGGCAACGTAAACACCGTTTACCAAACTGTTAAGGCTAAGTATCTCGTTCTTGTCAGCATTGCCAACAATCTTAACATCCGACAGCGTAACTTCACTTTTCTTTGACTTGTACTTATCGAAACGATAATTAGACAGTTCAATTCCTTCGGCAAGCGCATAACACATATCCGCACCGGAATAATCGATTATGTTTACAGACTTCTGCTTTGCAGCGTTTAAAGTATCAGAAATACTGCATCCTGCCCTACGAATTTTTTCGCGCTGCTCGTCGATAGGTTTGTCTGCTTTGAAATAAACGACAAAGCAATGTTTACCATAAAGATTAATCGTAACGAGGTTTTTCTCCTTAAGAGTTTCCTGCGCATATTTCTTTTCTGCATCAGCGATTTCCAATGCATCAATCCTGCTCAAATCAGAGAGAATATACACAACACTCTCACTACCATTATATTTTTTTATATTCTTAATCATATAAAATGCTTTTAATCAACGTAATCCTTTTTTCTTACAATCACAACGAAATCATTGTCGACATAATATCCGTAGTCGTAACAATAATAGTATACCTTGTCGGTCTTTGTTCTGTAAATATTTGTCATGTAGTCGAACTTGAACCCTTCCTTGACCAGTCTTTCGCGTTGCACAGAATGCCTTTCCTTGTCTGGTTTCTCCAATTTAGCATAAATGTCGCATAGCACCTGACGGTTTTTCTTAAGCACACGATTTACCTTGTACGAGAAATTGTTGGTTTCCTGTTTCAACTGATTATTATAGGTGTTACGGCACTGGTCGCAGCAAAACTTCTTGTCGGCACGACCTTCGAATTCCGTATGACAGACGGGACAAATCCTTTTCATATACAATATTGTTAAGCAGTGGCAAATTTAAACATTTTTTCGCATTTATTATCCACGAAAAACATTATTTTCGCACCGCAAAAAATAATTTGAGTTTGAATACGTTTCTAACCTGTAGTGTACGGAAATATTTTTGAATGAAGAGTTTTAATAAGCAATGAAACGCCTTGTATTGCTGATATTTGCTTTTTTTGCGGTTCTCGAATGCCTTCCGCAGAGAATCACCGGCATTGTTACCGATGATACGGGACTGCCTTTGTACGGAGCAAACGTCATAGTAGGCGGTTCGAGACAAAGCGGGACAACCGATGCAAACGGAAACTTTTCGGTACGATGCAGGAAGGGCGAACAAAGGATTGTAGTGTCGTACAGCGGATTTGACCGGTACGACGAAAAACATTTCGTTGGCGACAACGGTATATACCTCGACACAATCAAACTAAAGATTACATACGTATCCGACGACAGTTTGCATATCCTAGAAGCAATATCCGACCGAAGGACGCCGATGACATTTGCCACATACGACGAAACATATATAAACAGACGCAACATATCACGCGACATTCCAAGCATACTCGAACACACGCCATCGTTTGTCGCACTATCCGAAAATGGTTCGGGAATAGGTTTTACAGACTACCGCATACGCGGAATCGGACACGAGGCCATAAACATAACGTTGAACGGCATACAACTTACCGACCCCGATTCAAGAAAAGTGTTGTGGCACCACTTGCCCGACTTCGCCAGTTCAACAAGTAGCATCAGCATAACACGCGGTATAGGTTCTTCATCAAGCGGAACATACGCCTATGGTGCAAGCATCGACATCAAGACAAACCCGCCAAGCGACAAGCCATACGGCGACATATCTGTAATGGGCGGTGCGTTCGGCACGACTAAGGCAAGCATTTCGGCAGGAACCGGAATAATGAAGAACGGATTTTCGATTGACCTGCGCATGGCGAAACTCATTAGCAACGGATACATCGAAATGAGCGGCAGCAACCAAAACGCCATAATGGTAAGCGCAACTTGGCGAGGAAAAACCAACTCGCTGAGCGCAAACATAATATACGGTAAGACCAAAACTGGCATATCGAGATGGGGATGTCCGGCGCAATACATTGAAACCAACAGGGAATACAACTCGGCAGGCGAATACTTCGACAGAAACAGTTCAAGAAAATACTACGAAGACACAAAAGAAAATTACCAGCAGACACATGTACAACTGATTTACTCGCAAAAGATTTGGAATAGTATCGAACTGAATCTCAAAGGATTCTTCAATCGTGGCGACGGATACGACGAAGAATACAAGAACCAGCAGTACTACATAAACTACGGACTTCAAAATCTTTCGCTGCCCACTGTGGTATCTCACGAAGGACAGTCATTCACGTCAATCACCACAATAAGCCAGACCGACCTAATAAGGCGACTCATGGAGTCGAACAACTTCTACGGAGGAACAATCAGTGCCACGCACGAGATTGGCAAATTCGTGAACACATTCGGACTGACAGGCAAATTCTACGAGGGCAAGTATTTCGGCAACATAATCTGGATGCAATACGCAGGGAATACAGAAAAGGACCACAAATGGTACAGCAATTCAAGCGACAAGGATGAATTTAGCGCATTTTACAAGGTAGGATGCACATTCATTGACAAAATCACCTTGTACGCCGACGTCCAGTACCGAATGATCGACTATGAAATGACTGGAATAGACCGCATCGTAGGAGAAAACGGCAGCCAGAACACAATAAGCAAAGAGTTCGACTACAACTTCTTCAATCCAAAAGGCGGAATAAACTACGAAATCACGCCGAAAATGCGACTTTACGCCTCCGTAGCACATTCGCACAGAGAACCTTCGCGCGAAAGCATACGCGAAACAGCACAATCAAGCGAAAGTATTGACTCTGAATCGCTTGTTGACTACGAACTAGGATATTCCTACAAATCAAAAGTGTTTTCTGGCGAACTGAACCTTTACTACATGGACTACCGCGACCAGATTGTTCCCACTGGCGAATTTTCGCAGTACGGATACTACATAATGACAAACGTTGACAAAAGTTACCGTGCTGGAATAGAACTTACTGCAGCAGTAAAACCGCACCGTCGCCTACAGATAGAAGCAAATGCAACTTTCAGCAAAAACAGAATCAAGGACTATTACTACACAGCACAAACCTACGACGGATCGAGCGACGGCACAATTGACCTGCATATTTCCAACGCTAAAATTGCCTATTCACCCGAAATAATTGCATCAGGAAGTATCAACTACAACATTTTCGGCAACTTCAACCTTTTCTACAACGTAAAGTACGTAGGCAAACAGCACTACGACAACACATCAAGCAACGACAGGATTATCAAGCCATACTGCATAAGCAGTTTAGGTTTCGACTATGAAATAATAACAAAATACGTAAAAGGCATACGCTTCAAGTTTGAAGTCAACAACCTGTTCAATACCAAGTACAACGACAACGCATACGGCGGACTATGGTACGAACTAGGAAACGAAAAGTCGTGGGCAAACTACTTCCCGCAGTCAGGAATTTACTTCATGGGCGGTGCCACAATTTCGTTCTAAATTTTCCAGATTCAACAAAAAGCGCTTAACATCCAAGCCACCGCCATAACCTGTAAGCGAACCATTGCTGCCTACAACTCTGTGACAAGGCACAACAACACTTATAGCATTGGCGCCATTGGCATTGGCTAACGCACGAACTGCCTTTGGCATACCTAAACGCCTAGACATCTCGCCATACGAAATCGTTGTTCCGTATGGTATATTGAGCAACTCTTTCCAAACCATTTTCTGGAATGAAGAACCAGCAAATAGCAACGGAAGGTCAAAAACTCTGCGTTCTCCTCGGAAATACTCATCGAGTTGCCTGCAAGCAACTTCTATCACATTGGAAGATCCTTCCTGATATTCAGCGTTCAGCAATCTTTTCAACCGCAATTCAGTCGAATGACGATGCCTACCTCCTACCCAGTCACACAGGCAAAGGCAACCATCTAAAGAACCAATAATCAACTCTCCACATGGCGACATATATCGCTGTATAGTTATAATGCTCATGTCAGCAAACTATAAAAAAAAGAGGTGTTACAACCTCTTTTTCCTATTCTAATAATATACAATCGTTCGTTTTACAGTAACGTCTTCAGATTTCAATTCCGTCCAGTTTCCCTGGTCATCCTTTGCGACAATCTCAACATCAGCATACCATTCATCGCTGGTTTCCTCCGCCATATTCTCTGATAAAAAACTGTATCTGAATACATTTCCGTTTTCATCATACTTAATGTTGCATTCCGAATAGTAGGCACCATCCCCTGCTGCAGTCAATACTAGTCGCATTTTCTCCTTGTCGTAATCGAACATCTCGCTTCCGCCTGGACCATCGTAGGTTGATACTATATATCCATCATCGTCACGACCGATATAAACCTCATTATCACCAGAATATTCTGTCGCATAATCAACAAGATTTCCTTCTTCGTCAAATACCGCCTTGCGACCATTCATATATTCCACCGACTTAACATGACCATGCACTTCCATAAATGCCAAATCGGGAGTAATAAAAAAAGGTTCTACATCCACAACCACTTCCTCTTCTACTTCAGCAACCTCAGCAATTACGGTATCGTTAGCAACCTGCTGTTCCTTATTAGCGCCAGCAGTGTCATCCGTCTTTCCTGCTCCGCACGAAACGACAGCAAGGCAAAATGCCAAAGAAAGCATCAAAAGCACAACTTTTCTCATGATCTACTACTTCAAGAAATACTCAACCGTTGTCACAACCCTTACCATTTTAATATAAGGTGTATTTTCATCGCGGTCGTAAATAGAGAACTGACCTTGAGTTGCAGTCTTTATTCCACCAAGCGTACTTTCCGAATCGGCAGCAAACTTTTCGGCTACGGCGCGAGCATTGCGGGTTGCCTCCTCCACCATCTCAGGTTTCAGTTCGTTGAGTCCGTTGAACGAGAAATTTGTCTGATATTCCCAGCTCGACTCGCAGGTAATACCAGCAGTAATAAATTCGTCCTGACGAGAAATAAGTTCCCTTACCTTGTCGACCTGACCGGACGAAACTGTGATAACCGACTTTAACTGATAGCGGTACGGGATTGTGTTAGAAGACCAGCGGTCGGCTTCGCGGTCATCGGCTGAAATCGGTGCCACGCTTATCTCATCATCAGAAATACCATTTTCCTTCAAGAAGTTAACAATGAACTTGTTTTTACGGTTAACCGACGAATATAGTTCCGTCAGGTCGTTGCCAACTTCCTTGAAAACTACTGGCCATATAACGTGGTCGGCTTTCACCTCGCGTTCCGACAGACCTTTTACCGATACATACCTGTCCTTGTCGGCATAACTGCCGATACCAGACTTTACAAAAACACCATGACCAACAAGGCCAATTACCAAACCCAGCATTATAAGCAGAGCAGACACAATAACATTCTTTGTATTCATAGCAATTATTTTTTTGCAAATATTCTAAATTTCACGGAATGCACCAAACATTTTTTTCATTTTAGACAATAAAAAAAGGTGTCTAACATATTGGGGGTATATCAGACACCAAAAATAAACCAATCTATGAAAAAATGAAAAAAATGAAAAAAATTAAGATGCATTTTCATTTGTACCCTCTGACAATTCGTTCATTGACATTGAATACGAGGCAAAAGTACAATTTCATTTTTAGAAAGAACCAACTTTTTATCAACAAGTATACTTGCAAATAAAATATTTATATTTAAAAACAAAAATTATACACTAAATACACAATAGAATTCACATAATAATTTGGGTACATTTGACGACATCAAAAAATCACCTCGGAAAGCAAAAAAATCGCTTAATTTTGCAGCGCATGAACACTGAAATAATCCACACTGGCGACGGTTCCTGCACGCTCAGGAACGAATGCTTTGGCGAAACATACCATAGTATTAATGGAGCAGTTGCCGAATCGATGCACATTTTCATAAACCTTGGATTACGCAATTTCAGCAACCGCAACA
This sequence comes from Bacteroidales bacterium, assembly GCA_017651185.1. GTDB lineage: Bacteria > Bacteroidota > Bacteroidia > Bacteroidales > ML635J-15 > Bact-19. Next base: position 15,789 of record JAGCDJ010000017.1, on the reverse strand, counting down.
TCAGCATACTAGAAATCGGATACGGCACTGGACTTAACGCAATGCTGACTTTCATCGAAAACCAGCCGCTAGGCAATACAATATTCTACCATGGCATTGAGAAATTTCCAATCGGCACCGAAACATTCATGCAGTTTGTAAAGCACACACCCTATATTTCCGAAAAACTTGACGACAAGATTGCAACCAAGTTCTGTGACAACTGGGATTCCGAAATGGAAATCAGTCAGAACTTTAAGCTGCAGAAACAAAAAATTGACTTTGAAGCATTCTCCCCTGCCCTAAAATACGACCTCATTTATTTCGACGCTTTTTCGCCCGACACTCAACCAGAGATGTGGACGATGGAAAATCTTCGAAAAATTATTAACAATCTTACCGACAATGGCATTTTCGTCACTTACTGCTGCAAGGGCATTTTAAAGCAAAATCTACGCAATTTAGGCATGAATGTCAGGAGAATGCCAGGACCAAAAGGCAAACGCCATGTAATACGTGCGACAAAAGATACTAACATTTCTTTATAATTTGTTCCTTGTAACAATATTATTAGTATTTTCGCGACTTGATTGTTTGTATTTAATTTTAAATTTTTAATATCATGAGAGAAATTAGACGAATTCTAATGCTCGCAGTGTTAGCATTGATGACCTTAGTAACTTTCGGTCAGAAATACAACTCACTGTGGGTTGACGGACGTATTTACTTCAAGGTAAGCAACAGCGTTTCGCTGGACGTCCCTAACGAGAACGGCAGAATCATGCCGAAAGACCTGCCATTCCTTGGCGATCTTGTTGAAGAGTACCAAATTACTAATGTTGACATGCCATTCCTTTCGGCAAGTAGCAACTCCATTAGGCACACATGGAGAATGGATTTCGGTGCAATTGACAAAATTGAATCGCTGATTAAGGACATGGAAAAAATTGGTGTTGTGGAATATGCAGAACCAGCTCCTCTGTTCTTCATTTCTCAAACTGTTAATGATCCCTACTACAATAGGACATTGAACTACACACCATCGGGATTGGAATTCTTATATGGTTCTGCTTTTTCTGTTAATTCATCGTGGCACTTAGACCTGATAAATGCAGAAGATGCATGGGACGAAACAAACGGAAGCAGTGAAATTACAGTTGCTGTCCTTGACAATGCAATCTATGTTGACCACCCGGACCTCACCAATATGATTGACCGCGAAAACTCAACTGACCTTGGTGACGGCGACAACGACCCGAACCCACCAGTTGCAAACTACATCTGGTCGCACGGAACTCACTCCGCTGGTCTTATCGGTGCTGAAAAGGACAATGGAATAGGCGTCGCATCAATCGGTAGCGGTGTGAAAATCATGGCAGTTAAACTCGGAACCGATGCAAGCGACGGTCAGTCAATGGCTGCTGGTTTCGAAGGTATAATTTACGCTGCCGACCACGGTGCTGACGTTATCAACATGTCGTGGGGTAGCCCGCAGTTCTTCCAGACAATGCAGAACATTGTAAACTATGCATACAACAAGGGATGTATCTTGTTAGGTGCTGCTGGCAACAATGGTAACGGTGCCGAATCACAGATGAACGAAGATATCCCCGTAAACTATACTGGTTACCCGGCAGCCCTCGAACATGTAATCGCTGTCGGTTCATGCAACTCTGATGATAAAAAATCAGATTTTTCTTGCTACGGCACATGGCTCGACCTCCTTTCTCCTGGTGGATATGCATACCAAGCAACAGGAATGATGCCTATAACTAGTTTCTCAGTTTTGAGCACAACATATAATACCGCTGGCACATTCGGTGATATGTTAAGTGGACAGTTAGGAGGCATAACAGGTGGCGAAATGGAATTTCCGACTGGTGGCGCTGGTTCTTGCGGTGTAGAAGGCCAATACGACATAATGCAGGGAACATCAATGGCTTGCCCAGTAGCATCTGGTCTTGCTGGTCTTGTACTCTCGAAGAACCCGACCCTTACCCCAGAAGAACTCACTGCAGTAATGAAGAGCACCTGCGTAAATGTTGACGCTCAGAACCCCGAGTTCGTTGACAGCATGGGTGCTGGCCGTATCGATGCATACGCTGCTGTTCACGCAGCAGGTTTGCTCAACATGGACCTTGTTGCCGACTTCGAAGCTAGCGATGTTATACTTGCAACAGGCGCATCTATCAATTTCACCGACAAGACCTTAGGAACACCTACTTCATGGTCGTGGGAATTTGAAGGCGGAACACCTGCTACTTCAACCGACCAGAACCCACAGAACATTGCATACAACGAAGAAGGTATCTATCAGGTAAGACTTACCGTTAGCGACGGTACAAATACCGATATCGAAACCAAGACATATTTCATATTAGTAGGTCAGAGCTCTACTCTCGGCGAAAGCGCATGGGACGAACAGAACACTCATTTCGCTACACAGTTAAGAGCTTCTTACAACATTGAAATTGTTGACCCGTTGAATGTTTGGTTCACAACTATGAATGGTACTGACGGTAGTGTTGCTCGTGACTTTGGCGTAACCAACGACGGCGGAACAACTTGGGTTCCAAAGACTTTCAGCTACGAAGCACAATGGATGCCAGGCGACATCAGCGCAATTAGCGGAACAACAGCATGGGTAGCAAACTACAGCGGAGAAACTAACGGCAATGGTGCTATCTTCAAGACCACCGACGGCGGTGACACATGGACTCGTCAGGGTGAAGAACTCTACCAGAATTCAGCAAGTTTCCTTAATGTTATTCACTTCTTCAACGAAAACGAAGGCTATGCTCAGGGCGACCCGGTAAATGGCAACTTCGAAATCTACAGAACTACCGATGGTGGTGCAACCTGGACAGCCGTAGAAGCTCCTGCTGCACAAAGTTCAGAAGCTAGCACCGTTGGTCTCGACTGGGCAATCGGCGACATCGCTTGGTTCGGTACAAACAAGGGTAGAATCTACAAGACCACCGACAAGGGTGCAACTTGGACTGTACTCAACACTGGCGTTTCAAAGATGATTACGGAAATGTCGTGGGCCGACGAAATGAACGGCGCTGTTACATCAATGGACTACAACCAGACAACAGGACAAACTTCCAACTGGCAGTTCCTCAGAACCACCGATGGTGGACAGACATGGAACGCAGTAAGTGTTGCCGACAACTACTTCTCTTCATTCTGCCTTGTTCCTGGTACTCCGGGTATGATTGTCGTAACCAAGTCGGCATCTGCACTCGAAGACAATTTCTCAGCATATTCAACAGACTGGGGTACAACATGGGAAATGCTTGACGACTCTATACAGTATGTAAAAGTCCAAATGTACGACATCCACACTGGCTGGGCTGGCGGATTCAACTGGGACGAAAACAACGGCGGTATCTACAAATGGAAAGGCATCAACATGGGATTGCACTTCACTTCAATACCTGTAACAGAAGTTGAAGAGTATGCTAATTATTCATATACGGTAGTAGCAGAAAACGAAACACTAATCCCGATTACCATAACAATGACTTCTGGTCCAGAATGGTTAGAAATCGACTACCAAGAAAACGAAGGATACGTACTTCATGGAACAGCACCTCACGTAACTACACTCAGCGAAAACTTCAACGTTGTTTTAACAGCTGACGATGGTGAAGAAACCGTAACACAACCATTTACAATAACAGTACGTTCAACCAACACAGCTCCTGTATTCACATCAGAACCTAATACGACTGCTGTAGTTAACGTTGAATACATTTACAATGTAACTTGCGAAGACGCTGACAACGACCAGATTACCATCACAGCAACACAAATTCCTTCATGGGCTACATTTACAGACAATGGCGACGGAACTGGCGTGCTGAGCGGAACATCACCCAATGTAACAACAGCAGGTAACGGAAGCCGTATAATTCTTGTTGCAGCAGACCTTCTCCATGAAACAACACAAAGTTTCTACATCCGCACAACAACAAGCGTTGAAGACTTCGGAATGGGCGCAATCGCAATCTACCCTAACCCTACCGACGGAATGTTGAACATAGAAAACTGCGAAGGTTCTACATACGAAATCTACGATGTAACAGGAAAGATGATTGCTGCAGGCAAAATCAACAGCACTGTTGAAACCATCAGCATCGCTTCTGAAATTACAGGAAACCTTGTTATCAGAATTATCAACGACGATAAGGTTATCAACCATCACATTGTTAAATTCTAATAATCAAGCAAATGACAAAAGAAAGGTCGCAAATTTTGCGACCTTTTTTTATGACATTACTACGCAAGAAAAACTATTTTAAAATTATATTTGCATATTTAAAATATTGTAAATATTTTTGAAAGAAGTTTTATTGAAGTGAACTTGACTTGCAAAGAATGTTCATATATATTGATATTCAATGCTTTATCGTAGTACACTTTAATGATTTTGAATTTTCTAAATTAGAAAATGCATGTGTATGAAGAATTTTTTATCGGCAATACTATTGGTCATCAGCATAACCGCTGCTGCCCAGAATAACCTGCCCGACCCTCCAAAATTCCAGTCGGCAAGCGTTATTCCTGAATCTTCGCCTACTACGGTGAAACTGACATGGCAACCAAGCGACTCGACTGATGTCTTGGGCTACATCGTATACAAAGTCGTTGATAACATTACCACTACGCTTGACACTGTCTACGGCAAAGAGTCTACAACATACGAATATCCAGGTTCTTCCGCTAAAAATACAAGCGAGAAATTCCGTCTTGCATCCTTTGACAACGAAGGTTACAAAAGCACTATAACCGACCCTCACACAACTATGCTGCTAAAGCAATCGTTCGACAAATGCGAACGCAAGGTCGCTCTTACCTGGTCAAGTTACGCCGGATGGGGAGCAAACGTTGCCAACTACAAGATATACAAGCGTTTCTCTGGCACCAACTACCAACTCATCAAAACAGTACCGGCAACAACCAATGAATATACCGATGAAAATCTTGCCGACAACAGATGGTACTGCTACTACATCGAAGCAGTAAATAACAATGGTACTACTGCAACGTCAAACTCTGTTGATTTCACCGCTTCGGGATACGAAGGTCCAATGCATCTAATTGCTCAATATGCAAGCGTAGACGAAAACCAAAACGTTTTGCTAAGCTTCCAAGTAACAAACTCATCAGAAGTAATAGAATACCAACTTCTGCGTGCAACGAACAACGATGGAAACTACAGTACAGTAGCAAGTTTCCCACATACAGGACAAACACAGATAGTTTATACTGACAGCGATGTTGACGCTTCGCAAAACACATATCAGTACAAACTTGCTTCCATCGACCCTTGCGGCGGTATATCCAAGACATCAAATATTGCAAGCACAATATTATTGACAGCAACATCTACCGATGCCACCGACCATAGCTTAGAATGGACAGAATACAGGGATTGGCCAAACGGCGTAATTGCATACAAGATATACAGTTATTTTGACGGAGTAGCTACAGAAATAGGCAGCAATGGTCAGGGCGTGCTTAACTTCAACAACAATATCGCCGAATACGTAAAGAGATGCCACGACAAAAACGAATATCTCACAAATTCATTCTGCTACTACATTGAGGCATACGAAAATACAAACGATAGTCAACAGCAGAACATAAGTCGTTCAAATATTGCCTGTGTATACGAAACCCCAATCGTTTGGGTTCCTACAGCGTTCAATATAACGTCAAAAGATGAATCCAACAGAGTATTTAAACCCGTAATATCATTCGTAAAGGAATATCCATACGAATTTATAATATACGACAGATGGGGACAGCAGGTATTCAAGACAACCAACATCGAGGAAGGATGGTCGGGAAAGGATGCAAAGAAATATTACCACACCGACTCCTATGTTTATAAAATAAGGTATGCCGACTATAAGGACAAAGAATACAGCAAGACAGGAACCTTCTACCTGCTAATGGAATAGAAAAAACATAACAATAAAAAATATCGAATGCGGCAAATGCCGCATTTGTTTTTTACACCAATAATTATTATTAAATTTGCACCACTAAATTTTGAATAGAAATGGGTTTACATTGTGGAATCATAGGCATAGCCAACTGCGGAAAAACGACAGTATTCAACTGCATGTCGAAGACAAAGGCGGAAACTAGCAACTTCGCATTTTCGAGCAACAAATCTAATATAGGTGTAATTTCTGTGCCCGATGCACGACTCAAGGAACTGGAAAAATTCCAGCCAACCGAAAAATTAGTCCCGGCAACAGTAGATATTGTTGATATACCAGGCCTTACAAAAGGTTCGAATCACGGCGAAGGCGTCGGCAACCAATTCCTTGCTGACATCAGGAATGCTGACGCACTAATTCATGTGCTCCGTTGCTTCGACGACGACAACCTCCCCCACATCGATGGTTCGGTTGACCCTGTTAGAGATATGGAAACCATCGACCTTGAACTGCAAATAAAAGACTTGGAGTCGATTACAAAGAAGATTGCAAGAATGGAAAAGGCAGCGAAAGTTGGCGACAAGGAAGCGAAACAGGCAGTAGATGTACTGAAAATATATCAGGAACACCTTGAAAATATGCAAAACGCACGTACAGCGCCAGTAAAGGAAGAAGACAAGAAATATATTTCGGATCTTTTCCTTCTGACTACAAAACCTGTAATGTACGTCTGCAACATCGATGAAGGTTCTATAAAGGACGGCAACAAATATGTTGATGCTGTAAAAAAAGCACTCGAAGGTTCTGATGTAAAAATACTTACCATTGCCGCAGCACTTGAATCAGAAATTTCCGAACTAGACACCGACGAGGAAAAGCAGGAATTTCTTGCCGACTACGGACTTGAAGAGCCAAGCGTAAACAGAGTAATACGCGAAGCATACGACCTGCTTAACCTGCAGTCGTTCTTCACAGTCGGTCCAAAGGAAATCCGCGCATGGACAATCCACAAGGGCGAGACAGCACCCGAAGCCGCAGGTGTTATCCACAGCGACCTGCAACGCGGTTTCATTCGCGCAGAAGTTATGAAATACAACGACTTCGTGACTTTAGGTTCCGAAAATGCTGTAAAAAGCGCAGGAAAATTCCATGTCGAAGGAAAAACTTACGTCGTTGAAGACGGCGACATACTGAACATAAGGTTTAATGTCTAATTTTTAGCAAAATGGCACAACAGGTTTCAACACCAAAAGGAACACGCGATTTCGGTCCAGCCGAAATGAACAGGAGAAACTATATCTTCAACACGATAAAGGAAGTTTTTCATAACTATGGATTCTCACAGATAGAAACCCCAGCAATGGAGAACCTCTCTACCCTTCTCGGTAAGTATGGTGCAGAAGGAGACAAATTGCTTTTCAAAATTTTGAACTCAGGAAATTTCACCGACAAGATTTCAAAGGAAAGTCTTGATGCACAGAATTATATAGAAATAACAAACAACATTTCGGAAAAAGGTCTTCGCTACGACCTTACAGTTCCGTTTGCACGTTTCGTGGTACAACACAGAAACGACATTGTATTTCCGTTCAAGCGCTACCAAATCCAGCCAGTATGGCGTGCCGACAAACCGCAGAAAGGCAGATACAGAGAGTTCTACCAGTGCGATGTTGACATAATTGGTTCAAAATCTCTATTCAACGAGTTTGAACTGATACAAATAATTGACGATGTCTTTGCAAAACTTGGCATTTCGGTAACACTGAAATTAAACAACCGCAAAATATTGTCGGGCATTGCCGAAGCAATTGGCGAAGCCGACAAGTTTGTGGCAATAACCGTCGCAATCGACAAGATTGACAAAATCGGTCTGGAAAAAGTTGAGGAAGAACTCCGAGCAAACGGACTTTCGGACGATGCAATAGCAAAGTTAAGACCGATTCTCACCAACAAAGGCAACACGGAAGAAACATTCAAACTGATTGAAAGCATTATCGGTAACACCGAAACCGGCAAGGCAGGAATCGAAGAGATGAATGTTATTTTCGGTTACATCCGCGAACACAAACTCGGAATAAATGTAGAACTTGACCTCAGTCTTGCCCGCGGTTTGAACTACTACACAGGTGCAATATTCGAGGTAAAAGCCAATGATGTTGAAATTGGAAGCATTTGTGGTGGAGGTCGCTACGATAACCTTACCGGTATATTCGGACTGAAAGACGTTTCGGGCGTTGGCGTTTCATTTGGTGCCGACCGCATCTATGATGTGATGACACAACTAGAACTTTTCCCGAAGCAAACCGATGAATACAGCACTGCCCTGCTTGTAAACTTCGGACAGGACGAAGAACGCGCATGCATCGAGATAGCAGGAAAACTTAGGAAAGAAGGTATTAGTTGCATTGTTTTCCCTGAAAAATCAAAACTGGACAAACAGTTCAAGTTTGCCAACAGTCACAACATACCGTTTGTAATTATTGTAGGAGAAAGTGAAGTTGCAAACGACACAGCAACAATAAAGAACATGGCAACTGGCGAACAGACAACAATCTCACAAGACAAAATTGCTAGTTTCATAAAATAATGTCGGAAGCGATTCTGAGGGGTAAAATAAAGCCGGCATTATCAGCAAACGCTTTCCAGTTGGAAAGCGTTTGCCATAAATAAAAAAAACAAGGGAAGTTTTGGGAGAACTACCCCTGTTAATGGTACAGTCATATTATACTTTATTTTAACCTTATGCGATGCAAAGGTATGTTGAACTCAAAAACTGGCGAATAGGTAATTTTACGCATTTTTCATTACACACCAAATATAATTCAAGGAAATACAAATCGGCACAACCATATAACAACATCATTAACAACAAATTAGCAATTACAACACAAAAGAAAACAAGGCAGTAAAAATACCCATACTCAAAAAAAAGCATTTTATGTATTTTGTAAAACATGAATAAAACAGCACTTATATTTTATAGTTTGAGCGCAGTTATAATGGACAAATAGACCTACAAAATTTGAAAGATTTTGCATAAAAAACATCGTAATGCATTGCGATGTTTCACAAGAGTTTATGAGGACAACCTCTTCCCTACAACCTTACAATTCCTGTCTTTATAGAATACTTTATGAGTTCCGCTGTGTTTGAAATTCCCATCTTGCGGAAAATGTTCAGTTTGTGACCTTCGACTGTTCGTGCGCTAATGCATAGTTTTTCGGCAATCTCCTTGCTCATCAAACCGTCGGCACAATACCTTATGATTTCAAGTTCGCGCTGTGAAAACATATCGTCCTGCAATTTCTTATTCTCAGTAATTTTTCTAAGAATAAGCGCAATATCGCATCCAAAATAAGTGGCTCCATCAACTATAGTTTCAATGGCATTGTATATTTCTTCAGGTTGCGATGCCTTGCTAATGAATCCGTTTACACCGATTTCCATTGCTTTCAACACAGTCTCCTCATCAGTCTCTGCCGACAAGATAAGAATCTTCACATCTGGATAATCGTCTTTCAGTCTTTTCGCCACCTGCAAACCAGTCATTTCGGGCATAATAATGTCAAGCAACACAACCTCTGGCATAAAATCAGGCATTGCATCAAGAAAAATTTTCCCTGATGAGAATGTACGAATAAGATTAAGGTCGTAAAACGGCATCATCGCCATCCTAGTCCCTATCATAAACAACGGATGGTCATCAACTATTGCTATTTTCAGTTGCCTTGACATTGGCTTTATTTATTGTGAAATTAAACTTTGTATATTTACCGACTTCGCTTTCGACAGAAATTGTTCCACCATTCTTTTTTACCATCTGGTCGCACACTGCAAGCCCAAGGCCGTTTCCAACTTCGCCACTTGTTCCCATAGTAGATTTTGCATCCATACTGAAAATACCATCTATACGTTCCTTAGGAATTCCAACTCCATTGTCCATAACAGAAACCATATATTTATGACCGGCATTTTCGACAGAAATATTAATTTCAGAATTCTCATACGAGAACTTTATTGCATTCGACAACAGATTGCGCAAAACCGTTTCCAACATATTTTTGTCGGCATAAACAATACAACCATCGGGCACATTTGTTACAATGCTTATATTCTTGCCTGCTGCATTTATTTCAATGAGTCGGGCGACATTTTTTATTACCTCACTTAGGTTCAAATCTACCGGATTGTACGGCATACGCCCAATCTCCATTTGAGACCAGTTCAACAAATCATAAATAAGCTTTACCTGACTTTCGCTTGTCTGAAGTACCTGATAACCAAGATTAAACAATTCTTCCTTGCTTAAAGTTTCAAAATTTTCAGCAATCACTTGCACCGCATTGCGAATAGCAATAGCAGGATTCTTAAGGTCGTGCGAAATTATTGCCAAGAACTTGTCCTTGGTGAGATTAATCTCCTCAAGTTCCTTATTTCTAGCACGCCTAACATACCACAAACGGATAACAAGACATATAATTATGAACAAAAAGGCAATAGCTGTATATAATATAGTCCTCATTATTTTCAGTTGCCTTATGGTTTCCTCCTGATCCTCAATCTGGAGCTCCTTTTCTCTCAACTCAAACCTAATCCTTTGTGCATTAAGTTTATTCTTAGTATCCTCAGAAAACAATGAATCAGAGAATTCATGATATTTTGACAAGTATTCGTAAGCTTCGCGATACCTGCCCAAGTTCACATAAAATTCTTTCTTTTCCCTATATAGCGTTTGCAAAGCCTGCCTAAAATGATTGTCAATTGCAATGCGCTCACTCCTATCCAATAATCTTTCTGCTTCTTCGAAATTAGAATTGTTTTGCTCAATCTTTGCAAGGCCCTGCAAGCATAAGGTTAAAATCTCGGTATTCGAAGTTTCCGCCACTTCAAGCGCTTTATTCATATACTTGTATGCCTCGTCGTAATTCTTTAAATCCAAATGACATTGCGCAATATTGTAAATGGTAGTTGCAATTGACGAACTATCTTTGGCTTCTTCCTGTGCCACAAGACTTTTCTCAAACATTTCGATAGCCTTTTCATAGTCCTTCTTTTCTCCATATATGCAAGCAATATTGGTCTGGGAAATCGAAATTCCCAATGGGCTACCATAATTCTCCGCACATTTTAAAGCCTCTTCGTAATATTTAAGTGATTCGTCAAAATTTCCCTGGAAAAAATAAATAGTACCGTATGCTGTCATCAATCTTCCGCGAAGAGATTCATTGTCGCGAGGTGCCAGCGATTCTGCCTCCTCAATATTAATAAGTGCGCCAGAATAATCGCCAAGATAGGTCAACGCCCTGCAATATGCCAGCAACAATTCAGGAAGCCGGCTTTCGTCCTCACTCCTAGCGTGCTTTATCGCATCGGAATAACACAAAGCCGCATTATACAAATCCGAATTGGACTCATATTGCTTCGCAGCATTAAAACAACTGTCTATTGGAGATACTTTTTCTTCTGCCATTGCCATACGCGACAACAGCATAACAGACAAAATGCACAGGAAAATTCTAATCTTCATACGCACTACGACTTTCTAAAATAGAAATCAAATCATCAGCCAACTGCTTTTTCATGCCATCGAACGAAGAATAGTTGTCACGGACAATCTCACGGCACCTTGCAAGCGACTTGCCTGTAATATTACCTAGATTGTTCTCGACCAAAGATAGGCAATCCAACGCAAGCATATCATCAGCAACAACAAACTTCTCGACAAAGGGAACAACATCATCGAACACCACCGACGACTGCCACAAATTGGAAATAAACTCACCAATAAGTTCGTGGGTCATGTAGCCAGAAAGATTTTCAAGTATTTCGCCCGAAACTTTTGCACTCTTCAAATCGAGGAAAACCCGTCCTATTTCCGTACGGACATTGGCAAAAGGCGTAGAAAAGAACACCTCAATCATCGGCGAAATGCAATACTCGCCACCAATCTCGCGTATCCTATACAAAGTTTCCACAACAACTTCTTCGTCAGGATTATACAAGTCGGCGACTATCTTCTTCTGTTCCTTATTCAACTTCGACAAATCAATCATAGCAATTCATTTGAACAAGTTGCAAAATTAATAAAAAACTTATGCTTTGTCAAAACCTTTTTTACGACTTAAGACGAACAAAATTAAACAAACACCTCACGAAACAAATCGTCCATAGTCAAACTTTTCTGAACATGCCCGCTGTATTCATTATCATGCAATCCGAATGTAGTTATAAGAGTAAGATGCGGATTCTTTTTCAATTTTGTCTTATCAATAAACACCTGCAACTTGTGGCGGAGCTTGGCATCATATTCTTTAGTTATTGTAAACACATCCTGCGAAAACTTTATTTCACAAACATTTATAACCCTGTCATCACGGTCAATAACCATATCTATTTGCACACATTCATCGTCTTTGCTTCGCCACGGCATAATCTCAGTGTGAACACCACCAATTCCCAATGCCTGCTTCAACTGGTTCTGATGCACATAGCAGACTTCTTCAAACGCGAAACCTCTCCATGCATTAAGTTGTGGCGACTTGTAGTTTTCCGACCAGAAATTTTGACTATTTGTCTTATGCGACTCCATGAAATACATGTAAAATAGGGAAAACAAATCGACTAACTTGTAGCGCACATCGCGTTGCGAACCTTTGTAAATAGGATACGAAACAATAAGGTTACTAACTTCAAGGGTGTGCAGTATTTCTGTCAGCCCCCCGCCCGAACTTAATCCAAGATTCTCTGAAATTTCTTTTCTTGTCAAACCGTCTCTTCGTTTGCTCAATGCCCTTACAACCGAAACATATCTTTGAGAATCAACAAAAAGCGAACTATACAAACGCTCAAATTCATTTGTCAATTTACCATTTGTCGAGAAAAACATAGCATCAATGTTCTGCGGAAAACTCCTTCCCTTCTCAAAGTACGATAAATAATAAGGTATGCCGCCAGTAATCATATAGGCCTGCAACTGATCGTAACGGTCAAGAACAAGACCGCGCTTTTTGTAGAACAACTCGCATTCACGGAGCGAAAACGGCACTATCTGCATTTCGTAGGTAGAACGTCCATACAAGCCACCAGTATTATTTAGCAACTTTTTGGAAATCCACGATGTAGCCGAACCACACACAATAAGGAACAAATTATGACGACCAGCACCCCAACTATTCCAAAAATGCTCGAAGGCCGTAATAAAATTGGAACGCGGCGTATCAAGCCACGGAAGCTCGTCAATGAATACAACCAAACGCTTTTTCTGCGACTTTTTCGAAAGCAAATCGCGCAGCCAATCAAACGCCTCGAACCAATCTCTGGGCGTGCCCGAACACAAACTACCATAAGAGCGAAGCGTATCGCCAAACTTTTTCAATTGCTGCTCAAGAAGCAATTCTGTATTGTCCAACATTTCGTATGGAGATAGTGCAGTATGGTAAAACGAAAACTTATCTTCAAAGTACTCTCTGACAAGAAAAGTTTTTCCTGTTCTACGCCGTCCATAAACGACAAGAAATTCTGCATACTTCGATTCGTACAAATCTTGTAACTTATTCTGTTCCCGAAATCTACCTATGATAAGTTCTTTCATATCCCTAAAATTATTTCGCCACAAATATACTATTTATATCAAAACTGGCAAAATAATTTCAAAACAAAATAGCCAAAATAATGATAAATATAACAGTTTTGGCGAAATTATTTAAAAATAAAATCGCCAAAATACCATTTAAATACACAATTCTGGCGAAATAATTTTTCAAACAAAAACAGTTATAAATCCAATTATCAAGGAGAAAGAGAAAAATGTCCAAGATTTTTTGCCATCTCACAAAAAAAATATTGCTATATCATTTGCGATTCTGTAATTTTGCAGTCTTAAAAATTTGAACTATGTATAGAACTCATACCTGCGGGGAATTGCGCCTCGCAAATGCAGGACAGGAAGTTACATTAAGCGGCTGGGTACAGCGCGTACGCGACAAAGGTGCGTTGATATGGATTGACCTCCGCGACAGATATGGAATCACACAACTTTTCCTTCAGGACGGCGTTAGCGACCAGAAGTTAATAGAACAGGCTCGTTCATTCGGTCGTGAGTACGTACTGCAGGCAAAGGGAATCGTTGTTGAACGCGAATCGAAGAACCCCAATATGCCAACTGGCGAAATCGAAATCAAGGTTTCCGAATTCAACCTACTGAACGCCAGCAAGGTTCCACCGTTCACAATCGAAGACGAAAGTGATGGTGGCGATGACCTCCGCATGAAATACCGTTACTTGGACCTTCGCAGAAATCCAGTACGCAAGAACCTTGAACTTCGTCACAACATGGCAATTCTTGTTCGCAACTACTTGAGCAACTTGAATTTCCTTGAAATAGAGACTCCATTCCTCATTAAGTCTACCCCCGAAGGAGCTCGCGACTTTGTCGTTCCATCACGAATGAATCCAGGAGAATTCTACGCTTTGCCACAAAGTCCGCAGCAGTACAAGCAACTTCTTATGGTTGCTGGTTTCGACCGCTACTTCCAAATTGTACGCTGCTTCCGTGATGAAGACCTCCGTGCCGACCGTCAGCCGGAATTTACACAGATTGACTGCGAAATGTCGTTTGTGGAACAGGAAGACGTCCTCAATACATTTGAAGGACTTGCAAAGCACCTGTTCAAGGAAATCAAGGGAATAGAATTCGACAAGTTCCCACGCATGACTTGGCACGATGCAATGAAATACTATGGTAGCGACAAGCCCGACATTCGTTTCGGAATGAAATTCGTTGAACTCAACGATGTTGCCAAAGGCAAAGGTTTCGGTTTGTTCGATGACGCAGAACTCGTTGTCGGTATAAATGCAGAAGGTTGCGCCGAATATACTCGCAAGCAACTCGACCAGCTTACCGATTTCGTAAAGCGTCCGCAGGTTGGTGCCGGTGGAATGGTTTACATTAAGTACAATGCCGATGGAACATTCAAGTCATCAGTTGACAAGTTCTACAATGCAGACGACCTCAAAAAGTTTGCAGACAAGTTTGGTGCAAAGCCAGGCGACCTTATGTTGATTCTCTGCGGACCAGCAATGAAGACTCGCAAGCAGTTGAACGAACTTCGCCTCGAAATGGGCAACCAACTCGGTCTCCGCGACCCGCAAAAGTTTGCTCCATTGTGGGTTATCGACTTCCCACTTCTCGAATGGGACGACGAAACACAGCGCTACTATGCTATGCATCACCCGTTTACCGCTCCTAAACCCGAAGACGAATATCTATTGGATGACCCGTCAAAATGGGGAGAAATCCGCGCAAACGCATACGACATTGTTATGAACGGCAGCGAAGTAGGTGGCGGTTCAATAAGAATCCACGACCGCGTTTTGCAAAACAAGATGTTCCACACTCTCGGTTTTACCGATGAGCAGGCACAAGAACAATTCGGCTTCCTGATGGGTGCATTCGAATATGGTGCTCCACCTCACGCTGGTTTGGCATTTGGTTTCGACAGGTTGTGCTCGATATTTGCAGGTGCCGACAGCATACGCGATTTCATCGCCTTCCCGAAGAACAATTCAGGTCGCGACATAATGAGCGGTTCCCCTGCTCCACTTGCTCCGGAACAACTTGATGAGTTGGAAATCAAACTTGACCTGAAAGCATAATTACAAATTACAAAAATACAAAGAGGCGGCAGATATCGCCTCTTTTTTTATCATATCCATGTCTCGTCCTAAAATAGCGTTACAATAAAAATAGTAACGAAATGGAAAATAAAGAAAGTAAGTATGTTAGGCGTACACAAAAGGACTACACTATGTCCTTTAAAATGTCAGTTGTACGCGAGTATGAAGAGACGCATGT
>JAGCDJ010000016.1 GCA_017651185.1 Bacteroidales bacterium | reverse complement strand
TGAGTTTATGCATAATCAACGCGAATTAAAAATGAAATCTTATAAAAATGAAAATAAAAATACACTGTCGGATATCCGACAGTGTATTTAATTGTATCTTTGTCCCGTAAAAACCTGTAACGGTTATTTAGGACTAGTCATTATGTTTCTATCGTTTGAAGAATGAGAATAATCCACCTGCCTTTTCCTTTATGGTGCTTGTTGCTTCGTCAATCTTGGCCGAGGTTGAATTGTCCACAAAGGTTTCGTTGAGGTCTGGTTCTACAATCTTGCCCTCTACGTGGCTTAAGAACGATTCGAGATTCCAAGGTGAAGCATTGCTTGTATATTCCGCCTTGTCGATATCGCCTTTGCCTTGTTCCTTCAATGATTTTTCCATGTAACCTTCGCCATACTTGGAATCGTAGTACTTTTTCATTCTCAAGTAAGGCTCCTTTTTCCCAGGATTTACTTCCTTCTTGCCCTTGTACATTGAAGTCTGCTTGTCGATAAGTTCGCGTGATGCATCGTTGAATGGCTTGCATTGAGGATAAACTTCGAGCAAAAGGAATTCAAGATATTCCTGCGAATCGTCTATCATGTTCGACTTTATGTCGTTCAGGAAATATTCGTCCTTTATGATGTCCTTGAGTCTTAGACCGAAGTAACGGAAAAGAAGTTTTTCGCGTTCCTTAACTATACCAGGGGTAACCTTTTGTATTCTAGTCAAATCGGCAATTGCAGCATCGTGCGACATTACACTCCAAGGCATCAGTTCGTATGGCGGATACGAGCAGTACGACATAATCCAGTCTCCCAAATCGCCGACAATCTTCATGAACATGTCGTTGATGCGCTCGCGCTTTACGATTTCAGGTTTGTACTTTCTTTCAATTCTGTCGGAAATAAACTCCCATTCGTGCAGTTCCACAAGGTTGAACTTGTTATTTGCTGCTACCTTATTGTACTCTTCGAGTTTTTCTTCCCACATCTTGATTTCGATTTCTGGAAGCATGAATGCCTTCTTGAATTCAATAACGTCTTCGATGAAACTGCGGGTAGTAATGCCTTCGGCTGCCTTGTCGAGACCGCGTTCAATCTGTATGCGCAAGAAGTTGGCGTATGTCATTCCTGGTTCTTCGGCGAGAGCAATCATGTCCTCGATGCTCTTTATCAAATCTTCGGGGTTGTTTTCCACCATTATTCTCATGCGTTGCGACTCGGTTGCTTTTTCCAGAGTATTTTCATAGTTGTCACGCAAAGTTTTTATGCAATTACGCAAAGCATCTATGTTGTTTTTGAAAAGCTGGCTATCGTCGGGAACTTCACCGTTCTGCGGCATATAGTTCTTGTTGCCTTCTTCGGTAAGTGCGCGGGTGTAGGCGTCGGACATTTTCACGGTAATATTTTCGTTCTGCATCTTGGCGTACATCTCGTTCATATCGGCGCTTTCCTGTCCAATCTCTTCGAGGCGTTTGTAAAGCCTTTCAACTTCGTCGTAGTACTGACCTGTGATGTTCTTGCTCTTCATGTCGTCGAGATAGAACTTGTAGCCGCTGGTCATTGCGTCGAGCATTGTTTTATCTATTGCCATATCTTGTCCTCCTATTTATCTGTTAATAATGTTCTTGAACTTCTTGAGGTGCTCCTCAAGTTCCTCGTCGCTGAATGGTATAATGTGCCTGTACCTGTATTCGCGGGTAAGTTCAGGTTTCATGCGCCATCCTTCAATCCACTTGCCCAAAGTATCTTCTGTCGATTTTACGTCTTCGACTATGCTCTTCTTTGTATTGGCAACGGATTCCATCATGTTGGATTTGTATTTTGCTGGAACAACTGCATTGTTGAAGATGTCTATTTCGTCAATTCGCTTCCAGTTTTCAAGCAGGGCCTTGCCGCTTCCTTCGTCTGACATTACTTCGACGCTGTTCTTGTTTGTCTGGTCGGTAACCATAGTCATCATATCGTTGAGGTCGGTGTACTTGTCGAGGTTTGCGAGTATGTCGTCGGCGCCTTTCTTGCGTATCGGTTCTTGAACGCTCTCGTAGTATTCGCTTTCCATCTCGTACTGGTCGCGTTCTCCTGCAAATGCGCAGTCGACGTTGAGATGTCCTAGGTTCTGTCCAATTTCTTCAAGGGTGTCGTACCTGTCGAAAAGATCGCTTAGTTTTTTCTCGGCTTCGTACGAATGTTTTCTGTGAGGGTTGCCGGCGTACCGCTCGGTGCGTGCTTTGTAGTATGCACGATACTCTTCTAGTCTTTGATCTGCCATAGCATATTACCTTTAATAATTAGTGAGACAAATATAAGGATTATTTACGATTTCAGATTTACGATTTATGAATAATTATTATGTTGCAAATTTAAGATTGCAGGTCGGCATTCGTTTGGCATTTTTTATCAAAACTTATGCAGGGTGTTACAAAATGTAGGGCAAAGCAAGTGTACAGATGCTTTGCGTTTTTTGGGTTATCCAAAAAAACATTATATTTGCGTTGTTAAGGATTAGTAAAATGCAATTCGGTACATTCAAGGTAAAAGAGGGAGTATGCATTCCAGATGTTGGAATTGAATATCCTATCGATGACCCGTTTCGCCGTCTGCTGAAAGTGGAGGTGGAGGATTCTTCAAAAGGAAAATTTCAGTTCGATGAGAATTTTCCGTATATTGACAATTCGCTGAGTTTCAGGTTGAACGAAATATTAGGATTTTTTGTGAAATGGATTATTGTTGCAGCAAGGAATCGCTTTCATTTCGGAATAAGGATAGAGGGCAGGAAGAATCTTCGCAAGTATCGCAAGGAACTGGAGAATGGAGCAATGTGCGTATGCAATCATGTTTTTATATTCGATGCGTTTGGCGTGAATCAGGCGGTTCGGCGTTTTGGACGAATATGGATTCCGATGTTCGCAAAGCATTTCAACGGCAAGAACGGCTGGTTTATGCGCCATGCTGGTGGTATTCCTATTCCCGAAACCCGTGGTGGGATGCGTAAGTTCAACGAGGCATTTGACGAATACCATAGGCGCAAGGAATGGTTCCTGATTTTCCCGGAAACAGTGCGCTGGAACATGTATGTGCCAATTCGTCCGTTTAAACTTGGTGCTTTTTCGATGGCTCACAAATACGACATTCCTGTAATACCATTGGTTTATAGTTATCGCGAGCGGAGGGGGTTGTACAAATTGTTCGGAAAAAGTAATGAACCATGTGTGACCTTGCATGTCGGAGAACCTATATTTTTCGATAAGGACCGACCTCGCAAGGATGAACTTCAGCGTGTGTGCACAGTAGCCCACAAAGCAATGGAGCAGATGGCAGGGATAGATGTGAATCCTTGGCCAGCTACGGAGGATTGAGCCTGTCGTTTATGGGTTTTGACTAGCACCACCCGTTTCCATTGGTTTTGATGCCTTTTCAACCTTTGCAAATTGCATTCCGACAGACTTTGCACCAGCACCGTCAGTGTCGTCTCGGTCGCCGACCATAAGGCAGTGTTGCGGTTCTATTCCAATTTTTTCGCATACGCCAAGAAATGATTCACGGCATGGTTTCAGTCCGCCCAACGATGGTGCATCAAAAAGATAATCAGCCCATTGGCGTTCGAATCCTATTGCGTCTAGTTTTTCTTCAACAAAACCGTAATCGGAAAAGACTACGATTTTCACGCCTTTTTCACGTAGCGGCATGATGTATTCTTTTACCCATGGAGCAAGATGGTAGTGCTTGCGCAGGACTTTTGCCATTTGTGGCATATAACAGTCGAAATACCAGTTTCTTGCATTCTTCTTTCCAATATTCTTGAAGAAGTTGTCGTAAAATGCTTCTTCGCTTTCGAAATGCATACCTTTTAACTTTGCGCGAACTTCTCTTTCTCGTTTTAGAATAAAAAGTTTTCCGCGCAGCAACTGGTTGAGTATGATATGAATATGAAGATGGGACTTGTTGTACAAAGTCCCATCTAAGTCGAATATGACAGCTTTTATTTCTGCCATTATTTTACAAGTTTGTTGAACTTTTCTTGGCGCTTTTCGTCCTGTAACAGCAGGTTGAGCTTGAATTGTCCGTCGCGAGCACCTTCTTTTATGCATGCTTCTTTGAAATGCTCGAACGATTCAAACTGCAGGCGGTAGGTTACGGCATCTTTTAATCTCAACGACTCGCGCTTTGCCTTGTATTCCATGTTGATGTCTTTCAAAGCGGCGTCAACTGCTTCTGTGAATTTCTCTGCTTGTTCCTGGGTTGTTTCCTGGTCGGCAAACTCATAGTAGAAATTGTAGCGCGATTCTGGTAGTTCGGCGAAACCAATGAAGAAACGGGTTTTCAAACCAGTGGTGTCTTCTGCCTTGTGTACTGCCTCAATGAACTGACGCTCATATAGTTTCTCCCCAGTCATTGTTACAATGCCGTGAGTCTTTTGTATCATGTGTACAGTTGGCGTATTTCTGAAGTTCGGTCCTACTTCCAGCAAGTCGTTCATGTTGTAGCGGTACAAGCCAGCAAATGTGCTTACATACGGGCAGTAGCGCTGACCTTCAACCAATTCGTGCAGTTGGTAGAATGTTGGGTTGGGGGAGTCCATGTCCTCTTCCTTGACAAACTCGTAGTAGTGCATGTGCGGGAACATTACACTGTTGAGAGTATCGTCCATAACCAAACCGAAGCGACATTCCGAAGCGAAGTAGCCGAATTCCTGATGCAACATGCCTTTGGGGAACGAATCCTTGAACTTGTCGAGATAAACTTTTGTGTTACCGCACTTCCATGTATTAAGGATTTGCATGTTAGGCCAGTAGTGTTTTGGAAGAACATTGCCGTATTTTGTCTTCAGTGCGCGAAGTTCTGCTGCGCGTTTGGGATTAGGTTTGAGGCATGCTTCCAACTCCTTGCGAATTTCAGGGTCAATGTTGAGGTCTGCTTTCAGTGTGCCGTGTTCAATGTCGTTTACATATTCGTCGTAGTAGCGGTTGACATTGTTTTGCAACTCAACAATAGTTGATGGGTTGGCTGTGACAATCAAGGTAATATCTTGTTCGATGCCCATGCGCATCAGCACATAGTAGCGTGCGGTGTAGTCGGCGATGCTATATACGCACTGTGGGTTGCTGTAGAGTTTCTTTACGAAACCCGGGCAGTCTCTTTGTGTTACACCGCTTACTGAACCATAAACAGTGCCATCGGGTGCATATCCTTCGATAACTTTGCCAACGATTGAAAGAATCTTGCCCGCAAATACTTTGTGACGGTTCTGTATAAAGTTGTAGAGCCAAACCTTTGTCATTTTACCATAAATGGTTTTTAGGTAACGCTCGGTTATCGGAATCCATTTCGGTTCTGCAGTAGAACCTGATGTGGTGGCGTAAAGCACAGGTTTGCCGGGGAATAGAATGTCGGTTTCTCCGTTTTTATGACGCTCTACGTATGGACGAAGGTCCTCGTATTCGTTAGGTTTTACTTGCTCGCGATAGCGGCGATATAGTTCAGTGTCGTCAGTAGCTTCGAGTATGTAGTCGAATTTATGTTCCTTGCCGTATACGGTGTCTTTTGCGTATGTAAGGATTTCACGAAGTGTATTTTCACTCGCCTTGCGCGGATTTTTTGTCGCTTTCAAAAGTGCGCGGTACTGAATACCTCCTGCCATTCCCAGTAGCAAGTTGGGAACAATCATGTTACTCGTCTTCATTTTATTCTAATATTTTGTTTTTCAAACATTTAAATTTTAATGATGGCGCAAAAGTAAGAAAAATTAAATAAAACAAAGTTTCCTTGTTCTTAGATGGCATAAAAATAGCGCAACCAGTTGGCTGCGCTATTGTGTGTCATGAAATGCTTTGTATGTTTATCTTCTTGAAGAAGAATGGCTAGATGAACTGTGTGAACTTGAGCTGTGAGAGCTGCTTGACCTGCTTGATGATGAACTTGAGTGTGAACTTGACGAACTTGGTCTTGAAACACTGCTTGATGAGCTTGGTCTTGAAACGCTGCTCGATGAGCTTGGTCTTGAGCTACTCGACGAATTCACTCTTGAACTGCTACTCGCTGAGCTTGGTCTTGAGCTACTCGACGAATTCACTCTTGAACTGCTGCTCGATGAGCTTGGTCTTGAGCTGCTCGACGAATTCACTATTGAACTATTGCTCGATGAGCTTGGTCTTGAGCTGTTCGACGAATTCACCCTTGAACTGTTGCTCGACGAACTTGGTCTAGAAGAGTTCGACGAATTTACACTTGAACTGTTGCTCGACGAACTTGGGCGTGATGAGTTAGAAGAGTTGTAGGTAGGTCTTGTTGCGTTTGAGGAATTAACCCTCGAATTGCTGTTGTTTGCAGGTATCTTGTTGTTATTGTCGTTTACAGTCCTTGAACCGCTATTGTTTGCTGGCGTTCTGCTTGCATTGTCGTTGACAACTCTAGAATTGCTGTTGTTAATAGGTTTGCTTGCATTGTCGTTGACAACTCTCGAGTTGCTGTTGTTAATAGGTTTGCTTGCATTGTCGTTGACAACTCTCGAGTTGCTGTTGTTAACAGGTTTGCTAGCACTGTTATTGACGACTCTTGAACCGTTGTTGGTAGGAGTTTTGTGTGCATTGTTGTCAACTCTCGAATTGTTTACAGGTGCTTTGGTTTCAGAGCTTCCTGCAACTCTTGAATTGTTGACATTCCTGTGATGGTCGCTTATGTTGTTAACATTTGGGTGCCTTTCGTTGAAACTTCCGTTAGGGTGTGAATTACCGTAACCATTGTGTACCTCCCTGTGTCCGTTGTAACCATCGTGTGGGTGATGTGGATGGTTGTAGCTGCAGTGATGGTGGTGGTGATGGTATTCCACAATGTGATGATGATATACGTGGTATGGTCTGTGGTGCCAGCAGTGCCAGTAGTGTGGGTAGTAGCCCCAGTAGTATGGCGAGTGCCAGTAGTGCCAGTATGGATCCCAGAACCAGTTATATATTACAGGACGGTAGATGTAAACTGGTTCTACGATGTAGTTGCGTCCATAGATGTATTCGTTACCAATCACTTGAACAGTGATATTCTTGGTTTCAACATCTTTTTTTACATAAATCGTTGCAATGTCTTGGTAGATGTCTTTTGCAAGAACTGCTTGTATCACGATGTAGTGATCACCGTTTTCTACCGTTTCAACGCATCTGAGATAGTCAATGTCGCCGTCGCCGTTGAGGTCGAGGTTAGAAATTCCTATCGATTCGTCGTTGAGTTTATTTTCGAAGTCTTCAATATCTTTCGATTCTCCGAACAGCGATGCCGCAGCTTTGAGATCGAAATCGTCAGCAATTTCTTCGCTTGCTGCAGTTACCGTTTGTGCCACCGATGCGATACTCATCCCAAGTACCAAACATCCTAATATGATAAACCGTTTCATAACCGTAAATTTTTAATTTGTTCAGTTCGTAAAGTTATAAAAATTGTGCCAAAAAACTTGTTTTTTTCCCATGGAAACCAGTTTAAATAATCTTTAACATTGGTTATGGAAATATTTAAGAATTGAATATGTCAAGACAAAAAGAGCTGCCTTTGGTCGGCAGCCCTTGAATTTTGTTTGTCGTTACGTTATTTCATTTCTGCGAAATACTTGTAGAACAACGGAATAGTCTCGATTCCCTTGAGAAAGTTTTCGATAGGGTAATTCTCGTTTGGCGAGTGTATTGCATCCGATTCTAGACCGAAGCCCATAAGAATTGACTTTATGCCAAGTACTTCTTCGAAACGCGAAATGATAGGAATACTTCCACCACTACGAACAGGAATCGGGCGTTTGCCAAATATTTCAATGTATGCCTTTTCTGCGGCCTTGTATGCAGGTAGGTCTATTGGGCAAACATAGCCCTGTCCACCATGCAAAGGACGAACTTCAACCTTTACATATTCTGGAGCAACCTTCTCGAAATATTCCTTGAAAAGTTGAGCGATTTTCTTGTGGTCCTGATTTGGAACAAGACGTGTAGAAATCTTTGCAAATGCCTTTGACGGAAGAACGGTCTTTGAACCTTCGCCAGTGTAGCCACCCCAAATTCCGCAAACATCCAGGCATGGACGGATGCCCGTACGTTCGCAAGTTGTGAAGCCCTTTTCTCCCTTTAGTGCGTTTACGCTGATTGCCTTCTTGTAATCTTCCTCGTTGAACGGTTTTCCTGCAAGCAGTTCCCTTTCTTCTGCCGATACTTCAAGAACATCATCGTAGAATCCAGGAATTGTAATCTTGCCGTTTTCATCGTGAAGGTCGGCAATCATCTTGCAAAGAATATTGATTGGATTTGCTACTGCGCCACCGAAAATTCCGCTGTGAAGGTCATGGTCGGGGCCGGTAACTTCAACTTCCCAGTATGCAAGTCCGCGAAGTCCAGTGGTAATGCTTGGTATGTCTGGTGCTATCATTCCTGTGTCGGAAACGAGTATGACATCGCCTTTGAGAAGGTCCTTCTGCTCGGCACACCATTCGGTGAGACTCGGAGAACCAATTTCTTCTTCGCCTTCGAGCATGAACTTTACATTGCAGGGCAAAGTTTTGGTTTTAACCATAAGTTCAAATGCTTTTGCGTGCATGAAACTCTGTCCTTTGTCATCATCTGCACCACGTGCCCAAATCTTGCCTTCCTTGATGACTGGTTCGAATGGTTCTGTCTTCCATAGTTCTATCGGGTCAACAGGCATAACGTCGTAGTGGCCGTATACTATCACTGTTGGTTTCGACGGGTCGATAATTTTTTCACCATAAACGATTGGATTGCCCTTGGTCGGCATAACTTCTGCCTTGTCGGCTCCTGCCTGTTTGAGCAAGTATTTCCAATGTTCTGCGCACTTTATCATGTCCGACTTGTGCGATGCTTCCGAACTGATTGACGGAATGCGAATCAAACCAAAAAGTTCCTCGAAGAACCTTTCCCTGTTTTCCTTGATATAATCCTTAATGTATGTCATAATTTTAAGTTTAAATACTTTTTATTTTAGGGCAAATTTAGCAAAAAAATTAAGATGGAACACAAAAAAGTTGACTGTATGCTTCTGCCTTCTTTTCCAGTTTCATTGGAAATGCACGCGATGATGATGGCATACGGTAGAATCTGTATTCTTTTCCGTTGAGAATGAAATCGGTGTGTCCGCCAACTTGTGGTACCTTGAAACCTAACTGTTCGGCAATATTTTCGGCAGACTTGCCACCTGTGGAGACTACAGTACGACAGTTTGGAATCTTTTGCAATAGTGCACGAATGTCGGTTTGCTCCACAATTTCAAGGTGAGCATCGGAGGCATTATCCATCAGCCGTTTTACAGCGCATGCAGCATCAAAAATTGCGATGCGCTTCTCGGTGCAGAACTTTACAACCTTGTCGTAGCAAAATCTGAATCTCTTTCCGTTGGGCTCTACAAAGTAGTCCTTGTCGCCATAGAAAATAAGTCCCATGATGCGCCACATATCGTTTTGTATGTTAGGGTAGTAAAAGTCCATCGACCAGCGCTCGCGCTTGGGCGGAAAACTGCCGAGCATAAGTATTTCCGCCCCCTCAGGAAGAAATGGTTGCAGAGGATGGCGCTCTATTGGGATGTTGTTGGATTCTGAGTTTGCCATAGTTGTGTTTTTCTTTTTGAAACTCGTCCAAAGTTGTATTAAAATATGCAATTCTGGACGAGTTTATTAAAACATAAAGTGTTTATAATTAGTTATTTATATTAAAAATAGATACAATTTTAAACGTTATTTTATTCAAATAATTTGTTCAATGTTACAATATGTTGTATGCTGTCGGTTGCTTGTTTGTTTGCTAGTCCGAATGTTGTTATAAGCACTCCGATAACGCCATTTTTAGGATTCATTTCGGCATTGTATGAGGCAATGCGGTTGCGAATCTTTGTTTCTTCTGTGTTTGTTATGGTATATTCTCCTTGTGAATATTTTATCTCGCAGATGCAGGTCTGTCCGCCCACTCTGTCTATTACGAGGTCGATTTGTGCTTTGTCTGGAGTGGTTGAGCTTCTCCACGAGAAATATTCAGTTCTTACGGTGTCTAAGTGCAAGGCGTAAAGTATTTGCCATACGTGGCATAGGCATATTCTTTCAAATGCAAGTCCGTACCAGGTGTTTTGTCGCGGAGTGTTTATCGAGTGCTGCCATAGTTGCTTGTCGGAGGACTTTTTCTTGCAGAACTGATGGTAGAAAAGTGTATAGAAATCAACAACTTGATATATGCACGAATTGCGTTTTGTTCCGTTTGAGTATCGGCGGAGGAAGTCGCAGTTTACGAGGTCTTCGAGCATATTGCTGAGATGACTGCCAGAATTTACTTTCAGACGGTCAGAGATTTCCTTGCGCGTAAGTCCAGACTTGTTTTCCGACAATAATGCAATGATTTCCATATATTTGTCGGGATGGCGATAAAGTGACTTGAAAAGCCTGTCGTATTCGTTCCGCAATTCGGCATCAGGGGCGAAGAAAAGAGCATCAATGTTTTCGGCTACACTTCTTCCAAAGTCTATCATTTCCAGATAGTAAGGAACACCACCAAGTGCCATGTACATCTGTGTTATGGCGAGTTGTGTCCATCGTGCGCGGTGTGCCTTGAAGAAGAGTTCGGTTTCGTGCAGGTTGAACGGGTGTATGTGCATCTCGTGGGTAATCCTGTTATGCAGTCCGCCACGATTGTCGATAATGTTACGGACAATCCAAGATGTAGCAGATCCACAAACAACAAGAAAAATATTTTTTAGTTTTGATGCATAATTGTTCCAGAAATGCCCGAATGCCCTTACAAAGCCGGAATGTTGGGTATCGAAGCAAGGAAGTTCGTCAATGAAAACAACGCATCTTTTACGTCTTTTCTTTGCTTTCAAAAGGTTGTATAGAGCATAGAATGCTTCAATCCAGTTTTGCGGTTGCTTACCTATGTAGCCGTAGTCGCATAATGAATTGTAGAAAACCGACAATTCTTCTTCCCGTGTGCCGTCAATTACCCCAGTGGTTGAGAAATCGAACTTGTCGTTGAAATATTTGCGCACAAGGAATGTTTTTCCAACGCGCCTGCGACCATAGATTGCGACAAATTCTGCGCGACTGCTATTCATATATGTCGTAATCTTTTCGTATTCAAGTTCTCTGCCTATAATTTTGTCCATTTGCCAATGTTTTTGGTGTGTCAAAATTAGAGATAAATTATAATATGACAAAACGAAACTGCTCCAAAGTTGTGGTGAATTGTGTATGTTTGGACGAGTTTGTTAAGTGTTAATTTATTTATAATTAATATATTATCGTTAAATTGCAAGCGGAAAATTAAATTAAATTTCTGCAATTTTTTGTAATAAATTGTATAGTTGGAAAGTGCTATTATCGTATTGAATTCTTGGATAAACTAATCCAAAGTTATATTAAAATACGTAATTTTGGACGTGTTTGATATTTGCTAAGTTATTGAGAATTAATTGCTAATGTTTATTTTGCCTGCAAAAATAATGCTAGTTTTATGCTGGATTTTTGTAAAGCATTGTATTTGTTTGCTAGTGATGTTTTTGTAGTGCATAAATAATTATAAACTCGTCCAAAGTTGTGTCAAAATACATATTTTTGGACGAGTTTAGTTTTTGATAATGTATTTTATATCAGTGTATTATTGTAAAAATACCGACAAAAAAATATGCAATTTTTGTTGGGTTATTTGCATTAGATAACAATGTCTTCGTACTTGACTTTTGGTACATAGTGTATTCCGTCCTTGCGGTAGTAGGCGTGGCTGTCGGATTCGGAAATTGGAACAAGTTCAATCTTTTCGTCGCCTTTGCCGATGGCAACAATTGCCAATGGCTCGTATGGCAACGAAAATTCGCGCTTTATTTCCTCCTTGTTGAAGGCGCAGATGATTATACCGTTCAGACCCATTTCAACGGCTTTCAGCAGCATTGTCTGCATTGAAATGCCAAGGTCTATGTCAACAATCTTGTTTTCTGCAGCGGTCGAGCAGATGATAACAAACGCTTCGGGTTCGGTGCCTTCGAGCGGCAGATGCAGCTCTGGCAAAGCGCCTCCGAGATGAATGTTTTTCAAAACTTTCTCAGCGCCAGTTTCCTTTGTCACAATCTTGAATCTCAGCACTTGCTGGTTGCGTCCCGACGGAATTTTTGTGTTTACAGCCACAATGCGTTCCATCATTTCGGGGCGAACAATGTAGTCTTTCTTGTAGCCGCGGTAACTGCGGTTCTTTGCAATAATCGTGTCAATTGAATTTATGTGCTTCGAATGCGACTTTGCGCTTCCTGCACCAAAAACTTCCTCGTATCTGTTTTCCAAATAGTTGTCTGCCATAATCGTATATTTTATATGTCGCAAATTTAATCATTTTTTCAAAGTTTATCCGATTGTCGTATATTTGCAGTCAATTTTTGAAAACTACAAACGCAATGCTGTTCGGCGACTATACGCTATTTTTTGACATACTTCTGTTTGTGCTGCTTTTTGTGGCATGCAAATGGATTTTCAAGCGTGGTTGGCTGAACAATATTCTGATTTTGCTTGGCAATGCGTTAATATTGACGAAGATTGTCCATCCGCGTTCCGTCTTTATCCTTTTGCTGATTTCGCTGATAGTGTATGGGGTAGGGGTAGTTTTGAAAAAACGCAGGTTCAAGTGGCTGCTGGCGATAATGCTCACGTTGCTGATTGCCGTGTTCTCCATTAGAAACTATCCGCTTGTACAATCGTGGTTTGGCGAATGGTGGGAGACAATTTTGCAAAAACATTTCTTTTCCGTCGAAAAACTCGGTTTGTCGTACATTTTCTTCCGAATGATTCATTGGCTTGTGGAGTGTTACAGGCAAAATGTAAGAAGCATAAACATATTGTCGTATGTAAACTATCTGTTTTTCTTCCCCACTTTCCCTGCCGGACCTATCGACACATTCAACAATTTTCATTATTGGGTCAACAAAACGCACCTTAGGTTCAATGTAAGGATGCTTCTGGCAGGAGTAGGACGTATTTTCATTGGTGCGGTAAAACTTCTGCTGATTGTGCCTTTGATAAAGGAATATGCAGTTGATTATAACACCTTGTTGCCATATATGGGTGCATGGTCGGCAGTTTGCCTGGCGGCTCTGCTGTATTCAATTTACATCTACATCGACTTTTCGGGTTACTGCGATGTGGCAATCGGTACCGCCTACATGCTTGGAATACGTACTCCCGAAAACTTCAAATTACCATACTTTTCATCCAACATTTCGGAATTTTGGAAAAGGTGGCATATAACATTCTCGTCTTTCCTTAAAATTTACGTGTTCAAGCCGGTAATCGCATTGCTGAACAGCACACCTATTGTAAAACGCCGATTGCTCGTGTCGGTAATTGCATATCTGGTGACGTTCTTTGTCTGCGGACTTTGGCACGGCAGTACATTGAATTTCGTTTTCTGGGGATTGTGGCATGGCATAGGATTGTCAATATATAAGATTGCTACTAATAAGAATTCTGGCAAAAATACTGGCTCGCTGAGTAAAATTATTGGAATTGCAATTACGTTTGTTTTTGTGACTATTGGTTGGATTTTCTTCAATTACCCCGTCGAACAGTTGGTCGAAATGTTTAATCTGCTCTTCTGATGAATATGTATCGAATGAAAAATATGGCTTTTGTCGGGATTGTCGCTTTGGTGGCGGTGGCATTCTGGATGCTGGCGTCGTTGTGCATTCCAGCGTTCAAATATAAGTCATCGGACAAGCAGTTGTATACCATTCGCCACCAGGAGTTGCGTGACAACAATACACTATATACCGATTTGTTTTTGCAAAGCATCAAGGACAACAACGGATACCTTGTTTTGGGAACGTCCGAAAGCGACTATATGAATGGTGAGAATTATTACGACATTCTTAATGCCGACACAACTCTACAATGCCGTTTTTCTGTAATTGCTGGGGCAGGCAGGACGGCTTGCTCATATTTCCCGCTGATACAAAGCAACAAAAACATCAAAGACCTAAAAATTATTTATTTCATAAATCCTGCATACTGGTGCAACAAATTGGCGCGTAGCAATGCCGACTATTTTTTCAGATACACCTCGTTTGCGAACTATTGCAAAGCGAATAACCCCGAGAACAAAGCCGTGAGCGAAATTTTAAAAGTCAATTTGCGCAGTACGCGATTGGACGATGTAATGTCGGACTTTTTTTCCTACTACATCGACAGGGTAAGGTGCAAATATTATCAGGATTTGGCATTCAGTATCGATACTGTGAAGTTTGAGAGTACGCTTTCATGGATTAAACCACAACGAGAGTTTTTGAGGTCGTTCCCCAATGAACCGCCCGACAGTAGTACATATAACTACGACCTAAATGTCGATGCCGCATTTGACATATATTCGTATTCGCTTGATGCACATCCCGAGGCGACCTACCGGTACGATGAACTATGTGCCATGATACAGGTTTGCAAAGAAAACAATGTTGACGTAACATTCGTAGTCGGACCATACAACAGCATAGCATTTGGCAAGATATACCCGGCAGAAGTGCCCGAATTGCAATCGATTTGCGAAAGTATAATAAACCTTCTAGAAACCGAAAACGCCAATTATATAGATGCTGTTGACATTTCGTCTACTGTTGGAGCATTTCGCGATTGGCAGCACCATTCAAGTTATGGAGCGTATTTGATTTATCAGAAAATTAAGGATTATGTCGTGGAAAAGGAAAATAGGTAAGGCTTTGGCGGTGATTGTCGTTTTTGCGTTGGTATTGCTGATGCTCTTGCTACGCAATGCAGACGACATTTCTTGTTTATATACTACGTTCTGAAAGCGATTTTGTGTTAATTAATGCATTGCAGGCATAGCAATATAGTCAGATGAAAATGCAATATTATTCCGCTCCAGCCGCGGGGGCTTTTACTTTGTTATTCGCCCCTACAATTGATTTTCAGCGGTGCTCATGATTGTCTTCGACAATTGTTGGCAAAAAAGTAAACAAAAAACCATGTCCGCTGAGTCTGCTTCGCTAAAAATCGCCTTCATTTCGCTAAAAGTCATAAACTTGTCTCCACTACGTTCCGCCTTCAAACAGAATGACTTTTTACGCTTCATTCTGCCGATTTTCTTAACGCTCACCAGCCAAGGCGGCAATCAAGGTATCGCTATCGCGATGGGTAAAAAACAATTTCTGCTTCGAGTGAATTCGTTTTTTTACCCTTTCAATAAAATCAGCATTGAATGATTGATTTATGTTATAAGTGTAGATAATCTTCAGTACTTATTTTCTACTACCTCTATTGTTTTTCTAACTTCGTGGTGTTCTATTTCCTGTTCGCATTTAGGACAGACAAAAGGAGCCCAATCGGGAGTTTCCTCAAACCATCCACCACATTCGCACGAAGGATAGTCGGGACCATACGATTCTGTGTCTTCTGGATGAAGCATTTCCTTGCCACATATATTGCAGTGGATGTAAACCTTGTCGCCAACTTTACCCTCGTGCCATTCGAATTTGTGGGAACAGTAAGGGCAGGTGATTTTATAAGTGTAACTAGGCATTATTTCAATGGTTTTATTTGATTATTTGTTTTGCCCAATCAGAAATTTTTGGGGTTGCTTCAAACACAAATTCTTGACCTATTGCCGCAGATTGAAAATAATTATCTCTCCATGGGTCGGGGTGATGACTAATTTGCACTTCTTTGAAAAATTCGGGCAAATCCCATTTACCTCTTGACATTCCTTCTTTTGTAAGAACTCTATCTTTTCTAAAATTTAGAAGTCCACAACCATTGACATTTGGCATAAATGAAAGTTTGGCGGTTGGTAAGAAAATCGCGTTCTTTTCTTCTTTCCTATTCTTTTTATCTCCAATATGTGGGTGGTCTTTCAACCATTCTGGAACATCTGACATTGGGTCAATAATTTCACCTATCTGCATATAACCATAAATAACATGCAATTCTTTTGCTCCTCTCTTGTAAATTAGTTTCCCTTGATTCATTTCTGTTTCCTTGAACCAACCAAAAAAGAGAAACAAATCGCCTTTTGAAACTCCATAATTCCGCAAATGAGTCAATGCTCCTCCAGATTGTCCAAATGCTGGCATCCATCCAGGCAAACGGTCACGAACATCTTTTCTTAAATCTGGGTCTAAATGGCACATATTATCCAAGTTTGCACGTGGTCTTAATGAATGAACAATATCATAAAAACTCATTCCGTCCCAATTTAGAGAAGAAAATGTATTATTCCCATCTGGGTCTGGAATAGGCAATGATAACAATGTGCCATCTGGTAAAATTGGATTTGGTTGTTTCCCGTTTGAAGAATCAAATCCTTTTCTGCTTAAAATGATTTTCATTTATTTATTCCTTTTGAATAATTTTTAGCGACGAAATCAATAATTTTCTTTCCGTCATCAGAGGAAAATTTCTTCCATCTATGAACAACATCATTCTTTTTCACTGAAATCGCATTTTCAACTCCAAAATAGTAAAACACTTCGCAAACAAGAACATTTTTTCCGCTTAAATCGTGTTCTTTGCACTCAGGTCCGTGATGTATATTTTTAATTTGTTCAAAATCAGTAGCAGAATCGTTTATGGGTTTATAAATATTATCACCACATAAAGAAATTTCGTTATCTTTAGTTACTACAGTATTTCCACACCCTTTATGACAAGTTTTTTCTACTTTATCAGAATTCAACTCTGCAGGTCTTTTTTGAGGATAATTTTCCCAGTATTCCTTAAAACTTATCACTTTCGAGATTTTTGCCAAGTAGATTAACTTTTGCGAGGCATCCTTAAAATGATACATCTTTTCTTTGCCTTGTACATCGTTAGAAGTCCATCCAGATATCCAATATCCTTCTTTTGCGCATTTACGAATAAGTGGTTTGCAAGTTGCCAATGTCAATACTCCGTGATATGGATTTGGTGCAAATCCACTGTCGTGAGTCATT
This sequence comes from Bacteroidales bacterium, assembly GCA_017651185.1. Lineage (GTDB taxonomy): Bacteria > Bacteroidota > Bacteroidia > Bacteroidales > ML635J-15 > Bact-19. The sequence goes on along the minus strand of JAGCDJ010000016.1, from coordinate 3,018 downwards.
TTGTAACCGTAAAGAATTTCTTTTGCATCCATTTTCTATAATTTTTAGTTCTACAATTTCATATTTAATATATCCTCAATGCCCCTATATCCAAGCAATTTTTATCCATAAATTCAGCCAATAATTCTGCCCTTTCGGATTCGGGAAGTGCGTTGTAAGTTTTTTTTCGATCACCTAAAAACGCCTTAAATCCCTGGTCTATATCATAGATTTGCGCACCTTTCTTTATTAAATCCTTAATCCACTCCTCTTCAATGTCTTCAAAGTAATGAGTGCCACAAACTTCGTTCATTATTGCTTCACGCTGATAATCCTTTGCTAATGGGAAATTGCCTTCGAAAGGAACGAATAAACTCGGTCTTTCAGAAAATATGTATGATATTGCCTTCCTGCCAATGATTGAAGTCAATGTTTTTCCTGCCATAGTCTTTCTTTTTTTCGCAAATATATAACCAACATACGCCAAAATCTGTCGTATGTTTGAAGTTTCTTGAAACAAAATTAAAAAATATTTCGCAGATAGTCAACGTACGTTTTAATGAATAAAAAATCATTCCGCACAATAACGACGCAAAGCATTGCGCCGCAACAAAACCATTTAACCCATATCAAACGGCCACAAACAAAATCTTAAATTGATTTTTCAAATTATAAAATCTTTGAATCAAATTTATTATTACCTTTGCAACGCTTCGACATTTGGTCGGGCAGGAAATAGGGGTGCTGAAAAAAGTAGGCTGAGATTAGACCCGTTGACCAGTCTGGTAATGCAGATTTGGGATTCCAATTTCTCTCTTTTCCCACACTCCCAAAACAAAAAAGAATTATGGAAGGAATAAGGCATATTCTTACCATCGCAGGAAGCGATTCGGTTGGCGGAGCGGGAATCCAAGCCGACATAAAGACAATTTTCTCGCTCGGTCAGTACGCCGCTAGCGCCATAACAGCCGTCACTGCACAAAATACCTGTGGAGTGCGGATGATTCAGGCGGTCGACTCTGCTGTGCTTTCGGTGCAGATTGACGCTGTGCTAGAAGACCTTGATGTTGCCGCAATTAAAATAGGAATGGTTTACACCAAGGAAAATGTTGCCGCAATTAGGGATTCGTTGGCAAAAAATAACTATCACGGTCACCTTGTCCTAGACCCCGTGCTAGTGGCTACCAGCGGCGACATGCTTGCAAAAGCAGATTTCCTTAATGTACTGAAAGAGCAACTTTTCCCATTGTGCACAGTCCTTACGCCAAACATCTCGGAGGCCGAAGCAATTTCGGGAATGAAAATCTCGTGCGTTGACGACATGGTAGAATGTGGAAGGTGGATTGTAAGCAATTGCCATTGCAAGAATGTGCTTGTGAAAGGCGGACACTCAACTGGCGAAAAAATGACCGACATTCTTGTCAGCGAGGACGGAACATTCAAGGCTTTTACCGCGGAAAAGATTGATTCAAATAATACTCACGGAACTGGTTGTACGCTTTCTTCGGCAATAGCGACTTTCCTTGGTATCGGTTATCCGCTTGAGGAAAGTGTTGCCCGTGCAAAGGACTATGTTTACAATGCTATTCTGGCAGCAAAGGATGCAAAAATTGGTCATGGGCATGGCTCTACAAACCATTTCTGGAACTTGGAATTTAAGAACACTAAATAATTCATTATGATAGTTTTAGTTAACGGAAAAAACACTGAAGTAGCATCGGGTTGCACATTGGAGAAATTGTGCGAAACGATTGGCATAAAGCCGAACGAACCAGTTGCCGCTGCCGTAGGCACCGATGTTATTGACAGAAATATGTGGAATGCCACTATCTTGAAAGATGGCGACAACATTACAATAATTAGAGCTACATGCGGAGGCTGATTGGCATAACACCACAAGAAAATGTGTTCCGCGAGCATGAACGGATTTCGGCGATGATTCGTAGCGGAATGGTTGAATATTTCCATGTCCGCAAACCAGATTTAAGCGAAAATCAAATGCGCGAATACTTGTCGAAATTCGATGCAGATGTAAGATTGCACTTCTCACTGCACGACCATCACGGACTTGCAAAGGAAATGGGCATTGGTGGCGTACACCTAAACGGCAGAAATCCAAATCCGCCCGCAGGTTTCGTTGGACGGATTTCGGTTTCGTGTCACAGCATCGATGAGGTAGTACAATGCAAGGACAATGTAGACTATTGCTTTTTGTCGCCGATTTTCGATTCGATAAGCAAGCAGGGATACAAATCGAACTTCAAAACTGAGGAATTGGAGCGACTTTTCGCAGAGAAAATCCTTGATGAGAAAGTCTGCGCACTATCGGGCATTACGTTCGAGAATATTGCAATGCTTGAAGAAATCGGTTTTTCATCGTTTGCAATGCTCTCATCGCTGTGGGAACTGCCACGCACGATGTTCATCTCGCACCATAACGCAAACTACGACTACATTTCGGGTTGCAAGGAGGTTTTGCGCGGAGGAATCCGTTTTGTCCAGCTTCGTATGAAGGATGCATCCGATGAAGAAGTCGTAGCAACAGCAAAAGTTTTGCGTGAAGAATGCGATAAATATGCCGCGCTTCTTACCGTTGACGACAGGGTTAATCTGCTCGAAACAGGACTTTTCGATGGCGTACATATCGGCAAAAACGACATGCCCGTTTGCGAAGCAAAAAAGATAACCGACAGCAAGTTTCTGCTTGGAGCAACTTGCAACACCGAGGAAGATGTCTTACATGCCATTGCCGATGGCGCTGACTATATTGGAATGGGACCTTTTAGGTTTACAACTACCAAGAAAAACCTTTCGGCGATACTCGGTTTGGAAGGTTACGCCCAAATAATGCAGGAAATACAGTCGCACGGAGCAAAAACGCCTATTTACGCAATTGGAGGCATTACGGTTAACGACCTTCCCGACTTGAAAGCAACTGGTGTTTATGGAATTGCAATTTCATCGGTAATACTTGATTCTGAGAATCCAAACAATACAACAGAACAAATTTTGAAAACATTTTAAAGTAAGATACAATGA
>JAGCDJ010000002.1 GCA_017651185.1 Bacteroidales bacterium | reverse complement strand
TCGTCCTGCTTGCGACCTTTGCCCTTCTTGTCCTTGTCGTAAATGTTTATGTCTGCTGCACCTTTGTAGTAATTTAGGAAGCGGTTGAACTCGGTTGAGACAAACCTCTTTATAAGTTCTTCCCTGTCGAGCGACTGCAATCTGAGCATAATGGCAGGAAGAAATTCCTTTATCTGATTGTCGATTGTTTCTATTGCCATCACCTTGTCAATCATCGACATAAGTTGAATCATGCAGATTTCCTTGCCATCAGGAATTTTCTTGCGGACAATCTCCTTCTTGAGCAACTTTTCTATTTCACGAATCTTGTATTCCTCGCGAGTATGGACAATCGTCACGCACATTCCGCGCTTACCTGCCCTACCGGTTCGACCGCTACGGTGGATATAAGTTTCCCTATCATCGGGAAGATTGTAATTGATGATATGCGTAAGATCGTTGACATCGATTCCGCGCGCCGCCACATCGGTAGCCACAAGAATCTGCAAGTGCTTTGAGCGGAACTTAGCCATCACCATGTCGCGCTGTGCCTGCGACAAGTCACCGTGCAGAGAATCAGCATTGTAACCGTCCTGTATCAACTTGTCGGCAACTTCCTGAGTTTCCTTGCGCGTACGACAGAAAACGATTCCGTATATGTTAGGATTTATGTCAACTATGCGCTTCAAGGCAAGATAGCGGTTCTTGGCACTGACAAGATAATACACATGGTCAACATTTTCGGCACCTGAATTTTTCTTACCTACCGAAATTTCCATTGGCTGCATCATGTAGTCCTCAGCAATGCGACGGATGTCGTCGGGCATAGTAGCCGAAAACAGAAGCGTCTGCTTGAAGTCGGGCGTTGTTGAAAGAATATTGTCCAAATCTTCCTTGAAACCCATGTCGAGCATTTCGTCTGCCTCATCAAGAACAAGAGTTTTTATCTTAGCTATTTTCAATGCTTTGCGTTCAATCAAGTCCATCACACGTCCTGGCGTTCCCACCACAATGTGCGCACCTGTCTTCAACGACTTTATCTGCGGTTCGATAGAAGCACCACCATAAACAGCAACAATCTTCACATCGGGCAAAAATTCGGCAAACGAAACCAAATCCTTGGCAATCTGAACGCATAGTTCGCGCGTTGGCGAAAGAACAATAGCCTGTGTATGCTGCGACTTGGCATCTATCCTTTCGATTATCGGCAGACCAAATGCAGCAGTCTTTCCCGTACCAGTCTGCGCCAAACCGATAATATCCTTTTCGGATGACAACAACTGCGGAATTACCTTTTCCTGAATAGGAGTAGGCGCCTCGAACCCACGCTTTCTTATAGCGGCCAACAATTTTTCGTTAAGCCCAAAATCTTCAAATGTTGACATAAAATTTTATTTGGCACAAAAATACAACTTTATTTACGATTTTTGATTGACGATTTACGATTGGGCTGACAAGATGCAAAGGAATTGACGATTGACGAGTTACGATTTTTAATTTACAATTGTACAAAATCCCGAGTCGTTTTTCGTGCATGTGATACGTTAAGCCCTTATGGCTCATTAACTATTTTTTAATTCGTCAATCGTACATCGTACATCGTAAATATTATTTATCTTTGCCGAACTTTAAAATCAGAACATTAATAAAAATTTTAAACACAAGATTGAAATGAAAAAGGTTTTAGTAGCAACCGACAAACCGTTTGCAAAAGAAGCAGTTGACGGCATCCAGGCAAAAGCAAAAGCTGCCGGATACGAGGTAATTTTACTTGAAAAGTACGGAACCAAAGACAAACTTTTGGCTGCTGTAGCAGATGTTGACGCAATGATCATCAGAAGCGATGTTGCAGACAAGGAAGTTATCGAAGCAGGCAAGAACCTCAAGATTATCGTTAGAGCAGGTGCTGGTTTCGACAACATCGACCTCAACGCAGCAACAGCTTGCAATGTAGTTGCAATGAACACTCCTGGTCAGAACTCGAATGCAGTTGCTGAACTTGCTATAGGCCTTATGATTATGGCAGCAAGAAACAACTACAACGGAAAGTCGGGTTCAGAAATCCACGGAAAGAAACTCGGAATCTACGGCTACGGAAACGTTGGTCGCCTCCTCGGAAAGTACGCTATGGGATTCGGTATGGAAGTAGTTGCATACGACCCATTCCTCACAAAGGAACAGATTGAATCGACCGGCGCAAAGCAGTGCACCAACCTCGACGACCTGTTTGGCACATGCCACTACATTTCGCTCCACTGCCCTGCTAACGACGAAACAAAGAAGTCGATTAACATGAGCAAAATCGGTAAGATGCCTAAGGGTGCAACCCTCATCAACACCGCTCGCAAGGAAGTCATCGACGAAGACGACCTCAAGAAGGTTCTCGCTGAAAGACCAGACTTCAAGTATATGGCAGATGTTGCTCCGGAATGCGCAGCTGAACTCAAGGAAAACTATGCTGACCGCGTATTCTTCACACCGAAGAAACTTGGTGCTCAGACCGAAGAAGCAAACGTTAACGCAGGTATCGCAGCAATCAACCAGATTGTTGACTACTTCGAAAACGGCAACGAAAGATTCAGACTTAACAAGTAATCTTCAAAAAAGCACATAAAAAAAGCCGCTTTTAAGCGGCTTTTTTATTTCCTATTGTTTTCTATCTCACAAGGTTAACCTGTCCCTGCTCCCTATGCTGTATTCCATAGACGTCCTCAAACTGGCAATACCAGAAATACAAGCCGTTTTCAAGAACCCTGTCACCTTTCTTCTTGCTACCCATATCGGTTCCGTCCCACGAACCTTCCGAACATGCATCGCAACTTGCTTCGGGGAAATATTCGGTTGTCTGGAATACCAACTCGCCCCATCTGTCGTATACGGTTAACATGAAATTATTCCTTGAAATACCATTACCGCATATCCTGAAGCAGTCGTTAAGTCCGTCGCCATTCGGGGTGAATGATGTTGGAGCATAGAACGAGAATTCACTGTATACGATTACCACTCTGGAAGTCGTGTCGGTACAATGGTGTTCGCTTTCTGCCACAAGTACAACTTCGTATTCTCCCATTTCGGAATATGTATGTCTTGGATTTTCATAGGTTGAACTGTCCTGATCGCCAAAGAACCAGAAGTACCTAGTAGCATCTATCGACCTATTGTTGAACAATACTTCAGGCGACAGAACCGAAACCATCTGTACATCGGCATCGAACAATGCCCTCGGTGTCGGATATGCATGAATCATATCGGAAACGGTCTTGTCAATCTTACATCCGAATTCGCTCCATACAGACATTGTAACATCAAAGTCTCCAGGATTCTTGAATGTATGTGTAGGCGCATCCTCCTCCGAGAAATCATTGTCACCAAAAGTCCATAAGTACTGCGTACCACCTATGTTCAAAGGAGTAAATGAAACTGTCAGAGGCACACAACCTTCAACATTGCTTGCAGTAAACAGTTCATCTGGATACGAATGTACAAATATCTCTATCGAATCCGTAACAGACGGCGTACCGCACATATCGGTCAATGTAATGTAATACATTGTAGTAGTATCGGGGCTTACAGTAAATGGAGACGGAACAACACGACCATCCTGCAATGTAAGCGTGTATGGACCGCCATTTCCTCCATCTGCCTCAACGTATATCAACGCCTCTTCACCTTCGCATATAGTATCGAAACTTGTTACTACCGATGCGATACGCAGGTCAGGATTTACAGATACTGTAACTGGGTTCAATTCTATCGAGCATCCGTGCGAATCGAAAACGGTCAAGCGATAGGTTGAAGTTACAGTTGGCGACACTTCGTACTGTATACCATTGTACTGTACACTATCCGGTCCCATCCACCTATAATCGTAGTATGGCGAACCGCCTGTAACCTGCGTCGTCAGAATTGCCGACTGTCCGTTACATATTGTCACATTGCTCAGTGGAATAGCATGCATCAATGTTGGTTCTGGAATATTGAACTCTTCGGTATGACGGCAACCATTGCTGTCGTTTACCGTAACAATATACGAACCAGCAGAAGCTGTCAATATATCTGTTGTATTTCCATTTGGCCACAAATATGTATAAGGAGGAGTTGCTCCGTCAACAAATATTCTTGCCTCACCATCGGCGTATCCGTAGCACGATACCGAATCCATCGAAGTGGATATTACAAAGTCGTTGGGTTGAGTAATAACAAACGAACCTATCACCGAGCAACCTATGAGGTCGGTAACAGTAACAGTGTATGCACCGCTACATATACCATCATATATATAGGTATCGGACGGCCATGTGTACTGCAAAGGCGAAAGACCACCATGCATTACCAGTTCTGCACGTCCGTCGCAATGTCCGTAACACTTTATCTGGCGCAAAACGATGCTATCAATTACCATTTCCGGACTTACAGTAACGGTCATTGTATGCATGTCGCTCTCACAACCGTGAGAATCGCGAACGTATGCAGTGTAATGTGTAGTCTCGCTCAATCGTGAAGATATTTCTACACCTGCTTCAAACTCACCATTGCCATTGTTCCATATATAGTGGTAAGGTGCAGTGCCGCCGAATGCAGTCACACGTACAGGAGTGGGGTCTCCCTCGCAAACAGCATAGTCGGTAGTCAGTTGCATAAGTAATTGCTCGGGTTGTGTAAGAGCCACATAAGCAGTTTGCGAGCAATTGTTATCGTCACTTACCGTTAGGTAATATTCGCCAGCTGCCAAGTTTACCCTATTTTCGGGACCATAACCGACATCAGACCACAAATAATGCAGTTCGCCTGTACCACCACCAGCATATACTGAGATAGAACCATCATTTGATGCATAACATGTAAGGTTAACGGGGGCGATTGTCTGCACAACCAACTCGTCCGGTTCCTTTATTTCAAACGAACTTTGTGCAGTACATCCGTTAGCATCTGTTATTAAAAGGGTATAATTGCCAGCACCGACATTCAGCAGTTCAATACCGGGAGCCGCCCACGAATATGTAATAGGCATTGTTCCTCCATGATGGGTAACAACTGCGGAACCGCCATTGCTATGGTAGCAAGGATCGTCCACTACCGAAATCGAATCTATAACAAGTCGTTCGGGATTAAGAATTGAAACCAAAGTATCGTTTGTCACACAACCATGGTTATTAACAGTCAACGTTACACCGTGAGTTCCTGCCTCCGGCCAATTAAGGATGTGAGGACCGAGAGGAGTTGCTCCCATCTGGACGAATGCTCCGCCAAAACCCCATGTAAATTCGGCATCAGCGGCCATATTTCCAGTATATGTTACCTGCGTCTCACCTCCATAGCAAGGGATTGGCGTATACACAAAGTTGTTGTTCGGTTGCTGATAGAAGGTGGTAGTTACATCTGTGAAAGAAGTACAATCATCGCGTCCTAAATAAAATTCCGTCCAACGGAAAGTATACGTTCCCCAACCATTTATAACAACCTGAGTATTAGGAGAATTAGGATTAGTAAAGGTTGCAGAGTTATTGACGTCGTCACCGTTCGGATATGCAACAACCGTCCACGTACCTGTATTGCCGTTCGGAACATTCTGTACCGAAAGGTTTGTCCTGTTTGAACAAATGAGGTTCGGAAGACTTGCGATTGTAGGAGTCGGCGTAACACAGCAGTTAGCATCTGTAAAGTCGCGCACAGTTAGGCACAATGTCGTATCGTAAGTACAACCAAAATTATCAGTAGCACTGAAAATATAGCATACTTCGCCTGGTGTGTTCGGTGTTGCAATATTTGTAGATGCCATTCCTTCGTTTACAACCGACAAACCATCCCACCACAGATCATCACCGTATGTATTCTGGAAGGATATGATGTTATCTTCTGCCGGTATAATGTGATCGGCAAAGTGGAGTTCAGTCTGGAAAACAGTACCATCATCAATACTCATATTATCGACAAATATTACGCACCATTCACCGTTGATTGGACATCCTACCAAAGCATTGAAATTATCAACAGGCTGATAGTTTCCTGCTGGCAAAATACTAACGCTTGAGCAGTTTGCCGACATCAGACCTCTATTATTGTCATGTGTCCAATAATAATCGTATCCAACACCTACCCACTGATCACCATCGTTGCAAGAATTTACACCTTGTGTATCATAGTCAACAGCTTCGCCAAAGTAAGTTCCACCGCAAGCCTGCTCAAACAGTGTCATACGCTGACCGTTAGGACATTGTATATAAATGTCGAGGTCGCCCATATACGAATGTTCCATACGCATACCGATTGCCTCAATGTCGGATGCCGACTGAATAGTCTGGCCAGGGAATGCTGCGTAAGTAAAGCAACTCAACTGTTCCTCATCAATATGGTCATCATCGAAGCAATGCTGTTCATAGTTGACTTCCTGAATCGTCATCTGCCATTCGTCAGGCGGATTTACAACGCCGGTAAGAGTTGCTTCCTGACCTGGACAAATTTCTGGTGTAACAGTACTACCTGTAAATGTAGGCGGCACTGATATATATACAGTAACTGTATTAGATATTACACGGCATCTATTTGCATCGGTAGTCGTAAGAGTGAAAAAGTAAGCACCAGGAGCAAGTGGTTCTGAAAGTTCATTCAAACCAAGTCCTTCAAATGTTTGAGACCCTTGATCGGAAACTGCTGTCCACGAAAAGTTTGTATTTTCAATAGTCTGCTCGTAGTTTTCATTGTTATGCGGGAAGTTCAACTGGGCAGAAACAATACCTCCAGAACATCCAAGGAATGCATCCTCTGTTGCATCATATTCTGCTTCGGGTGTAATATTTACCGTATATTCCTGACACGGAAAACCACAACGGATACTCAACTCAAAACCTGCGTACTGAACAGAACCATCACTACGCCAAGTCAATGTTACACAGTTACCATTAGCCTCGAACTCCGTTCCTGCTGTAACCGTGCCACCTAATTCTGCCAGTTGGGTGCCAGTTGCGGTTGCTCCATCAAATATTCGCAAGTAGTCGAAACTCGATTCGCTTCTGAAACTTACTACTTCTACAATTATTGGCGCACCACCCACTCCACAAAATGTAATGGTATAATTCTCTGATGCAGAATAATCACCAGTTGCGCCACCCGAATCGTAAAGAGTTGCGCTACATGTTGTTATCGTAGAACCATTACTCTGAGCAATGTTATAAGTCTCCTGAGAATATCCAGCAATGCCGATAAACAAAAAGACTAAAATTAAATATATTACCTTCCTATTCATGGCTCAACATTTTATTATATTTTTTAACTAAATCGCGATCGGACAGAATATTGACTACATATCCTGTATTACCAATCCTATACACATTTGTCTTATTCTGAAGAATCTCAAAATCATACGCCATGATATTGAAACTAGCCGCATCATAAGCAACCTCCTCTTCTCCTGCAAGCTTTGTGTCCTTATCCAAAAACTTCAGTGGCGGAAATGTCTGGACAAGTTCCGGGTACGTTTTCTTTATAACGAAACCATTGTCAACAAACCAGTTCCAATAAACAATCTCCGACGGAAGATTCTCCACCATGTTGTTTATGTCATCAGACTGGAACCTTGAATACAACCTATTGTCGGGAACAACATTTCCCTGCTGCGCGTACAACACTGCGCTAGCGGCTGTCAGAATCAAAATTATCAATATCCTTTTCATGTCTCTGATTTTTTTTATTCACCTGTAAAACGCATAAAATGTTCGAGGGTTGCCTCCATGTGAAAAAAAATTTTCACAAAAAACATAACACACTATTTTACAACTTGCAAAGGTAAGAAAAAAGTTTTTGCAACAAAAAAAAAGGGACTGAAATTTCAGTCCCTTCAACAAAATAATTTAAAATTTTAATAACCCATGTCCTGACGTGCCGAATAATTGATTTTCAACGCACTGGCTTTTCTCAGTTCCTGCTTGATGTCGGTAATGATACCCATCTTAGTATCCTTATGAACTTTCAGTGAAGTTGTCATAAACGGAACTTCTGCCTCGTCGCGTTCCGAACGTTCGGCAAGAATGTATTCATATATGTCGGAAAGTTCAGCGAACGATGAGTTCAACTGTATCCTTGGTTCGGTACCGTAAGTCTTCTGGTACTGCTGCAAAGGTTTACCAACATAGATGTAACTTACTAGGGATTTCTTTTCAAGTTTTTTGATTTCGGTTGCCGTAGGAAGGTCGGAACCCTTAAGTTCGATAAGGAGTTCCACCTCACGCATAGTTGTTGAAACCATGAAGAAGAAAAGAATCATGAACACGATATCGGGCAACGATGCCGTAGATATTGCACCTAGGGTTTTCTTTTTCTTTTTTCCTATTACTGCCATAATTACTTTCCTCCATAATTTTTAGGTTCCGCCTCAGAGATACGTTGCGGATAGATTTTCCTTATGGCTTCCTGCTGTTCGTCGTTAAGCTCGTCATATGGCTTGTTGAAGTATTTGCGGGAAGCTTCGTTTCTTATCTCGTTGTATGCGGCAACCAGTTCGTTCTGGACTTCGATGTACCTGCCGTAGGTTGTACCACGGTCGTTCTGCAATGAAATGATACCCTTCGACGTCTTGACAGTACCCTTGATTCCGTCCACGGTTATTTCTTCCATTTCGGGGAGCGAAGGATCGTCGGCACGGTCGCAGTTGATGAATTTCTTTGCATCTTCGCGCAGGTCGTCGATATCCATCCATTTCTGGTTAACAGATATATTGCCCCTTGAATTAACGAGTACCAAGTAGATATTGCGCTTGTTGACCTCAACATCGGTCTTCTGGTCCTTATTCTCCGGAATAGGAGGCAACTGACGCTGGATACCAGTATCGACATCCATTGTAGTTGTCACAAGGAAGAATATAAGGAGCAGGAAAGCGATATCCGCCATGGAGCTTGCGTTAATTTCGGGTGTTGACCTTTTTGCCATAACAATTAAAAATTAACAGTTAACAATAACAATTACTTCCATAGTCTGGAGACTGCTCCATAAACCAATGCCAAGATAGCAGCAGCACCTGCGATGTAAGTCATCCACAAACCTGCTTCAGCCAACTTGATGTCACCATACATGTCGCCGGGAGTATAACCTGCTTTCTGGATACCTATCGTATGCGGAGCAATGCCATCGGCCAATGCCCATGAAATTATTACAATAACAACAATGGCAACAATTGCGATAGCCGGTTTAATCAACGACTTCGGAGAAGCGATACCGTCAACGACAACACCGCCGATCTCGAAAATCACGAACATTGCAGCACACAAGAGAGCCAATATTTCGCAGGCGTACATTATGAAACCGCCCCAATTGGTCGCTGCCACGTCAACACCTTCGATTTTCTCAGCGCCAGTTGCTCCATCAAGAGCATCCATGGCTGCCTGCATCTCAGGTGCTTCGCCCGGCAGTACAAAGAACAGCACAGAAATAACTGCTGCCGCTCCTAATACGACCCAACCTAATATTTTAACTACTTTCTCTAACATCTCTGTAATTTTTTAATTGACACAATTAATTATTTGCTTTTCTTTCGTAATCAACGAGGATGTCAACGAGTGAAATCGAAGCATCTTCCATTGTATTAACCAAAGTATCAATCTTACCAAGAATATAGTTGTAGAAAACCTGAAGGATCATAGCACCGATCAAACCGCCTACGGTTGTGATAAGAGCGACCTTGATACCACCAGCAACAACAGCAGGGTTGATATCACCAGCAGCTTCGATAGCATCGAATGCACCGATCATACCGATAACCGTACCCATGAATCCCAACATAGGAAGAAGTGCGATGAACAATGAAATCCAAGTCAAACCTTTTTCCATCTGGCCCATCTGTACCGAACCGTAAGAAACAACCGACTTTTCAACCATGTCGATGCCATCCGGGTATCTTGAAAGACCCTGATAGAAGATGCTTGCTACAGGACCACGTGTATTGCGGCAAACTTCCATTGCTGCGTCAACGCCGCCTTCGTTCAAAGCGTTCTCTATCTTAGTCAATAACTTCTTTGTATTTACAGTAGCAAGGTTCAAGTAGATAATTCTTTCGAAAGCGATTGCCAAACCGAGAATCAAAGCAACAAGCAAGAATCCCATAAATATAGGACCACCTTCGATAATCTTTATCTTCAACTGCTGGTGGAATGGCTTTTCTTCTGTTGCTTCAGGAACCATTTCATCGCCTGCTGCAGGTTCATCCTGCGCAACTTCGGTTTGTGCCGGAGCAGCCTGCTCTTCTGTCGTTTCGTCTTGTGCAAATGTAGCGGTTGCGAAAGTCAGCAAACCTGCCAATGTAATTAACGAGATTAACTTTTTCATGACTAAATTCTGTTTTTAATTAATTCTAATTCTTTTATTTACTTATTTTATTTATTCAAAATTTAAAAATTCAACTGTCCAAAAATCCTATAAGTCAACATTTTACCCATTCTGGCGGAGAGAGTGGGATTCGAACCCACGATACGGCTTCACGCCGCATACACACTTTCCAGGCGTGCGCCTTCAACCGCTCGGCCATCTCTCCAATGCGCCCAAAAAAGGAATTGCAAAGTAAAGAATTATTTGAGTGAAATAAAAATTTTTAATGATTTTTTTTCGCGTTATGCGTAACAAATGGGAAAAGTTTCTCGCAATAAACTGACAAACAAACACATATTATCAATTCAGATTGAAAAGTTTTTTTGCATTGGCAGAGGTTGTCTCGCACACATCATCGTAATCGCGCCCGATTATCTGCGATAATTTTTCAGCGACACACGCCACAAATGCAGGTTCATTACGCTTTCCGCGATGCGGAACGGGCGCCAGATATGGAGAATCCGTCTCCAGAAGAATGCTAGTCAGCGGAATCCTTGCCACCACATCGGGCAACGTTGACTTCTTGTAGGTTAGCACCCCTCCTACACCTATATTAAAACCCATATCTAGAACTTGCTTTGCCGCTTCATAATCCTCTGAGAAACAATGGAAGACACCAGTCATACCGCTACGGTAGCCAGCAGACATAACATCCATTATCTGCCCAAAGGCATTGCGACAATGTATGATTACTGGCAATTTCCTTTCTTTTGCGTATGACAACTGAAAATCAAGCACATGCTTCTGCTCCTCGACAAAAGTATCGTCCCAGTACAAATCCATGCCGATCTCCCCTATCGCAACCACATTTGTAAGCGATGCAAAAGTATTGTCGGAAAAAATAAGTTCAAGTTCCTTCCTGTAGTCAACATTCACCGAAGTTGGATGAAGTCCGTTGGCAACATAAAAATATTCAGAATCAGAACGCGAAAGCGACGCCAACCTATCTATAGATGACGCATCAATATTAGGCAACACAATATGCGAAACGCCAGCCAGTTTTGCCCTCCCTATCGCCTCGTTCCTGTCGGCATCAAACTCCTCGGAGTAAATATGCGAATGCGTATCGATGAGCATGGAAACTAACGTTTTAATGAGAAAATCTTACCGGGAAGAGAAACTATCGCACCTTTCATTTCCAACTGTAACAATATCAAACTCAATTCGTTGGGTGTCATTTCCGACTGACGGCGAAGATTATCAATGTCAAGGAACTCGTACTTTGCAAGGACGTCCACAACCCTCTGCTCATCGGCAGAAAAATCAAACTTAAGGTCAAGAGTTTGCATCTTGCTCTCAATCTTTGACGTCCAGTTCATTATATACTCAAAATCGTCGAAAGACTCGCAAAGGTTTGCCCTGTTGGTCTTTATCAACTTGTTGCAACCGCGACTATAGGTAGAATTGACATTCCCAGGAACGGCGAAAACATCCTTATTATAATTGTTGGCAATGTTGGCGGTGATAATCGAGCCTCCCTTCTCGCCCGACTCGACAACAAGCAAAGCATCGCAAAGACCTGCCACTATCCTGTTGCGCCTGACAAAATTTGCGGGGTCGATTTTTGTTCCGTGAGGAAAATCAGAAATTAAAGCACCGTTTTCCAGTATCTTGTCAGCAACCTTCTTGTGCGGAGCAGGATAGATGGTCTCGAGACTATGGCCAAGTACTGCCCACGTCTTGAGATTGTTTTCGAGAGCCGCCTTGTGCGCAGCCACATCTATTCCGTACGCAAGTCCACTGACGACAACTGCATCGGGATACCTTTGGGCAAGTTCGGCAACAAACGCCTTGCAGAATTCCACGCCGTACTTTGTAGCATTGCGCGTTCCCACAATGCTCACAATATGCCTTGACGAAAAGTCGGGCATACCTTTATAATATAATATGGCGGGAGAATCGGCACACTCGCGCAGACGTTCTGGATAAGTGTCATCGGCAAAGGTTACAAAACCTACATCGTTGGCATATACATATTTAAGTTCCTCTTCGGCTGCTGCTAGCGCAGAATCGAAATCGGAATAAAGCCGCATGGCGACGACCTCGCCGATTCCAGGCACCGACTTCAACTGCTTGAGCGACGCCGAAAACAAATCCTTGGCGGAACCAAAATGCGTTATCAGTTTCTTGGCATTTATGTCGCCTATACCACGGACAAACGTAACGGCGACGTCGTATAACTTGTCGTCGTCGAGCATAACTACCTCTTTAACGATTCAAGGTCGGCAATCATGTCGCCAAGTTCCTGCGACGACATCAACGAAACGCTAATCGGCTTGAACTTTGCAACTCCGTTTGGAGTCCTGACAAAGATAACGACCATTTTACGCATTCCACCCAACGACTTCTGCAATTCTATCTTCACAAAATCCTTCTTCGGAATTTCAAGTTTGAAATTCCCAGCCGACAACATACCTATTGACGTATACTTAAGTATAATCTTGAATCCGTCAGAATTGTAATATATATAATTGAACTTTTTAACTAATAGGTATGCCTCGAAAATCACGAACAACGCCACGCAGGAATAATCGAGTATATGCATAGGAACCCACGCATAAATAAGGTCGAGAACCACCACTGCCACAAGCACAAGCACCACGAGCATAGACCCTAGTTTTACCCTTGATGCAATTTCCTTAGTATCAATAATCATATCTAAATATTTTTGAGTTCACAAAGTTAATGCATATTTTGCAAACAAATATACAGAAGCAAAAATTAAACGAAACTTTATTCTTTCTTAAAAAAGAACAAAAAAAATTTTGTTGATAAAAATATTTGTATTTACTTTGCCGTCTGTATCATTAAAAGTCTTATTATAAATTAATAGTATGAACGCAAAGAAATCATTGAGTTTAGCAATCGCCATTCTGGTGATTCTTCCAATAGTATTTTCAGGATGCAAGGTAGGCGATAAAGACCCATGGCTCTCATTTAGAAGCAGAGAAAATAGAGTTTGTGGCACATGGACCGTTTCTAATTCCAACTCAGATGTTGTTCGTAAGGTAAATAACATTAACACAAGAACTGTTACTACCATAGAAGGTGAATCATGGAAACAGGTAATTACCATAGAAGGTACCGACAGCGTAAGAACATTAAATGGAAAAATCATAAAGGAATCTGGTCAGACAGAAGGTTCTTACTTCTTCTCATTCAACAAGAATGGCAAAGCCACAATGACCTGCAAATATCAATTTGACGAGGATCTTTCCAGCGAAGACGATGATGTAAGCACAGTTCACCAGACTATAGTTACCGAAGAAATGACTGGAACATGGAATTTCCTTGGTGGCATCGATGAATACAAAGACAAGGAAAGACTTGTATTTGTAATCGAAGACAAGAAAACAACCACCTACGAATACGAACAGATTTCAAGCGACGACGACGAAGGCGGTGCTAGTCTTCCTAGATTAATCGGTAAGACTGTTGCAAACGACAGATATGCAAACGGTGAAATGTGTACCGTATATTCTATCGTAGAATTGAGAAACAAGGAAATGATACTTCACCAGAACATTGACCGCTTCTACTTGAGAAATGACAATGCAGACGGAGAATCGTATCAGGACTTCGGTTTCGAAGAGTTGACACTCAAACCAAGAGAGAAATAATTTCAATTATTGAAAAAATAAAAAAGCTCGGATTTCCGAGCTTTTTTCATTTATGACTGTACCTATTTAATTATATTGTAATTGCGATATTGTCCGACATGCAAACCTAACTTCTCGAACAAGGCCTTCATCCTATCCTTGAAACTTGTTCTGTTGCACGAAAGGTCATAGTCGAATTTCCAGTTCAAGCGAGCAATCCTATCGAGCATTACCTGTGGATGCGTACCATCGAACTTACGCAACGAATCTATATTAGAATAGTCGAACTGGTCTGCCTTCTGGACATTCTGCTCTATCCATTTCTCATCGTGCCACAACTTATTGAAATCCTCCTGCTTGCGCTGCATAGCAAACGGATCCTTCACCCATCCATAGTGATAGACGTAAGCATCGATTGGTTTTACATTCAACTTCAGGTCGTCGCCCTTGCGGAATCCCTGGGCATCACGGAACGAATATATGCTCTTGTCGTTGCGTACAATTCTAATTTCATTACGGTACCAATGATACGACGTGCCTACATAATCGTAAGACCCATAAAAGTGCAGGTATTTAAATAGCAAACCATCCACTCGCTTATCATCAAGATACTGCTCCATTGCAGACTTTATTGCAGGCAGATACTTTTCGTGTACAACCTCATCGCCCTGAATATAGAAACACCAGTCGTAGTCATCGGCAATAGCACGAAACGCCTTATTTGTCTCAACGGCAAGCACCTGCCCGCCTTCGCGAAGCGAATCGTCCCACACTGTATCAATTATGTCAATCTTTTCTGGACAAATCGCCTCAATTAGTCCACGCGTTCCGTCATCGGAATTTCCAACCGCCACGACAAACCTGTCGCACAACGGCAATATCGAATTAATTGCTTCGACTACCGGATAATCGTATTTTATCGCATTGCGAATAAATGTAAAACCGCAAACTTTCATTTCAATATTTCATTAAGGTTACAAATGTAATCGTAATTCCAATTAGTATTGTATGTTATTTCCAAAAAGTTCAATTTTTCAAGTTCATCCTGAGGATACGACACAAAACCAAACTTCTCAGAAAACCTCGCCGCAAGATATTCCTGCTCGGGTTGACGAGGCGTAGGAACAAGCACAGCCCTTCGCCCCAATGCCGCCAAGTCGCACAAAGTGCTGTATCCGCTTCGGCAGAAAATACGTCGTGCCGACAAAATAAGTTCGGCAATCCTGTCATCGGATGGATTATTTTCAAATGTTATGTTAGACGGCAAATCCAATACAGAGACATCGGAAGTAACGCCCCTAACTATATGCAGTCGAGCATCGGGCATTGCAGAATATTTGCCAATAAAGATTTTTTCTAGCGCAGACCTTTGCGGTTCGATGCCCGACAAAAGCAAAAGGTCGAAATCGCCCTGCCCAACGATACGTCTCGTTGCAACAAACCGCGACAACGGACCAAGATGCCTAACATTCATTTCCGTTTCCGACATCAATCCAGACAAAGACAACTCGCCATCAACATCAGGCACAAAGCAATACCTATATTTATATATATAATGACGATGCAAACGCTTCATCATACGTGCCGATAACCGATTAAGAAAGCCATTGTCAAAATTCAACTGATGTGTAATGTAATACGCCGGCACCATCTTCGAAAACAAACCAAGCCGATTATCGGAAATCACATAATCAACTGAATATTGGGATATTATCCTTTTCAATGCTCTATGTTCACGCCTAACATTCATTGCAAAGCGAAGCATAGAAAACAGAAACGGAATAGACATCATGCCCCTCCTGCCATAATTCATCCTTGCTGATGGCAACTCAACGGAAACCAAATCGGGGAAGCGCCGTTGCAAATATGCAAGAGAATCGCCACTACCACCAATTATCACTTCAAAACCTTGTTCTACAAGAAATTGCACAATTGGCACACATCGCGATGCATGACCTAGTCCCCAGTCGAGAGGCGCAACAAGTATCTTCGAACCTGCTTTCAAATTATGGAGTTACAAGGACTTGAAAACCTATATTTCTAATGCTCTCGCCTATCCTATCAAGTTCGTCTGGAGCAACCTTCTGCAAACCAGAAAGCGGAGTTTCGCGCGCTATCGAATACACCATGACCAATGATGGTTTTAATCGTTTTAGCGTATCGTAATATAAACCAAGAGATTCGGGCGTTGTATTATCAAAGAATTTGCCTTCGATATTGCCACGCATAAACATGGTCTGAATTATTGGATGCTCGAAGTTGCGAGAAATATCATCAACAATTGATGCTATTGAAAGTTTTGACGTCGGCTGGTTAATCAATTCAAAATCCGACTGGACAAAAGTATCAACCTTCAAAATGGGCTCGTCAATCATCTTTAAAGCGGCCACAACCTTATAGTTTTTAAGGTTGGAGGCATTTGTAAGCACCGAAATCTTAACATTTGGCATATATTTGTCGCGCAAGCGGACTGTCTCGGCAACAATTTCGGGGAAATCGGGATTTATCGTAGGTTCACCGTTGCCCGCAAAGGTAATAACATCAAGCGATTGGGTATTTTCTGAAAAATACTTTTCCATTGCAGGAACAATGTCGCCAAGTCTGGGCAACTCTATTTTTATGCCTTTGCTGTTCCATCCGCATTCGCAATAAACGCAGTTGAAGGTACAGAACTTAGCATTTGTGGGCAACAAGTTTATTCCCAACGAATTGCCCAATCTACGTGACCTCACGGGACCGAAGATAATATTATCGAAAAGAAACGTAGCCATAATGATGCTTTTATTTATTGCAAAGATAATCAGTTTTTCAGTAGTCGGACAATAATGATTGGATATAAAAACAAAAAATCCTGCTGTTGCAGGATTTTGTCGGTCCGAAGGGGATCGAACCCTTGACACCCTGATTAAGAGTCAGGTGCTCTACCAACTGAGCTACGGACCGCTTCGCTGATTTTGCGAGTGCAAAGGTAATGCTTTATTGCAAACTCACAAAACTTTTTTTGAATATTTTTACGATTACCATTAACATTCAAACTTTCAATACGTTACACAATTAGCACTTGGTTCTACCTCGCAAATTTTCAACACATCAACCCGAGCGAACTTCATTTTTTATAACTTTGCCACACAAAAAGTTGAAACAAAAGTCAAAGATATGGACTACTTGTCGGAAAATACACCATTGCCAAAAATAACTGGTTCACTGATAAGCTATTTCAGCAACATGGTAAAACTAAACGGCGGAACCAACCTTGCACAAGGCATTCCAGGATTCCGTCCGCCAGAGAAACTTCTGGAAATTTTTGCACAAATCCTAAACAAGGACATTCACCAGTACGCCCCTGGCTGTGGAAACAAAAAGTTGCTCGAACACCTTGACGCAAAATACAGCAACCGCCCATCAACAGCAAGAATATTCATATCGAGCGGGGCGACAGAGGCGGTTTCGCTAATTTACACCTACCTGCAAGGCAACAAAGGCAAGAACTTCAATGCAATGAGTTTTTCGCCAGCATACGAATCGTACATTCACCTGCCACAGATTTTCGGCAACAACTTTTTCACCTACCCCACCGACCCAGAAATTTACTTTGACGATGCGGACTTTCGTAAGTTCTTTGTTGACAACAAGATAAACGTAATTTTCGTAGCATCGCCAGGAAATCCATACGGCAAGACATTGAACCGCGAAAAACTCAACTACCTCATCGATCTCTGCGAAGAGTTTGGTTCATATCTTATAATAGATTCGGTTTACTGCGAACTATACTTCAACAACGAACCTCCCTACTACCCGATTGAACGTATTTCGCCAAACGTTTTCTATGTAAACAGTTTTTCGAAGAGATTTTCAATAACCGGCTGGCGAGTAGGATATTTCATTTTCGATGAAAGTCATTTTGACAAGATAAGCTACATACACGATTACATTGGTCCATCGTCGGCAGCACCGCAGCAACAGGCAATAGCCGAGTTTCTCGACACCGACGAATCGCGCAGATACATTAGCGAACTGCGTTCAAAGATTCTCCGCAACCTCGCCATTGGCAACGAACGCCTGCAAAAAGCAGGTTTTGTTTGTCCGCAAAACGACGGCGGATACTTCATCTGGGCAAAATTACCCAAACCATGGAATGACAGTCTCCGCTTCGGTCTTGCACTGTACGACAAGGTAAGAACGGCAGTAATCCCAGGCGTACATTTTGGCAAGGAATGGAACCAATACATAAGGATAAACATTGCGCGTGAGGAAGAGGAATTTGTAAGAGGTATTGAGAATTTGATAGAATTCACGAAAAACGCGAAACTCATATCCAAATAGTTTTTTATTCCAGCACGAGCCGCAGGAACATTTCCGTTTTGTTATGATTTCAGGCAGTCAAAAATTGTTAATAACATTCGCTTTGAAAAATGAAGGAAGCCAATAATTATATGTAATTTCGCAGTGTAAAAAATAAGACTATGGATATTTCAGGAAAATTAATAAAGGTATTGGAGCCAATAACAGGCAATGGAGCAAATGGACAATGGAAAAAGCAGTCGTTTGTAATAGAATACGCCAACGGGCAGTTCCCGAAGAAAGCATGCTTCCAGGTATGGGGCGACAAGGTTGACCTTTCCTCGCTTGTTGTAGGCGAAGAAATACATGTTTTCTTTGAACCGGAAAGCCGTGAGTACAACAACAACTGGTACACAGACCTACGCGCATGGAAGGTGGAAACAGCACAAAACCAGAACGGTGCTTTTGCACCGCAGATGCCTACTCCTCCGCCAGCAAACGGAGCGCCAGCACCAACCGAAGTTCCAGGATTTATGGATGCCGGCAGCAAGGAAGATGACGATTTGCCATTCTAAAGAAACAAAAAAGGAAGTCTCCACTTCCTTTTTTTATATTACATCGTTTCCATTTTCTCCATAAACGCCACCCCCACCCTTAACTCATCATACGAAAACTTTCCATCGGCATCAGCAAAAAGTTGCGACATACTTCCATATTCTCCATGCGATTCCAAATAATCCATAACCTCTGAAAACCTTGCCTTGCTGCCAATAAGCGCCTCTGGTTGAATCTCGCCAGTGGCAATAAACCTCGTCAAATGCGAAAAGACTGTTGACACGGCAATCGAACGCTCTTTTGCAATCTCTTCAACCGACATTCCCTGCTTGAACATTTCGAGCGACTTGCGGTACGAATCGCCTTTTGCCGGTTTTTCTTTCTTTTCCTTTTTCTTTTTTACGGATTCTGCATCAGCGATTTCTTTAAGTTCAGGCAAAGCAGTTTCGTCAACAATGCCATTTGCTTTGCAATAACCATTGATGATATTCAGAATCTCGTTGCCGTAGGCAGCGACTTTTTTCGCGCCAATACCTTTTATCTTGCTCAACGACTTAGCATTACGCGGCAATTTTTCCACCACCTCGACAAGCGACTTCTGAGGCAAAACATAATACACCGGCATATCAAACTCGTCGGCAATCGACTTGCGCCAAGTATTAAGGGCAACAAACAACTCTTTGCGCGTTCCTGGCACTGAATATGTCTTTTGCGACTTACGGCTGAATGTCGGTTGAAACTTATCCTCGGTGTCGGAAATAATACGCAGATACATTTCGGTAGAAAAACCTTCTATGGTCTTTTCCAAAACATTGCGCTTGCGGTCATATTCAAGTTCCAATGCTTCGAGGGCAGATTTCATCTCATCGTCAATCTCCTTGTTGTCGGACTCGAACAGCATCTGCGAAAACGGTTCTCCAATAACTTCTCCCAACTTGCCGAAGAAATATTCCGATGCCTTTGAAATCCTCTGCTGCAAAAACTCATCGTCCTTCAATTGCACATTAGGCGAAGCGGAAAATATTTTCCACAACTGTATGACAAATTTCTTGTTCACTCCGAAAATCAACGAATCGAACTGCTGCACGACATCAAGAAGGCGCTGCGAATATTCGGGATTGAACCTGTTGAAATTTGCCATATACACCTTGCGCACATCCGACAACTGCTTTTGCAACAAGTTGAAATCAAATATTTTAAGCAAAATATCACGCTGAAATGAAACCACATACGAATTAAGGCGAACTTCGTCTGGCTGATTACGCCTAGCATTGTCACAAAAAGTTATCACTTCGGTGTCGGACTTTATCATCTGCGGTGAAATAACCGTCTTCAAGGTCAAACCTTCCAGCGAACGGCAACGGCTTAGCGCAACATACACCTGCCCGAACGCAAATGCAGCATGAACGTCAATAATAGCCTTGTCGAATGTAAGTCCCTGACTTTTGTGCACAGTTATCGCCCAAGCAAGACGCAACGGGTACTGCACAAACTCACCTATAACATTCTGCTCAATCTCATTGGTTTCGCTGTTTACCGAATACTGGACATTCTCCCAAACTTCCTGCTTGACTTCAATCGGAGACAAGTCGCCATTGCAAAGCACCATGATTTTAGGTCCGTCAATCTCGGTTATACGGCCAATTTTTCCATTGTAAAACAGCTTCGCCGGCGAAGAGTCGTTCCTGATAAACATAACCTGCGCGCCAACTTTCAGCGTGAGAGTTTCGTCGGTAGGATACATATATGGAGGAAAATTGTCCTTTATGTCTGCTGTGAATTGATATTCCTCGCCTTCAAGGGCATCTAATTTTGATGTATTAATAGAATTTGCATCGTTATTGTGAGTTGTAAGGCGGATGCTGTCTTCGTCATCGGCATCAGAAACACGGCTGTTCAGCACGGCAAGCGACTCGCGAGTGAGGGTATTTGTACGTATTTCGTTGAGAATAGACACAAAAACCTCGTCTCGCTGCCTGAAAATATGCGTAAGTTCCACTGTAACATAATCCACTTTCTTCAAGGCATTGCTATCGAAGAAATATGGAGAGCGGTAAAATTTGCTGATAATCCTCCATTCGTCCTCCTTCACAACAGGCGTAAGCTGGAACAAGTCGCCAATCATAAGCAACTGCACACCGCCAAACGGCAGCGAAGAACGACGGTAATGACGCAGAACGCTGTCAACGGCATCAAGCAAGTCGGAACGCACCATGCTAATCTCGTCTATCACAAGCAAGTCGAGCGAACGCAAAAGCTTTATCTTGTTTCCGCTAACGCGATATTGTTCGCGAATAGGGTTTCCTTCGCTATCCTTGCTTACAAATGCCAGGTCGGCACCTTCGGGAATGAAAGGCGTAAACGGAAGCTGAAACATAGAATGTATAGTAACGCCACCAGCATTGAGAGCCGCGACACCAGTTGGAGCCACTACAACCATGCGTTTGCGAGTGATGCTCGGCAAACTTTTCAGAAAAGTAGTCTTGCCAGTTCCTGCCTTGCCTGTAAGAAACACGGACTTTCCGGTAAACTTTATCAGGTCGCGGGCTAACTTTATGTTTTTGTCAATGGCTTCCAATTTATTGCAATTGCTATTGTCGGCAAAAGTAATACTTACTGATGAATCTTGTAAATGCAAATTGGCTTCTGGGCAAATTATTTTTCGTTCATTCTGCATCATTCTTAAAATTATCGTGAAGAATTTTATTATTACAATTTTTACATTGCTGTAGAGTTTTCCCTTTTATTTTTATTGGCGGAAGGTTTGATGTATCTTCCCATTCGGTTACTTTATCCGGATTATTTCCCAATGGTTCATTATAATCTATTCCTTTAGAAACACAATTCGCAAGTGATACAGATATAGAAACAACATCTACATGTGTCAACATCCATGAATAATAGCATATATGTCTAATTTTAAATTGCGGTTTTGCATTGTTTCCTTGTTGTGTCTTTACCTTTGTAATATTCTTTATCTTCATTGGAAAACATTCTCCCATAGATAAACACTCCTTCTCATTCGGAGCAAACGTTATGGCAATATTTTGACCGACATTTAACTTTGGAACGTATTTTCCACTCATTCTAGCTTCTCGATTTTTATCAAACCAATGCTGAAGATATATTCCGTGATTAGACACACGTAACCGTATATAATCACCGTTAGGATATTGGTATTGCTGATACGTTGACAAAGTTGTCCTTGTCAAACCGATTGCATTCAATACATTGTCTATTATCTCCGTAGAAGAGAAAATATGATTGTTAACAATATTTTCATTTTTTTGCTTATCCATTATAAATTATTTATAATTTTGCCGTTGCATACGTGACAGTGGTATGGAATACAGAAAACTTCTGGAACTTCAGCAGCGGACTGTTCACTGCACTCGTATGTAAAGAGCTGCATTGTTGTTGCTCTTTTTTTTGACTATACGTGAATTTTATACCACAAATCAGCGGTCACACTAATGTGACCGCTGA
>JAGCDJ010000015.1 GCA_017651185.1 Bacteroidales bacterium | reverse complement strand
TCAAAGAACTTTTTCTCCCCTCCCGATGCTCTCCGGATGACCTCCGTCCCTCATCGTTTGGGATTGCAAAAGTAGTGCATTTTTAATTACCACCAAAACTTTTTTCACTTTTTTTTCAAAAAAGTTGTGTGAACTTTATAAAATACTGATTAATAATTATTTACACATAACACTTTTTCGTATTTTTTACAAAAAACTTCCATTTTTAGCCCCAGAATTGCTCATTTTTGACTCCTCAAAATCACACTGGACGGAATTTTCTGCGCGTACTTTCGGAAAAGTTGAAACAAATAGCACACAATTCGACAAGAAAAAATCTAGACTTTGAAGTAGCAAAACTCCCTTTTTTAACTATACCTATTAATATAATAGACAACAAACTTGGTAATTCATAAAAATACATTCTATAAACTATCAGATTTTTTCATAAATTTGCATTCACAAATGAAACATAAAGACAATGACAGAAAAAATCATCATCCTCGACTTTGGTTCGCAATACACTCAACTGATAGCCAGGCGAGTACGCGAATTAAACACCTATTGTGAAATTCATCCTTACAACAAGATTCCGCAACTCGACGAGTCGGTAAAAGGTATAATTCTTAGTGGTAGCCCCTACTCGGTGCGCGACGAAAAAGCCCTCAAGCCCGACCTGTCAAATATAAAAGGAAAAATGCCGTTGCTCGGAATTTGCTATGGTGCACAATACCTTGCACATTTCTATGGAGGCGAAGTTGCTCCGTCGAACTCCCGCGAATACGGCCGTGCAAACCTCAACTTTGTAAACGGAAACGATTTGCTGATGAAGGATGTTCCATCAAATTCGCAGGTGTGGATGTCGCATGGTGATACAATAAAACAAATTCCTGCAAACTACGAAATCATTGCTTCGACGGCCGATGTAAAGGTTGCCGCATACAAGATAGCCGGCGAGCAGACATGGGCAATACAGTTCCACCCAGAAGTTTACCACTCAACCGATGGAAAAACCTTGCTGAAGAATTTCGTAGTAGGCATTTGCGGTTGCTCGCAGTCGTGGACGCCCGATTCGTTTGTAGAAAGCACAATCAAGGAACTGCGCGAAAAGATTGGAAGCGATAAAGTTGTTCTCGGTCTCTCGGGCGGCGTTGACAGTTCTGTTGCTGCAGTTTTGCTGCACAAGGCAATAGGCACACAGTTGACCTGTATTTTCGTTGATAACGGACTTCTTCGCAAAAACGAGTTCTCATCGGTTCTCGAATCATACCGCGGTATGGGACTTAATGTCATCGGTGTTGATGCAAAGCAGGATTTCTACCGCGAACTTGCAGGTGTAACCGAACCCGAACGCAAGCGCAAAATTATAGGCAGACTCTTCATTGAGACTTTCGACCGTGAAGCAAGCAAGATAAAGGATGTGAAGTGGCTTGCACAAGGCACAATCTATCCCGATGTAATTGAATCTGCTGGCGTTCTTGGACCAGCAGCAACAATAAAGTCGCACCACAACGTTGGCGGTCTACCCGAAAAGATGAACCTGAAGATTGTAGAACCCTTGCGTCTGCTCTTCAAGGACGAAGTTCGCCGTGTAGGTAAGACTTTGAATGTAAGCAACAACATTCTTGGTCGTCATCCGTTCCCAGGACCAGGACTTGCAATCCGCATAATAGGCGACATAACAGCTCAGAAAGTTGAAATATTGCAGAATGTTGACGATATTTTCATTCAGGGACTTCGCGAAGATGGACTTTATGACCAGATCTGGCAGGCAGGAGCAATTCTGCTTCCAGTACAGTCGGTAGGCGTTATGGGCGACGAACGCACCTACGAAAATGTTGTGGCTCTCCGTGCCGTACATTCAACCGATGGTATGACTGCAGATTGGGTTCACCTACCATACGAATTCCTTGCAAAAATCTCCAACAAGATAATAAACAAGGTGAAAGGCGTGAACAGAGTTGTTTACGACATCAGTTCGAAGCCGCCTGCCACAATTGAATGGGAGTAAAATATGGGTGTAACATACGATAGCAACGGACAAAATTTCTCGTTCAACTTCGAGCACGACGGAGTTGGTGATATAATGCACCTTACCAATGGAATACAGCAAGTAGAGGCTTTCGGTAAATGTTTCTACTACGGATACGAATTTGGTGAAGATGTTAGCGGTTCTACAAGGGCAGCTTTCATCAAGCATCTGAAATTTTGTCCAGACCTTCAAGGAAATGCTGATTTAACTACATTCATCAAGAAGGCTATCGACAACCTTAACAAACAAATAAATCTATACGACTACAATCTTGTCGTAATGCCCGAATCGAGCAGCAATGTCAACCAGTACATGCTCCGTTACATATATCGTTTTGCACAACCTACGCTCCGCAAGATGGAACTGATAAAATCCTTGCCCACCAACATTTCGTTCGACATGGATGCTTTCTCGCAGCAATACTTGGACGATACTTTGGAAAACGGTCGTCCTCGCTACACTCAAGCGCAAAAAGACGAGGTAAAGCAGTCGATTGAGCAGATGATGGCGCTAATACACCAAAAGGACTATTTTACGATTGCAAAGGATGTCAAGAAAAGCAAGTTCAGACCTTATATGATGGGATTTCTAAAATTTGCTACCGATGATGACCAACAACTATGTGCAAGCATCCGCAAGCAGAACATCTTGATAATTGACGATGTTACCACAAGCGGTTCTACTCTCAATGAAATTTTGCGTACTCTCAGAATCTTAAACGAAGACAACGATATAGCAATATTCAGTCTGATAGGGAGAAAGGATTTGATGGCAGACAGTATATAAGTTCTTATCTAAAAATGATTACATTTGCAAAATAATATGGCAAAAAACGAAAACATATCATACGCTGCAGCATTGGAAGAATTGGAAAAGATTCTTGCCGACATGGAAAGCAACGAACTCGACCTTGACACACTGAGCGAAAAGGTAAAACGCGCCGCTTTTCTTACAAAATTGTGCAAAACCAAATTGAGAAGCACAACAGAGGAAATCGACAAGATACTGGAGGACTGGCAGAAGGAATGATTCAATAATCTGATGATTTGAAAGTTTGACGATTAAAAGTTTTGAATGGCTGGACGATTTAAAATATTACTACGGACAATTTTCCTTACGGTAACGATAGCTATAGCGGCAATCGCATCTGCCCAGCGCGTTCGCCCTTCCACCACCGTAATCGACAAGGACAAATACTGCGGTCCCACAAAATGGTCATGCATCGACAAGCACTACGGGTACTATTTTCTAAGCTACGCCATGCCTATTCCTATTGAAAAGAACAATATCGAAAAAGAAGGCATATCTGGAAAGTTCCGCGTCGGATACATGTATCGTTACAAAATTGCAAAACCTTTTGACATTGGCGTACAACTAAACTATTTGCGCCAAAGTACTGGAATTGACCCTACATTATTCGGAACAATGTCAAAAATTTCAATAATAGAGCATTCCATTGAATGTGGGGCTTTTATGCGCTTCAACTTTGGCAAGAGCGACTTCCGCCACCTTGGCTGGCACATAGACTTGGGAGCAGACTACAGCTACGACTTTGCTTTTTTAAACAAGTATGTCAGTTTCTACGACAACCCATCCCGACATAGCAAAATAAAACGCAAAGACCGCATCAAGGATGCAAAATACCGCCACGACTACGGAATCTTTATGCGTATCGGATGGAATTACATCGCGTTTACCTGCGAATACAATTTCGGCAATTGGTACGCATACGGCAACCATCGTTCACCACTTATGCTAGGACTGCAAATCAATATGTACACGAGGTAGAAACATGAAAAGAGTATTTGTAATATTATTGATTACGGCAATTTCGGCGACAATGTTCGCACAAGTCAGGATAGCCCTCGGCAAGTACAGCGGTGGAGGCGACTGGTATGCAAACCCGACTTCTTTGCCCAACCTTATAAAGTTCTGCAACGAGAATCTCGGCACCAACATCGACCCCGAACCCGCAACAGTAGAGTTTGGCAGTCCCGATTTGTTCAACTATCCTTTTGTGCATATTACTGGTCACGGAAATATAATCCTGAGCGACTTCGAGGTCGAAAACCTGCGAAACTACCTCATTGGTGGAGGATTCCTACATATTGACGACAACTACGGACTCGATGCATACGTCCGCGAGCAGATGAAAAAGGTATTTCCCGACATCGACTTTGTGGAACTGCCATATTCGCACGAGATATACCACCAGAAATACGACTTCAAGACAGGTCTGCCAAAAATCCACGAGCACGACAACAAACCACCGCAAGGATTCGGCATAATATACCAGGGTCGGCTGGTTGTTTTCTACACTTACGAATGCGACCTCGGCGACGGCTGGGAATCGCAGTCAGTCCACCACGATTCAGAAGAAATCCGCACAAAAGCACTAAAAATGGGTGCAAATATTATTAACTACGTATTTGAGAACTAATAAAATCTATAATCATGAGGAAAATTACAATTATTATCGCATTGCTTTCAGCAACATTATGCTGCAATGCACAAAAGTATTCAACAGCAACAGTAAAGAACATTACCAACAGTTTCATTGCAACTCTCTTGCAAGGAGATTTGCAAGGCACATTGGAGTTTTTTGACCCGAACTACGTAGCCGACCAGCACGACAATTTCCTAGAAGGACGCACAGAACAATTTATTGCAGAATTTTTGGCAGGAAGCTACAAAAAGGGTTACTACTTCATAACACCGGAACTCAACAGAATCAAGTCGATGAAGGTGAAGAAGACTTGCTGCGACCTTGAGAAAGACGAAATCTACGCCAATGTAGAGATTCTTATGGACTATGGCGTAAAATACACCGTCCGTCTCGAAATGCGAATCACCGAATATGGTGATATGCGCTTCATCGGAGCAGTAGGATAAAAGGATTTACGACTTACGATTTTAAATTTACAATTTTAGATTGGAGGATACCTCCAATCTATTTTTATGTTGTTTTCGACAGAGGCACAATTTTTGCTTTTGTACCATGCAAAAAATATTGTCATGAAGCGTTCGTTTTTATTTATTCTTGTATTTGCGACACTCACTATCATCGCGCCAAATATTGCTAATTCACAAGATGTTAGAAATTCCAGTTACAGCATGATTGGAAAAATCGACAGTGATGGCACCGTCCGCAACTCCAGTTACTCTATGATTGGAAAGATTGACAGCGACGGCACTATCCGCAATTCAAGTTACAGCATGGTTGGAAAAATCGATAGCGATGGAACTATCCGCAATTCCAGTTATAGCATGATTGGGAAGGTCGAAAAGGATGGTACGGTTCGCAATTCCAGTTACAGCATGATTGGGAAGATTGACGATGACGGCACAGTGCGCAACAGCAGTTATTCAACAATAGGTAATGCCAAAGGCATCAAGCGCGAATGGGCTGCCGTATGGTTTTTCTTCAACCTATTTTAAAAGATTCATCTCCTACTCTCTTTCTATTTCAACAGCAATTATCTCGATTCGGCGTTCACGCGCAGCAGCGGGATTATATACCGAATTGCGTTGGTCGCTACGGTCATCGCTGACATTTGCAGCCGCCATAGTTTTGCCAAAGGCAACAAACTTGTATTCTATTTGTCCATTCTCGATATATTGACGGAAAACTCCGTCATCGTACTCGTCGAAGAAATTCACAAGCGACGAAATCCTACGCTTTGCAAGATTGTTGTTGTACTCTACCGTATTAAGAGGACTTGTAAAACCTTTTATCGTAATCGCCACCTTCTGCCCGCTCTCGAGCAACTCCTTCATCATCTTTGTAAACTCAATTAACCTGTTGTAATTTTCCTCGACCTTGCCCGAAAAAAAGTTGTCGATGCTGTCGATTGCCTGCTCGCGCCTTGTGCGGTCAAGTCCCTTTGAAAATTCGCGCCTATATTTGTCCTGCATCTGCATATAAGCAAAATACGTATCACTATAGTTCTGCGTAGTGACAGTATCCCACGAATTTGGATTAGGAATATCGTTGTGGAAATACAAACTTATAGGCACAAGCAGTCTTGTACGTTGCGTGAGAGTTGCAATCCTTATTTCGGTCTCTACCCTTATTCTCTCCTCTTCGCTTACATGCTTTTCGATGTTGTAGTAGAAAATGTCGTTGCAACAACTCTGGTGAGTCTGCGCCTTTGCGCCTTTGCGGTTACTGGTAAGGAATGCTATTCCCTGTTCCGGATATACCTTGTAGTACATGTCGTTCTGCGCCGAATTTATCGGATAACCAAGGTTTTGCACATTCTCCCACGACCAGAAGTTACCTTTGACCGAAAAAATGTCAAACGCACCGATAGTCTGGTAATGGTTCGAACTGAAATAAAGCATAGTGTCGATTGTGCTGTAAAACGGAGTAATCTCATCGCCAGGCGTGTTAATCAATGATGTAGTGTCGGTAAATTCGGCAAAGCGCTCATCCTCAATGATTGGCCGTCCAATATTTTTTACCGAACCGAAACTTCCATCGGGCAGAATTTCGCACGAATATATGTCGTATCCGCCTTCGCCGCCTGGTCTGTCGCTCGACCACAACAAAATATCGGGACGACTTTCAAATTCGACAAGGAAAGGTTGGGTGGAATTGTAACCCTGAACGTTTATCTTCTCCGGAAGTTTCTCTGGGACAGACCATTCGTCACCATTCAAAGTACAATGATAAATGTATGTATGTCCGCTTCTATAGTCCTCGTTCAACGAAAAATACATATTTCTGCCATCGGAACTAACGCATGGGTTTGAAATGTCTGCCGACGACAGGACATCCTTAATGTCAACCCTTTGCAACGATTCAAAATTATCTTCTGCTGCACTATATATCTGCGACCTGTATTCCTTGGAAGAGTCGCTGTCGGGACGAATCGAGGAAAAAAACACCGCTCCGCCACCAAGTGCCGCACCGAAATCGCTATACACGGAATTCATGCCTTCGTCTGGCTGCTTGATTTCAAGCGCCTGCGGATGGTTCTGTTGCTTCCATGCATATTCGCAGTTAAGAATTTCCTGTTCGGCATATTCGACATTTGCCGTATTGCCCCTGAATCCATCCTTTTTCGCCTTTGATATGTACCGCTTGAAAAAATACTGTGCCCGCATGAAATCCTCGTTCGACTTAAGCATCTGTGCATACCGGTAGGTGGCATCGGGGTACTTGTCCTCCATCTTGTCGACCAGCACCTTGTACAGACGCAGGGCATTTGCATAGTCGTTGTCCAAACGATATGCCTCTGCCGCCTTCCAAACCACATCGTACATCTTGGAATCCTCTTTCAGGGCTTCCTCATAAAGTTTTGCCGCACCATAGAAATTTTTCTGCTTGACAGCATTGTCTCCGCTGAATATCAAACTGTTGACATCACGATTCTGCGCCTGCGCCACGCATGGAAACAACACAAGCAGACATATCGCGACACCTGCAAATACCCATGAAGAGATATTTTTCGTTACATGAATTCCGGACATTTTCTGTAGTATGGCGTTTCTATTGACTTAGGTTTCGAATATATATATACCAGCGAGAACTCAACACCTCCGTTGCCTCTGCTGATGCGCGTAAGTTTCGACAAGTTGATGTCGTAATTCACAAGGAATCTCACGTTGCGATACTGCACTCCTGCACAAAGTATTCCAGCATCGCTTGTGCGGGCAAAAATTCCGAAATACACCGCCTGAATGCTAATCGGGTTCACATTCATGCGCCCTAGCGCACCTATGTCGAACTCAAGGTACTTCTGCTGTACCATGCAATAGAACATAGGTTCTATCCAGAAGTCGTCCTTTGCATTTATGTCGGCGGTAGCATGTACAATCCACTTGACTGGCAAACGCGAATCGATGCTTCCGAGGAATGTCTTACGTGGCATATTGATATGGGCAGCCGAAAATCCCGCCTGTGCAGTCCAATTAGGTTTTAGTTTAAGCATTACGTTGGTGCCTACAGCGCAGTCGAAGTAACCAAAAGCGTTTTTCTGCCATTGCTCGCCCGACTGCATTGCTTCGTTGAATTCATCGTTCTCATACTGGCTGCCAAAATTAAGATTGTCGATGCGGATGCCGTGCCGTGCATAACCTACAGAGAAACCAGCACCTGCAAGCAGTTTTTCCGACATGAACGGGAAATAATAAGCCGCATTGAGCATTATCTGCGTAGTGCCGAACTTGCCGTCACCAGCAACATCACGATTTAGAAAAATGCCGATACCCGACAAGTCGCCCTTGCAAAACAGCGATTCGTGCGAATAGTCGACACTACCTGCAAATGTACGGTAGGCATTTGTAAAACTGTTCCACTGGTTCTTGTTATTGAGTATTGCCCGCCACTCGCCGCCAAAGTTGCCAGCATTGGCAGGACTAGTCTGCATGGGAGTAGAATAAAACTGCGAAAAGTGAATGTCCTGCGCGAAAGCCGTCGCTACCGCCACAAAGATAATAATCACCGATATAAAAAAACTTTTTCCCATGACAAGCACAAAGGTAATGAAAAAATTATAGTTCAAAGTGTCATTAGTAGAATATTTATGCATTTAATCGACCCTCGCATATTAATGTTATGTTAAACCTAAAATAAAACTTGCACACAAAAAAATGGCATCATATTTTTGCACCGAATTTGAAAATTGGTACAAAGATTTAGATTGCTATGCAGAAAACACTGGGCGTAAAGGCTGATATAATGAATGTTGCAGAAAAACTTTTCTGCCGCTTCGGTTTCAACAAGATTTCTATGGACCGCATCGCAAAGGAATCGAAGCACGCAAAGGGAAGCGTTTACTATCATTTCTCCAGCAAACTGAACCTGATGAACTCGATCCTCGAAAACGAAGTCGAGAAAGTCCGCGCTGACCTGCTTGCGATAATAAACAACACTTCCATTTCCGAACCTGAAAAGATAAAAAGGTATGCAATGGAAAGAATGCAAAGCATGAACAGTAGTTATTCATACCACAACGCTCTGAAAAACAGAGTACTGGAAAGCGGCGACAAACAACTTATGGAATGTTTCAGCAAGGTTCACAACGACCTTGTAATATGGGAAAAGGAACAACTTACGGCAATAATCGTTTCGGGCAAAAACAAAGGACTATTCAAGTCGGACATAAATGCTTCGCAGTACATTGATGCACTTATGATGATGCTGTCGTCGCTAGAATTCCCATTCTTCATTTTCAATCTTTACGACAAGTACAAAAAATCATTCGACTACATGATAGACGAGATAATATTCAAACCAATAGAAACCATTTAGACTAAATCACAAAAATAGTACAAATGAAAGCAAAAATTATAACAGTAATACTTGCAACGATATTAGTAACTGCATTCTTTGCATCGTGCGAAACCAACCGACGCCCATTTATCGGCGAATACACCTACCAGAGTGATGGGGAAATAAATATAGGTATGCTTGTAACCAATGTTGATGTTCCGATTACTGACAAAATGGGACAAATGCAGATAATGAAAGGCGAAGAAAAAGGCAAGGTTGTAATAATAAAAACTGGAATCGATGGCGAAATCAAACGTCTGAACGGTGAAATATCTGGTAAAGAAATCACCATTGACGAATACACCTACGAAAAGAAAATTGAACTTGACACCATCATTAATGGTAAAGCAAAAATAACATATACGGCAAGGGGAAAACTCCAGGACAACACTATAATTTTCGAAGACAATTATTCGGGTTTCTATACTGAATCAGAAACTGGTGCAGTTGGTACAATCAGAAGCAACAATGCAATGACCATAGCAAAACTAAACGATTAAATATGAAGACAATAGCATTTGTTTTATTAGCGATAACACTGGCATTTCCGTCATTTTCGCAAAGCAAGGCAGAAAAGATATGCGGAACTTACCTCGTTGTAGAAAAGAAGGAAGTTTCGAAGGTTAAGGTTACTCGTCTGCCTAACGGCAATTTCGAAGGCAAGATTATATGGATGCAGAATCCAAACTTCGAGGATGGAACGCCAAAGACCGATGTAATGAATCCCGACCCAAACAAACGCGACACTCCTGCCGACAAGATTGTGCTTCTGCACAACTTCAAGTACGATGCCGACGATGATGAATGGGGCGGCGAAATATACAATCCAGTTGAAGGTGAGATGTATAAGGCATACGCCAAGTTTGAAACTGACAAGAAGCTGAAAGTCCGTGGATATATTGGTTTGCCGATTTTCGGACGAAGCATGTACTGGATGAAA
Source organism: Bacteroidales bacterium (assembly GCA_017651185.1). Taxonomy (GTDB): domain Bacteria; phylum Bacteroidota; class Bacteroidia; order Bacteroidales; family ML635J-15; genus Bact-19. The sequence goes on along the minus strand of JAGCDJ010000015.1, from coordinate 2,958 downwards.
CTCGAATAATTTAAGCAAAACAAGATGAAGGTATTAAAGAAGCAGCGCAATAGCAAGTCGTGCATAATCTGCGGTATGGACAATCCTGCCAGCGTAAAGGCCATGTTCTACGAAATGGAAAATGGCGAACTGCGCGGATTGTTCACTTTTAGAAATGAGCATCAGAGCTACCCGGGACGCGTACATGGAGGAATGATAACCGCAATGCTTGATGAACTTATCGGTCGCGTTTTGTGGATAAAAGAACCCGAAAGTCTTGCTGTAACCACCACAATTACAGTCAAGTACCGTCGTCCGATGCCGATTGGCGTACAGTTGCGCGGAGTTGCAAGGTTAGTACAGGATTCCTCACGCGGATTTATTGGCATAGGCGAAATATACAACCCGAACGGCAAGTTACTAGCCGCTGCCGAAGGCACCTACATGCGCCTACCAAACGAAACCATCGGCGACTTCGATATTCACGAAGAAATGAAATACCTCATCAACGACAATGTTACTGAAATAGAATAATGAAAAGGTTAACCTATATATTAATATTAGCAACAATTATGCTTTCGGGCTGCAAGGACAAGGAAAAAGTAGCCGAAGAACGCGTGATTTCCGTAAATGCAATGGTTGCCGATACCGAAACTTTCGGAGAAAAACGCACATACGTAGGCACTATCGAGGCATCGGAAGCAATAACATTGAGTTTCGAGGCAGGCGGAAATGTGAAAGATGTATTTGTGAAGGTTGGCGACAATGTTCATGCAGGACAACTTCTTGCCCGTCTCGACAAAACCTCGGTGCAAAGTTCATACGATGCAGCAAAATCCACTTTGGAACAAGCCGAAGACGGTTACCGCCGTGCAAAACAACTTCACGACAACGGAAGTCTGCCCGAAGTAAAATGGGTGGAAATCCAAACCAAACTCGCTCAGGCACAATCGATGGAAAAAATATCGAAAGAAGCACTGCAACATTGCGACCTTTACTCGCCAGCATCTGGCGTTATTGGTAGCCGCACCATAGAACCAGGAAGCAATGTTTCGCCACTACAACAGGCATTTAAACTGATGAATATAAGACAACTGAAAGTAAAAGCATCTATTCCAGAAAACGAAATTTCGAAGATAAACATTGGCAAAAAAGCCATAGTAACAGTTCCTGCTGCCGATGATGAAGTATTTGAAGCAGAAGTGATTGAACGAGGAATCGAAGCCAATATACTTTCGCACAGCTACGATGTAAAATGCATATTCAAGGGCGACCATAGCAAGTTGTTGCCAGGAATGGTCTGCAAGGTAACAATGGACGAGCCCGAAAACACAGGATATGTTGTACCATCAAGGGCAGTGCAGACAATGCAAGGTGGAATCGGAATCTGGAAAATTGAAAACGGCCGTGCAAAACGCTGTATCATAACATCTAACAAATATGTTGCCGATGGAGTGCTGGTTACTGAGGGCATTGCCAAAGGCGATACAATAGTCACCGAGGGTTACCAGAAACTATACGACAACGCGAAGGTTGAAATAAACAAGATGACTGAATAAACGAACAATAATGAAGAAGCGCAATCACATAGAGTCGGCAATGCAGCACCACAACATAATATTTGTTGTGTGCGCCGCTCTTGTGGCGTTTGGAATATTCAGTCTGCCAAACCTGAACAAGGACGAGTTCCCGCAATTTACTATCCGTCAGGGCGTTGTCGCTGCGATATACCCGGGAGCATCGGCACAGGAAGTGGAACAGCAGGTGGCAAAACCACTGGAACGTTTCCTGTTCACCTATCAGGAAATCGACAAGGACGGTACCTATTCCATTTCCGAAAACGGAATCGTATATGTGTTTGTAGAACTCAAACCAACAATAAACGACAAGGATGCCGTCTGGTCGAAAATCCGCCACGGACTAAAACTGTTCAAAACCACATCACTACCTGCAGGTGTGTTGGAAGTTGTTGTTGTTGATGACTTTGGCAACACCTCATCAATGCTGCTTGCCGTTGAATCTGAACAACGCACCCCACGCGAACTCGAAAGTTATTCGGAACAAATCTGCGACCGCCTCAGGTCAATTCGCGAAATGGGCAACCTCAAGACCATCGGTCTACAAAAGGAAGAAATTGCAGTCAGCATCGATGCGGAAAAACTTTCGGCATACGGAATCGACCAGAAGGTTTTGCTTACAGAACTTGCAACGCAAGGTTTTCGCACCATAGGAGGAAACATCGAGGAAAACTCAGGCAACTCACAGATACACATTGCAATACCTTACGATTCGGAATATGCTATAGGCGAACAGATTGTCTATGCCGACCCGAATGGCAACTCCATCCGCCTCCGCGACATTGCCGAAATTGAACGCCGCTACGCCGAACCATCCAGTTACATCGAGTACAACGGCAAAAGCTGTGTGATAATCTCGATGGAAATGTGCGCAGGAAACAACATCGTTGCTTTTGGCGAAAAGGTGGAAAAGATTCTTGACGAAATGCGCCACGAACTTCCGCCCGATGTAAACATGCAACGCATAACCGACCAGCCCAAAGTGGTTAACAAGTCGGTAATCTCCTTCCTGCGCGACCTTGTAGAGTCGATGCTCGTGGTTATTGCCGTTATGCTTCTGCTTTTCCCGTTGCGTACAGCACTTGTGGCAGGTTCGGGTGTTCCAATTTGTACAGCCATCACGCTGGGACTGATGTATCTATTTGGTATTGAACTTAATACAGTTACACTTGCCGCACTTATCGTCGTTCTCGGAATGATAGTCGATAACTCAATCATTGTAATTGACGGCTACACCGACTACCAGCAAAAAGGGCATTCACGGTGGTTCTCGGCATCGGTAAGCACAAAGGAACTGTTCGTTCCCACCCTGCTCGCCACCATAGCCATCTGCGCAATGTTCTTCCCGATGACCAAGATTATCAACGGACCTCTTGGCGACTTCGTGAAACTCTTCCCGTGG
>JAGCDJ010000014.1 GCA_017651185.1 Bacteroidales bacterium | reverse complement strand
GACGCGCCGACGGTATCGTTGTTCGCGGTGCTAAGGTTATGATTTGCGGTGTTGCTGCATCTGATGAAATCTTCATCCTCCCGGGTTCGGGCTACAAGGATACAGATGCTGACTTTGCAGTTGCTTTCGTTTGCCCACGCGACATCGAAGGTCTTACAATAGTTGAAACCCGCCGTCCGAGCGACGACCGCGAATACAAGCAGAACTGGGATATTCCAGAAACTGGTATCACTCAGGCATACTTGCTCTTCGACAATGTATTCATTCCAAACGAGCGCGTATTTATGGCTGGCGAATTCAAGTACTCGGGCAAGGTTATCGAATACTTCACCGCTAACTACCGTGCTTGCATAGGCGCTTGCGTTGCAGGTCAGGGCGACATCATGATTGGTGCAAGCATGCTTATGGCTCGCGCAAACGGCATCTCGAGCAAGAAATTCGACGACAAGCTTGTTGCTATGGCAGCAAACAACGAAACAACTTTCGGTCTTGGCATTGGTGCAATGGCACTCGGCGGACAGAAGAACGGCGTTTGGGTATCGAACTCGAAGATTGCTCACCTCAACAAGATGTACGTTGCTACATTGCCATACGAAACCAAGCGTCTCTGCCAGGAAATCGGCGGCGGTATCGTTGAAACAGGTTGCGCACCTACATACGAAGACTTCCACAATCCTGCATACGGCGAGTTCATCACCAACATCATCAAGGCTGGCGACTGCTCGACCGAAAGCCGCATGAGAGCCGTAAGACTTTCAGAGTGGCTGACTATCGGTGCTGGCGTACCAGGTTGTATGCACGGTGGCGGTTCACCCGATGGTGCAAAGATGGTCGTAAAGGCTTCTACCCCATTCGAGGAATACGCCGAAATGGCAAAGAAGGTTGCTGGTATCACCGAAGATATTCCAGACCCAGTGGTTGTAAAGAAATAACTGGTTATAAAGAAATAACTGGTTATAAAGAAATAACTGGTTATAAAGAAATAATATTGGTACAATGCGGTTGCAAATGTTGCAATCGCATTGTTTTTTTATTGCCATAAAGTAGCAACCAAACATTTGGGGAAAAGTGCATGTTTTGGCAAAATAAATTTGGGGATTATTGCATATTTTAGAGAAAAACATTTGGGGATTATTGCAAATTAAATTATCTTTGTCCCCGAAAATCAAATACTTAATACTATTATGATATTCAAACGGAAATTATACGACAAAATGCTGGAATGGAAACAGCAATGGAGCGGTCAGTACGCACTACTTATAAAGGGTGCAAGGCGTATCGGCAAATCGACTCTTGTCGAGGAGTTTGCAAGGAGGGAATACAAGTCGTACATCCTCATTGACTTCTCAAAAAAGAACAAACGGATTGCTTCATTGTTTGACGACATTTCCGATTTGGATTTTTTCTTTCTGCAATTACAGCAGGAAACTGGCGTTGTTCTTCACAATAGGCAAAGTGTCATAGTATTTGATGAAGTACAGGATTTCCCACCTGCAAGACAAGCCATAAAGCATTTGGTTAAAGATGGTCGGTACGATTATATTGAGACAGGCTCTCTCATATCCATAAGGCGCAATGTACAAAATATTCTTATTCCCAGCGAGGAAATGAAAATGGACTTGCATCCGCTTGATTTCGAGGAGTTTCTATGGGCTATTGGTCAGGAAAATGGATTGGCGACATTAAAACAGTTTTACGACAAGAAATTACCGCTGTCGGCTGCACATCGGAAAACTATGCGCGATTTACGCTTGTATATGCTAGTCGGCGGTATGCCTCAAGCAGTTGACGCATATATAAAGCACAACAACATGCAGGCAGTTGATAAGGTTAAACGACAAATCATACAACTTTACGACGACGATTTCATGAAATTGGACTCGTCGGGACGGGCATCGCTTATGTTCAAGAACATTCCGTCTCAATTGAACAGCAATGCTTCAAGGTATATGATAAAAACAGCCATTGATGCCCGCCGAACCGACAATGTTGACTTGATAGTATCGGAAATGCGCGAAAGCATGGTTGTAAATCTTGCCTACCATATCACCGACCCCAATGTAGGACTAGGAATGCATAAGTTGATGGATGCGTACAAGATGTTTATGGTTGATACAGGCTTATTCGTAACACTTGCCTTCTGGGATAAGTCTTTCGCCGAAAATGTCATTTACAACAAGTTGCTTTCCGACAAATTGGAAGCAAATCTTGGCTATGTATATGAAAATCTGGTTGCACAAATGCTAACGGCAGCAGGAAACGAATTGTTCTATTATACCTTCCCTACCGAAACTGGAAACAAAAACTATGAAATAGACTTTCTGCTTTCCAGAGGGAAAAAGATAGTCCCATTGGAAATAAAGTCATCCGGATACAAATCACATAAATCCTTGGATGCTTTCTGCGAAAAATACTCGTCTCGCATCGGAGATCGCACACTGCTGTACACCAAGGACTACCAAAAAGACGGACAGACAACCTGCTTACCTATATACTTTACTCCATTCCTGTAAAAGCCCCCCAAACATTTGGGGGAAAGTGCATATTTTGGCAAAATAAATTTGGGGATTATTGCAATAACAAATAGTTATATTATTAAAAACCAAAACATTAGTACGATTTTATAAAACGAGATACAAAACAATACCTTTATGGTTCTAAATGGAATTAATTACAATTCATATTTTTTGTAAATTTGCACACATTAAGAAAAACGAATATGGAAATTAGCATTTACATTGGAACAAAAAAATATATAATGAAGAATGCATTTATAGCGCACATTGTTACTCTATTATTGTTGTTCACTATTGCAATGTTTTCATTTATATCCTGCACTAAGGATCAACAAAATGAACACAAGGGCGTGCCACTCATCATTATAGACACCGACATCTGCTCATCGGCCGATGACCTCTTTGCCCTTGAGATGCTCTATCGCTACGAGGAGCAGGGAAAGTGCCGCCTACTTGGCGTGGTGGTGGATCGCGAGGGAGAAGCAAACGCCCGCTTTGCCGATGTTATGGGTACTTATTTCGGTCATGCCGATGTGCCGATTGGACTTGTTCGTAGCGGCATCAACGAACCTCGGGTATGGATTGACTACGCCAATGTGGTCAACACGGAGGGTAGCGGAGGAATGCCGATGTTTAGTCATACATTTAGCGACTACTTGCAGTTGCCCGATGGGTGGAAGCTCTATCGCTACCTACTGTCCGTACAGCCCGACCATTCGGTGAGCATCATCAGCGTGGGGTTCGTCACCTGCCTGGCACAGCTTCTGACATCTGAGGCCGACGAGTATTCGCCGCTGAACGGTGTGGAGTTGGTGCGAAAGAAAGTGAAGTGTATTTACCTGCAGGGTGGTGTATTCGGTGAGACTGTGGAACCCGATTTCAACTTTGCACAGGGGATAGAATTTTCAAAGACTTTTTTCAGACTCTGGCCGCAAGAGGTCGATATGGTGTTCTCGCCTATGGAGGTGGGGCAAGGTATTGATTATACTCCTGAGCAGGTCATTGCCGATGTCTCGTGGACCGACGTGCACCCTATCAAGCAGGTCTATATGCAGTGCGACTGCAATACTGGTCAGCGTATGTGGGATCCAATGCCTGTCATCAATGCTGTGGAAGGCGACAGTCTGTTCTCGCTCTCCGAGCGTGGCACTGTGCAGCTTACCGATAGTGCCGTAACCATCTTCACTCCATTGCCCACTGGCAACTGCCGCTACCAATTGTCAGGCGATGCGGGATGGAATGCTTATATGCTGGAACATATCAGAACTTTTAATAAAATGAGAACAACATATTAAATAATATACTTAACAGCGAGGAAACAGTTTATGGTGTTCGCTGCAACAGTTATATGTGGCGTTTGTCCTTTTTTCTAGTGCAAACAATCCCATAAAATGGGAAGAAGATATGTTTAAACACTTATAACGAAAATATCATATGTAATTTTAAATCATTACAATTATCGTATAATCCCCCAATATTATGCAAAAAAAGCGCCTCATTCTACTTGCGAAATTTTTCGCAACGAAAATTTTCGCAATAGTTATTGCATTAAAATAAAAATAGTTATATTTGCGAAAAAATTAGAAACGAAATTTTTCGCAAGATGAAGAACCCTTTTAAATTCGGAAGCGTAGTCGATGACGATTTCTTCACCGACAGGAAGCACGAACTGTCGTACATCTGTGGCATAATGGACAGCGAAAACCACCTCATACTAATCAGTCCACGCCGCTACGGAAAAAGCAGTCTCGTACTAAAAAGCATGAAACAAATCGGTCGTCCGTACATAATGCTTAACCTGCAAAGCATCACGGATGCAAACGATTTTGCGACAAGAATCCTAAAGGCAGTCTTCAAAATCTACCCGAAAGAGAAACTGAAGCACCTGATTGCAAATTTCCACTTCGTCCCAACCGTAACTTCCGACCTGCAGACCGGCAACATAGAGGTTTCGTTCAATCCTAGCACCAACGGCAATGTAATGCTTGAAGATGCCATAATGCTACTAGAAAAAGTAAGTTCGGCAAACAAAAAACTAATCGTAATCCTCGACGAATTCCAGGAAATAAACAACATCGGCAAAGGTCTGGACAAGAAACTGCGAGCAATAATGCAACTGCAGAAAAACATCAACTACATATTTCTTGGCAGTCAGGAATCGATGATGGAACAAATCTTTGAAAAGAAAAAGTCGGCATTCTACCATTTCGGACAAATGATGCGCCTCAACAAAATCCCGCAAGTCGATTTTGAGGAATACCTGAGCAAAAGACTCTCGACATTAAAAAATATAGAATACAAAGAACTGGTGTCCGAAATAATCAAAATAACCAAATGCCACCCATATTACACCCAACAACTTGCTTTCCAGATATGGGATCTCGCATATCGCGAAGGCATTACAAAGAACCTCATTGATGAATCAATAAGCAGAATTCTTCTGCTTCACGACTTCGACTACGAGCGTATCTGGATAAACTTCAACAATACCGACAAAAAAATCCTGCAAATGGTCTGCTCCGATGAAAACCCGCTTTCGAACAGACAACTCCCGACAAGCACGACATTCAGCGCATTGAAACGACTTATGCACAACGGATACATAATCAAGGATGAAAAATACGAAATCGAAGATCCATTTTTCAGAAGATGGATTATAAATTATAATGGGCAATGACAATTTCAAGTATTGCGAAATTTTTCGCAACGAAATTTTTCGCAATACAATTTTAGCGCACAACGCACTTATTATAAATAAATTACCAAAACATTTAAAAACTACAATAATCACATTTTGTATTCTTTAGAATACAAAAACGCACCTTCTTTCCTAGCCAAATGAAGGAACGGAGACTATATAGGTATATTCCTAAGTTCAACTTAGAAGTGCAAGTTTAGTTCATCACTTGCCTCGAGGCAAGTGATGAACTAAACGAAGGTTCAAAAGCAAATATTAAAATAATAAAAGGAGGCTTCCGCCTCCCTAAAATTAACTAAGTTTGCTTTTGCCATGTACAAACATTTAGTCAGGGAGCAAAGATACGCAATCGGTCTGATGCTCAAAGAAAAAAAAACAAAAAAAGAAATCGCAGGAGCGATTGGCTGTTCAGAATCAACAGTATGCAGGGAGATAAAGCGCAATTCCAGCAAGCGGGGCTATAACTATGCCATTGCGCATGAAGTGTCGGAATACCGCAAGGAACGGAGTCCTGGCAACCGTGCGATAAAGGAGGATGTCTGGAAGTTGGTTCTCAAGTTCCTAGAGGAAGAACAGTGGTCTCCGGAACAAATATCAGGATACCTTGCCAACAGGGGCATATCGATATCCCATGAGACAATATATAAGAGGATACGCAGGGACAAGGCGGAAGGTGGCTGCCTGTACAGGCAATGCCGCCACAAGCTAAAACATAGGAAGAGACCTGTAGGGAAGCTTATTTCCATCCCCAACCGCATAAGTATACACGAGAGACCGCCGGAAGCCGACGGTACGCGCTTCGGTGACTGGGAGATGGATACGATAGTGGGTGCAAACAATGAAGGCGCCATCGTAACGCTTACGGAAAGAAGCGTAAACTTCATGATGATGAAGAAGCTGCCATTCGGGAAGGACTCGAAAAAACTTGCAGATGCGGTTGTCGAACTCCTATTCCCATATATGCACAGCATACGCTCTATTACTACAGATAATGGAACCGAATTTGCCGACCATCAATCTATTAGCAGAAGGCTCGGTGGTGTGCCGATATTCTTTGCCGATCCCTTTTCTTCTTGGCAGAAGGGCTCTATTGAAAACATAAATATGCTGGCAAGGCAATACATCCCTAAAGGTTCTGACTTTAAATATATTAGCGATGATTTTATTAGTGATGTACAATACAAGATAAATAGAAGACCTAGAAAAAAATTGAACTTTTTATCTCCGAAAGAGGTCTTCTTCAACCTTATTATTTAATTTTGCACTTGCTTGTTGAATCTGCAATTTTACGAAAAAATTTGCAATCCTCAATTTATTTGATGATATTTGCACTTCGATAAGAAAAGTGTACTTTTCGCAAAGTATAATTATAAACAATTAAAAATAAAGGAATTATGTTTCAATTTTTCACAGAAGATCAGAAAATGTTACAGACTGCTGTACGCGAATTCGTAGAACAGAGAATCGCTCCACACGCAGCAGAATGGGATGCAGAAGATAAATGTCCAGTTGAACTTTGGCCAGAACTCGGTCAGATGGGTATGCTCGGTTGCTTTGTACCGGAACAGTACGGCGGTGTAGGTCTCGGACTTACCGAAAGAGCAATCATCATTGAAGAAGTTTCTCGCTACTCGGCTGGTCTCGGAATCGCAATAATGACTCACGACCTCGGCGTTGCAGCTATCCTCAACTGGGGTACCGAAGAACAAAAGCAGAAATACTTGCCGGAACTTTGCGCAGGAACAAAGGTTGGCGGTCTTTCGGCAACTGAACCAACTGGCGGTTCTGACCTCGGAAATCAGGGCACAACAATCGACAAGACTGAAACCGGATTCGTAGTAAACGGTCGTAAGTGCTTCATTACCAACTCGCACATTGCAAATGTAAATGTAATAATAGGTTGCAGCGGTGTAAACGAAAAAGGCCGCAAGATATTGAGCGCAGTTATCGTTCCGCCCGAAACTCCAGGTTTGGCACCAGGTCGCGAAGAACATAAGCTCGGCCTCAAGGGTTCGGTTACAGGCGAAGTCATCCTCAACGACGTTAAGATCGGTGACGACTGCTTGCTCAGCAAGGTTGGCGACGGTATGAAGGTAGCAATGCACACCATCGGACATTTCGGTCGTTCGGGTATGGCTGCTATCGCAACTGGCGTTCTCAAGGCCTGCCTCGAAGACGGTATCAAGTTCGCAAAGGAACGCGTAATCTACGGAAAGCCAATGACTGCATTGCAGGCAATCCAGTTCCTCATCGCTGAAAACAAGGTTGAATACGAAGCAGCAGAAAACATGCTTTTCAATGCTACAGCAATCTACGACCGCGGAACAGAATGTGTTCCCGATGTTGCAGCTGCTAAGTTGTACGCATCTGAAGCAGCAATCCGCGCAGCAAAACGCACCATCGAACTTATGGGTGGCTACGGCGTAATCAACGAATACGCAGCAGGAAGATATATGCGCGACGCTCTTGCAATCGTTCCATCGGGTGGTACTTCGGAAATTATGAAGATTATCATCGCTGGTGGTTTGACACGATAAATTATAAGGTGGAGGCGCTTGCGTCTCCACTTTTTTTACAATAAACAGGAAAACATAATAAAAAAACGCAAGAATTATGCTACTAGACATTACCGAAACAACAATGCCGTTGTGGGCGAGCGTACCTTTTGTACTTATGCTGCTCATGATTGCAGTATGCCCGCTGATTCACAAGCTCGAACACTGGTGGGAGAAAAACCTTAATAAACTTTTAGTTTCGCTTATACTAGGAACACCCGTAGCGATATTCCTAATAGTAAACGGATTGACTCACAACCTCGAACATCAATTATTGTTCGATTACATTCCGTTCATAATACTATTGGGTTCGTTGTTCGTAATCACAGGCGGTATCCATCTGAAAGGCGACATTGAGGCAAAACCAAAAATCAACACTCTGTTCCTCGGAATAGGTTCGGTTTTGGCATCGATAATGGGAACGACTGGTGCTGCAATGCTCCTTATTCGCCCGATAATCCGCACAAATGCAGAACGCAAATACAAGGTTCACACCATATTGTTCTTCATTGCGGCTGTTGCAAACTGCGGTGGTTTGCTCACACCACTTGGCGACCCGCCACTGTTCCTGCTCTACCTGCGCGGTGCCGACTTCACATGGTTCCTGCACTTGGTTCCTGAATGGGCATTTGCAAACATATTGTTGCTGCTGATATATTTTATCCTTGACACTCACTTCTACAAGAAGGAAAATCCGGCAGACATTATGCTCGACAAGACCTTGAAGCAGCCTATCAAACTCGAAGGAAAGCTTAATTTCCTCTGGTTGGCAGGTGTTGTTGCATCGGTTGCATTCATCAATGCAGGCACAATCCCGGCAATGGGCGAAGAAGATGCTCCTATGTGGATAAAGTTCCTGCGTGAATATGTCCTCGCAGCATTGATTATAATTTCGCTTCTTACAACCAAGAAGAAGGTTCGTACCGACAACAAGTACTCGTGGACGCCGATTATCGAGGTTGCAGTATTGTTCCTCGGCATCTTCACCACTATGGTTCCTACAATGATGTACCTGAAGGCAAACGCAGCATCGTGGGGACTTGACGCTCCGTGGCAGTTCTACTACCTCACTGGCGCAATGAGTTCATTCCTCGACAACGCTCCTACCGCATTGGCATTCCACGGCGTTGCATCAGGACTTACACCCGACACCGTTGCTGCTATAGGTGGAAACATCGTTGCCGACATTCCAGAAATACTTCTGAAAGCCATCTCGGTTGGTGCAGTATTCTTTGGTGCGATGACATACATTGGCAACGGACCAAACTTTATGGTAAAGTCAATCGCAGAGGAAAACGGAATCAAGATGCCGTCATTCTTCGGTTACATCATAAAGTTCTCGTTGATCGTTCTTCTTCCTGTTTATGTTTTGACACAAGTAATATTCCTCTGGTTGATACCGATGCTTTGTGCATAAGAGGATTTACCAGAAATAAAAAAGACACAATCCATTGGGTTGTGTCTTTTTTTAATTTTTAATACCAAAAAACTTTATTCGTTGGCAAACATAAAGAACAGGCAATAGTCCTCGGATCTCTTTTCAGGAACTTTGGCTAAATCAATGAGTTTGTTGTAAACGACAGACATTATTTCTTCTACCTCTGCCATTTTGCAAAGTGAGGACAAACGCATCTTGAAAAAACTGGCGTTCTTAAAATCCAATTTATAATAATCAATTTTCCACTCTTCGTCCATCAATTCAGCCACATCGATCGCTTTATTGTCAATCTGGAGACAACTCATGTGAATCACTTTTTCTGTTATCGAACCATCCTCCTCTTTAAAGACTACAAAAAGGTCTCTACACAACTCTTTTTTGCCTTTGCAATTGTCTTTAGTAATTGAACATTCACAAGCAATTGCTTCTTTCATAAGATGAACCTTGTCACATCCTTCTACTGCTTCCGACCAATCGCCATCGGAAGTCCATACTTTAATACTTGACATAATATTTAAATTTATTGTTAATTTCCGATTCAATTATTAATGACATCATAACTCATAATATATTCATCGTCCGTTTTTTGAATATCAAACAGCCCGCGATAAACATAATTTATCATCTTTATAAACTCATCCATTGGGCAATAATGTTGAACTGGTCGATTTTTTTCGTTCCATCCTGCATTAAACCACAAATAGTAGGTGTTTCCTCCAATAATATACGGACCATGAGATATCACTGGTGGTGGAGTTGAGTTGTCACACAATAAGCTTCTCAAACAGAAAATTCCATCCTGAGAAAGTGAGAGGAACTTATTACCTTTCTCTTGAGTTCGAATGAATGGTGCAAGACAATCAAGCAAGTCATTATCCTTAAGATATTCAAAAACTTCCCTAGCGAAGCATCTTGCAACTGATTCTCTAACTACAACTACTTTCAACTGTGTCTCCAACTTCTTATAAGTAATATTCTCCATCCATGGTGCTGAAGGGTATTTCGGATAAAGCATATACTTGTATTCTCTAAGTTCTTTCTCGCATTTTTCCATCAAACGCGACACATTTGCATATCTGGCTATTAGTTGAGGGAAATCATCCTTATGTTTTTCGTATAAGTAAGCACCGAATCCATACGCAGCAGTAAAGCCCGTACAAGTCTGTTTGCCTTTGATAAAACCTAAAGCATACGTTAGTGCCTTGCCTGCATCATTGGCAATAGCTGACCCTGACGATGCCACACTATCCAGCACTACTAAACTGCCATATTCAGCCATCGGTTCTTCTGTAAAATGGAAAGGGTATCGCGTTCCAACTCCCACATGGAAATAGAACGAATGGAAATATTCATGTAGCAGAACCTGCCCCATCAGAAACTTAGTATCACATGGAATTTTCTTTGCTCGTTCCTCTATGGCGTCCACGAAAAGAATCACTTTGGAATCTCCAGCACTGTTATGTTCATATCTACCCAAAACCTCTGTTGACTCCTCTCCCACTTCCGCATTGTTCAACGCTTCCTCCAACTCCTTGAGTTGACTTTTCCATATTTCAAGCAAGTTCCAGTTCTCTTCTGGCAAATCCTTCCGTTCGGACATCTTGTCAGAAAGTTCTTTAATCATCTTCTCCAACTCCGCAATCTCCCTTTCTATATAAAATCTTGCAGGAAACTTAGGTCGCGTCGGCTTTTCACCGCTGAGCACCAATTCAGTGTGCTTCTGAAGATTACAAACTTGAAAGAAAAGAGACTTGTCAAGAAATAATGTATATTCCGCCAGTCCTTGTAAGAAAACTTTTTCGTGTGAAGTCAAATCTCTTGTTGGATGTACTTCGTCTATGCTATATATTAATTCCATTTTTCAAATGCGATTCCCTATAATTCGCGAGGTTTTTAAATTACCTACCTTTTACATTTACGACCAATTATTATCTAAAATCCATACTTTAAAAGGGAATTTATACAATCTATTCGATCATTTACTTGCCAACCTTTTATAATAATCCAGGTTAGCATTTATCCAACCTAGGAAATTCTTTTTGTCGTTTGGATCCATTTTTTTTGAAGCATCTCTTAATGTGGTAGTGTACTTATCATTGTAAATAACCCTCTTAACTACAGCATCGGGATCATTGAGGATATCAATAATCGACTGCATCTCTAATTCAAGAACATTTTTCTTTTTTTTAATTCTATCGACTCCGTAGTCAAAGTAATTCAATTCATCCAGTGTAAATTTGCTTACAGGAGTAATTCCAGGATTATTAAGTTCGTACCATATCTCAGAAAACATAGGATTGATTATTTTGCTGTAGTACAATTCGTAGGATATGTGCTGAATAAACTTCTGGGCATAACTGCCTTCTCGATCTGTGAGTTTTGAAAGTTGGCTCGGCAGCCAAACCAAGTTTGGAATAAAAGAGTTCGCACGTTCCCACTCACACGAGTGTTTTTTTCTGGTTAACATACTTGTCCAAACATGAGAAGCGACCCAGCCATTCCCTAACGTTTTTCCTTTAATATCCTTCCAAGAACTTAAAATTTTCAAGGATTTAGGGATATCCTTAATGCTCGAGTTGTCGTCCCGCATTAATCCTTTATTATTAGCCTGTGCCCAGACATCCAATCTGGGATCCCTGTTTCTACAACTGCTATCTCTGATAACATACGGACGTAAGATTGGTATCTGTTCGTATGTTTCCGTAGTAAACCAAACACCTCCCCACAATAACAGTTGTTCAATCATAAATTTAATCTCATCAGGCGGATTGTCTGCGTCGAAAGTTTGAATAATCTTTTTCTGAAGAATATGATATAGAATATTCTGTCCGTCAATTTCATCTTTTTTTGCTTTTGTCATATATTTTAAATTTAGGTATTTGTATGTATAATATCTACTTAAGTCATAGGCATTTGCTACGCATGAATTTCATCTATATCCTTTTCTATCAACTTATACTTCTCTCCCATATCTCCCCCAAGATAGAATTTGAGCAAGTCCTCTTTTGTCAAAGTGCCATCTTTCAGAAATTTGGTGAGATAATCTTTATCAAACTGCACCATCATCATACTCTTTTCAAGCATTTTCAAAATGTCTTTGTTGTTTTTGATGTTATTTACCACCATATCTTTGATTTTCTGTATTTCGGTAACATCCTTAACAATGCGAGTGATAATGATTGCCAATAAATCCTTGTCATATTCAACATTTTTTGCATGGAGTGCAATGTCGCGGGCTAACATATAGGCAATAAACAAATTTGTGTAGTTGCCTGCCTGCGAATCTATTATTACCACAAATCCAACCTGAGGCATATACGCTACACTATCAGTAAAATTGGTTATACTGCTATCCGCCAATGCTCTGTCAAAAACTATGATACTACACCTCGATTCACGGTTATAGTCTGCCTCAATAAGCTGTCCCCACGCTGTATCCTGTTTGTTCTTGTTGAAAACCTCATAGCCTTTAATATCTCCCAATTTCACGTTTTTGTTGAATTTGCACTCAATAGCAATAGTCTTATCCCCCGACGCATCTATTTTGCAAATGATGTCTCCTGTTTTATTGTCTCCTTGTGCCTTTTCGGTGCCCGAAAGAGAAATTTCGTCTTTGATATTTCTCGATTCCAAATAGTTTCTCAAAGCCTCGGCAATATCGTTTTCGGCAATCGTACCTTTCACCGCTGTTTTGAAAAACACCTCCTGTTTCATGTCAAAAATCTTTTTCAAACTTTCCAATTCCACACCCAAATCGCTTGATGTTTTGTCTAAAAACGACGACAACCGATCTTCCATCAATGCCAGAACACCAATATAAATAGCCCGCAAAAAAGTCTTGTCTCTCTCGTCGGCAGACACTTTCTTATCAAAATACTCAAAAACAATCTCACTGTCAAGTTCAAAAGCGTTCACGGGAATACGCTTGTTTTGCTGGTCAAGGTTTCCAATTATCCTTGCTGTTTCTTTTTTTGCCATAACTATATTTTTATAAAATTTCCGTTTCCTATTTTGTATAACCCCTATCTTTAAAAAGTTCTAAATTATTCTCAGATGTCTTAATCTCCGAAACAGGATCTAACGATACTGCAAATCTATATAATTTTCTATTAAAAACCTTTCGTTTCCCTTTATTTCTAATTTTTTAAAGTCCGAATATCGTAACCACCAGCCACAGACCACCGACAAACAATCCCGCCTCAAGAAGAAAGCCGAGAAACGCCCCCAAAAACTGGATTGGAAAAATAAGCAATAACAAAAAACCTTTCAACACATCTATCAAAACGCCTCCAAACAGAAAGTAGAATACTAAAATGATTATCGCTATGGTTATTATGGTCGAAAACATAATTCAATATTAAGTTCTTATTTGTCTTAAATCAATCTATACCAATCCTGCATCATCACTTTGAACTCTGTTATATTGAAGTCCTCCAAAGCTTCAATAAACTTCTTCACATCTTTTTCCCAGTCCATGTTCTTTGTCACAATCAAAACATATCCGCGGAAGTCGAGTTTTTCCTGCTTGACAAGCTGTTTTAAATCCCAGCAATGCTTAAACATGTTGATGTCGCATATATTGATTACCAGCAAACCCTGTTTGACCTTGCCAGCTTCGGCGACAAGCCTCTTCCACAAGGCATATTCATCACCGTCTATTTCGTTGTTGAGCGGCCACGAACTGTCAATCGTTATCTCGTTGACTTTTCCATTCAGCATCAATACATCATATTTCAGATGTTCTTTAGCAAAATTGGAGTCCAAGTGTATGCCATCATCCGTGACGATGATTCCCTTGCGGTATGGAGGCCAAGGGATTTTACCCATAATAATGTCGTGCATTCTTGCCAAGTTGCTGGCCACGCTTGCCTTGTAGGCTTCTTTCTTTTCTGTTGAGTTACTTTTATCCATTTTTTCTAAGATTTATTTATAATTGGTTCCATTACACTAATTAAGATCATCCATAAAGTCGTAATCCAAGTCGTATTCGTCGCCGCAGCGGAAGGCAATCACCTTTTCTTCGCCGATAGTATATTCAAAGAATATGTACCCCGAAAAGAAGTCAGTCATGTAGTCAACTTCATCAAGACGCACAAGGACCTCGGTATCTTCGCTGTCAGGGTCGGGATTGTTTTCGCGGAGGCAGTCCAACAACCTTGCAACAGTCATATCTCTATTTTCATCCTCGTCCCTGAGCAATGTATAACGCCAAGGCTCATCTTCGTCGTCGCACTCCACACAATTGATAAAAACTGGTGTGTCGTCATTGTCAAGACACACAATTCTTCTTTCTGGACATTTCTCCGCAAAGCGATTCAAATCGTCTAACACATCTTTAATTACAGCCATAGTTCTAGCATTTTATATTATACGATAAAAGTATAATGTATTTTAATTTTACAACAAAGAATATGACACTATATTGGCGAATCGGACCTGTGAACCGATGAATTGACAAAAAGATGCCATCCTGCTCTATCTGCGTACGTGAACAAAAACACCCTCTCCGCCACAGACTGCCCCTCCCGAATGAGCACTAATGCTGACAATATGGTATCCATAACTATCGTATGGACTGATGGAAGTGTTGCCGCTACGATAATGGAGTATTATTTCATCAGGCAAAGCCTCAATTGCCTCCTGTTTGGAAAAGAAGAAATTCTCTTTTTTCCACCACTCTCTAAGACGCAATTCAACTTGATCAACCGTCACGGTCTGCCAATCCATCTTGCCCCATCTGTCACTATTAATATAGGCAATACGATCTGTATAACACTTTCTGCCATAAGATATCTCATATACATGGTAATCATGTGTTATTTCCCATTTCGGAAGCCCCATTAGCCCTGCATACTTGTTTGGTAACGCAATAGGGTCGTTGTTCCCAATTTTCAAAGCGAATTTATTATTATCACTATGCATCTGCAGCTCCCATTTTTCTCCGCCAACATTCTTTAATTCACGACAGAGTACTTGCGCTAATGAAATGTTGTCCGTCTGTTTTTCGGATGCATCCACATAACCAGGAACTTTACGCAGATATTCGTGGTAATAGCAGCACCCACCATAAAGGCATATTTCCTCGTGACCATTAAGTTCAGATTCGGAATGTGAACGAATCTCGTTTACAATCTTATTATACTCTTTTGGATCACTTCGATGACAATCCTGTTTTTTGACAAGAATCTCGATTGCTTCTTCAAACGTATCGGCATAGGCGATATGATGATAGATCGTTGAGGTCTCGCTTTCATAGAAGTCTGCCGTGTACAATTCGTACTTGTGAATATTATTGTCCATAATTGTATTTGTTTTTGTTTCTATTCTGCAGAACTATCATTTTCTGTATCATCAGCACCCTTCTGAAGCAACCCTAAGGCTTGATCCATAGGCAAACTCTCCACATCACGAAGTGTGCGATTGATAGCACGAGTACGTGTACCCTGCAAAGTCTCTATGTTTTTGGACGCCTGGTCAATATTTTTCTTAACCTTGTCCAACAAATCGCCGAATGTAGCGAACTCCGTCTTCACCGCAGCCAATGTTTTCCACACCTCACCGCTACGCTTCTCTATGGCTAACGTACGGAAGCCCATCTGCAAACTACTCAGCAATGCGCCTAATGTTGTTGGACCTGCCACCATTATATGATATTGGTCGCGCAATGTCTGCATCAAACCCGTACGACGGATAACCTCAGCATAGATGTTCTCCACTGGCACAAACAAGATAGCAAAATCAGTGGTATATGGCGTGGCAACATATTTGGAAGAAATATCCTTTGCCATCTTAGTAACAGTGCTTTCAAACAACTGTGACCTTACTTTGATATTGCCACTATCACCTTGGTCAATTGCTTCGATGTACTGGTCATAGACATCCTTTGGAAACTTGGAGTCAATAGGCAGATAAATGATACTGTTGTTTTCGTCTTTGCCAGGCAACTTGATGGCAAATTCGACGCGCTCGGTGCTGCCAGGGATGGTGACCACGTTTTCGTCGTACTGCTCGGGCGAGAGCATCTGCTCCAACAGTGCCTTCAACTGCAGTTCGCCAAAGTTACCACGCACCTTAACATTGGTAAGTGCATTTTTCAGTCCGCCCACATCGTTGGCGAGATTCTGCATTTCGCCAAGTCCTTTCTGCACACTCTCCAACTGCTCGCTTACCAGTTTGAACGACTGCCCCAAACGCTCGCTAAGTGTCTTCTGCAGTTTTTCATCCACAGTAGCACGCATCTCATCCAGTTTCTTTTCTGTCGATTGCAGCAACCTATCCTGGCGCATATCCAACCCGTCGAAACGTTCTTTCAGAATTTCACTAAACGACTCCTGAAACAGGCGCAACGAATTTGACAATTCTTCTCTATGCGATTTGGCACTTTCGTTGAATTCCTTACGTTGCTGTGCGGCTGTATCTAACAACTGTGTGCGCAGTTTGTCTCCGTTGTTGCCCAATTCCTGCCGGATTTTATCAATATTGCCGGTCAGTTCCTGCCTTTCGGTACGATTATCCTGAGTCAGTCGATCCTCCAACCGATTGAAGTCATTGGTGGAAATATCCGGCATAGATGATTTCAGCGCAGTAATGCGCACAATAAGGATGATAACGCCGATGAAACAAACGGCACACAATGCAAGGGTAATAATAGTAATAATATCCATATCTAATTATTTTTTAGTTACGCCACAAAAATATGGAATATAAAAACAGCAAAATTGATTTTGTAATATTACAAAATCATAAATTTATAATGCCTTGTTGAATATCCCTAAATCTATTAGATCTTCATTCAGGTTGATGCTATATTTGCATTTCGCCTGGTGGTCCAATGGGGCAATTATGTAATTGCAGGCGTGAGTGGAAACAAAAATCTTATTGAATAAATCATTTATATCTTTTTTATACACGTTTATGTTCTCTACCGCTGATTTGGCTCTCTGTAATGCTGTATCCATATCGCAAATCTTAAATTCTGCATATATTTGAGCGATTTCTTGAACGTATTGTTGCTCCTTCAGGTCTTTTAACCGCACGCCTTCAGGGTGCCTTAGGAAGAATACATACAATGCTTGGGACTGATCTCCACGACTGAAGTCGCAAATGATGGGCTCATCTCCATCTGGACAAATGAATATTCCATAATTGCCTTTATCGTCTTGGTATATTTTAATGGGATAGTCAGTGTTTAATTTGCCCATGTTTTCGAAATCCTCGCATATACCATATAGCACATTCTTAATCTGTTCGGGTGTAGACTTCGGGTCTATGATAACATCTTTAAATTTTTTTAGAGAATCATTTTTTAACTGTTTCTGACGTTCCGGTTTCGTTGGATAAGAATAATTTCGGGCACTCAAAAAGGAGATTTGATAATCAGGGTTAAACCCAGAAGGTTCCTTTGCATATAAAGATGCGTAATCATCTAAAATAGTATACGTGTCTTGATAATCCACATTCTGAAAATCGTTCAAACGTTTATAATTTTGTCTGGCGGCTTTCCTGATGAAATTCTCAGCATCGTCTCTGCTACTTTCCTTAACGATTTCTCCTATCATAAAGGTGTCCGCCTCATTATCGTTATCATTGTCGCAATACGGGAGAAGGCGCACCATAAAGCATCCGTGTTCCGACTTTGGAAATATATTCCTCAAGATGCGTATTATTTCGTCGATTAGAGTTTTGTCAGGGTTCGGGGCAATACAATTTTCCTTTAGCAGCATTTCTTCCGTTAGACTTTCATAATTGACCTTCCGAAAATGGAAGCCAAAACCTTGCTCTTTGGCGACATATTTACAGGCGAAACTATCTGGCATCGTGAAGTTTTCGTTTTTTTCACCGTCGTAAATGTAATATACGCAGTTGTATGGCAGATTGGTGTTGAAACGAACAATGTTATAACGTATTTCTATCATATTATATGATTTTTAAGTCCTCCAAAGGTAGTGATTTTTGAGGATATTTATATTTATTGTCTGATTTTTGTGCAAAAAAAAAGTGAAGGGAACTTCACTCTTTTCGTTGCGGAGAGAAAGGGATTCGAACCCCCGGTACTCGAAAGAGTACAACGGTTTTCGAGACCGCCCCATTCGACCACTCTGGCATCTCTCCAAAGTCGTTTAGCGCAATAAAGAATATTTTCTTTAGGGACTCCGCGCTTTAGCGGAGAAAGAGGGATTCGAACCCCCGGAACCCTCGCGAGTTCAACGGTTTTCAAGACCGCCGCATTCGACCACTCTGCCATTTCTCCGAGCGGTGCAAAAGTACTACAAATAAAATTCACGACAAAGTTATTTTCCTTATTTTTTAATAGCACTTAAACTAATCATTACCAATCACTTACATTCTAATCGTGAATAATAATGGAAATACAATCTGTCAACATACATACGAAAATCGTCATTTGAAAACCATTTTTCAAGAAAAATAGTCAGACATTTATTGTCAATTGGCAATAATGCTATATATTTGCACCGCTATGCAAACCAACAGCAACATAATAGAACCGCAGACCAAGGAGGACCTCAAATCGACAAGCAGGAACAACTTAATCCTGTACAACGACGACAAGAACTCCTTTGACCATGTCATCGAATGCCTAGTCAACATCTGCGACCACGATGTAATACAGGCGGAACAATGCGCATACATTGCAAACTACAAAGGCAGATGCGACATAAAAAAGGGAGAGTACAAATATCTAAAGGATCTCAAGGACGCATTAATCGGCAAAGGTCTAATTGTTACAATAGAATAATCATATACAAAAGTATTTATAAAAAAAAGTCGGACAAGCATCCGACTTTTCTTTTTCTACTCTATTCTCTTTTATTTATTCTGCTACGTATTCCTCGACAACATTAATAGGTCTATTTACTCCTACAACCGATATGTTAAGATCCAATATAATACGCAGCAATACACCTTTTTCGTTATAAACAATCTTAGACTTAGGAAGTCGTTCACCAACACTCTCCTTAGTACCAATAATTCTTACGGTATAATCATTTATAGCGCTTTCACTTTCGGTATATGCCATACTTGCCTCCTGCGTCGGTATATCAAGATATACATAATTCAGACGCATAGAGTCAACTGCTTCATCATACGACATACCAGTATAAAAAGCGAGTTCCTTGTCTGCTCCAGTACCCATAAAACCTATTTGGTCAGAACGAGTACGCGGAGAAAGTTCTGGCGAGAACAAATCCGCATCCACCTTAAAGGAAACTTTCTGTCCATTGTGCACATGGCAAGCAACTTTAGAAAATCTTATCCTTCCAGCAACATTATTAACAGCGGAAATGCTAGAATAATAAGAAGTATCGCTGCACATTGAATTCAATGAAGGATTAATTCCCATACCCTCATCGTATCTGCTTCTTACTGTCCAATACTTTCCAGCATAAATTTCGCTCACATTTTTGCAGATTATTTTTTTCGAGCGAGTATTTACATTGCCAGCCTCGTCTGTTGCGGTATACGTAACTTCATACTCACCAATCTTCTTGATTTTGCCCATGTGATTAGCATCCTTCTTCTCAATCGGCAATA
Source organism: Bacteroidales bacterium (assembly GCA_017651185.1). Lineage (GTDB taxonomy): Bacteria > Bacteroidota > Bacteroidia > Bacteroidales > ML635J-15 > Bact-19. The sequence continues at coordinate 83,196 of JAGCDJ010000014.1, read as the reverse complement.
CCGTTTCCAAATCCGAAGTTATTTCAATATTTTCAGACGTACTAGCATTATCCTCGACATAACATCCAGGGTCTTCGTACTTTGTGTACAACAATACAACTGTATCTCCTTTTTTGTCAATAGTCTCACCGTCCTTTGCCAAAAAATAAATGGTAGGAGCAGTCTTGTCTTTTGAACAACTTGAGTATACAAACGACAACATAACCATAACGGCTATCATTGTCAACAAACTTAGAATTCTTCTATCCATAATTTTTCCGAATTTAATCGAGCGGTAAAATTACTAATAAAAATCCATTCACCAAATTTTTTTTCCTACTTTTTTAACAGTACTATCTTAGCCTGAGCATTTACGGCATCACATCGCAGGAAATAAACACCATCGGCCTGTGTTGAAACATCAATACTATAATACTGGTTATCAACCACAAAACTCTTGATTATCTTTCCATACACATCATATATGCAGAAATTCTGCCCACAGTATTCTGCCGGAATAAAAATATTGACCAGACCATCGGTGGGATTAGGATAAACTTGCAACATTGTCGCATAATCGTCACCAGAATGTTCTCTCACCCCACTAAGGCAATGGTTGTCAAGCGACAATTTAGAAATATACAACTCCGAATTACTGCCGTTTTTTGACTTCAACCTGATTAATACATCCTGTCCCCTAAATTCTTCCAAGGAAATTGACACCGTATCGAACTCAGAATAATCTGCTGGCACATAATACGAACCAGAATTACCCTCCTGAGTATATAGTCCAGGACCACCATTCGCCCATACCATATATGGGAAAGTCTGACCACAATCGGTACTAACCTCTACAAACAACGAATCTTTTATGGAATTACTCGAATGGCGCTTGTATGCATATATGAAATTCAGATACAACGAATCTTCATCAGGAAGATTTGTTCGCGGCAAATATGCATAATCAATATCCCTGTATGTGTTATTCTTGCTAAAGGCACAACCAAGAGCATGATGTTCACTGTTTTCACCCCACGGCATAATCATCCATGTCTTCTTGTTGTCAGGATTGTCAATTATCAATCCAAAATTTGAAAAAGTACCGCCTTCTTCAAAATCTATGTTCAATGGAAACTCCGATTCATAATACTTTTTGAATCTCAGCATAGCACTATTATTAAAGTCATCATACTCGATACCATTACTTCCCGGATAAACTACTGCATACAACTCATTGAGTCCACCATGAACAGGCACATTCGGCACTTCGTATTCATAAGGCACTTCAGCCAAATGAGAAACATCTTCAAAATCATGACTTGCAATAAGACTATCGCCCGAATAAATGCGAAGCATTGTATGACCTGAATCGTAATTTCCATCGTTAAATACTTGCGCATACACCGTTGGAACACTTTCGACACAAGTTACCGTATCGTAGTCAACAATGCCATCGCCATACGACATGACGAGTTTCACGCTTATGTCAAAATTTTCGGTTTCTGGTGCCGATACCGGATATATATTTGACAAATAATTGTATGCGGCAAGCACATCTATCATACCCATTCCGTAGGTATTGTCTTCACCCTCATCGCCAAGGTCGATAGCTGAGTAATACAAAGCTTCCTTGAGTTCCCTTGCTGATGCCATCTGGAATGCCTCTGCCAACAGCAGCAATGCACCTGACACATGCGGACAAGCCATTGATGTGCCCTGCAGTGCATTGTAACCATCAAATCCTACACATGAACGCACATTTACACCAGGTGCCGAAACTTCCGGCTTTATCTTCAACGAGGATTCCTCATCGACACATGGCGTAGGTCCACGACTCGAAAAATTTGCAACGATGTTGCTGGAATTTACAGCTGCCACCGACATTGGATTTACCACATTGTATGCAAGCATAGCTGGATAACCTATAGTCGATTCATTCGGACCTTCGTTGCCAGCCGAAAATGGAGAGCAAATTCCTGCTGCTTCCAATGTCTCAACAATTGAATTTTCGGGAAGCGAACATGCTCCAAAATCCTCCGCTATATCGTAACTATAACCCCATGAATTGTTTATCACGCGTGGAACATCGATAGTGGTATTTTCGTCACCATCGGGATTCAAAACCCATTCATACACAGCGAAGAACTGACTTACAGTAAGCAATTCTGAATTGGTGCTCGCCACAGGGTCACATGCTATCCACTTGGCATTGAATGCAATACCAATAGTATCGTGAGTTGCTCGGTCAAGACCCATTACTGTTCCCGTAGTGTGTGTTCCATGCGACGATGATGCATTGTCGCGCGGATCCTCATGACGCATTCCGTACCAGCATTGCGACTGTGGCCAATGATTGCCTGCATAGTTTGTGCTGATGGCTGGATGTTCGGGATTTACACCAGTATCAATGCTAAGCATCAGCATATTGCGACCGGTATACCCCAAAGTCCACATCGCCGGAGCGTTTATTGCACGCACGCCCCACTCCACGCCATTCACCGAACGTGGAGCATTTTCCTCGACCAAAGTTGTTCCATCAACAATAGTATAACGTGGGGTATTCAAGTCGATGTATGTTACATTTTCAAAACCTGCAATCTGCATTACAAAATCACGTTGAACCTTCATATTCACCGCATTAACTATCCAGAAATCTTCCATTTCTGCCACGGCAGACGGATTTGCCTTCATCAACGAGGCAATCTGGTGCATGAACTTTGCATACGACCTTTCGTGGTTGCGTTTCAGCATAGCCGTAACACCTTTCACGCGCGTATCAAAGTCGGCATGATACCTGTCAAACTGCTGGGCAAGATCGGAAACCGACTCTGCGTTCTCAAAATAAACATTCACATCAAGGTATTCGGCATTTCCATCCTTTATCGCATCCGACAAGGCAGGACTTACAACAAACTGCGCCGCCGAAATCAACGACATGGAAACCAACGTCATAACTAATAGTACCTTTTTCATATTCTACTATTTTTTCGTTATTATCTATTTCAAAATTTCTGCTTCAACTACATCATCGTCAACAATTTTTGTCAACTTTACAGGACAAATCCTATTTACCAAATCTTTGTCATACGGCACGGCAACCCTTATATAATTATCGGTATAACCGAACATCATTCCTCCCTTCTTTGCCGACTCGAACAAAACCTCGTGAACCGAACCAATCCTCGACTGCACAAACTCCTTATGCTTCCTTTCGCAAACGGACTTCACCACATCTGCCCTCTCCTGCTTCTGCTTGGAGGTAACGCGCGGTGTAAACTTCAATGCCCTTGTGTTCTCCCTTTCGGAATACTGGAACTGGTGAATGAATGAAATATCAAGAGACTCGATAAATTCCACCGTCTTTGCAAACATTTCTGGTGTTTCTCCATTAACACCAACTATAAGGTCGATACCGATGAAAGAATCTGGAATAAGTTTCTTAATTAACTCAATCTTACGCCGATACAAAGCGGTATCGTAACGGCGACCAATAAGTTTCAGCAAATCATCGCACCCCGACTGCAACGGAATGTGGAAATGCGGCATCATCTTGGGTTCGGAAGCAACAAATTCAATTATTTCATCTGTAAGCAAATCGGGTTCAATACTACCAATCCTATATCGATCAATGCCATCGACTTTTGCTAGAGCCTTTAGCAACTGCAAAAAGTTTTCGCCAGTAGTCTTGCCGAAGTCGCCAATATTCACGCCCGAGATTATTACCTCCTTCATTCCATCTGCGGCAAGCGACTTCACCTGCTCCACACATTCGGCAATCGATGGATTGCGACTTCTTCCACGAGCAAACGGAATCGTACAGTAGGCGCAAAAATAGTCGCATCCGTCCTGAACTTTCAGGAAAGCGCGAGTGCGGTCACCTTTCGAAAATGCAGGCACAAAAGACTTCATTTCGTTATGTGGCGTAGTGCTGACAAAAACCTCCCGACTTGCCTCTGCATTGTCAATTATCTTTTCAATCTCGGCCTTGTTGTTCACGCCAAAAACATAGTTCACACCTGGAAGCGCTGCAACCTCATCTGCTTTCAACTGAGCATAACAGCCAGTAACAATTATTATAGCATCGGGATTTAGCGAATGAGCGCGAGCAACAGCATTTCTGCCTTTGCGATTGGCGTTTGATGTTACCGAACAGGAGTTCAGCACATAAAAGTCTGCTTTCTGCGAAAACGGCACTACCGTAAAACCTCGCTCAATGAAATAGCGCGAAATTGTCGATGTTTCGGCAAAATTGAGGCGGCAGCCAAGGGTACAGAAAGCAACGGTTTTCAAGGGATTTACGATTTTAGATTGACGATTTACGATTTTTTGATTTGACAATGATTATGTTGTTTGAAATTGTTTATGGTTGTTTAAGGTTGTTTGATGTTGTTTTGAAATTGCCAAACATATAAACCATTTCAAACTTATAAACAACCTCAAACATAGAAACCAGAACGGCGTAGCCCTCAACGAAGTTAAACCTAGAAACCATTTTTCAGTCTTTCAATATCATTTGCAATCCTTGCAAACAAATCGTCGCTGACGTTTACCAACGGCAAACGAAGCACATTCTGGATTACGCCCATCTGCGACAAATATGCCTTTACACCAGCAGGATTGCCTTCAGCAAACATCAAGCGAACTGTCGGCAACAACTTGTAGTGCAACTTTCTAGCCTGCTCGAAATCTCCATTAAGTGCCAGTTTCACCATTTGTGACAATTCACGCGGAAATGCGTTTGCAACAACTGAAATCACACCTTTCACGCCTGCTGCCATAAGCGGAAGCGTAAGCCCATCATCGCCAGAAATAACAGTAAAGCGTTCAGGTTTGTTCTCAACCACACGCATAATCTGGTCGACCGAACCAGATGCCTCCTTCACTGCAATTATGTTATCAAAGTCGCGAGCAAGACGGCAAATTGTCTCCGGAGAAATGTTAACTCCTGTGCGACCAGGGATGTTGTACAAAATTACAGGCACTGGAGAAACCTCAGCGACATGTGCAAAATGCGCATACAAACCATTCTGCACTGGCTTATTATAAAACGGTGATGCCGTTAGTAGTCCATCAATGCCACTGAAATCGAAGTTGCGGATGCTATCAAGCAGGTCGGAAGTATTGTTTCCGCTCATTCCTACCATAATCGGCACACGACCAGCGATTTCGCGCTTAGCGAAATCAATAACCTTATGGCGTTCTTCTGCCGAAAGGCAAGGAGTTTCGCCTGTCGTTCCCATTACAAGCACATAGTCGACTCCACCATCGACAACATTCGACAGCAAACGGGCAAAAGCCACATAGTCAACATTTCCATTAATATCGAATGGCGTAACCAATGCCACTCCCGTTCCAAAAAACTTGCTATTCATATCTTATCGCTTCCAAATAATGAATTATCTGCTTTACCAATTCTGAAATGTTTGTATTTTCCTCGTCAAGACTTACCATAACATCAAGCAAATCGGCATTCTTCTCACTGTACAGTCCGACCTTAAACCCTGCCTTCGACCTAAGTTTCACATAATTAAGTGGAACTTTATCTTCCATATCAAGGCAGATAAGAATGTCATAGTCTGTGTCGCAAAATTCAGCAACAGTTTCCTCGCGCGGAAAACCTAACCAGTCTAGTTCCTTTGCACAAAAAAACGAAAAGTCGAGCGGTTGCAAATGAAAATCTGACAGTTCCTTGTTATCGACAAACCCAAGCGCCTTGACAAATGGTATTTGCTTCTGCAAATCGAAAAGCAGTTTGCGTGCCACCTCAAACTGTGCAGCATCAGTTGCTTCGTGCAGGATACCAACTTTTTTTGCATAACCCAAGCCACAAGCACGAACGCAACGAGGTTCCATACCCCGCGCCTTCAACAACTTGCGCCTTGCAAGACCCGACTTTATTCCGTCAAACATAGGCACAAAGATACAAATTTATTTTGTATTGACGATTTACGATTTTGGATTGAACAGACAAGATGCAAAAGAGTCACGAAATAAGATTGACAATTAGCAACAAAGAACTACTTCTCCAATCCCAACTCTTTGCCTTTCTGCACCATAAACTCATGTGCTTTTTCGTATTCGTTTGGTATGACACCGTCGAGAATTGCCTCACGTACAGCATTCTTAATTTCGCCGACAAGCCGCGAAGGTCCGATGCCAAAATATTCCATAATTTCCTCGCCAGAAATTGGCGGTTGGAAATTGCGCAGCGAATCGCGTTCCTCTACCTCAACAATCTTCTGTCGCACAAGTTTAAAATTTTCAAGGAATTGAGCAACCTTTTTCTCGTTGCGCGAAGTAATGTCCGACTCGCAAAGTGTCATTAGTGCATCAATGTCGTCGCCAGCATCAACAATAAGCCGACGGATTGCCGAATCGGTGACAATGTCCTCCACCAATGCAATCGGGCGCATGTGCAAATCGACCATCTTCTGCACGAACTTCATTTTCTCGTTTAGCGGCAAGTGCATACGGGTGAAGATTTTAGGGACCATGTTGGCGCCAACGGTATTGTGCGAATAGAAAGTCCATCCCGTTCCTTCTACAAAACGCTTGGTCTTCAGTTTGCCAATGTCGTGAAGCAACGCCGCCCAGCGAAGCCATAAGTCATCGCTCTTTTCAGCCATATTGTCAACAACTTGAATTGTATGCAGAAAAATGTCCTTGTGCCCAAGTCCATCCTGCACACTGACACCCGAAAGTTGATACAATTCAGGGAAAATAATCTCTAGCAAACCTGTATCAAACAACAATTTAAGACCAATCGACGGTTTCTTGCTCTCAAGAATCTTATTTAGTTCGGTATGTATGCGTTCCTGCGTGATTATTTTTATGCGCTCACGGTTATCGTGTATTGCCGCAAGGCATTCCGGATGTATCAGAAAGTCAAGTTGCGAGGCAAACCGGATAGCGCGAAGCATACGCAGCGGGTCATCGGAGAAAGTTATCGAAGGTTCAAGTGGAGTCCTAATTGTTCGGAAATAAAGGTCTTCCAACCCGTCAAACGGATCAATAAGTTCACCAAAATTGCGTTTGTTCAAACTGATTGCCAATGCATTTACGGTAAAATCGCGACGCTTTTGGTCGTCCTCGATGCTTCCGCGCTCAACTATTGGGTTACGACTATCGAAATTGTACGATTCCTTTCGCGCACCTACAAACTCCAACTCAGTACCATTGTATACAAACATTGCCGTTCCGTACGTCTTGAATATGCTGACCTTCTTAACCTTGAGATGCTTGGCAAGTTTACGAGCAAAGTCAACGCCATCCCCATCAACAACAATGTCGATGTCGTTCTTTTTAGGCCGCTTCAAAAAACGGTCTCGCACATAACCGCCAATAACGAACACGTCAACGTTTTCGCTTTCAGCGACTTTAGACACTTCCGCAAAAATTTTGTCGGACACAAACTCTATGTAATTGCCGTTTTCCAAGACTTACGATTTTTGGGACTGCAAAGGTAAGAAAATAAAAGGATATCGTTATATGGCAATACCAAAAAAGCATTACCTTTGCAGTTTTAATTGAAACTTCAAGATTTGATATGAAACCTATTGTAAAGAACATTTTGACACACACGGGGATAGTGATAATATTCTTCCTTATTTCAATTTTGTTTTTCGACAAATTGATAACAAGCAACAAAGTTCTCAGTCAGGGCGACGACCGCAACTGGATGGGAATGGTAAAAGAGCAAAAGGACTTTCTGAAGGAAACGGGAACATATACTCACTGGAACAGTGCAATGTTCTGCGGAATGCCAACCTACCAGATAACCAACAAACCGCAAGATTCAATTTTCAGGATAAAGGACATTATAGACCTCGACTGGGTTGGCTGGTCAAAAAATATAGGTATCATATTCCTATATCTAATTGGTTTCTATATTTGCCTTGTTGCCTTAGGTGTCAACCCTTGGCTAAGTTTAATCGGAGCATTGGCATTCGGACTTGGAAGTTACAATATAATAATAATTGAAGCGGGGCACCTGTCAAAGGCATGGGCGCTGGCAATGGTAGCACCTATATTCAGCGGAATAATACTGACATTCAAGAAGAAATACATCTGGGGCGGAATACTATTCACATTTGCACTCGGATTCCAAATTGGATTCAACCACTTGCAAATTACCTACTACACTTTGCTTTCGGTAATCATACTTGGACTAGTTTACCTTATCTATACAATAAAGGACAAGACATTCAAGCAATTTGGCACAGCAATATGCATACTTATAGTAGGTGCAATCTTTGCGGTTGGTGGCAATGCCCGACTGCTGATGACAAGTTACGAATACTCGAAATACACTATGCGTGGCGGATCTGAAATTACAGTTACACCAGAATCATTGTCGGGCGACATCGAACATTCGGACGACAAGAATAAGGCAGGTCTTAATAAGGACTACGCTTTCGCGTGGAGTTACGGAATTGGCGAAACATACACATTGCTTGTTCCTGGCAGTTTCGGTGGCGGTTCAAACGAACCAGTTGACAAGTCAAGCGAAACATACAAGAACTTCAAAATCAAGAATGCTCCACTCTACTGGGGCGACCAGCCCTTCACATCGGGACCAGTGTATTTCGGTGCGATAATAGTATTCCTGTTCATCCTCGGACTTTTCATTGTGAAAGGACCGGAACGCTGGTGGCTGCTTGGAATAACAATCATGGCAATAATACTTTCGTGGGGAAAGAACCTGATGGGACTCAACGGATTCCTTTTCGACTATCTTCCCGGGTACAATAAGTTCCGTACTCCGTCAATGAGTTTAGTAATTGCCAATGTTGCAATGGTCATGATGGCAATACTCGCATTGAAAAACATATTCAGCAACGAAATTGACGAGAAAAAACTGAAAATATCATTGTACGCATCAACAGGAATCACCTGCGGACTAATACTTATTGTACTGATTATGTCTGGTTCATTCTCGTTTGCTGGTGCAGTCGACGAGCAAATGGCTGCACAATATGGTGACGGATGGCCAAGAATTCAGGAAATATTCATTCAGGACAGACAGGATTTGTTTAGTGCCGATTCATGGAGATCGATAATACTGATACTTCTTTCGGCTGCAACGCTGTTCTTCGCAATAAGTTTCAAGGAAAAGAAACAGAAAGTTACATTTGCTGTAACAACCGCAGTTATCGCCCTGCTTGTTGTATTCGACCTCTGGTCTGTCGACCGTCGCTACCTCAACGATGACAGTTATGTTTCTAAAAAAGAAGTTCAACTCAATCCGACAAAAGACGACAGCACGATAGACCAGTATGCAGAACGCTTCGGCGACAAGGACTACCGTGTTATGAACCTTGCTACCAGCACATTCAACGATTCGCGCACATCGGCATTCCACCACTCAATTGGCGGATACCACGGAGCAAAATTACGCCGTTATCAGGACCTCATCGATTTCTACATGACACGCGAACTGAACATGAATGTAATCAACATGCTGAACACCCGCTATTTCATAGTTCCCGACCAGCAAGGTTCAACTATGGTACAGCGCAATCCTGCCGCACTCGGTAGCGCATGGTTTGTAGATGGTTGCCAACTGGTTGACGATGCAAATGCTGAGATTCTTGCGCTCAACGACTTTAATCCTGCCGAAACAGCAATCATCGACAAGAGGTTTGCAAGTTATGTTGATGGGAAAAACATTTCTCGCGACTCTACCGCCGTCATCGAAATGACACACATGAAACCCTACAATCCCGACTATTTGATATACAGCACATCCACCAGCAAGGAGCAACTTGCAATCTTCTCCGAAATATACTACGCTCCCGACTGGAAGGCATATATCGACGGTCAACCAGCAGAATATTTCCGTGCAAACTACATACTACGAGCAATGGTAATCCCAGCAGGACAGCACAAGATTGAGTTTATAAACGAAGCACCAATGTTCAAAGTATGGGACATTGTTTCTATTGTATCCTCGGCATTGCTTGCAATTATCATAGCAGGAATCTTATTCCTGAAATACAGAAAAGAAAAAACACAGAAAATTGCAGTCAAAGCATAAAGGGAAATGATTTCTGTAATCGTATGCACATACAACCGAGCCAAGTATCTGTACGATGCTTTGTCGCATATCGCCCAAAACGACTACCCAGTCGACGACTACGAAATCATTCTTGTAAACAACAACAGTACTGACAACACACTCGCCGAAGCCGACAGGTTCAAGCATGACTATCCAAATGTAAACATAAAGGTTGTCACCGAACAGCAGAACGGACTTTCGCAAGCACGCAACAGAGGAATAGAAGAAAGCAAAGGCGAGTTTCTCGTTTTCCTCGACGACGACACAACTGTAAAAAACAACTATCTGCACAACATAAACGAAAACATAAAGCATAATCCCGATGCTACTGCTTTCGGTGGCAAGGTTGTTCCAGTTTTCGAAACAGGAATGCCAAAGTGGGTGTCATGCTGGACAATGCCCTTGTTCGCAGTAACCGACAAAGGCGAAGAAACGGGACTGTTCAAAGGAATGTCATACCCTGTAGGAGCAAACATGGGTGTAAAGCGTTCTGCATTTGAAAAATACGGAACATTCGACACACAACTTGGCAGGAAATGGAATCTGCTTCTTGGCGGAGAGGAAAAAGATTTCTTCTATCGCTTGAAAGCCGACAAACAAAAAATATACTATTTCGGGAACATTGCCGTCGAACATCTAATACCTATATCAAGAACGACGTACGACTACATAAAAAATATAGGTATTGGAATCGGTATAAGCGAACGTATCAGGTACAAGAAAAAAAAATCGGCAAGAGTGTTCACAAAGGCCGTCTGGGAAATTGCCAAAAACTGCGGTTCGGTACTGCTTTGGGCATACTACGCTATCAGTTTTCGCCCAGCGAAAGGAAAGGCAATAATGATTCTCCGAAAAAATGTGGTTGCGGGATTTTTGAGAAAATAAAATTGTTTTTGCTACCTTTGCAAAATAATTAACGAAAGAAGAAATGCCATTCATTTTCATAAAGACACATTTTAATTTGTAAAGGCATAAAATTATGAATATAGCGGTAATATTGGCAGGAGGAGTTGGAAGTCGACTTGGATACAGCATCCCAAAACAATTCTTCAAGGTTGCAGGAAAAACCATAATCGAACACACAATCGATGTATTCGACAACAATAGTCTGATTGACGAAATCGCCATCGTAATCCATCCGTTGTATATCGACGAAATGGAAAGCATTGTGGTTCGCAACCAATGGAAAAAGGTAAAAAAAATACTTAAAGGTGGAAACGAACGCTATATGTCAACACTTTCGGCAATAATGGCCTATGAAGGTTGCGATGAATGCAATATGATTTTCCACGATGCAGTTCGCCCGCTTGTCAACAACAACATTATAAAAAATGTCGTTGAAGCACTGAAAACATTCGATGCCGTTGATGTCGCAGTTCCAGCAACCGATACCATAATCGAGGTTGACGAGGACGGAAAGTTCATCGACAAAATTCCAAAGCGCAAACTGCTACGCCGCGGACAGACCCCACAGGCTTTCAAATACAGCATCATTGCACAGGCATACGAAAAAGCACTAAAAGACCCCGACTTTATCTCTACCGACGACTGCGGGACCGTAGTTAAATATATGCCTGACGTTAAGATTTTTGTCGTCGAAGGTGAAGAATCGAATATGAAACTGACCTACAAGGAAGACCTTTTCCTGCTTGACAAACTTTTCCAACTTCGATCGACAACACTTCACGACGAAATTGACTTCTCAAAACTCAGCGACAAGGTGATTGCTGTTTTCGGTGGCAATTCGGGCATTGGTAAAGAAATTGTCGATACCACACAAAAATATGGTGCAAAAGTTTACTCCTTTTCACGTAGCACCACAGGCACCGATGTTGCAAACCGCTACAATGTTGACGCTGCTCTAGCAATGGTTGCCAATGAAAACGGCAAGATAGATTATATCGTCAACTGTGCAGCAATCCTGTCGAAGGAACCGCTTATTTCGATGGACACAAACCTTATCAGCACTATCATACGCACCAATTACGACGGAATGGTAAATGTGGCAATGTCGGCCTTCCAATATCTGAAAGAGAGCCACGGACAACTGCTGCTTTACACATCAAGTTCATACACACGCGGACGAGCATTCTACAGCATTTATTCATCAACCAAAGCCGCGGCGGTAAACTTTATGCAGGCATTGGCACAGGAATGGGAAAGTTATGGAATAAGAGTTAATGTGATAAATCCCGAACGTACCAACACTCCGATGCGAACAAAAAATTTCGGCATTGAACCGCCCGACACTCTACTCGAAGCCAGCGAAGTCGCAGAGGTTTCCCTCAAGACTCTTCTGCTCGACATTACAGGTCAAGTAGTTGATGTAAAAATAAAGAAAAACTGACAATGAAAAGCGCAGATACCTCACTGAAATACACGCTACGTCTGATTTGGGCGTATAAGGATGTTCTGCGCAATCACTTCTCTCCTATTTTCAAATGGTACGCTAAAAATTTCAGAACCAGACAGATTGCCGCAGCCGAACGACTACAAGGGAAAAATCGTATTGAAGTGGCGTTTCTTCTTACAATCCCCGGAATGTGGAAGTCCGACTACCTGTTCCAAGCATTAAGTGACAATCCAAAATATCATCCATACATTGTAATTTACCCATATTCGGTATTCAAAGGTTTTGACAAGCAAGAAATTGATGCAACTATCGAAAACACAAGGCGTTTTGTGGAAGCAAAAGGATTTGAATACATAATTCCATACGATGCCAAACACAACCAATGGGAAGACATAAAAAAGACACTCAAACCCGATATTGTTATTTTCACCACACCATACAAGGACATTCCGCCACAATATTTCATATACAATTTCAAGGATACGCTTACTTGCTATGTACCTTACGGATTTTCGTCGCTTAATCTGTTCAAAATCAACTACGATCTGATATTCCATAATCTTGTAGGCCTGCATTTTGTTGAAACCGAAATACACAAGCAGACTGCAACAGAACATTCTCGCAACAAAGGCGAAAACATTGTAGTTACAGGTTATCCGGGCACTGAAGTTTTTCTTCGCAACGACTATATTCCTAATGATGTTTGGAAACCGCAAACAGTTGCTAAAAAACGAATCATTTGGGCGCCACATCACACCATTGATGGTGATTTTGCAATTTCTTCGTTTCTGCAGTTCTGCGACACTATGCCTAAACTGGCTATGGAATACAGCGACAAGGTGCAGTTCGTATTCAAGCCACACCAACTACTTAAATTCAAACTGCAGCAAATATGGGGTTTGGAGCGCACCGAAAAATACTACAGGCAGTGGCAGGAAATGCCAAACTGCCAATTGGAAGAATGCTCGTACATTGACTTGTTCCTCACATCCGATGCAATGATTCACGACTGCGGTTCATTCACAACCGAATATCTTTTCACTCGGAAACCTGTGATGTACCTTATAAAAAATGAAGACTTTGTTTCAAAATTCAGTCCTTTTGGACTTATGTCGTTCAACAATCACTATCAGGGACGGACAGAAAACGATATTCGTAACTTTATCGAATCGGTTGTCATCAACGGCAACGACCCAATGCAAAAGCAACGCGGAGACTTCTTCGACAAATACCTTGCTCCGCACGAAGGCAAAATGCCATCCGAGAAAATCATAGAAACAATTGAAAATGCAATAAATGGCGGAATGAGAGAATAAACTCTTCCAAAAATGCCTTAATCCTTGATGCTATTTTAATTTATCTGCCAACATAAACGCATCGTGCATATTGTCCTCGAGCGAACAATATTTCCATTCGCCATAACGTCCGATAGAATATACACTATGACTGTTTAGGAAATTCATCTTTTCGGTCTTGTCAGTTTCCGACTGTTGTGTAATATGAACGTATGCAGGATCCATAACTACGCACTCATAATCAACGACTTGCTCATCAGCAACTATTCCTGCCTTCTTCAAATCGGCAAGAACCCGCTGGTACAACTGCTTTTCATCAACTGCTTCGCCGTGTGCAAAACCAACTTCCACATACAACGACATTTTGTCAAGTCCAATGATATTATCGTAGAAACCAACGCGATAAAAAACAATGTCCTTGTCCGGAAAATATATCCAGTTGTTTTTGGTATCGGCACCTTTCCTGTCGAAACCAATATTAAATACAACTACCTTGTTGCACGAATACACATTCCTGTCGTATGGCACTTTTGCCATATCGAGCAGACGAGGAAATGGAACAGTTGAAATTAAATTGTCGTAATGTATTGTACGTCTGTTTGTTGTAGCAAGTTTGGCATTCAAGTCAATCGACACAAGATGCTCGTTAAGACATATCTTATCGGCATTTACCCGCGAAGCAACCGATTCCACAACCTTTATAACACCCTTGCGCGGATATAGGAAAGTTGAGTTGTAGAACTGCTTTTGCGAGTTGCGGAAATTCAAAATTATCTGCTCCTTGTCGGCGTATGGGAAAAAACGTCCCATAGCATCAACATCTAGACTATTCAAGTCGGTAGCATACAACTTTTCATTGTATGGTATCAAGAATTTTTCTGAAATTGACTTCCCGAACTTTTCATAAAGCATATCCTTGAACGAACTGGCATTTCCATCCTGCTTTACCGCAAAAAGGTCGTATAGGCAGTCTATAAACTCCTCCTTTTCAAGTTGATGGATATTCATCTGGAACGGATAATCCACATAACGACCCTTGTAGTAAATCTGGGTATGCTTGTTTACCGTCAGAACTTCTTCTTTTGGCAACCTTTCCATTACATAATCCTTAATATCAGGATGCTGGAAATGAAAGAAATGTCCGGAATAGTCCCAAACGTATTCGCCAGAATAATGTGTCCTGCAATATCCGCCTATTTCGTTTTCCTTTTCTACGACAATATAATCGTTTGATGTTCTTGCCGCGTAAGTAAGGCCTGTAATTCCCGCTCCAATTATTAAATCCATACTACTTTTACGTTATAATTTAAACGACATACTCCTTACGCCTCGAGTAATACTTTATGAACTTTACTGCCAATCGTGGGAATGTCCTGATAAACGACATCAGTGCCCGCAACTTGAAATTTGATTTATAGAAGCGATTCGACTTGTAATCTGGAATCAATTTCAGCAATTCGCTGTAGATGGAAGCAATTGTCTCGCGGTTAGGAGTGGTAGAATTTGTGACATAATTGAAAACCGATGACAAATAACCCTTCTTGATATACATGAAATCAACTTCCGGTTTAAACTTGTCGTAAACGCCATTTTGCTTGGAGAATTCAAGCAATTTACTGAAAACAGTCAATCTCTTCTGGTACTTGGAACTGTCCTTTGTTGTACATACCGAACCTGGACGAATCAAATACAAATAAAACGGTTCGTCAACGTACGAAATTGACCTTGCCAGCATCAGAACGCACGAAACGAAATAACTGTCGTCGGCGCTACGCTCTTCGGGAAAACGAATGCTATACTGGTCAATCAATGTCTTCTTGTATATGAGCGAGGTGAACTGCGAAACATAGTGAGTAAGGAAATATGAACGCTTATCATCGGAAATTTCTCCGCTTCCGATAAACGGATTCTTCAAAATATCGCCACGATGACCATCGGGGTAAACCTTTTGCATCTGGCAGCAGCACAAGTCGCTGTCGTACTTTTTTGCCTCGGCATACATCCTCTCGAACATATCATTTTCAATCCAGTCGTCGCTATCGACAAAAGCAATATACTCGCCTCTTGCGTGAGGAATTGCAAAATTTCGCGCCATTCCTGCGCCCAAATTGTGCTCTGGTTTAAGAAATACAAACTGATTCTTGCGAGGATGGTCGGCAATCATATTCTGCACTAGTTCGATGCTGTTGTCGGGGCCGTGGTCGTCAACAAATATGAACTCCATATCGTCCAAGGTCTGCGCAAGCAGCGTTGCTGTACATTTCTCAATATACTGAGCGACACCATAAACTGGAAGTATGACAGAAACTTTCACCATATACTTATTCAAAAATGCAAAATTAACAAAATAAGGCGAATACTACCGCTACATTCAATCTTTCCATACCCCTACTCTATACTAACAACCTTAAATTCTGTACGGCGGTTTTGCGCACGGCCTTCCTCGGTGTCGTTGGTGGCAACCGGAACCGAGAAATCATATCCACTATACGACAGGCGTTCCTTTGCAATTCCCTGCGAAACAAGGTAGTTGTAAACCGACTTAGCACGATTCTCCGACAAAGTCTTGTTGTAGGCCTTTGTGCCTACATTGTCGGTGTGACCGCCGATTTCTATCTTCATCTTCGGGTTGGCGTTCATGTATTCCACAACCTTGCCAAGTTCGGTGTAAGAATCTGGCAATAAGTCGTAGCTGTCGGTCTTGAAGAAGATATTTTTCAAAACTACCGTCACGCCCTTTTCGATAGGTTGCAGTGGAATGTTCATGATGTACGGTTCCTCGGGATGCTCGAGGTTGGTGAGCGAAAAGTTTTCGGAGTAGAAAAGGTATCCCTCGCGCGAAACATTAAAGGCGTAGTCCTTGTCGATTGGCAGACAGACCATATATTCGCCCGTGTTTTCCTGTGAATACATGTCAACGACCTTTTCACCGCTTTCAATATCAAGCATTTCGCATTTTGCCTTCAGACGTTCGTTGGTCTTCGAGTCGTAGATATAACCTTTTACATAAGTTACAGTCACTGGTTTAACCTCTGGCGGAAGTTCAAAACCAAAAATATCCAAGTCGCGCTTTGTGCCCGATGACGAGAACATTGCAAGGTCGCCTTTGGCGTTGACTATCAAACTTCTCTCCTCACCTAACGTGTTTATCGGATAACCAATGTTCTTTGGTTTCGACCAAGTTTTGCCATCCTCGCTTTTCGACACAAAAAGGTCGTAACTGCCAAGTCCCGGATGTCCTTTCGAGGCAAAATACAAGGTCTTGCAGTCGGGATGTATGAATGGAGAAATGTCCTCGTATGGTGTATTTACCTTTCCACCAAGGTTTTCAGCTGGTTTAAGGGCATTGCCCTTGCTGTCGATTTCAACGCGCCAGATATCGGTCTTGCCGAAACCACCCGAACGCGATGATGAGAAATACAAGTATTTTCCATCCGACGACAGCGACGGGTTGCTCTCCCAGAATTCAGTATTTACCGAGCGCATATTCTGCGGTTGCGACCACTGCTTTCCTTGCCAGAACATTATGTACAAGTCGCAGCTTCCCTTTCCATCTGGACGATTGCAAGCCGTTATGACACAAGTCTTTCCATCTGCCGAAATACATTGTGCGCCCTCGTTGAGCTCGGTATTAATTTTTCCAGGAAGCGGTGCTCCAACATCGTATTTTCCAGTCTGCTGATTTCGATAGGCGAAGAAAAGGTCCTCGTGCATATTTGCCTGACTGCGCGAAGGATTATTAGGATTCAACGGAATTTGCCGTGTAAACACCAGCATTTCCTCGTCGGCAGAAAGCGACGGCCAGTACTCGTCCCATTCAGAATTTATACGACCAACGCTACGTGGTCTGAAATTCACAGGATTACGCACGGCACTATCAGAAAATGTTATGTATTCGCGCAAACGTTCTGTGTCAAATTTCTTGTAGACATCTAGGTCCGCATTTTCATAAAAGAAATCTATGAACTTTTTTGCCGACGCATAATCGCCGATACCATAGTTGTGCATTGCCAGCTTGAGCGTTATGCCATAGTCGAAATGCGGGTCTATCTCGTCAACCTTTTCATAAAAACGAATCGAAGACTTTATATCTCCTAGGAAATCATATATTTCCGCCTTCAGCATATAAGGTTCAATGAACATCGAATCCTTTGCGATTGCGTTGTCGGCTTCCTGCAAAGCCATTTTTACAGTCTGGTCGCTTCTGCCGTTCTGGTAATATGCAACAGCTTTCTCGAAACATTTTATAGCCGCTTTCGACTTAGTGTGATATTCCTCGTTCTGCGAAAATGCAAGTCCGAAAAACAATGAAAATACCAATATGCAAAATAATTTCTTCATATCAATACAATAACAAAAAACAAGCCGAGAAAAAATCCCGACTTGCAAATATAATAACTTTTATGAAACTAATTACAAACCTTTGTCCATTGTGAGAAGGAACTCCTCGTTGGAAGAAACCTGCGGCAATCTGGTGCGGATGAATTCCATTGCTTCCACCGAATTCATGTCGGCAAGGAATTCGCGCATTACCCAAAGTCTGTTTACAAGGTCCGGATTTACAAGCAAATCCTCGCGGCGAGTGCTCGAAGCGGTAACATCGACTGCAGGGTAAATTCTGCGGTTCGACAGCTTGCGGTCGAGCTGGAGTTCCATGTTGCCCGTACCCTTGAATTCCTCGAAAATAACATCGTCCATCTTGGAACCAGTTTCGGTAAGTGCTGTTGCAAGGATGGTGAGCGAACCGCCGTTTTCGATGTTACGAGCAGCACCGAAGAAGCGTTTTGGCTTATGCAATGCGTTGGAATCAACACCACCCGACAAAACTCTGCCCGATGCAGGAGCAA
The DNA here is from genome assembly GCA_017651185.1 of Bacteroidales bacterium. Taxonomy (GTDB): domain Bacteria; phylum Bacteroidota; class Bacteroidia; order Bacteroidales; family ML635J-15; genus Bact-19. The sequence goes on along the minus strand of JAGCDJ010000014.1, from coordinate 64,665 downwards.
CTGTGTTGTATGCACGAGCAAGACGGGTTATGGAGTCGAGCAGAATCACAACATCGTGACCGCATTCAACCATACGCTTTGCCTTTTCGAGCACGATGCTAGCAACCTTTACATGACGGTCTGCAGGTTCATCAAAAGTTGATGCGATAACTTCCGCCTTTACATCACGAGCCATGTCGGTAACTTCCTCTGGACGTTCATCGATAAGCAATATGATAAGGTAAACCTCTGGATGATTGTCGGCTATTGCATTTGCTATTTCCTTAAGCAGCACAGTTTTACCAGTCTTTGGCTGTGCAACTATCAAACCACGCTGACCTTTTCCGATTGGAGTGAACAAGTCTACAACTCGTGTCGACAGGTTTGCATGGCCCTTGCCTGTGATGTTGAACTTTTCGGTTGGGAACAATGGCGTAAGGTGGTCGAAAGGAATTCTGTCGCGAACAAGCATCGGGTCAAGTCCGTTAATCTTTATGACCTTTGTCAGCGGGAAGTACTTTTCGCCTTCCTTTGGCGGTCTTACTGTTCCTTCAATAGTATCGCCGGTCTTTAGTCCGAACAATTTTATCTGCGACTGCGAAACATAAACATCATCGGGAGAATTCAGGTAGTAATAATCCGATGAGCGCAGGAAACCGTAGTTTTCGGGCATAATTTCAAGTACGCCGGTAACGGTAACAATTCCTGAGAAATCGTAGTTCGGTTTCTGTTCTTCCACATTTTGAGCAGGTTGCTGGCGTCCGTCATCAAGTGGCAACTGCTGCTGTCTGGGTTGCGCCTGCTGTTCGGCATTCCTGCCGTTATCGTTCCTTTGACCGCCATTATTATTGTTGCGCTGCTGGTCGAAGCGCTGATACTGCTGCTTCTTGAAATCGGGACGTTGCTGCTGATTTCTTTCGTTTGCAACGTTATTGTCGTTCTGCTGCGATTGCTGCGGTTCATACTTTGGAGCAGCATCTTCGGCATCGGGAGTAAATCTGGAAACAGGTTCCTGTGCAGGTCTTTGAACCCGCTGATTTTCCTGATTGTTGAATACCAATTTTGCACCTGCGCCAGTCTCATCCAAATGCGTTGTCATTATCGGCGACTGGATTCTTGCCCTGCGCTGACGTCTTCTTGGTTCCGACGAAAAATCTTCCGTTACAACGGTTTCCTGATTTTCTGTAAGATATTCGCTTGCCCTTTCTACTACGCTCGAAATCCGTGGCGGACGACCACGTCTCGGTCTTTGATCATTATTTTCTGGCTTATTGTTATGCCTTACATTATCATCTTTCAGCGGAGCCATTATATCGGTAACACCAACAAGAAGATCATCGTCATCATCATTTATGTCTTCTTCCTCAAAGTCAGGATCTTCGGTGTCCATTATCTTTCTTATCAAATCTTGTTTTCTAAACGCCTCTAGTCTCTTGATGCCCAAACCTTTTGCATATTCTTTCAATTCAGGCAACAACATGTCGTTCAACTCTGAATAACTTTTCATCTTAAAGTTAGTTACAAATATTTTTAGTTAAAATCTGTGAAATCAAATAATATCATTTATCAAAGTTACCAATTCCAAAACCTTACAAGCGGTCAAACAGATATTTCTTTTTGTGATTTTTAATCTTCAGAAATGAATTGATACCTTATCAAATCAATTGCAGTGCAAAGATATATCTTTTTGTGCAGATGCAAGCACTTAGAGCAGATTTTTTTTCACACCGGGAAATGCGTTTAAAATTCTATACCACAATATTTTACCGCTTTTATCAACACCATATCCCCGATGGCGCAATACTTTACGGAACGCACCAACTCAATGTTTTGAGGCGAAATTCAGGCAAAATGCCCGAATCTGCCCTACCTAACCTTTGCGCCGAGTTCCTTCTCGTAGAACATTATCAGCTTCTGCATTATCTTGTCGATCTGCTTGTCGGTCATGGTCTTTTCCGTGTCCTCGAGTTCGAAGCTCAAAGCGTAGGAAATCTTGCCCGGTTCAAGGTTCTTGCCTTCGTAAACATCGAACAGACCAACCTCGACAATATGCTTAGGCTCGGTGCGCTTTGCAACTTCCTCGAGCTGTGCGTAGGTTACCGACTTGTCGATAAGCAAAGCGAGGTCGCGGCGAACGCGCGGGAACTTCGATATCGGCTGATATGCAATCTTGTGAGTCTTGGCGAATTTCAGAAGTACATCCCAGTTGATTTCGGCGTAGAATACATCCTGAGCAATGTCCATCTTCTTGAGCAAGTCCTTCGAAACAACTGCGATGCGAGCCACTTCCTTGTCCTTCAGCTTGAACGACTGGAAAGTGCTGAACTTTTCGTCCGACGAAACCTCAAACTTCAAAGCCGACATATCAATGCCGATTTTCTTAAGCACTGCTGCCACGCCCGACTTCAGCATGAAGTAGTCGGTTGGATTGTCCTTCAGGTTCCAGTTCAACTGGTTGCGCTTACCTGTAATCCACATTCCAAGATACTGAGTTTCGCTGTATGCTGTAATGTCCGAAACCTGCTTTTCTGCATTATAATAATAGGTGCGGCCGAACTCGAAGAACTTCAAGTCGCCGTTCCTGTAGTTAAGGTTTGCCTTTATGCTGTTGAGACCTCCGAAAAGCAATGACGGACGCATAACATTGAGTTCGCGACTCAATGGATTGTAAATCTTCACTATGCGGTTTGCGTATTCGCTGTTTTCGGCAATGTCGTCTGCAGAAATCATCGAGAGGCACATAATTTCGGTGTAACCGATTCCTGTAAGCACGTCCGAAACAAGATTCATCATCTTCTGCGGTTCTGGCTTTTCGGGATAGTTGATGCTGAACGAAATATGATTCGGAACTTCGATGTTGTTGTATCCGTAAACTCTCATAATGTCCTCAACCACGTCTGCTTCGCCAGTGACATCCACCCTATAGGTTGGGATTTCGAGTTTCAAGGTGCGGCCTTTGTCCTCCAAAATCTTCATGTCGAGCAAACCGATGATTTCGCGGATACGGTCTTCGGGGATTTCCTTGCCGATAAGGGCGTTGCCACGGTCGATGTTGTATTCAACGATTGCAGGTTCTATTTTGTTAGGATATACATCCACGATTTCCGATGCGATACGACCGCAGTCCATTCCAACGATTAAGCTGGCGGCACGGCGCAAAGCATAAGGCACCATGTTGATATCAACTCCGCGCTCGAAATGGAAGGATGCATCGGTCTTAAGTCCGTGGAACTTGGATGTCCTGCGGATTGAAACCGGGCTGAAATATGCTGCCTCGATGAAAACATTCTTGGTTTCGTTGGAGATTCCCGACTTTTCGCCACCGAATACACCGCCGATGCACATTGGCTCCTCGGCATTGCAAATCATAAGGTCGTGAGCCGAAAGTTTGCGTTCAACGCCATCGAGAGTAACAAAAGGAGTTCCCTCTGCGACATTCTTCACGATTATCTGCTTGCCGGAAATCTTGTCGGCATCGAATGCGTGAAGCGGATTTCCAGTTTCGTACAATACGAAGTTGGTGATGTCCACGATGTTGTTTATAGGATTCAAGCCGACCGATTTCAAGCGGTTCTTGAGCCATTCGGGAGATTCCTGCACCTTAACATCGGTAAGGCAGATGCCCATATAACGGCGGCAAGCATCGGTATTTTCGATTTTTACATCGATTTTTATCTCATTTTTCGGATTTTCTGTGATTTCGGCCTTTGGAATGTTGTATTTTATTCCCTTTACGGCTGCCACATCGCGAGCTGCGCCAATGTGCGAAGCACCGTCAATGCGGTTTGGAGTGATGTCGATTTCGATGGCGGTGTCGTTTTCCACCTTGAAATATTCGGCAGCGGGCGTACCCACTTTTGCATCGGCTGGCAGAACCATTATTCCGTCGTGCGAAGTGCCGATATTCATTTCGTCCTCGGCGCAAATCATACCTTCGGAAGGTTCACCGCGAAGTTTCGACTTCTTGATTTCGAACACGCCGTCCTTTGCGTAAATCTTGGTGCCTATGGTAGCCACAACGACTTTCTGTCCTGCAGCCACATTTGGAGCACCGCACACGATATGCAAAGGTTCGTCACCGCCGACATTTACTGTAGTAACGTGCAGATGGTCGGAATTTGGATGAGCAACGCAGGTGAGCACTTCGCCTATTACGAAGCCCTGCAGTCCGCCTGGTACCGACGAAACTTCTTCAGTTCCATCAACTTCCAGTCCAACGCTTGTTAATATTGCAGCCAGTTCTTCCGGCGATTCGTCAAACGACACATAGTTCTTAAGCCAATTGTATGAAATCTTCATCGTAAATCAATTTTGGGTTGCAAAGATACAATATTATTTACGATTTTGGATTTACGATTTTGGATTTTTTAATTGGGGGAATTTGGGGTGAACTATAAAGAATTTTTTATAAGGAAATGTTTTGGTATGCGGTTCTGTTTTTCTTTTACCATAGAAATAAAAGTCTTAATGTTGCTGATTTTATTCCGATATTCAATTGGATAAGAACTAATAAGACTGTTTGGAACCACAAGTTTTACATTAGAATCTTCCATCTCTTTGAGTTGTGCACGAGAAATACCTTGTTGTAAGGTACAGAGATATTTTATATCCACGCGATCTGCTTCATTTATTACCTGTCGCCACCGGTCTTTACATGTTGTTTTGGCTCCTAGTACGGTTATGTCATCTGCAGGAAATTCAAAGTTGTGGTAGCATTCCGAATTTGGAAAAAGGAAATCAGGCATTTTGTTATTCTCAGTGTTTGCTTGTTCTTCAAAAACTAATCCGTTAGCAGTGAATATTGCAGATAGATGGTGTTCTAATGACTTTCCTGCCCTTGATTTTCGACGGTTCAGAACAGTATTAGCAAAAACCATTAAATCATTACAGTTAGCAAATGGCTTTGAATATATGCCTCTATAAAGTTTGTCTTCCAATGCGAAAAAAAGGTCGCTTTCTACTTTTCTCCAATCAAACAAAATGGTATCTGGCGAATCGCACACATTATTGTCTGTAATCTTGTGTATATCATTGAAGATGCGTTGTGCCATCCTACCCATTTCTAATGTTTGTGGGAATTCATACAGGTTATTAATAGCATCAGCAATAGCCTGTTTCGTTTTTTCGTCATCACTTTGGAATTGCTCAACATTAATAAGTTGATTTGTTTGTTCTGTCGATAGATTGAAATAGGAAAGGAAATTCTCAATATCATCATCACTTTCCAATACAAATGCTAAGTAGTAGTCATTCTCCTGCTCGGCAATGACAAGCAAACTACCAACATATTTGTCCATTAGAAATTCAAAATCTTTTCCAAAACGAGTGATACGGTATTCATTGCGCGTTCCCTGCCCATAATAAATAAAGCGACTGTTAGTTTCTATATTGTTTTGCCACTTTATTGTTACCCTTTTTTCTTGATTTTCACCGCGAGAACACTCTTTCCCAAAAAGCAAAGGTGCTGCGCATTTTGGAATATAAAAACCCGATTGATGGGAACCAGTGCTACCAGCATCGTTTCCTGTAATAAAACGGCAGAATGATGTCTTGGATGTTTTTACTGCTTGAATTGTTATATCTGTTATTTCGCTCATATCATTTTTTTTTGAAAATTATTTTTGCAATTTGTTCCGATACTGCGGTAATTAATGGAACAACAACCGAGTTGCCACATTGACGGTAAGCTTGTACATCTGAGACTTGATCAAGTCGATATTTGTCAGGATATCCCATTAATCTAGCACATTCACGAGGCGATAGTTTACGAGGGTTTAGTCCTTCCCCTTGTGGAATAAGTATTTCTGATCCATCTTTATAATAACGAGCGCTTAATGTGCGACTAATACCATTAACATCAACCAAACCAAAACCAAAGCCGTTTCCTTTAGCCTTGTGCTTTTCGGCATATGCTTGTAAATAACTCCACAATTGATCGCTTAATGTATATTTCGGAGGAACTTCTGGGTCTAAAATTTCCTTAATAGACCTATTAGATTGATGCTGTTCCGGGAAAGAGAACTGTTCTTTTCCATGAAAACGTTTTTTATCAAAGCCAACAATCATAATGCGTTCACGATGTTGAGGCACATAGGTTTGACCATCCATTACTTGATAATGAATAGAATAGTCAAGTTCTTCTAATGTTTCTTTTATTATTCTAAATGTATTGCCCTTGTCATGTGATGTTAAATTCTTAACATTCTCCAAATAAAAAGCTTTTGGTCTGTGTCTATTTATTATATCTGCTACATCAAAAAAAAGAGTCCCCTGCGTTTTGTCTTTAAAACCTGTTTCTCGTCCAAGACTTTTCTTTTTTGATACGCCTGCAATTGAAAATGGCTGACATGGAAAACCAGCACAAAGAACATCAAATTTCTTTGGAATATATCGTTTTGTCGCATCTTTTGTTATATCCCCAAAAGGCATTTCTCCAAAGTTTACAAAATATGTTTTCTGAGCATATTTGTTCCATTCTGATGAGAACACGCATTTCCCTCCTTGTTCTTGCATTGCTATACGAAAACCGCCCATTCCCGCAAATAAATCAATAAAAGTAAAATTAGGATTTATTGGATCTGGAAAAGGAACATCAAAAAAATCTGAAAATAATGAATATTGAGCGGGATCCTCAGCTGCCATTGTTAGCACGCTTTCAATATCTTCTATATGTTCAACATCTTTCTTTTGCTCTAAAAATGAACGAATCGCAGAAACAATTTCCTCGCGTTGCTTTTTGGATAATTTTTTGCCTGTATTATGCAAATATTGACTCATTACAGCAATTTGATTCTCATATGAAGTTTCTCCATATATCTTTACACCATCTGCAGTAATTTCTTCTGGAAAATCCACTAAACTATTTTTTTCCTTTGCCATAAGTCGTCAAACTTTCCTTATTCGTACCTAACAATATTCTTTACAACTTCGCTAATCGCCTTTGAACATTCTGGGGCGATTTTCACATCTGGAAGAAAAATTTTCTCAATTGGATAATCCACATACTTGCAAAAAGCAACTATCTGTTTCAATGTGTACTTATGTGTGTAATTGGGATTTTCAATATTTCCTACCTGACCTCTGGATATGCCAAGTATCTCACTCAGTTTTGCCTGACTGATTTTATGTTCAGTACGGATTTTCTTTATTTCCTGTATTACACTGTCTTGGTAATCAACACTATCAGCAACCATTTCTATTCTCAATTTGAGAACAAAAATAAGCGCAAACACACTCGCAATTTGAGTGTATTTATAGTTAGTTATTCACAGAAAATAAATATAGGAATTGGGTAATATATGAAATGCAATCAATACGGCCTTATTCAGCAGCGAGTTGAGTATAATATCGCAACATACGGTCTCCCAAATATATTTCTCAAATTATCGAGACATAGATTTGCTTCTCCAAAACAAAAAACCACTTATTCCGTTTTTTGAGGGGTAAAATTACCACTTATTCCATTTTTGAAAGGGTAAATTTAACCACTTATTCCATTTTTTAGCACTATAAAATAACCACTTATTCCGAATTTGGAAGAAACAAAATATTATTCAAACTACTATAGTACAACAGATTAGCAAAAATCAATACATCTCCATCGCATATTCCACAGCCTTATTCAACAGTGAGTTGAATTCGTAGGTGCGGCGGAGATCGGAAACAACATGGTCCACAAAATTATTGTCGAGGATGTAGGATTCGTCGATTGGCTTTTCAATGAGGAAACTTTTGAGCTTGTAGTATTCGGAAAACTCGTCGTCGGCATCGAAGCCTGCGGGAATCTTCTTGAGCGAATCGGTCCACGATAGCGAAAAGCCCTTGGCATTGCGTATGGCCTTGTCGAAATTCTTGCCGTTGAGCATAATCTCCTCGCGCACGCTCTTTACGATGCGAGGTTCGGGACACCAAAGCCCAGCACATATAAAATAGCTTACATTGGGCTCTATATGAACATAATAGCCCGAATAGCCGCTCTTCTTGCCGTGAGGACAGACATAGGTGCCAATGTGCTGCTTGTAGGGCGTCTTGTCGTGCGAAAAGCGCAGGTCGCGATATATGCGATAGGTGCAGTCTTTCACCTGCAAGCCGGCCACCGACTCGTCGAATTTGGCTATGCCATCGATAAGTTTCTGCGAAAAGTCGTTATGCACGGCAAGCATTTCCTTGTACTGCTGCTTGTGAGCATCGAACCACGGCTTGTTGTTGTTCTGCTGCAACTCCTTGAAAAAATCCAAAACTCGTTTCATAAAGAATAATTTGTGAGGCAAAGATAAATATATTTCTGGTTTCTAATTTCTGTTTTTGTGGTCTTGCATGCGAAAAGTACGTTGCCCCCCATCGGACCTTAAGGACTTTAATGTCCTTAAAGGCCTTAACGATGGGGGGGCAAGGATGGCAATGGCAAGACCTATTGTACACCAAATTAGAAAACCAGAAATTTTCAAATTTTCAAATCTTTGAATTTTTCGAATCCTCTCCTCATTGTGACAAATAATTATTACATTTGCCGAAAATTTTTAAAACACATATTAAAATAAAATATTATGGTTAGAGACGAACAAATTTTCGACCTTATAAAGAAGGAAAGAGAAAGACAGATGAAGGGCATCGAGCTCATTGCATCGGAGAACTTTGTAAGCGACCAGGTAATGGAAGCTATGGGTTCGGTAATGACAAACAAGTACGCTGAAGGTTATCCTGGAAAGCGTTACTATGGTGGTTGCGAAGTTGTTGACCAGAGCGAAACCCTCGCTATCGAAAGATTGAAAAAGATCTTCGGTGCTTGCTGGGCAAATGTACAGCCGCACTCGGGCGCACAGGCAAACATGGCAGTATTCCTTGCATGCCTCAACGTTGGCGACACATTCCTCGGACTTAACCTCGCACACGGCGGACACCTTTCACACGGTTCACCAGTAAATATGTCGGGTATCAACTACAAGGCATTGGAATACAACGTAAAGGAAAGCGATGGTCGCGTTGACTACGACCAGCTCGAACGCGTTGCTCGCGAAAACAAGCCGAAACTCATCATCGCTGGTGCATCAGCTTACAGCCGCGAATGGGATTACGCTCGCATCCGCAAGGTTGCCGACGAAATCGGTGCTATCTTTATGGTTGATATGTCGCACCCTGCAGGTCTTATCGCTGCCGGTTTGCTCGACAACCCAGTTAAATACGCTCACATCGTAACTACAACTACTCACAAGACCCTTCGTGGTCCGCGTGGTGGTGTCATCATGATGGGTCAGGACTTCCCGAATCCTTGGGGCAAGAAGACTCCAAAGGGCGAAGTTAAGATGATGTCGGCATTGCTCGATTCTGCTGTATTCCCAGGCTGCCAGGGCGGTCCATTGGAGCACGTTATCGCTGCTAAGGCTGTTGCTTTCGGCGAAGCTCTCACTCCAGAATTCAAGGAATACCAGAAGCAGGTTAAGAAGAATGCTGCAGCTTTGGCTGATGCTTTCATGGCAAAGGGATACAAGATCGTCAGCGGCGGAACCGACAACCACTCTATGCTCGTTGACCTTCGCACCAAGTTCCCGGAACTCACCGGTAAGCTCGCTGAAAAGGCACTTGTTGCTGCCGACATTACTACAAACAAGAACATGGTTCCTTTCGACACCCGCAGCCCATTCCAGACTTCAGGTTTGCGTTTCGGAACACCGGCTATCACAACCCGTGGTGTAAAAGAAGACAAGATGGCTGTTATCGTTGACCTTATCGACCGCGTTCTCTGCGATCCTGAAAACGAAACCGTTATCGCTGAGGTTCGTGCAGAAGTAAACAAGATGATGGCTAACTACCCGCTTTTCGCATGGTAGAAAATTGAAAATCACAATAAAAAGCCGCGTAATTGCGGCTTTTTTTGTTGCTGTATCATAGTATCATACTTTTTGCTAATTTTGCAAAAGATTATTTCCATTTAAAATGACTACTGACGACAAAGGCATAAAACACACTGACGAACAAGAACATGATGAACTCATCGAAATCATGTCTAAATTCATAGACAATGGAAAGCCCAAAGTTGGCATTTTCTGGTACGATATTACCGACAATTCATTGTTCGGAGTTGAAAAAACAGATGCCGACAAAGCTATTTTCATAAACGGGAAAGCCACCATCAATAAATTGCACAAAACCTATTGGCAAAAGCAGCACCATCGTGCTACAGCAAAAGGAGACACTTCATCAATATTCTATACTGAAAGCAACTACACAATGATACCGCGTGGCAGAATTTTCCAAAACGAAGCAGACGGCAAATTCCAAGTTTACGTCGGTCACTGGCTTAATAGCATTGACATAGAGAAGTTTCGCGAAACCCTTGAGGATGAATTCAATCTACCAGCAGATTTCGATTTTGTAGTAGATGTGCATTGGGATTTGGGACACGGCTGGTCGGAAGAGTTTTTCGAATAACAGCAACTAAATATTCCGCCAAAATATTTTTCAAATTCCAGCGGAATCTATACTTTTAAACATACATTCCGCTGATACTTTATATAGATTTCAGCGGAATCTTTTTGAATATTATACAAATAAGTCATTTAATATCAAATTGTTATCTAAAATTTGCGAGTGAGAATTTGACAAAACTCCCTGGGTAGTTATCATTGTTAGAAAAACAGACTTTTTTGTTTCGTTTTCCTCGACAAAAGTTTCTACCTTGTTGTTAAGATTTTTCTCGTAAGCGGCTGTTATAGAATATTGTCTGTTTGTCCATTTCATTTCGCAAAGCGTAATGGAGTTGTCGTTTCGATCGATTACAAGGTCTATTTGAGCGCCACGTTCCTTCTGGGTGCTACGCCATGAATACACATTTGTGATTACTCCCGAAATACCAAGACCTTGCTTTATCTGCCTTACGTGTGCCAGACAAAGTTGCTCGAACGCATAGTCAATCCAAGCATTGCGCAGTGTGGAACGTGAATTTTTCGACCAGAAATCCTCGTCGTTTATCTTGCGTTCCCAAATGAAATTAAGGTAAAACAAGGTGTAAAAATCAACAAGTTGGAACAATGCGGTCTTCTTTTTCTTGTCGAACGGCGTATAGTTGCGAATGAATCCACAGTTTTCCAGGTCTGCCAATGCCTTCGAGAATGTTCCGCCATCTGCAAGTTTCAAACCTTTGACAATTTCGTCACGCGAAAGGCCTTTTTTCTTGCTGCCAAGTAACTGGACAATACCGATATATAGTTTTGAATTTGTAAACAGCGAGGCATATAGGTTGCTGAATTCGCCACGAAGCACCGCATTTTGTCTGAAAAAAAGGCAATCGACATTTCTTGCAAGACTCAGGGAAGGATCGAGCAAGCTTAAATAATATGGTATGCCTCCGAAAATCATATAGCACTCTGCAATCATCATTCTGCCCCAGCGGAATTTGCGCGACTTCAGGTAAAGTTCCGTTTCCTTGAGTGAAAACGGTTCAAACCGAATGTGTAGGGTTATGCGGTTGTGAAGGCCACCGCGATTGTTTATCAGTTTGTCCATCATCCACGATGTTGCCGAACCGCAGACCACAAGCATAATGTCATTGCGAGCCGATGCCCAACTGTTCCAGAAATGCTCGAAAGCCGAAATAAAGACTGCATCCGACTTGTCCATCCAAGGCAGTTCGTCAAGGAAAATGACTTTTTTCCGCGACTTTGGCAGTGTACAGATGAACCTTTTCAGTTCTGCAAATGCCTCCTGCCACGACGACACATCCGCCGCATCAACAAGACCCTGCTCACGCAAGGCATTGGCAAAGCAAACCAACTGCTCGCGCCGCGAAGCATTCATCATTGCTGTATATTGGAAATCAATACGCGGAAAAGCATTTCTAACCAAAAACGTCTTCCCCACCCTGCGACGACCATACACAGCCACAAATTCCGATTGCTTGGATTTGTAGTAGCGGGATAGTTGAGCCAATTCCTGTTCTCTGCCGACAATCTTTTTGTCCATAACCTTTTCTTTTAACCCCACAAAGGTAAAAACATTTTTCCACATTCCGCTAACTTTTTTAAAATATTTCAGCGGAATCTATACTTTAGAACACACATTCCGCTGATATTTCATATAGATTCCAGCGGAATCTTTTCAACAAAATACAAACTAAGTTATTTTATATCAACAACTTAACACAATACAATTTCAAAAAATCGGAAAATCTCAACGCATTTTTACACCTAAATACATTTTGATGCAAAATCTTCGGCTATTCTTCTAGCCTCCTTGTCAGTTGCAAAGCACGATTCAATTGAAATTTTGCTTTCGAAAGGCAATTTTTCAAGTGTTGACTCTATTATTTCTGGAATTTGCATAAATCCGATACGGCCTTTTAGGAAGGCATCAACGGCTATTTCGTTGGCGGCATTCATTATGCAGGGAGCATTTCCGCCTTGCAAAAGACAACCGTATGCGATTTGCAGACAGCGAAAAGTATTGGTATCTGGTTTCTCAAAAGTTAGATTTACGCCGTGTTCGAGGAACGAAAAACGATTTTTCGGTGAATATGTCCTGTTTGGATAGTCGAATGCATACTGGATAGGAATACGCATACTCGGCGCTCCAATCTGCGCCTTGATTGAGGCATCGGCAAATTCAACCATCGAATGCACTACCGACTGCCTATGCACAAGCACCTCTATCCTGTCGGCAGGAATACCGAACAACCAATGCGCCTCAATCATTTCAAAGCCTTTGTTCATCAGCGAGGCCGAATCGATTGTAACCTTGCTACCCATCTTCCAGTTGGGATGATTCAAAGCCTGTTCGGCAGTGACATTTTTCAGAAATTCAACATTTTTGCCGAAGAACGGTCCGCCCGATGCCGTAAGGATAAGTTTCTCAACATTATCAATGCTCTCACCACGCAAGCACTGGAAAATTGCCGAATGCTCCGAATCGACAGGCAAAATGCAGGATGTTGCACTTTCCTTCAGTTTGTCGCAAATTATCTTGCCACCAACTACAAGCGTTTCCTTGTTTGCCAAAGCGACAACCTTGCCTGCCTCAATAGCTTTTATTGTTGGCAAAAGACCTGCAAATCCAACCATTGCAGCAAGCACCATATCAACGCAATCCATCGACACAACATCAAGAATTGCCTCAGAACCAGCATACACCTTTATAGGCAAGTCGGCAAGAGCATCGCGCACTTCGGAATATTTTTCCTTGTTGGCGATTACCACAAAGTTCGGTTCAAACTCACGCGCTTGACTTATAAGCAACTGTGCATTGTTATTGGCGACAAGCACCTCGGCTGAAAACTTGTCGGGATAGTCGCGAATAATATCCAATGCCTGAGTTCCAATAGAACCCGTAGAACCTAGAATCGCTATGTTTTTTCGTTGCTGTTCCATTAAAATTCAATACATTCAGTTGGATTCAAAGGTGCTCCGTTCTGCCAAAGTTCAAAATGAAGATGCGGACCGCTGGTGTTTTCGCCCGAGTTACCATACACGGCAATCTGCTCTCCCTGACGGACTTTCTGACCTTCCACAACCGTAGGCATCTCACAATGCTTATAAACAGAAATGACACCGCGCGGATGCTGCAAGATTATGGAGTAGCCATTTTCTATGGTAAAATTACTTTCAACTACAACACCTTGAAGCACTGCAAAAACAGACACATCGCCCAAAGGTGCAATATCAACTCCAAAATGCCTGTGACCCTTATCAAACCCATTAACTATCAATCCCTTCATTGGAACGAAAAGATTCGGGACAATGTCATTTTTGTTAACGACATTTACATTTTCACTCTCATCGTAACGCTGGCGAGGTTTTGTTGGATCGTTGAAATCGCGTATCTGCTCTTCCGTCAGTCCCGATACTGGCACTGCGAAATCAGCATCGACTGGCACCTCGGAGAAAATCATATCGCGAATCATATTGAGATACTCCTCACGAGCATCAAGTTCGGCAGCAAGACTGTCAACCCGCTCAGCATTGCTATAGATTAGTTCCAGCGTCTGCCTGTCGGGATAACCGGGCACCAAATATTTCAGTGGCGTATATACAACTAGCAGAGATATTATAGCAAAGAAAATCACGAACATAGACACAATAACAAGAGAAAACACCATCTTGTTCATGCGAATTTTCTTCAGCACCTCGAAATTTCCATCGCGATAAATCACAAACTGGTAAGGTCGAGTGAGCCAAGCCCAAAACTTATGTTTCTTCTTCTCTGCCATACTGAAACAAATGCGTTGCAAAGGTAAGAAAAAAGTTCAATGAATCGACATTTCAATGTTCGAGAGTTTCCATAAGGACATTGCCGTCATTGATGCATCTACTTAGACCTTATCGAGATTGCGAAACCGCCACAAGGTGCCATCCTTAACTTCAACACCGACTTGCTGGTTACCTCCTTTTTGGTAATCGTATATGCCTGTGGGTTGTAGTTTTCTTCTGGAAGTCCGCTTGCATCCTTGGCATCGGAATAAATTGTGGCTTCGTATTTTACGCCTGGTTTCAGGAAATCGAGTTTCACAGAAACTTCACGCGCATTTTCGTCGGTGATGCCACCAACATACCATACATCATGCGGCTTGGCGTTTTCCAAATCCTTGGCAGTGGCATTCTCGGGAAGAGCGTAAACGAACTTAGTAGCATTTGAGACCACGCCCTTCTTGCCATCGGCAAGAGTTCCAACGCCTTCGGCTGCCTTGTTCAGCGTAGAAAGTTTCGGATGACGGGCAGTAACAATGTATGCACCTGGCTCTGCTTCAAGATACAGCGACTTGTCCCAATCGACAGCCACATCCTTTATGAACTGAAAGGCATCCATGAACTTGGCATAGTGTTCAGGGAAGTCGGCTGCCATTTGCAAAGGCGAATAGAACGTAACATACAATCCAAGTTGGTTGCAGATAGTTGTGCGAATCTTTCCGCCCCATGAAACTATTTTGCTTATATCGGTCTCGAAAATACCCGGCGTGTAGTCCATTGGACCGCCCTGCAAGCGCGTAAACGGCAAGATTGTTGTATGTCCGGGTTTTATACGTTCCTGGAATTCGGTACCCATTGCACTTTCATTGCCAATCATGTTTGGCCATGTGCGGCAAAGGCCTGTAGGCCGCACCGCCTCGTGGGCATTTACCATAATGTGATGCTTTGCCGCTTCAACTATTGCGTAATGGTAATGATTGTTAATTGGTTGACTGTAATGACCTTCGGCAAAAGGAATGATAGTACCTACATAACCGCTCTTCACAGCATCGTAACCATACTTGTTCATCAGATTGTACGCCTTCTCCATCCAGCGTTCGTAATTCACTGTCGAAGCAGAACTTTCGTGGTGCATGATAAGGCGGATGCCCTTCTCGTGTGCATATTTGTTGAGTGCAGGCAAATCAAAATCGGGATATGGTGTGACAAAATCGAAAACAAAGTCCTTTTGCTTAGCGTACCAGTCTTCCCAACCAATGTTCCAACCTTCAATAAGGATTGCATCGAAACCATTTTCAGCGGCGAAGTCGATGTAGCGACGCACATTGTCGTTGTTTGCACCATGCCTGCCGTTTGGTTTTGCATGTTCAAAATCGGTGAGGCCAAGTTTCACTGATGGGAAGTCGTTGGTGTAAGCCCAAGTGCTTTTGCCAGAAATCATCTCCCACCAAACGCCCATGTACTTTACGGGATGTATCCATGAAACATCGTCCAAAGCGCATGGTTCGTTAAGATTGAGTATCAGTCGCGAAGCAAGAGTTTCGGTTGCCGAAGTCGTCACCATAACCGTACGCCAGGGCGTAATGCACGGTGCCTGCAAGCGACCCTTGTAGCCAGTAGCATCGGGACAAAGCCATGAGCGAAATACCATTGTAGTATCGTTGTATTCAAGATGCATGGTCGGATAGTCGAGAGTTGCCGCCTCGTGAATGTTGATATACAAACCGTCATCAGTTTTCATCTGCAAGGCAGTCTGCACGCCAGTGGGTGCGAAACCTTTCCAAGGCCAGCCACCATCCTTGTGGCTTATGTCGAACAAACTGCGAATTTCCGACAGACGCGATTCGGTATAATTGAACTCCTGCGTATCGTAGTCGCCAGGTATCCACCATGCCGTGTGGTCGCCTGCCATTGCAAATTCGGTAAGTTCCTCCTTTATCCAGAAACAAACCAAGGAATTTTCGATTGGAAATTCATAGCGGAAACCTAGTCCATCATCGTACAGACGGAATCTAATCTTCATTACAGTTGCCTTTTTATCAGTTGAATGGTCCATGCTTTCCACACTTCCGGCTGGCTGTTCCAAAGTGACAAGCAACTCGTTGTAATGGTTGCGGATTTGCGACTCCTCGCCCCATACTGGCTCCCAAGTCTCGTCGAACGTAGAGCATTCACTAGTTTTCAGCACAAAAGCGTGGAACAAATCATCGCGCCACTCCAATGTAAAGCCCATTCGCGACGGCAAAACCACTGGTTTTCCTGCACGGTCGAGCGAATATCTTGGCACTCCGTCAACAACGGCGAACTTCAGTTCCAACTGTCCATCCGGACTTTTCAACGTAAGCGCATCAGATGGCATAACTGTTTTATTTTCAGCACTCAACGAAATTGCGACAAAAACCATCGCAAACAACATCAAAAATAACCTTGTCTTCATTCCTATAAATTTAATACTGATGCAAAATTAAAAATTATTGAAGAAAAAAATCGTATTTTTGCATCTTTATCACAACTACAATGAATCTTCATTCTATATACAGCAATGATATTCCAGAATTTATTCAGGAAATAGCACATACACCAGCAATGCTCCGCCTCGACGACATAGGCATGAACTGCGGATGTGAATACACTAGTTTTCCGATGTTTGCAGGTCTGGAGAAATACTCGCGATACTACCATAGCATTGGAGTTGCCCTTATTGTATGGCACTTTACCCACGACAAAAAGCAAAGTACAGCAGGACTGCTACACGACATTTCGTCGCCTGCATTCGCACATGTCATCGACTTCATGCACGGCGACTATCTCACGCAGGAATCTACCGAAAACGGCACACAATCGATAATCGAGAACTCGGCTGAAATTCAGCATTACCTAAAAAAATACGGCATGCAAACTGCCGAAGTCGCCGACTACCACCTCTACCCCATTGCCGACAACGACACACCGCGCCTTTCGGCAGACAGACTGGAATACACAATAGGCAACATCGTGAACTTCAAACTAGCAAGTCCAGAAAAGGCAAAGGGACTTTACGACAACCTCATCGTCGGCGAAAACGAAGAAGGTCAACCCGAAATAATGTTTACCGACAAGGACATCGCCTTGGAATTTGCAAAGTTGTCGCTGCAATGCTCACGCATTTACGTTGCCGACGAGGACCGCTACTCAATGCAACGACTGGCAGAGATATTAAAGGAATGCATAATCCGCAAAATAATTGCCGAAAGCGACTTATATCTTGGGGAAACGCCTGTCATCGAGAAACTTATGAACAACGAGTTCTCGGCAAAGGAATGGCAGAAATTCAGAAGTTATTCGACTATAGTCCACACTGCCGACAATCCCGACTCCCGAATTATCTACGCGAAAAAACGCCACATCAATCCATATATAAGCGGACTAGGCAGAGTTGGCGACGTTTTCCCGGAATACGGAAACGCGCTCAAAGAATATTTGGCAGAAAGCCAGGATTATGCGATTTGCGGAACAGTTTAAATGTTTTGGTTGTTTAATGTGGTTTTAGATTGTTTCGAACCATACTAACCTAAAATCTTTCAAACGGCGTACCTCGACAAACTCAGCAACCGCCAGCAATGTAAAACCTAGAAACGGGCGTCAGCCATAGAAACTTGAACCTTAGAAACGCCGCAAGCATTCAAACAGCGTACTTCGACTACGCTCAACACAAGTAGCGAGAAACGGAGTATCCTATATATTTCGTCCTGCTCTTCTGAGCAATCGTTTTACTTTGCGGAATCGTTTATTCAACCAATCCTCAATCATACGTTTTTCTATCTCTGGATCAAGCATCACGTCATTGTTGCGCCTTTTAGCAATAGAAAAACGAATATATGCACCTATGTGACGACTCTTCTTTTCATGATAGATTGCATCGAACGGAATAAGCAAGCCCGTATCCTCAATGTTATTCATCAAGCGATTTACCGCAGTACCGAACATTAGCATCTGGGAAGTAATGGAAAAATAGGCCGTTATATTCGGTGGTACATTTACACCCCTCATTCTGGCAGCCATCTTAAGCAACTTATAATCTTCAGTAAGGTCATCCTTATTCACTACCAGATTCATCAAATCCGGATCAGAGTTAGGCATTACCGACAAATCATCCCATGGTCGAACAAGTTCTTCCTTGTCACCAAAATGCTTCCAAAGAAAATGGTAAATCAAATCCCTAATTATATGATCGTATGAAGGATACATTGTTATCTTGCCGAAGAAATAAAGCAGGTTAGGATTCTTCATTATTATAGCCACCATGCCATCCCAAAGATTATCCATGGCATATATGGACTTTGCCCCACTCTTGGAACTCTGATATTCAGGAACCACAAAATTGCGCCCGACTTCTAAAACATACGGAAGATACTCATTGATAAATTTCTGCGAAAAGCAAAATTGGTGAGAACTTGCCATAATTGGCTGACCATTCTCGTCAAACTTCGCATCTGACCCATAGAAGAATCGATACCCACCGACAATCGCCTCATTGTCGGGATCCCATACAACCAACTGCTTATATGGATTTCCCATCTTGTCGTATTCATCAAGATCAATGTCGTTGCCCGTAGAACCTCCGGCATCACGGAAAGTCACTTCACGAAGCCGACCTATTTCTGTAACAACATTGGGGGAATCCTGCCATGTAACGACATAAAGTTCGTTATGCCCCCTATTCGTATCTTCCAGTTTTTTGGATTTAGTAAGTTCTGCTTTAATAAGTTCAACTGGTACAGGTTCAATTATTGCTTTCATAGCGATAGAAAATTGTCAATCAATATATGATGGCCATGGATTTGAAACAATACCTGCCATATCAAGCATAGCCTTGTGTGCAACATCGCACATACGCACGACCTCCTCCTTTCGGGATTTGCTGGGGTCGGGCATTATAGGATCGCCCACATGAATGGAAAGCAGAGGAGTTCCTTTGCCAAACAATCTGCGCCATCCAGTACGAGGGCGAAAAGATATCATCATTGGAACTACAGGCAAAGAATACCTATATGCCATATTAAACGCACCTATTTTAAAAGGTCTGAGCGGAGCATAGAAATTCCAACTGCAACTTTCAGGAAATATATGTATCCATTGATTTTTTGACCGCAATTCATTCAATGCTTGGTCGAACTTCCTGAGCCCGCCATAGTTATCAGGAATGGCAATGCCACCTACGGATTTCATAACAAACCCGTCCTTACCATTAAATGGTTGCGAATACATTGGAATCCATGCTTTACGGTATCGCATTGCCTGTAATACACATATCATATCCCATCTATGAACGTGATTGCAGACCGTCATCACTCCATTGGCAAAAAGTTTCCGATTTTTACGTATTTTATCCCGTCCTTCAATCCTAAGACCAAACCTTATGCGATTTAGCGGAAAAGCAAGAAACCAGGCAACAAAATACATAAAAGTGTTCAATATCTTGAATTTAAACGACTTATCAAGATACGTATATGTTTCATCAAACTTTATGTCCTTATTCTTTCCTCGTATGGCAGCCATCCTCGTGAACGGATTGTCTCCAGAAAATTCCGCAACTGGTTCGGGAACATATACATCTTCTCTGACCTTAAAATTGCGATACGCCGGACCGAATGACGAATAATCCTTTATCATACTATGCGACTCTAATTTCAATGCAAAAGTACATAAAAATGCTATTCGAAATACATATTCAAACACATTTTTGCTTATTGCACAAAATATGAAGTGGATGTATTTAACACATCCACTTCATATAAATATTGTACATCTTGTTGAGAATCCCTACTCTATCGGGAATGTAAAATATGTATCAGGATATGGTTCGTTCTTGAGAACAAAGTGCCACCACTCGGTGCTAATACCTCTAAATCCGTGACGAACCATTGCATCGCGCAAAATCATGCGGTTCTTGTGCTGTTCTGGAGTTACGCCAGCATAGTCTGGGTGGCTTTCTTCACCTAGCCAATCGAACGGAGAACCCATGTCAACCTCCTTTTCGGTGTTCATGTCGAAAAGTGTCAGGTCGATTGTAGATCCGCAGGTATGTCTGCTTTTCTTTGCAATGTATCCTTCTTCGAAAAGACGCGGCTTGTCAATATCGGGATAGAAATAGCGTTTCATCAGAGTGTCGGATGCTTCCTGCGACCAGCGAACGAAATGATCCACAGCACATTGAGGACGGTAGGCATCAAATATTTTCAGGCGGTATCCCATTGCCTTTACATCATCGCTAACGGCCTTCAAACTGTCGGCAGCTTCCTTGGTAAGATATGCTATCGGAGCATTGTAACCATCTACACGCACACCCATAAAGTTAAATGTGCTGAAATAGCGGATTTCGAGAATTGCATCAGGTACTACATCGGTAACAACTACAAAACCATTCTTAGATGCCTCTGAAACTGTAGTATCTGCGGTAGTTGTTTCAACAGTTGTAACTTCTTCCTTAACTTCGGTTTGTGGTTCTGCTACACTAGCATTTTCCTTGTTCTGGCACGACAAAACCAACATGCTCATTGCCAGTGCAACAATTGCATAAAGTAAACTTTTTTTATTCATGACTGTTCGTTTTTATTTGAGCGCAAAGATATTTCTTTATCAGCAAATAGAAAAAGAAAATCTTATCTGCATAACTTTTCTATCAATGCACGATGCTGTGGGAACTCTCGCAAAAGGTTTTCCTTTTTCGCAAGTTCGAAATTCTCGAACTTAAACGCAGGTGCCACCGCACATCCAACAAGAGAAAAGCCCTTCTTGCCAGGCAATTCTGCAGCGAACCATTGTTCCGGTTCAATTACAACCTGCATTTCGGCATCTGCTGACAAATGATGGACAACAAGTTCGCCCTTGGCATCAATAACATATATGTCAAGGCATTCGCCAGCATGGTAGTACCAGATTTCGGACATACCATGCAACTTGTGGAATGCCGAAAATTCGTCGCCACAAAGCATATAATATATGGTAGAGATTTGCTTTTCCCCATTCTCGTCGTTTCCGTACACCTGACGGTAATACCCACCCTCTGGATGAGGCATAAGGTTTAGTTTTTCAATGAAATGCTTATAATCCATAGCGCCATTTAAATATTTTTGCAAAAATACATAAATAATTTATTTTCAGCAATGTACAAACATACAAAATGTAACCATTTAGATTTTTCGGCGAATAGAAGTTATTCAACACCTGCCTCGCCTATCATCTTATACTGGCACATCTTCAACTCTCCATTTTCATCACGGAGGTGCATGCCATTTCCCTGACAGAAGCGCCATACCTTGCACGACTTGCAGTCGCCTGTGCGCATCCACTTGCGATTACGATATTTCTCGAAACGATTTTCCCACACATCCCAGAACGAATCGGTGTATATGTTGCCCTGATTGTAGTCGCTGCGTATGCTCAGACATCCCGAAACCGCCCCATCGGCACGAATTGAGGCAACATTCACGCCAGAACTGCAGTTGAAATACTTGCGCCTAACCTCGCCTTCGTAGCGACCGAGAAAACCATCGCAGGCATAACTTGCATCTATTTTGCCTTCTAGACGAGTTAACTTTATAAAATCCATCATCTGCACAAATTCCTCGTTGCTCAGGCGCATCTCAGGATCATCTGCAGCCCTTCCCGATGGAAAAACACTGAACAACCGCCATTTGCGTATTCCGTTTTCAATCAAAAATTTGCGAAATTCTGGCAGATACTTTATTGTGCGCTTGTTTACACAAGTGATGACATCCCAAACTAGACCATTTTGTTTCTTCAGCGCCTCTATTGCTCGCATAGCATTTGCAAAACTATCAGCATAACCACGCATCCAGTTGTGATCATCGGCAAAGCCATCGAGACTTATCGCTATGGAGCGCAGACCGTTTCGCACAAGTTCATTTAGTTTCTCCTCGGTGAGCAGCATTCCATTTGTCACCATTCCCCAGATGAACCCGCGCTCTGTGATTGCCCGTCCACATTCGGCAATGTCGGCACGTACTAACGGTTCGCCACCAGTTGTAATCACCATAATGTCGAATGGAGAAACATGGGCTTTAATATCATCAAGGACTTTTATAAAATCAGTCAGAGGCATATCCTGCTGCTGCGAAATCATACGGCAATCGCTTCCGCAGTGACGACAGTTAAGGTTGCATCGCAAAGTGCATTCCCAAAACAGTTGGTGCAAATGGTGTTCGTCGGCACGAAGCGAAAGCACCGCACGATTCAACTCGAGCGAAAGACGCTTATATAAAGAGAATTCAGACACTACTGCTTGCTGTTATTCCTGATGCTTTCTATTTCACCGTCGATTTTGTCTATCTTGTTCTGTATGGAATTACGACTTTCGCGCAACTCCTTATTACGGGCGTTATACTTATTTATAATTTCAGGAGTACCATAAACCTTTGCTCCCGACCGACCATTTATGGTTTCATCTATAGCATCCAAGCGTTCCTTAAGTGTGTTCCTTTCCGATTGAAGCATTTCCAGCAATTCATTCTGCAAAGAGTCCGCCTCGTGACGCATAGCCCTTGTATTTGCACTGTATTCCCTCATAACCTCGGGAGAACCGTAAACGCACGACGTTTCTCGCTCATGGATTATTCGGCGCAATTCTTCAAGATTCTTTTGCTTCTCGGCGCGAATTGCATCAATCGAATCGCCAACTTCCGACATATTGGCATCTGCATTTGGATTGTTTGTATCATCGCTAGCATTTTTGCTTTCCTCGCTCTGCGAAACTCGCTTTGTAGAAGTACAAGCCGCTACAACTGCGGTAGCAAGCGCAAGTATGCCAATCCAAGTCTTCTTTACTATTCTCATAGTCGTGCAAATAATAACAAAGTGCAAAGATAATGAAATTTACGATTTCTTCAATGGACAATGGGCAATAATCTGTAGCACGCAATGCATTGCGTGCTACTACAAATGCCACGGTGTGTCTCGACAGAAAAAACAAAAAAATATCTTCAAAAATTTGTCACAGCAAATATTTTATTTAATAACTTTGCAGAAATTTAAAAACAATAAATATTATGGCTAAAATAAAAGTAGCAATTAACGGTTTTGGTCGCATCGGTCGTAATGTATTCAAGATTGCATTCGGACGCGACAATATAGAAATTATCGGTATCAACGACCTTACTGATACCAAGACATTGGCACACTTGCTGAAGTACGACTCAACTCAGGGCAAGTTCGACAAGGAAGTTTCCTACAACGACAGCGCCATCATCGTAAACGGCAAGGAAATTAAGGTTAGTGCTGAAAGAAATCCTGCCAACATTCCTTGGCCGGAAACTCCAGACGTAGTTATCGAATCGACTGGTCTTTTCACCAGCAAGGAAAGTCCTAAGGGCGGTTACCGCGACCACCTGAAGAACGGTGCAAAGAAGGTTATCCTTACCGTTCCTGCAAAGGACGACATCGATGCAATGGTTGTTCTTGGTGTTAACGAAGAAGTTCTCACAAAGGACGTACAGTGCGTTTCAAACGCTTCTTGCACAACCAACTGCCTCGCTCCTATCGCAAAGGTTCTCAACGACAACTTCGGCATTGAATACGGTCTTATGACTACAATCCACTCGTACACCAACGACCAGATTGTTCTCGACGGTCCACACAAAGACCTCAGAAGAGCTCGTTCATGCGCTGTTTCGCAGATTCCTACCACTACTGGTGCTGCTAAGGCTGTTGGTAAGGTTCTCCCAGCTCTCAATGGCAAACTCGACGGTATGGCAGTTCGCGTACCAACCCCAACTGGTTCATCAGTTGACCTCGTTTGCTTGTTGAAGAAGGACGTTACTATCGAAGAAGTTAACGCTGCAATAAAGAAAGCAGCAGAAGGTCCAATGAAGGGTATCATCGAATATTCTGAAGAACCTCTCGTATCAATCGATATCGTTCACAACTCACATTCGTCAATTTTCGACGCTCAGTCAACTATGCTTAAGGGCAGACTCTTGAAGACCTTGACATGGTACGACAACGAATGGGGTTATTCAAACCGCGTTGCTGAACTAATCGAAAAGTTGAAATTCTAAAGTGTTTTTCATAGTATTAGTAAAGGGAGAGCAAAAGTTCTCCCTTTTTTATTTTCAAAAACAATTGTTTCTTACAAATAATGTTATATTTGCCAGCGAAAACGATTAAATATGGCAAGAATATACGACTACAAGGCAATTACGAGCAATGGCAAGGAATTGGATTTCGGACAGTTTCGCGGAAAAGTCCTGCTGATTGTCAACACAGCAAGCAAATGCGGATTTACGCCGCAATTCGCCGGACTGGAAGAGCTCAACCAGAAATACAAGGATAAAGGTTTGGTAATCATTGGTTTTCCATGCAACCAGTTTGCTCATCAAGACCCAGGTACAGACAACGAAATATCAAGTTTCTGTCAACTGAACTATGGTGTTACTTTCCAAATAATGAAGAAAATAGATGTCAACGGCGAAAACGCACATCCAATTTTCAAATATCTGACAGCAGAAGCCAGAGGTTTCCTCAGCAGAAAAATAAAATGGAATTTCACCAAGTTCCTCATATCCCGCGATGGCACCAAAATCAAACGCTATCCTCCTACAAAAACTCCACGGAAGATAGAAAAGGATATTGAGGCACTACTTGGATAGGACAATAATGTCGCCATTTCTGAAATACATAGCCAATGAACAGCACTACACCGAAGTGCTATCAAAACTCACAAGCGTAAAGCGTACCCTTTGGATTGGGACTGCCGACATCAAGGATTTGTACATAAAGCAGGGAAACGATGTTGTGCCAATGCTTGGCATACTTGCCTCTCTGCTGAAAAAAGGTGTAGAAATACGCCTGATCCATGCCAAGGAACCTGGTGAAAATTTCCGCACCGACTTCGACCGCTACCCCATCTTATGCACCAACCTGGAACGTGTGCTTTGTCCGCGTGTACATTTCAAAATTATGATTTTCGACATGGAGAGCGCATACATTGGCTCCGCAAACCTCACTGGTGCAGGCATCGGCATGAAAAGTCCACAAAAACGCAACTTCGAGGCAGGGATTTTCACCAACGACCCCGAAATCGTTGAATCTGCCATCAACCAGTTCGACAACGTGTGGATAGGTACGCACTGCGAAAAATGCGGAAGAAGAGAATTCTGTGGTGATAGGATAAAATAAAACTACAACATCGCGTCTTTAATAGAAAAAAGTTTTTATCTTTGCCGCATAAATGCAACATTAAAAATTTATTAACTAAAAAGTAATAATATGAAAAAACTTTTACTCATTATCATCTCATTAGCAACATTGGCATTACTATCAATTTCATGTTCAAAAAGTCAAAAATGTATTTGCGACAATTGGAGCGAAGGCACACTTCTCAATAGTTTTACAACAACTCCTGAAGAATACGGAGTTTCAGATTGCTCCGATATTGGATACTGCAACTATTATTTTGGAAAAAGTGGACTTGATTGCTATGACAAGTAGAGCAAAACAAGCAAAAGACAAAAAAAATCCACCAATCGGTGGATTTTTATTTTCTATTCCTCCAACAAATCCGGCCTCAGTGCCTTTGTGCGTTCGTAGGCGAGTTCCTCTTTCCACTCGTCTATCTTGGCAAAGTTGCCAGAAAGAAGAATGTCTGGGACTTTCCATCCATTGAACTCTGCTGGTCGCGTATAGACAGGTGGGGCGAGAAGTCCATCTTGAAACGAATCAGACAAGGCAGACTGCTCATCTCCTATTGCACCAGGGATAACACGGATAATGCTGTCGCACATCATTGCAGCAGCAAGTTCGCCACCAGTAAGCACAAAGTCACCAATGCTAAATTCCTCATCAATAAGATGCTCGCGAATGCGATAGTCGATGCCTTTGTAGTGACCGCAAAGAATTATAATGTTTTCCATCATACTTATGCGATTGGCTTCCTTCTGCTTCCACGGCTTTCCATCGGGTGACGTGTAGATTACGAGGTCGTAGTTGCGCTGTTTCTTCAAGTCGTTGATACAATTGAAGATCGGCTCTATCATCATCACCATGCCTGCCTCTCCGCCAAAAGCGTAGTCATCGACCTGCTTGTGACGACCAAGTCCGTATTCTCGCAAATCGTGTATATGAACTTCGGCAATTCCCTTGTCGGTTGCCCTCTTGATAATCGAGTTGTTCAGCGGACCATCAAGAATTTCGGGCAAAACGGTTATAACATCTATTCGCATAAGTATGTTTTTGGTTTCTAAGTTTCTCCGCCCCCTGAGTCTGTAGAAGGGTGGCTAACGCCGTTTCTAAGTTTGAAGTTGTTTATGGTTGTTTGAGGTTGTTTTGTGCATAGCGAAAACGTCTTTGCATCTTGTCAACCACCTTTCAATTTTCAACTTTCAACTTTATTAAAATCCCATTCCGAACCTCAGCCAGAACATTTCCTCCAAACTTTTCCATTTTTTGGCCGACTTTTCGAAATTATCACTAGTATATGCATTCAAAATTTTAGCCGACTTCTTGGCATTGCCATTGTCAACAACCTTCTTTTCCAAATCATTAAGACCAGCAAAAGCATCGTCCTCGTATGATTTGAGTGCACTTTCGAGAATTGTCCTTGTTGATTGCCAAGCAACAGTTGCCAACTTGTTGGCTTTGCGGTATGTCCACAAAACAGAATTGTCATCGAGTTGCTTTTGTCCGCATACATCGTATGCCTTTGGCAATGCTGTATTTCCACAGAAAATCGGAACACGCGGAGTCTGTGCAGGATTATCAACCGACATCCAGCAAACGCCACCAACCTCGTCGGGCAACCAGCTGCGCAACTGAATTATATGCGAGTACGAGCACCAAGACACAGCCACTGTACGCTGGAAGGTTACTGTTTCGGGAGCAATGAAATTCAAAGTATTGCGCATGCTTGTACTGAGCCAGGGATTTGCAACGGGACTTACAATAGTATCGTCTACCATAGTGCCGTCATCAAGGCGCTTTTTGGTAACCAAACGTACATTGCGAGTCATGTCGAGGTCGGTGCCTTCGTAGGTACTACGGAAAAGTTCGATAACTTTGCGGACATCCACATTCTCATCCGGTTTTACAGAGAATGGCAGTTCTTCCATATCCATGCTAAGTCCTAACGATGGAGCCAAACTGCTGAGAATGAAGAATTCGCGTTCCTTGAAATTCTTTCCTGCGCCATACGATGATGCGAATGCCTTCCAAAAAACAAACGGTTCGTTTCCGTCCCATAGGTTATACTTCTTGGCAACATCCTCAACATTGTCTGATGCCATAAAATAGTCGGGATTGTCGCGCTCCATCTTTCCGATTCTTGCAATATTTGCCGATACGCCTACATGGTCGTCTGGAATACGCTTTGCTGCCCATACGCCACCAATTTTATCGGGACCTTCGCCCATAACTTCCATCTGCCAAACCTCGTTCTTGTCGGCAATCGTAATGCACTCGCCGCCATCGCCATAGCCATATTCTTTAACAAGGCTTCCGATGAGTTTGATAGCCTCACGCGCCGTTGTACAACGCATAAGTGCAACGCGCTCAAGTTCCTCTATCAGAAACATTCCCTTGCTGTTAACAAGCGTATCGGGACCAGAAAAAGTAGTCTCGCCAATGGCAAGCTGCTTTTCGTTGAGACAAGGATAGGCGGTATTGAGGTAAGCGTATGTGTGCTTTGCCTGCGGAATTTCGCCAGCGAGAGTTACACCAGTGGTATCACTGCGGCTTTTGGTGTGCATTGTTCCCTTGTAAACCTTGTGAGTTGCACCATCCTTGTAGTTTGCAGCCGGCTCTATCGTCATCCATGTGCGGTAACGACCATCGCAAGTGTGCGAAGTAATTACCGAACCATCGGCAGATGCCTTCTTGCCGACCATTATGCTGGTGCAATTTCCACCAATAAATTCTTCATCCTGACCAAACGCACACAGCGAAAGCAGGAAAAGCAGGGCAAGCAGAAAAATATTTTTCATAAACGTTATTTTTCCTCCTTTACAAAATTTCCGTTGAGATCGAATTGCAGTTCGACTTTGCTGTCGAGTTCGATTTCAAAACCATTCTTGTCGCGTTCAATCTTGAAGATTTTAGTTTTCTTGTAGTTATGCGACACAAAATCGTAAATATTGCTGCTTACAATTCCTTTCGGCAGTGCGACATGACCTTCGATTTCCATCCACGAGCCAATCTTGTTGAACTCAATCTTCACGCCGTTTTCAAGTTTCACATCGTAGTCGCCATCCTCCTCGTCAAGCATTACAGATAATACCTTGTCCTTCGGGAAGTAAGTCTTCAAAAATTCCTGTGCGGTCATAGGCATGTCCTCAACCTTAACTGGCTTGTCGTTGTCGGCAAAAGCAAAAGCGGAAAACGAAAGCGCACAAAATAAAAGTAATGTTAGGTTTTTCATATTCAATAATTTAAAGATTTGACAATTTAATGATTCGATGATTTGAAAATTTGATGATTCAATGATTTAATAATTCAACATTTATTTCGTAACCTTATATTCCTTTGTAAACAAAAGCAGTACCGTAAATATTTCCAACCTACCGACAAGCATCATGCCAGAAAGTATCCACTTTGCGACGTCGGGAATGGCGGCGAAAGTCGTTGCAGGGCCAGTCATTCCGTAGCCAGGACCGATGTTGCTCATAGCAGTAAGGCATGAAACAAACGAACTTGTGAAATCCATTCCCAAGCAGGTGAGCAACAATGTAGCGACAAGCACAGTGATTATGTACATCATTATGAACGCCATAACTCGCATAACGGTTGTCTGCTCGAGCGAACGCTTTGACATCTTTACCGGAATCACGGCCTGCGGATGAAGCTGACGCTTGAGGTCGGCGATAAGGTTTTTCACAGCAATGGCAATTCGCGAAACCTTGATACCACCGCTCGTCGAACCCGAACAACCACCGACTGCCATAAGAAGTACCGTCGGTATGATAAACGCCTGTCCCCAAGCAACATAGTCGTAGCAACCAGCCTGATACCCCGACGATGTCATCACCGACACAACATTGAACAACGAGGTACGGAATGTCTCCTCGAAGCCCATCGGGAACGACGAAAGCTGCTCTGCCGTGAGCACCGTGGTGTATTCGAGCGAGTAGAACATCAGCATGAATACAGCCACGCCTGCGAACATGATTCCGAAGTACCAGCGCATTTCCTCGTTCTTGCTAAACGCCTTGAAACGCCCGACAATCAGGAAGTAGTACAGAGCCAGCGTAAGTCCGCACATCGCCATGAAGAGCGTACACATATATTCTATGTACGGCGATGCCCAGTAGCCTATGCTTGCCTGATGCGTGCTGAACCCGCCTGTGGCAACCGTCGTCATCGAATGGCAGACGGCATCGAAAAGGTTCATCGGACCGAGATAATAGGCTACAAAGCAAAGTACGGTAAGGATAATGTATATAACCCACAACTTCTGTGCTGTGTTACGTATGCGAGAACCAAGTTTATCCACTTCTATCCCAGGCGATTCTGCCGAAAACAACTGAGTTTCGTGTGCTTTGTTCTTCTGCGAGAAGAAAGCCATCGTCAGCACGATAACTCCCAATCCGCCAAGCCATTGCGTAACACTACGCCACAACAGAATTCCATGCGGTTGCGAATCAATATTATTCATAACCGTAGCACCCGTAGTAGTAAATCCCGACATTGTCTCAAAAAACGCATCGGAAACCTTGTCGAAAGTTCCACACATCAGATAAGGCACCATGCCGAAAACAGTGAGAATCACCCATGTGAGTGTAACTATAAAAAAGTTGTCTTCCTTACGCAATTTTTGTGTCGACTTGCGACCAAGCAAGAAAAGAATAAAGCCCAAAGCAAAAGTAGCGAGCGATGGAACCAGCAAAGGAACAAAATCCGTCTCGCCATAGTTGACATTATAGTACAGCGCAACGAATGCCGATGCCAACATCAGCAACGACACCATTACAAGATTCTGTCCTATAATCTTCTTTTTCATTACTTTAAGTCAAAATGCATAAAAATGCACATTGCACAATAAATTTGCAAAGATAAGAAATATTTACGATTTACGAAATACGATTTTTGATTGATGATTTTATGACTTGAAACATACTATGTTCACACATACTTTATACCTCGGCGCATAAAAAAATTTTCTCTTTTCTGCATAAATTACTAAATCCGAAATGCTTATTACAAACGCACACCCGATTAGGCAACCTTTCAAAAATATCTTCGTTATACACATAAAGATTTATGGCACAAATTTTTACATTTTTTTGTTTCATATTTCAAAAAAAAATTATATGTTTGCTCACTTAAATAGAAGTGTAACTTTATACATTTGAATATGAAGAAGGTTATCATCATATTGCTCGCAATAATCTGCTACATATCAGCAGATTATGCATACGCGCAGCAACCAGTTAGACGCACCTGCACCGACGAGGAATTGTTGTTTACAGTAACGCACAATGATGTCATTTGCGACGGAGCAGAGTCCACAGCAATGGTAAACATAGAACACACCAACCATGGAAACACCAATGTTTTCTGGTTTGAATGGTCAACCGGCGACATTTCGCAGGTCATTCCAATCTACAATTCTGGACAATATTCCGTAACCGTTACCGACACCTACAATGCCTGCACAAAAACAGTAAACTTCGAAATACAACAAGCACCAGCCGTGAATGTCAGCATATCGAAGACCGATGTCACCTGCTACGGCAGAAACGACGGCACAATGACTGCAATTGTCAACGGTGGAACAGGACCATTCTCGTACTCATGGTCAACGACTTTGCATAGCGAAACCATAAATAACCTTGTCCCAGGAACTTACTCTGTAACTGTAACCGATGACAACCAGTGTACAGCAAGAGCAGCCGCATCAATAGTAGAACCGACAAGATTCATGTATACGATTTCACCAAACCAAGGCATGTGCCATGGTTCGGAAACTACAATAACAGTAAATGCAACTGGCGGTACAGAACCTTACTCCTACGAATGGAGCGACGGCACCACCGGCATATTCAACAGAATAGAATCGCCAGACTCGACAACAGCATATACCGTAACCGTAACCGATGCCAACGGATGCACATACGCTCCTCAGACAACCAGAATTATAGTAAGTCAACCAATCGTAATGAATCCAGACATACACAACATTTTGTGTCATGGCGAATGCAACGGTTCGGTAGAACTTAACATACATGGTGGTATCCCTCCGTTCACATACACATGGAACAGCGCCACCGACCACATCGAAAACTTATGCGCTGGAAGTTATGCTGTAAGCATTACCGACCTATACAACTGTACAGGAAGTTCATCATTTGTCATAACCGAACCCGACACGATTTATGTTGCAACACTATCTGGTCCAGCAACATGTTTCGGCCACAACGACGGATTCGTCCAGGCGGACGTCACTGGCGGAGTACATTTCACTGGAAGCGACCACTACCATTACCTATGGGATGACGGACAAACGACTGCACACGCAAGTATGGGAGCAGGATATCACACTGTAACCGTTTCCGATGCCAACGGATGCACTCACACTGGTACTGCATTTGTTGACCAGCCCGAAGCAATATATGTTACCGACCCGATACCAAACGGAGGCACAATATGCATAGGCGAAACGCTTCACTCATACGCAAATGCCACCGGCGGCGAAGGTCCTTACGAATTTGTTTGGAGAGGTCCAGATAATTTTGTTTGGTATGGTCACAACTTTACCGCATCGCCAACCACAACTACCACATATACGCTCGATGTTACCGACATTCACGGATGTACCGCAGCACGTAAACAAATGGTAATCAACGTAAACTCTCCAATAGAAATATTGTCGGTGACTCAGGAAAACGATGAAATATGCAAGGGCGAAAATATTGTATTCAACATTGAAATAACTGGCGGTAACGGTGGTCCATACAAGATTACCTCCGACGACTACGGTGTAATAACAACACCTTGCAGAATATCTCCAACTGAAACAGGATTTTACTCATTCACGGTAAGCGACGCCTGCGGCTCACCTACTGCTCGCGACTCCGTATATGCACTCGTTCACCCGCTTCCAGATGTAGGTTTCTATTCAGACAAATCCGCTTCATGCCCTCCTGGAACATTCCAGTTCTACGAGGTATCCGACGAAAATGCCAACCAGACCTACCTATGGGATTTCGGAAACGAAAGGACTTCTTCGGTGAAGAATCCGAAACAGACATTCGAAGAAACTGGCTCGTATAACGTATCGCTGACTGTAACGTCCGATTTCGGTTGCAGCAACACCAAGACCAAGAACAACATGATTGTAATATACGAAGAGCCGAGGGCTGAATTCGTTGTTGACCCAGACCAGACATCAATACTGACAACCGAAATCAAGTTCATAAACTACTCGGAAGGCGGAACGACCTACCTGTGGAACTTCGGCGACGGAAATACAAGCATCTGGTCAAACGAGACACAAATACATACCTATGAAAAAGCAGGCGACTATACCGCAATGCTTGTCGCAAAGAACCAGTACCAGTGCGTCGATACGGCATACAAGAAATTAAGCATTAGCGATGTATATACGTTCTACGCACCAACGGCATTCACTCCTAATGGCGATGGAGACAACGACTTCTTCTATATCAGTGGAAACGGCATCGACAAGAAGGACTTCATCCTCACAGTATACAACCGTTATGGTGAAAGAATGTTCCGCACTACCACATTCGATATGGAATCGCCACAAAACATGGCTTGGGACGGAACAAACGACGGAAGCGTACTAAAGGGCGACAAAATTGCCACCACAGGTGCATATAACTGGGTATGCAAGTTCCTCGATTTCACGGGAAAGCCACACGAAAAGAAAGGTACAGTATTTTTGCTGAAGTAAATGCAATATCGTAACGAAAATTGCGTTTTATTCACATGAAAAAACTGCTTACAATAACTATAATGGCGCTGATAGCAATATCGGCGTTATTTTCATCATGTGGAAAGGAAATCTTCACAAAAGACCCTGCCGACAAACTTCTGTTCTCGACCGACACAGTTCAGTTCGACACCATCTTCACAGGCATAGGCAGTACGACAAAATACCTCATCGTCAAGAATTCCAACAAGAACAAGTCCATCAACATCGACAAGATATACCTTGCACGCGGAAGTTCTTCAAAATACAGACTGAACATTGACGGATTCTCGACAAACAAAGACTACAAACTTGAAAACTATGCTCTTGCACCCGGTGACTCAATATTCATTTTTGTTGAAGTGACAATAAACCCAGGAACAGACAACATGGTGGAACAGGATTCAATAATTTTTGAGTCGAACGGAAATTCACAAGATGTAGACCTCGTAGCATTCGGACAAAACGTAACGCTTATCAGCGGACGCATGATAACCCAGGACACCACATGGACTGCCGACAAACCCGTACTTATATACAATTCCGCCATGGTCGACACGCTAGTTACCCTTACAGTCATGCCGGGAGCAAAGGTATATTTTCACAACAAGTCGAGTTTATTCGTAAAGGGAACGCTTAAATCGCTTGGTGAAATTGGTAATCGCGTGACCTTCACTGGCGACCGTCTCGAAGAATACTACCGATACACACCCGGACAATGGGGAGCATATCTGCAAGATGAAGTAGGCAACACGCGTGGAATATACGGAGGAATACACATGCTTGCCGGCTCGCGCTACAACGAACTAAACAACACCGACATAACAAATGCCCTCATTGGAGTACAGGTTGATTCAGTTGTTACCGCAGATGCGCCAACGTTGAAAATGAAGAACACCAACATCGAAAACTCCAAGATTGCCGGACTATACGCGCTTGGAGCACATATAGAAGCAGAAAACTGCGTGTTCGCAAATAGTTCCCAATACACAGTCGTCTGCTGGATTGGCGGTAAATATTCGTTCATTCACTGCACCATGGCAAACTATTCGGTTGGCGTGCGGCAAACCCCACAACTTTCGCTCAACAACTACTATACCTACCGCGATGCAAACGGCAACACACAGGTTTCGTACAGAGACCTTACCGAAGCATATTTTGCCAACTGCATAATATACGGGTACAACAAGGAAGAAGTCGGGTTCGATTTCGTAAGCGGAGCATCGGCAAATGTCCTGTTCGACAACTGCCTCATCAGATACGAAAACAGCACCGAACTGACACAATCTGCTCCTTCGTCATTCGTCGACAATATTTTCAACGAAGACCCGAAGTTCGCATCAACAACCAAACCATACCTATATAATATATTAGAGGTATCGGCAGCAAGAGACAGGGCAAAAGTCGCGATTTCGGAAACAATTCCTCTTGACCACGAAGGAACAAATAGGATGTCGTTCGACGGCAAACCCGATATAGGCGCATACGAATATATACCCGAAGAAGAATCGGAAACAAAACTTTTCAGAAGGAAATGAAGAAATTACCCGCAATAATATCGGCACTGCTGATCATGCTTGTTCTTGCATTTTCGTGCAAGACGGGCAAGGACAGTACGGGCGACAAGTTCAACGAACAACTTGTTCGCAATTCGTACAGGATAATGTTCTTCAATACCGAAAACCTTTTCGACACGATAGACAGTCCCAACACCAATGACGACGAGTTCACTCCACAGGGTGCAAAGTTCTGGACAGGATTCCGCTACAACAACAAACTCACAAACCTATCGAAAGTAATCATAGGTGCTGGTGGTTGGGAACTGCCTCAAATTGTTGCGCTAAGCGAAGTAGAAAACCGCAAGGTTGTAGAGGATTTAATCAACAAGACGCCACTTCGCAATTCCGACTACAAAATAATTCACAAGGAATCGCCCGATGCCCGAGGCATCGATGTCGCATTCATGTACAGGAAGAAGTTCTTCACCCCCATTACCGAAAATTTCATTCCAGTAAAATATCCCGCCAATATCGGCAGTGGCACTACCCGTGACATCCTTTATGTCAAAGGCAAAACAAATCGCAACGACACGCTGCATATTTTTGTAAACCACTGGCCTTCACGCTGGGGCGGACAAATGGAAACAGAAGAAAAAAGGATTTTCGTGGCAGGAATTGTCAAGCATACTACCGACTCGATATTTAAGGCCGACCAAAACGCTAACATTGTTATTGTCGGCGACCTCAACGACTACCCAACCGACAAAAGTTTAATCTACGGACTGAAAACCGAAACCGAATTCGACAATATCAAGAGTGACAAACTATACAACCTTTCGTATTACCTGCAAGAAGTCAAGAAATTAGGAACCCACAAGTTCCATGGACAATGGGGAATTCTCGACCAAGTGATAGTTTCGGGTGCCCTGCTCGACACTACTAACACTATTCACACCACCAAGGACGATGCCCACATATACAACCCCGACTTCATGCTTAAACCCGACGAGGGATACACAGGGAAACAAGTTTTCAGAACCTACATCGGCTACAAATACGATGGCGGTTACAGCGACCATCTACCTACATACATAGATTTGAACTGGAAATAAAAGACTAAATGTCTATCTGCCTTGCAGAAGACCTGTATTCTATTGTAATCCATAAAATATGGTGTAATATAAGGATTCGGTTGAAAACCCAAAAATCTAAATCATCCTCTCCCCATACAAGAAATTTCGCCACAAACAAACATCCCAAACGGCAATATGCATCGGACTTTCGTCCCTCATAACAAAATTTCACCCCACAAAACCCAGCAAACGCCCACTAATAGCAAGTCTTTGCCACATTTTTAACCACAGGCGTTTTGCTTGCCTTTTCTTTGCGGCGATTTTTGAAAAAGGAAAACGCATGAACATTTTAAGAAAAACATGGTGCAGGACATATCAGGGAGCATTTCACATTGCACAGCCACTGCTACCATACAAAGACCCAGTCGTAAAGAATAGCATAAACGACATCCCCGAAATTTTACGCACAAACAACATCAACAAAGTTGTT
This sequence comes from Bacteroidales bacterium, assembly GCA_017651185.1. Lineage (GTDB taxonomy): Bacteria > Bacteroidota > Bacteroidia > Bacteroidales > ML635J-15 > Bact-19. The sequence continues at coordinate 28,531 of JAGCDJ010000014.1, read as the reverse complement.
TTTGTAACCGACAAAGGCCTAGTTGCCGCCGGACTTGCAAAGCGTATCGAAGATGTGCTTTCGTCGGCAGGCATTAGTTTCACGACCTACTCTGACACCGTACCAAACCCTACTATCGAAAATGTGGAAGCAGTACGTGAAATATACAAGAGCGCAAACGCACAAGGATTCATATCGCTTGGCGGAGGTTCGGCAATGGACTGTGCAAAGGCCGCTGCCGCCCGCATAGCAAAACCCAACAAGCAAATTCCAAAAATGCGCGGAATACTGAAAGTGCACAAGAAATTGCCTCTTATAATTGCAATCCCCACTACTGCTGGAACAGGCAGCGAAGCAACTGTAACAACCGTAATCACCGACAGCAAAAAGAACTACAAGTACCCGATTAGCGACTTCTGCCTGATTCCGCCATACGCTATCCACGACTACACGCTCACGACAGGACTGCCACAGAAAATGACCTCGACCACAGGCATGGACGCCCTTACGCACGCCGTTGAAGCATATATAGGCAGGTCGCTAAACAAGACATCGGCCGCAAATGCCGAAGAAGCAACAATGCTCATACACAAATATTTATATCGCGCATACACCAACGGCAACGATGCAGAAGCACGACAAAATATGCTCCGCGCTTCATTCTGCGCAGGGCTTGCATTCTCGATGAGTTATGTAGGTTATATTCATGCTGTTGCGCATTCACTTGGAGGAAAATACGGAACCCCGCACGGACTTGCAAACTCGATACTCATGCCAATTATTCTACGCGAATATGGAGAATGCGTATATCCAAAACTAGCACGGTTAGCCCGCAAGTCGGGTGTTATTGCCGAAGGACATAGCGACGAGGAAACAGCAAAACTCTTCATAGACTGGATTCAGGAAATGAACGACAAGATGAATATTCCACGCGTAATAGATGACATCCGTGAAGAAGATATTCCCGAAATGGCAGCATACGCCGATGCAGAGGCAAACCCAACCTACCCTGTTCCCAGACTCATGGACAAAAAGGAATTGGAAAGGTTGTATTATCTTGGGAAAACGGGAAATGCTGAAAATTAAAGTAACTTTGCAAAAAATATCAAGAAATGAACATCGAACAGACAGTTGAAGCACAGAGGAAATTTTTCTCAACAGGCAAAACATTCGACATAAATTTTAGACTTGACGCACTGGACAAACTGAAACTCGCAATAAAAAGGCACGAAACTGACCTTCTCGAAGCAATCAAGCGAGACTTAGGCAAGTCGGCATCCGAATCGTACATGTGCGAAGTAGGACTTACACTAGCCGAAATAACCCACTTTCGTAAACACCTGCGCTCGTGGGCTCGCACAAAGCGCAAATGCACACCACTTACCAACTTCCACGCCAAGAGCATGATAGTGCAGGAACCTTACGGAGTTGTGCTGGTAATGTCACCGTGGAACTACCCAGTGCTACTAACGTTAGAACCACTCATAGGTGCAATTGCAGCAGGAAACTGCACAATAGTAAAACCATCGGCATATTCGCCCGAAACATCAAAGGTCATACAACAACTGATTACAGAAACATTTGAGCCACAATATGTTGCAGTAATCATAGGCGGACGTGCCGAAAATGCAGACCTTTTGGAACAAAAGTTCGACTACATATTCTTCACAGGCGGTGTAACGGTAGGAAAACTAGTCATGGAAAAGGCATCAAAGCACCTCACGCCAGTAACGCTGGAACTCGGAGGCAAATCGCCTTGCATAATCGATCACACAGCCAACCTGCGCATAGCAGCACGTCGCATAACTTTCGGCAAATTCCTCAACTGCGGACAGACATGCATTGCACCAGACTACGTACTAGTCGAAAAATCGGCACACGATGAATTTGTAAAACTTCTGAAAGAAGAAACCATAAAAATGTACGGCGAAGACATTTTTGCCAACAAGGACTACGGCAAGATGGTCAACCAAAAGCATTTCGATAGAGTTTCAGGACTTATTGCAAAAGAAAAAGTAATCTATGGCGGACGTCTAAAAAACGAAAACTTACAGATTGAACCAACAATTCTTGACAACGTTACACCAGACGATGCCGTAATGCAGGAAGAAATTTTCGGTCCAGTGCTACCAATAATCACCATGAACGACACAAACGAAGCCGCCGATTTCATCAGGAGCAGACCAAAACCACTGGCATTATACCTTTTCACAAACGACAAAAAAGTGGAGAAAAAGTTTCTGCGTGAAGTGCCATTCGGTGGCGGTTGCGTAAACGACACCATCATACACATTGCCACCAACAACCTGCCGTTCGGCGGAGTTGGCAACAGCGGCATGGGCAGTTACCACGGCAAAAAAACTTTCGAGACATTCAGTCATGCCAAATCGGTGGTAAAGAAATACACTTGGTTGGACATTTCAATGCGATACCAGCCATATACAAACTGGAAAGACAAACTAATCCGGATGTTTTTGAAATAAGAAAACGGACACATACAAAATAAGTCGTATTTTTGCGGCTTATTTTTATATTATGAAACGTAGTTATTCAAAATCATGCAGCATATTACTCATTGCCACCATATATATTATTGGTGCTATTGCTGGCATATTCCTTTTTATCAAACTCACCGACATGCAAATACCCTCTATATTGGCAATTTTATATGCCGACATATTGGCTACGATTGTGGTATGGGCATTCGGCCTGATATACGAAAACGTATCGGTTTACGATCCGTATTGGAGTGTGTTTCCTCCTGTTGCATTCCTGCTTTGGGGATTTTATACTCATATATGGTCGCTACCCATCATTCTTTTACTAACCGCATCGTGGTACTGGGGATTCAGACTCACACGAAACTGGGCAATTACATTTCACGGCATAGCGCACGAAGACTGGCGCTATACTCAATATCGCAACAACCTGCATCCAGCACTTTTTCACCTTGTCAATTTCTTTGGATTGAACATGGTGCCAACACTGGTTGTCTTTGCCGCCATGCTACCTGGACTGATGATGTACGAGACCGCGGAAACGACTAATATCATTACTTGGTTAGGATTTGTAATTTGCCTATCGTCGGCAACCATACAACTTATCGCCGACAAGCAGATTCACGATTTCCGTGCCGCCAATCCAGGGAAATACTGTAATGTAGGACTTTGGAAACATGGGCGACATCCCAATTATTTCGGAGAAATACAATTCTGGTGGGGAATCTGGATAATGTACGCATCTCTCAACGGATTCGACTGGTATATTTGCGGACCGATAGCCATGACTTGTCTGTTCCTCGGAATCAGCATACCGCTCATGGAAAAGCGCCAACTACAGAACAAACCTGGCTATGCCGAATATAAGAAGCAAACAAGAAGGCTTATTTAAGATGACAAACAAATTTGAATTTTATTTGCGAAACAGTATACAAATGTATATCTTTGCAACGAAATATTTCTGAGGCAATGAAGATTCATGAACTTGAAAGGAAACTAAAAGCATCGGGCTGCTACTTTATCCAACACGGCAAAAGACACGACCACTGATATAGCCCGATTACTAACAAGAGTTTCCCAATTCCTAGACATGGATCAAAAGAAATACCTTCAGGAACATTGAAATCAATTAGCAACGAATCTGGTGTAGAACTATAAAAACTGATATATGAAAAATAAAGATTTAGAAATCAACGACAACGAAAAACTTACAGCATTTATTGAAGTAAGTAGAGACGGACTTTTTAGCGTATGCACAGACTCAAATCCGATATGCATGATTGCTGGATATGGCGACAGTGTAGCCGAGGCAATGGAAGATTTTAAGGAATGTTACAACGAAACTAGAGAAATGTGGGCAAAAGAGGGGAAAACTCTTCCTCAACTGGATTTCGAATATCGTTACGATACCGTTAGTTTTTTGCAGTACTACGGAAAAATAATCAGTCTTGCTGGTCTTCAGCGTCTTACTGGCATAAATAGGCATCAACTTAGCCATTATGTAACAGGAAAAAGCAAACCATCAGCAAAAACAGTTGCAAAAATACAGCAAGGCGTAACAAACTTGGGTAGAGAACTTAGCAACGTGTGTCTTGCATAAATTACATAAAATTACTCACTCATCCCCGCCAGCCATCCGGTAGAAAACGCAATCTGCAGATTATAACCACCTGTATTAGCATCCACATCAATAACTTCGCCTGCGAAGAACAAACCTTTCACCAGTCTTGACTCCATTGTCTTCTGGTTGATTTCGTCAACAGGCACACCGCCGCTGGTAACAATTGCTTCATTGAAATCGCGATGACCGACAATGTCAAAAGCAAAATCCTTCATCAGTGAAACAATTTTGCGGCGTTCGTCTCCAGTTAATTGACTTGCCAACTTTTCACCATCCAACCTTGCCATACCGATAAAGACAGGAATCATCTGCATAGGCAACCATTCACGGAACAAAACCTTCAGTTTTGTCTTGCCGTTTGCATCTAGGTCGCGAAGAATACGAGCATCTAGTTTCCTTTCATCAAGAGCAGGTTTCAGGTCGATGGACAAGTGTATGCTACGTTTTTCGTGCAATGCTATCACCGCCCAACGGCTCATGGTAAGAATCACCGGTCCGCTAACGCCATAATCGGTAAATTCAAGTTCGCCGAACTCCTCGTGCGACTTTTTTCCATCAATCCACAACGATGCAGAAATATTCTTGAGATTCAATCCTTTGAGTTTCGTAAATAAATCACCTTTGCCAACAAGCGGCACCAAGGCAGGAAGTGTTTCTGAAAGCGAATGACCGCATTTCCGAGCAAAATCGTAACCATCGCCAGTAGAACCAGTTAGCGGATAAGATTTTCCGCCCGTACATATTATAACCTTGTCAGCGAACAAGGATTTTTCGCCGCAATCGCTTTTGACTTTCACCCCAGAAACCGCACCATCCGCCACAATAATATCGGTTACATTGGTGGAAAATAAGAATTTTGCCCCAGCCCTACGCGCAGTCGCCAAAAGAGCATCAACAACATCAACCGCCTTTCCAGAAGCAGGGAAATAACGTCCGCCACGCTCCAACGCAACCTCCACACCTGCCTCATCGAGCATTGCAAGTATTTCGGACGAAAAAAACGACTTGAAGGCAGGATACAAAAAACGCGGTTCAGGATAAATGTTACCCATAAACCCCTTGATATCATCGGAATTTGTCACATTACAACGACCTTTGCCTGTAATCATTAGTTTACGTGCTGCACGTGCGTTCTTCTCCACCACAAGCACCCGTTTTCCGCACCTGCAAGCAGAAACTGCCGCCAAAAGACCCGAAGCACCAGCACCTATTATTATAACGTCGTAGTCGGTCATTGCAAATTAGATTTAAACGGCACAAAGTTACGTAAATAAAAAACATCCGCATCACTGCGAATGTTTTTAAAAGATATTGAGTGATAGAGTATAGAGACTACTTTGTGAGGATTATATTCTTTTCCTCCACTATTCGACGCAAATTCATTATCGCATAGCGCATACGACCGAGAGCAGTGTTGATGCTAACATTGGTGACATCGGCTATTTCCTTGAAACTCAGATCTCCATAATGGCGAAGCATGACCACCTCCTTCTGCTCGGGCGGAAGATAGTCGAGCAGTTTCTTTACATCGGCAAAAATCTGGTCCTCGACAATGCGGTCCTCAACAGTAGAATCGGACAAACTTGTAGAATTGAGAACAAACTCGTTTTCGTCGCTCGACGTAGTTCCCATATTCTTCTGATTACGGAAATTGTCAACAATCAAGTTGTGCGAAATCCTTATCACCCATGACAAGAATTTTCCCTCATCGGAATATCCACGCGACTTCAACGAGGATATGACCTTTACAAAGGTGTCCTGAAAAATATCGTCTGCAAGAGTGGGATTCTTAACATTCAAAAGGATATAAGAGTAAACATTATCCTTATATCTTTGTATGAGAACTTCGATACACTTTTTATCTCCCGCAACAAACGCATCAATCAGCATCTGATCAGTGAACTTGTCGTATGTCATAATTCTTCTCTTTTAAAAATCAAGAGTAAAAGTGTATCTTATAGGCGTTCTTCCTTTCTTTTTTACGTTAATACTTATTCTAACAAAACGCGAAGATAAAATAATTTTTTCTAATTCAAGCAAAAAAAATCAATTATTTTTTCTTGCCACATACAAAATCTCCTTCTTGTCGAGTTTGTACTTCTCCATCAAATCCATTGATATATGGTCTTTTATGTCAAAATTCTCAACTTCAAAACCGACTGATTCTAGACGCTGTGGATAATCGAGTCCATGCCAGCGAACATGGTCGTACTGACCGAAATGTTTTTCACGTTCCAGCGGATCGGTAATGGAAGCATCTTCGTAAGTATGCTCAAACGCAGGATTAATAGGCACCTGCAATATTGCCGTTCCGCCCTTCTTAAGCACTCGGAAAAGTTCCTTCATCGCGTCAATGTCGTTTGGAACATGCTCGAGCACATGATTGCAAATAATATAGTCGTAAGATTCGTCGGGAAGTGGAATCTGCATTATATCGAAGTGCAGGTCGGCAATAGGCGAAACAAGGTCGGCGGTTGTATAATCAATGTTTTCGGCCTTCTTGAAGGGCTTCAGGAATGGTTGCTCGGGAGCAATGTGCAACACCGACTTCTTCTGCTTGAAGAAATCGGAATATTTTGTCCAATACAACCACATTAACCTATGGCGTTCAAGTGAAAGGCACTTGGGACACAGGCGGTTATCGCCACCATTCTTGCCGTATGGCAAAAACTTGCGGAACGACTTTCCACAAACGGGACAGGTCACATTGTGCCCAATATAGAACGGTCTGATTAAAAATGAAAACAATCCCGAAAACCGTATCAGTACGGGACGAGGAATCTTTCTGACCAAAAAACTTATAAACTTCTTCATTACGTCAATTTTATAATTGAAATGTCATCCAAACCTCTTATTTCTGCAAGTTCGTTTCTAAAATAATACCACACATACGTTGAGAATTTCTTCCCCTCGAATCCTTTCATCTTCGATATCAAATCGGCATATTCCAGCACCTGACGGGCATATTTCTTGTCATGCTTCTCGTCGCCAAACTTATAATCGAGCACTACTACCTCATCGTCGAACACCATAACCCTGTCGGGACGCTTCAACTTGTCGTCGTTATAATTCGGAGCAATGATATTGAACTCATTATAAACCTTGCAACCGCCATCGAACCAACGACTTATCTTATCGTTTTCTAATGCTGCCGAGATTTCAGAAACCAGCCGGCCGGCTGTTGCACCGTCGACTTCGCCACCGTAGTAAAGTTGCATAACCGACGACTCCACATCCTTTGCGGTAACTATATTCTCGAATATCGAATGATATTTTGTCCCTTTTACACGTGCTGACCATTCGCCTTCGACATTTTCGTTAAGATGATGGACAATTCCAAAACCACTTTCTGGATCTTCGCATACAGGATATTTTTTTAACAAATAACCCTTATTATCAATCGCTTGCGAATGTGCATCAACTGGCAAACTGCCACTTATAAAAGTTTTTACACAAAATCTGCCATCTTCATTTATGCAACAATCCCAACCTTCACGTTTTTCTGAAAAATATTCCCACAAAAAATACGATACATCCTTTGGTTCCGTCTTAGAGTTGCTTTTATTTTCCATTCCTTTATCATCACTTGGCTTTGTCTTTCTGAACGCCGACACATACAACCCGTACTTCGCCCTAGTAAACGCCACATACATCAAGTTATACGACTCGATACGCAACTTGCACATTTCCCTCATGTAGTCGTCCTTGAAGCTGGTATATAGTAACTTATCATCCCTCTCTACAGGAATCAACAACTCAGGATGGTCTTTGGGCGTAAAGAACAGATAGTCTGTAGTCCGGAAGTCTTTCGTTACAAAATTCCAGTCGCAGTATGGCACAAACAAATAGTCGGCCTCCAATCCCTTGGATTTATGTACCGTCAAAATCTTTATTGCGTCCTGATTTTCGGGAAGTGTAATCGTCACCTCTTTCAACCTCTCATCCCAATTTTCTATGAACGCCCGTACATCTGTGGATTTCTGGGAAAAATTGTGCACAGCGTTTCTAAATGCAATAAGGAATGGCACATTTGCCTCTATTTCATTAAGTTTCAACTTGTCTATCAAGATATCCACGACCTCGAAAGACTGCTTTCCTGAAATAATTCTTGCATCTACGGCATCATTCAATGCCTTGACTATATCAACCTTACTGATATTTCCATCAAAATCTTTACCTTCTACTACAAGCGACTCAAGATGATAAAGGTAAGCTGCCTCGACCAACGAAATTTCATCCTTAGGATTAAGGATATAACGCATATATGCGATTATAAGACGCACCGCAGGGTTTGACTTAACATACAATGCTTCGTCTGACACCACATCGTAGCAAACGCCATACTTTCTTTGGGCGATAGGAATTTCACAGAAACTTTTGGCAATAAGCTCCGCTTCCGTTTTCTTGCGTACCAATATTGTAATCTGGCTGGGACGAACTCCACACTCAAGTTGCAACCGTTCAATCTCAGTAACCATATTACGCAATATATAGTCTGCTGCCACACTAATGTTTGCGTCTGATTCGTACAGAGCCACCTTTATTTCAGAATCTACATCCTTGTCAGAATCCTGCTTGACATCATCGTATAGAGACTTGTTGCTCTCTCCGAAAAATGAGACATTACCTTTGTATTCCCTGCCAAAAAAGTCATTATTGAAATCTACTATTCTTTTTGCCGACCTAAAATTCCTATCAAGCTTGTCAGGTGCGACATAAAGCGAGAGTTCCTCCTTGTTTCTCAAATCGTTAAGGATTCTCCAGTCGCCTCCTCGCCACGAATAAATCGACTGCTTGATGTCGCCTACGATTAAACTTTCGTTATCCTGCGACAACGAGTCCTCTAGCATTGTCTTGAAAATGTTCCACTGCTTGTCGCTGGTATCCTGGAACTCGTCAATAAGGAAATGCAAATACTTTGTTCCCACCTTCTCGAAAACGAAAGGCATTACCGACACCTGTCCATTATCATCCCTGAACGATTCGATAATGCTCGAAAGCATTGCCGGCACATCGGAAATAAGAAACATAGAATCGCGTTCAAGGTTCTCATGAAGCAAACAGGTCGCCTTCTCAAGCAGTTTTACGAGACCTAATGTATCACAAATTACATGAGCAGTATAATAATCCTCGAAACTATTATCTCGTTCAAAATCAACAACTATTCCTTCAACCTTGTCGACAATGGTTTGCGAGGCACCTTTTTTAAACCAGCTCCTACTCAAGAACTTTTCGGATTTATTTTTCTGTCCCGCAAACCATTCATCAATAATTTGCATCTGGAATCTGGAATCTAATTTATGTCCATTAAATTTCTCCAACCAACTATATGCCTTAGCACTTTTTGACGCGTCATTTTCAAGAATCGACTTTATGTCACTTATGCATTTACTAAAATTTTTGCTATATTCCTGCAACTTTCCCTTCAGTTCCTTTTTGTACGCATCAAGGACAAACCCTTCAGGATATCCATTGTAATCGGAATTTATTGCCTCATTAATAAATTCTTTTATTTTCTTTTTAGGCGACCATTTATCGTTAAGTTCGACATTCGATTCTATCAGTTCGACAATGCTGTCGTTCAGTTCGCTATCAGTTTCTGCCAGCAACATAAGATCGTCTACAAGCTGGGATATCACAATATCAACCTGCAATTCCAGTTCATAGTTCTGCTGCATTCCGAGTTCGTAGGTCAGATTCCTGATAATTCTCTGGAAAAAACTATCTATCGTGAAAACAGAGAAGAACGAATAGTCGTGCAATACCGCCTCGAAAAAGTTTTTGGACCTTTTAACTATCTCGTTTCTCTCAAGACCAGTTTTTCCCTTAATTTTCAATATAAAACCTTCAATATCACTCCTATCCTTTCCTTTTAGTTCATCTGCATTGGAAATAAGATAGAGATACTTGACTATACGCGTCTTCATCTCACCGCTTGCCTTATTTGTAAAAGTTACAGCAAGGATATCGCGGTAGGCATTGCCAAGAAGCATCATCGAAATGAACTGGTAGGCAATAGTGTATGTCTTTCCCGATCCGGCAGATGCCGAATAAACAGACAGTCTTTCCGTCGAACCGCCCATACTATCTTATCGTATATTCAACAATCTTGCACTCAACAACATTGACTGTGGTATCCCACACTCTTGGATAACATATTGCACTAATGTCGTATGCGCCGACAACCTTTCCATCAACAGTCTTTACCATCATGTTGTCCAATTCGCCAATCTTTTCATTGTTGATACGCAATTCTACAGTAGAACCCGACTTGTTTATGACTGAGATTGAACCGCTATGGTTAAGTTCGCATGTGTTCTTTACACGGCACGACAGCACTGTAAATGAAGCTATTACCAATATAAGAAAAGCAATCTTTTTCATTTGTTATTTTTTCTCAAAGTTAATTGTTTTTTCGTTTCCATAATAATTTCGTCCCTGAAACATTCCATTTTTTTTCATAAACGCATTCACAATGTGCGACACCTCGAAGTTTTTACGTCCGTTCCAGTCGGGATACAAGACCATTTCGCGAGGAGATTCGCTCGTAAGGCGTTCTACAATAATTTCAGGATTAAGTATGTCCAAGAAGTTTGCAACTATACGCACATAATTCTCTAACGACAAGTCGGCAAATGCAGATTTGTTTTCATCATACAACTTTTCTAACCTTGTGCCCCTTAGCACTTGCATCTGATGCAACTTGAGAGTTGATATTGGCAACTGGGAAATTCTTTCCGCATGTAAATAAAAATCGTCCTCCGTTTCGTATGGCAGACCCAAAATCAAATGCACGCCCGACATTATTCCATATTTCTGCGCAAGTATAATGGCATCAACCGCCTGTTCGTAGGTATGACCGCGATTTATAAGCTCGAGCGTTGAATTTTTTGTCGATTCCAGACCGAACTCTATTTCCACATACTTTTCCTTAGCATAGTCGGCAAGAAGACGCATAATTTCATCGTAAACACAATCGGGACGAGTGGAAATGACCAATCCAATAACGCCATCCACCAACAATGCCTCTTCATATTTTCGCCTAAGCGCATTTATATTGTCGTAAGTATTCGTATAAGTCTGGAAATAAGCAAGATACTTTTGTGCATTGTACTTCGGACTAAAAAAATCTATTCCTTTTCGAAGCTGCTCCGAAATGGATTCGTCTGAATTGCAATAAAACGGCGAGAAACTTTTGTTGGTGCAGTAAATGCAACCGTCAGTGCTAATTTTTCCATCGCGGTTGGGACAAGTAAACCCTGCATTCACAGAAATCTTCTGCACCCGCTGACCAAAAGTCCTGCGGATGTACGACGAATAGTCGTTCCACTGCAATATGCCACCATCATTTGCCATTGTTTTTCCCGCTGTTATAATGGTATTTTATTTCATAATCCGAATCATCGAGCGTTGAATTGTAATCGTAGTCATCATCATCAACTTCCTCGTCATCCAAACTTTCTGGTTTTTCGGTCTTTATTGGGAAAATAAAGGCGCAAACCAACCCAGTCACAGCACCTGCCAGATGTCCTTCCCAGCTAATGCCAGTATTCTGCGGATAAAGTCCCCACACCATACTGCCGTACAGGAATACAATTATCAGCGACACCGCCATATTGCGTATGTTTCCGCTCCTTACGCCTACGGTAAAAATGTATGCAGCAAAGGCGTATATCATTCCGCTTGCGCCAATGTGAACGCCACCCGATGCGATAAGCCAGGTAATTATGCCCGAAAAGAAATAAGAAATTAGGAAAACATGCAACGCCTTTTCTGGATAGAAATAGAACAGCATGGTTCCCAGCACAATAAAACTGACGGTATTGGCAAAAATGTGCGATAGTCCGCCGTGCAGGAATGGCATTGTTAGGATTCCAAACCAGTGCGAAATTTCGCGCGGCATTAGTCCGTATTGCGACAAACTGACATTGAGCAGACCTTCGGCGGCAAACATCAGCCAAGCCAATGCCATAAAGAAGGCAGGGATTACCGATGCCGAAAAAAGTCGCCTTAATTCTATTTTGCCGTCATTATTCATTCATGAACTTTTTTACAACTGCTGAAAATTCATCAAAAATCAGTGAGTTTGTCGCAACCATTTCTCCGCCGAACAAATAATTGTTACCACACGAGAAATCGCAAACCTTACCGCCTGCCTCCTGCAATATTATGATTCCTGCCGCCACATCGTAGGGTTTCAAATCGTACTCGTAAAAAGCATCGAACCTTCCAGCAGCGACATAGGCCATATCCACAGCCGCCGAACCCAACCGACGGACACCCTGTGCATGTGTGACAAAATATTTCATCAAGTCGATGTACCTGTCAATAATATCGAACCTATTGTATGGGAAGCCAGTTGCAACAAAAGAATTTGCTATTGCACCAACTTTTGACACCGAAATTTTCTTTCCGTTAAGCCAAGCGCCACCATTCTTGTAAGCAGAAAAGCATTCCTTCAAGCCAACTTCATAGACCACGCCGACAACGATTTCATCATTCTTTTTCAAAGCAATACTTACCGAACAAGGATAAATTCCGTGAATGAAATTTGATGTGCCATCTATCGGGTCAACTATCCAATTGTAAACCTCGCCAACCTTCTGCGAGGACTTTTCCTCGGCGATAAAACCTGCCTCTGGCAAAATCTGCATCAGTTCCGACACAATGAACTTTTCGGTTTTCTTGTCAATTTCGGTAACGAAATCGTTCTTGCCCTTTGCATCAATGGCATAATCGGCATTATTTATATGGCTTCTAATAATTTCAGCAGCATTCTCAGCCACAAAAATCGTTTTCTTGCAAATATCTTCTAGGTTCATAAGTTTAATTTCTTGTTATATTAAATTACTATTTTTTTCATTCCGCCTGTGGCATTGGTTCACACTGGGTTTTGTTTACTACACGGTCGCGCATGAGTTTCATGTCGGTAAAGTTTCGGGAAATGTTCTGCACTATTTCCATATAGTTGTCCGTATCGCCATTCTTGTAGTAAAACGGTTTTATCGAAATGCAATTTTTGTGTTCGAAAAGGGTGTTGAGCAAAGTCCCGTCCGACTGACCGCACGAATGCCCGATTATGAATATCTGATATGGCGAAGATTCCATAAACGCAAGCAGTTTCCTATATGCCGGAGCTTCGAGGTACTTTATTGTTTTTATGTTTTTCAAGCTCTCCTTGTCGTTTCTTTTCTGCAAATCCTTGAATGTTTTGTCCTGCTCGTCACCATATCCAAATATTATGTTTTCGAAATTATTCAATGTGCCATGGATATGATTGACAATAAATTTATCGGAATTCTTGGGGAAATATTTGTCTGCAATATCGGTATAATTAAAATTCAGGAGCATTATTCTGTCAGGCAGCAAGAGTTCTGCTGGGTAAGCCGTAGTTTCGTCCTTTATGCAATCGATGGTGCCGCCTTTTTCCTTAAATTCCTTTATATGACTTGCATTGTACTGTATTTTGTGATAGCCGTCTATCAATTCATTCAACTTTTGATCTTTATATTTCAACCTGTCATCGATGATGTCCCAGAAAACATTGGATGAACTTACGGCAACATCCTTTGCCAGTATCGGCTTGAACAAAATGCTTTCTATGTCGTAGTTTATTGAAGGGTTTGGGGTGTTTTTCTCAATTTCCTTAAGGTATTCCGCCAGATATTTCTTGATAATGCTTAGCTCATTGTTGATGCTTTTTATTTCATCGCTGTTATCAATCGAAGTCAGCAAATTGTAGTACTCATTTTCAATGTCCACCCATTTCTTGTCATTCAGTTCCCTTATTATTCCTTGAAACAATTTAGAAGGTATGACCTTGAATTTATCTTTCTGGTTTTGAATATTGTTCAATATGTCATAGATACTCAATTTGTTAAAAGTGCTGGCATCGGCATAATAACTGCTCCATATACCATAGTTGATTATCAGTTTGCAAAGACCATCATCGCTTTCATTCGTATTTTCGGATTTTAGTTTATTTATTCTTTCCTCCCAATACCAATCGATGAAATCTGCATAACTTGTTTTCAGTCCGTATGCCAAGTCAAATCCGTTGCCGATGAGAATGATTCTGTTCATATCTTTGTGTGCATATATTATTTCATATCTGCGTTATCTTTTGAATTTAGTTTATCTATATCGATAAAACCTTCATTCATTCCTCTCCATCTATTTATTACATAGTCTGTAAATTTATAACGCCCTAAGTCTAAATAATCGGCATGATCTGATATGATTATTTGTGGAGAAAAACCATATTCTTTCTTAACAGAATTTATAAACTCTATTATTTGTACATATAAATTCGTTACTGCTTTTAAATCTTCATCTGCAGATTTATTTTCCATTTTCTTTAATTCTATTGCATCAAATTTTTCTGTATTAATATCTATCGTTGCAGGAAAATATACCTGACTAGGTTGATCTAAAAATAAAACCGTTGGAACTAAAGCCTTATCTCCAAGAGATATGAAGAATTTGTGTATCGCTAAAAACAAACAGATATGAGAATATAACCAATTTGCTCCACTTCCCATTGCTCTTAAATAAACCTTTGATTTGTCTTGTCTAAGATGATATAATTCAAAAGTATTAATGTCAAAATGAAGATTTATTGGACTATATGAATTTTCAAAATCCAATTTGTTGCCAATTTCATTCATTGCATTATTAATAAATGATTCGGCTTCTTTTAACTTTTTGCTAAGATTGTATTTTGTCTTTAACGTAAACTCTATTTCCTCTATTTTTCTTTTTAAACCTTCAATATCATGATTATTAATTTGAACGATTTTTGTTACAGACCATTCTAATTCATTTTCTATTTTTAGTTTTAGTTTTAATGATTGTTCTTCTAATGACCTATTCTTTTCTAACCTATTATTAATATCTTCAATTTTTTTTATTTCATTATTTATATTATAAATCTGTTTGTCCAAACCCTGTATTTCTTTTTGTAATTCTCTTCTTTGTGGTAAAAATGAATCTATCCTTTGCGGGGATTTCCTCAATTCCTCATTTAACCAGTTTATAGCATTTTTTAATTTACTCGCTTCATTTTCTGGTTCAGGATTAATTTGATGACAAAATGGACATTCTGATACATTTTTGGAGGCTTCTGTTATTGGATGATATTTATCAATTGTACTTGCATAATTTCTTGCATACTCAATAGACTCGTTAACATGTTCAAGCTTAATCAAAAAGGATCTTTTCTTGAATAATAATTGATTCCTTTCCTTAGTTAAATCAATATATTGTTGCTTATATTCATCGGAATTCTCATTTATCTTAATTTGCATATTTGACATTTGGTCAAGATATACTTGCGGAGCATTAATCATAAGGCTACTATCAACACCTTGAAACAACTCGTATCCACTTATTGCATGATACTCTTTTCTTAGTTCATCAAGATATGATATTCTTTCTTTTTTGATAGATTCAAAACGATTGGATTCAATTTTATATTTATCTAGTGTTAATTTCTTTTCCTCTAATTCCTGAGATAGAGTATAGTATTGTTGATCAACAAATCCTGCAAAAATTTTGAACTCATCAATAACCCTCTCTCTTTTTTCTTTTTCATCAAACCTATAAAATAGAGAATGTTTGTTCGCAATCAGATTTTGATGTTGTAACATAAAGGAAACCATATTTCGAAAAGAGGGATATCCTCTTTTTACTCCTTTATGTTTTACTACTTCTTCACTTTCATCCGTATCAGAAATATTTACGCCACAAAAATGGCTCAATTCTTCACGAAATGTTTTTATTGGCAAGAAATACTTATCACTAAAGTATCCTCGATTTAAGTTTACAATATCTATTTTCTCGGGTTCTATCTTGAAAAACAATTGAGTTGTTCTCTCTGATTGGGTTCTGGCAAGGACTAACTGAGATTCTTTAGCATACATTACTATAAAATACAGACAAGCATTGTCTGTAATTACTCCGAATGGTATAGTATTGTCAGAATTGCCAGTACAATAATCAAACAATTCTATTATTGCACTTTTGCCTGTAGAAGATCTCCCTGTTATTATATTTAATCCTTCTTGCAAGTCAATATGATGACAATTGTCATATTTATCAATAATACCTATATGTTTAATAAAACTTCTCATAATTCTTTTATTCCAAATGCATAATATGTGTTAACAACATCTTTTGTAAACATTTTGTGTAATTGTGACGATAAATTAAGGCTAACTTTCAAATTTGGTTCAGTAACAATACAATCAGTATTTAATACTGATACACTAAGGTTATCATTTACCTTTATATACTTACAATCAATAGCATATTGAAGACATTTGTTTGTTATATCAATATAGAAGTAAAAACGATCTTCAAAACCTGCCATAATATCTTTATCTTTAGTTATTCTGCTCATATCGGAATTTATAGTGATAGTTTTTATTTTATTTGTAAAATTTTTATTTAAAACTAACGGAAATACGAAATATGCTAGCAGAATATTTTTCTCTCGTGGTTTCATATTCTTATAAAAAGAAACTATTAATGGTGTAAGAATAAATATGTTTCTCTGTAAAACTGATATATTTTCAATAAAATTACTCATTTGTTTTTTTATTTAATAACCAAACAAGATCATCTTTTTCATCGGTTAATATATGAATCATTCCATTGTGGAAATAACTATCAACCGTACTATAAGAATGGAATGCCCCATCGTTTGAACTTATTACATCATCGTACAGATCTTGTGACCTTGCAATTCGTTCGCCTTCGTTGTAATTTCTTGAAGCTTTTCTGTATTTTGCCCTAAAGTTATTTTCTATATTATCTTCATATTTAGACAATGATTTTTTGATTGTTTCTGATTCTTGCATATCATGAACAATTAAATTTGCTGTATAGATGTAATCATCTATAGCATCATCTATTACCTCGTCATATTCAATGTCTTGTATTTTCTTAACAAACATATTGTCTTCATATTCTTCTGGTTTTATATCAGTCAATTTAAGTTTAGCAGGAAAAATTGTTGTGCATTCAACCATTTGTTTGGTAACATCTTCAACCTCTTTAGAAAAAGACTCATATGATATTTCCCAGTTTCTATTAACTATTTCTGGGCGTAATATATAGCCCATTAATGTATCTATAAACCGTTCTTTTTTTGTTTTGGGAACACCTTTTCCATATCTATCATAAATACTTTTCCTGTAGGTTTCTGCATCTATATTAATGCTATCAATATATAATTTCTCTATTATCTTAGATAGTCTGGTTTTATTCTCTGTATCGAATATTACATCCATACATTTTTTTAATTGTTTAGATTTTGACTTCTGCTCATCAAAACTCTTTTTTATCTTTTTTAAAACTTCTTCTCTTTCTTTTAAGGATTTATTATTCCAATCTGCCCAAGCAGCATCTTTCCCAATTTTTTGTGTTGTAAACAGCACAAAAGAACTGAATTTGTCTATTGGGAAATCTGTATTCATCCAATTATAAATAGTATTCCAAACATTTTTATCTAAATTTGTCAACGACTTTTTGTAGAACTTTGCTTCAATCTGTTTGCTATTGGATAAATTGCCCAATAATGAAACATCTCCGTACGTTTCAATATATACAGACTGACATTCTTCCATTTCAAAACATTTTTCTAATGCTACATGAAATTGAAATAATATTCCTTTGAAAGGTGAAGTTGAATCAAATTTCAATTTTTTCATACATATAAAATCATTTTAGTTTATCTCTTATTAAACCTTTACGATCTCTCAAAACATCCATCAAATCGTTCGAAGCACCTATACCATACTTTTCACAAATAGTTTTATATGCTTCATATAAAGATTCAAAACCTTCGTTTATTTGTATCTCGCCCGCTTCACTAATATCTTTAAGTATTTCACATTTTGAATAATATGATATCCGCTTTATTGAACCATATTCTAGTAATAATAGTTTTTCTTCTCTTATCCTTAATCTTATTGTGTGGACACTCCCTCCTGGTATTGTTATTTGAAATGATAAATCCTTATTACACTCGATTGCTTTTGACCTATTAATTTTATTTAGTTCCTCCAAAGATTTCATACATGCTTTTATCTCATTGCGATAAAAAGGCGATGTTATATCATTATGTGCAGTTGAATTCAAAAACAAATCTTTATATGACTTTAGATTTTTAAATGGTGTAAAATCAATACCCTCATGTTGACAGAAATCCTCCAAAGACAATATTTGTTCGTCCAAGTTTTTCTCAATGGATAACCCCGTTTGCGAATTTGGCTTGGTGCGTAATGAGTCTGGCAACAATTCATTTAAACATCTTTCACATAATTGGCGTAACAATGTACCACATCGAAAATAATCATGTCTTGAATACGCCTCATGAATATCGTCTATCTTTGTTTTTGTTTCAGAATTAAACTCTGGTGATATTGGATTCCTTAAATCATTCAAATAAAGTCCACCAAATACCCATTTACTATTGTCATATTGTGTTTCAATTATCCGTTTGAATGTATGATAAAATAGTCTATCATGTGTAAACACATACAACTTATAAGCTTTTAAAGTATTATTTAGTAAGTAATAAATGACTTTCATTCGGTTGCTCATATCAAGACTTATCAACATATCATCCAATGCCATGAACCTGCCATTTTCTGAGCTTACAGTATCCAACAATGCAAACCTTATGGACAACGCAATTGCTGTCAGTTTCGCTTCATTGAAATAAGTTTGAGGCTTTTTTATATCTTTATAACTACCGTCTGATTGCTTTTCTTCTATTTTCAATGTGATTACTGGCTGTAACAATTCCTTTCTGCGGCTCATTTTTTCTTTTTTCACAGCTCCCGCCACTATGTTGTTTTGATAACGATAACCAATTCTTAACCAATATGACACATTAGTTTTTGGAACATCATCTTTATGCTCATCATAACCTAATGATATTTTTAATTCAGAATCATTTTCATTTCTGAAATAACTATTATAAATCTGTGTGGCATGAGGAGTACCTGTGCTATTTATCTTATCTACTATTATTTTTACCTCATCATTGAAATATTTTATTGTTTTTTCATATTTACTATCAAGTCGGGTGCTATTCCCTTTCCTCTTAATACCTTTCATTATTTCATTATAAATTTCACTTATATAATTGCTCCCATCAGAAGCAAGTGTAAAAGGAAGTATATCTTTTATGAAGACAGGAAATAGATCTATGTATTGGGAGTTTCGAAAACTAAAAAAGTTGAACAAAAACTTATGATTAATAAAAACACACTGCCCGTTTAAATCGCGCAATGGTGAAGTTGTTTGAACAACAGATTCTTTATATCCAGCTTGGGAGATACTATATACAACACTACTACCCACAAATAGAATCTCAACTTTTGCATTAGGTTTCTTCGTATTCTGGTTGACAATACTTTCTTGGTGATTAGGATTAAAATAGATGCTGCTTTTATCTTTGCATTGGCTCTGTAAAAGAGCGTGTAATGCATAATATATAGAAGATTTTCCACTTCCATTCTCACCATACATCAAAAGATTCTTTCCTCCCAATTCAAGAGTAAATGAATCTGGAAAGGCTTTAAATCCATCTATAGTTATTTTTGATATTGCAGCCATATTAACTTTGAATTATGATTTTAAGGTATTCAGGACTTCTCGCTACAAATAAATTCATTCTTGTTCGAACTTCATTGTCTGTTTTATAGAGAGTATTAAACACCATTGCTATTGTTTCTGAGGCTTCTTGCCCGTTTTCAATAGGCTTAATCATATCGTATAAGAAATCTAAAATATTGATACCTCTTTCTTTCATATGTTCTCTAAAAAATAACTCATATACACAACCGTCAATAATACGCTCAAAGAAATCTCCAATAAACTGATTACTGATAACGCTATCTACAGACGGTATTTGAGGATTTCTGAGATATGTCATATAGTCATACAAAATTGACATAAAATTCTGCTCTGCCTCTGAGGCTTTGGGTACATATAGTTTTCTTACATTTATAGGCTTTACTTGTGCGAATGTACGTCCCTCTTCTTGTGTCAGTTTCTTATACAGATAATCAACAATTTTGGAATTCAATATGGAAGAAATAAATTTATAATCATAATTTATGCTGTCTTTGATTTTTAGAACAAGAATACTATCCAACACAAAATAACCATCTGAATCGAATGTTGTAATAATAGCATCCGATGTTTGACGCATTATGATTTTGGGTTCAACAAATAGCTCCTTATACCTATTTCTATTAAGAGCAAACCAAGGTAATATTCCTTTTCTACATTCACTTCTTTGACTTAGTTTGTCAACAAATTGGTTCAAATATTCTTTGGTAAAAGGAAAATCTGAAATATTCGTTTCTCTTGTGGTATATATTATTTTATCTCCTGAATAATCAATACGATACTTATTTATATCACTTCCAACCAAAACAGGTCTTAATATGCTACATTCTATATTATGATTACTGGCAGTGTCAGCATCAATTTTAAAAATTTTATCACCTCCAGATGAAATTCCACTTGCCATTTCTTCTGCAATAGAATCAATATTAACGCCATTATCTTTAATTTCATTTAGTATGTCTATATCTGTATTAGACATGCCTAAAACCATTGCTGGAACGGTCTGAAGTTTCTCAACTATGATGTTTTCAATACTCTTATCCCACTTTATTTCCTTTACATTATAATCCCTGTAATCAGAATAAGCTATATCATAGTTTTTTTCTTTCTCAGCTTTGGCAACAAAAATACAAGTAGGAACATCTGCATTTTCAAAAGTATTATCGCCTAAATTGATTGCTCTAATTAGAGTATTTTCCAACGAAAGAAGTATCCTTGTCTTTTCATTTTCATTCTGGAATAAAACATTATTTGGCACAATATAAGACACTATTGCTGACGATAATTTATTGCATATACGAAATGCCAAAGAAATAAAATAGCAGAATGTTTCTGGTGTTCGCATATGCACATCAGAAAACTTATCTTTATATATTTTCTTTTCTAAATCTGACAAAGTCGCGCCATAAGGCGGATTTCCAATTACCACATCAAAACCCGTAAAGTTTCCATCCTCATCCAATAATGCAGGGAACTCGAACCGCCATTCAAAAGCGTTTTCGTACAACTTGTTGTTGTAAATATCGTCACGCTGTGCTTCCAAATCCTTTAGTTTTTTCTGCATTTTCTTGATTTCGGCAGCACTGCCAGTTTGTTTACCGAATATGTCTTTTGCCTGCAAATTTTCTATTTCCCCACGGACATCCGATAATTTACCTTTTTCTCCATTGCTCAATTCTGTCTTGAATGCGTGCTTTATCTCCTCTATTTTCTGGCGGAATTTGTCTTTCTGCGTATGGTCGGACAGGTTGGTGTAGTCGTAAACCCACTGGCGGTAATCGTCAAGCGTAAGATTGGTTTTGTTTTCCTTGTTATAATGCTTTAGCACATTCTTAAATGGCGTATCAAGCGCAAACCTATGAATAAGCGAGTTGCCGCACATAATCTTATAGTCGAGGTTTGGCAAGGGATGCGGTTCTTCTTCGTCAACCACCAATGCCAGCCAGAAACGCAACCTTGCAATGTCAACCGCACCTTTCTCAATGTCAACGCCGTAAATGTTGTTCTGTATAATCTCACGCTTAACCTCTACTGGCGAAAAACCTTGTGTCGGTCTAGTAAAAGCATACAGCAACATACGCGCATGGTATAGCACATTGAGCACTCCCATAGGGAAAGCACCAGAACCAATGGCAGGGTCGCATACCTTTACATTTTTCAGCAAGGCATAAACGATAGAAGCAGCAGTTTTTTCCTGCAACTCGCCAGCAACCTTCTTTTCCTTAATAAGTTCGTCAATAGCAGAATGCAGGGCTTCTTCGGCATGAGTTTTCAGGTACTGGGCTATGCTCTCCTCGCTCATATACTGTACAATTTCCTTCGGAGTGTAGAATGCACCCTTGTCCTTGTTGTCCTCCAAAAGATTTTCGAATATATGTCCAAGCATTTCGGGGTCAACACCAACTTCGGCATCGTCGGGGTCGTTCTCGTAGATTGTGAAATTGTAACTAGAATAAAAGTCAAACAGATTCTTGAACATTTCGGCAGGGAACTTCGATTTCGGGATGTCCTGCTCGTCACGCTCAAACAATCCGCCGTTGAGATATGGAATGTCTTTCCACCCATCGAGCAAAGATAGGTTCCAACCCAATTCCTTGAAAAGTTCCTTCCTTTCCTCGGGTTTGGTATTCAGCACACCGCAGAAAAGCGGTTCAAGGAAAGAATCCAAGTAATCGTCTTTGCAAGTAGAGTTCTTATAAGCATTCTGCATATAGTTAAAATCGCCATTCATCCATCCTTTGCGCTGCAGGAAGTAAATGAATGTGATACGCCCCATCATTTTCTTCACATAGTCGCGCAAGTACTTGTCTTCCCACTGCGAAAACTTTGCGCCAAAACATTCGCGGTCGTCTTTATGGGCAAACAGGTAATCGCAGAACGCCTTGTACTGCTCCTTGTATTCGTTGAAGAAACTCTTGCTCAATGCTTCAACCGAGAATGCATCAAGCAGGCTTTGTGTGGTCTTCTCCTCGTTGGCCAATTTTGCAAAGCGTTCAGAAGCAGTGCGGGCACGGTGCTTACTGCCAAACAGGTAGGTATATCTTTTGGCGGAAGTCATTCCCTTAATAGTTGTGTCCTTGTATGCGAACGAAAAACGCCAGTCCTTTCCTTCGGGCGTCTCGTTGTGGAACAACATAAAAGCATTGGTAAACGGGAATAGCGAACTGCGGATAAACTGCTGTATTCCAACGCGGTTGTACTGCAATTCCTTTTTATCGCTCAAGGTAATGTCGAACAAGTCTATAGGTTCCTCGGCATCAATAGTTCCAACCTTTATAATGCGCAGTATGCCGCTTTCGTTGGCTCTCTGCCGGTTTTTGTCGGTAAGGTAGTCTTCCGGAACCGAAAATGCTTCGTATGTATCATCGCCAGTAAATATTGGGGAGATTACCTGCTCCACAAAATTCTCATATCCCTGGTAATCCTGTTCAAATACTTGTGCCAACTGCTTCTCTAAATCTTTTTTCATAAATTTCTGGTTTTTACTTCCAATATTGATTTTTCTGATGAATTTTCTCTGTACTTAAAATATTTTCTGCACGATTATTTTCCAACTATTTCCCAATGTCCTCCTTTGTCTGGACCAACACGACGGATTAAACCTTGTTCTTGCAGTTTCTTTATATGCACCTGTATGTTACGTGGTGCAATTGATAAATCTTCTGCAATTTCCTTAGCAGATATTGAAGGCTTTTTTGCCATAAGTCTAACTATTTGGGCTTGCGTCACAGGCAGTTTTTCTACGATGTTTTCTACGATGTTTTCTACGATGTTTTCTACGATGTTTTTCTGCGAACTTTCAGTAATGCTGTTTTCTGCGGTATTGTTAGCTAAAAACACTATGGTAAAATCATTGTTAGACAACTCGAATTTTGGCAATGGATTGCCATTTTCACTGCATGCCTCACACATTTTCTCTATACCCCGTCCCCATATTTCAATAAAGCCAGCTTTGAACAATGTAGTAGCAATCAATGGGTTGTATCTTACAGATTTATGCTTGCCCATAAGTTTCTCTGTAGTCCATTCGTCTATAATTGCAGCATCGTTCGAGATTATCAATTTGTCGTCATATACGCGTATCTGCGTTGAATTCATATAGTTGTATGCCCTATGTGCTATCGAGTTATAAATTGCTTCACGGACAGCTACGTATGCAAACGGGAATTTTTCAATTCTATGAACGCCATCGTAGGAAATTTCAGCTTTAAGATATTTTGTAAAAATTAGGTCTATCGCGCGTTCCGCTTGTTCTAATAAAGAACCTCCTATTTCGTCCTGGTACAGAATGTCAGCCCCCTCGAAATAGCCAATCTTTATGTTCGAGCCTATTATGCGGTTTTCGGGGTTGCGAGCAAAAAGTAGATATGCAGCTTTTGTAAACTTGCCCTCTTCGGTGAAAAGATTTAATCGTTCTAGCAATTCTTTGTCAGGAATTTCAACATCGCTTTTGTCCATACGCTTTCTCTGAACTGATCGTGTTCGAAAAATGTCAAATGCTATTGGCGACAAATCTTGCATGCTTACATTTGTAACCTCTGTCGCATCCCACGACAAGCCAGTTTTTTTGAGTAAAAATTGCGTTAAAGCATTACCTTTGAGCTGTTGTTTTGTACTACCGCTTCTATAATGATATTCGCCATGGTAACTTATTGGAAATGAACAAGGGTCAACTCTTATCTCGATAATATTATGCTCATCCTTCGTAACCATATTTACTTCTGCTACGATTCCCAGAGCATCGCTTATCTGATTTGGAATATCATCCATTAGTTTTTTAGCATTTTGCAAACCAACAGCCCTTCCTTTGTCGTCAACACCGATGTATATAGTTCCTCCTTGCGCATTGGCAAAGCCACATACCCATTTCAAATACTCAGTTCTCCACGATTCTTTATATTCTATGTTCTGGTTTTCTGCCATGTTTGATTAAGATATCTGCAAATATAAAACAATTGTAGTGCTTCTATTTTTTGTCATTTTGTATTCCTATTGTTCTGATATTTGGTAAATTGAAATATAAGGTTCGCCATACTTCTGTTTCACAACCTTTGAAATATGCGCAAAAGTGGCTTTTACATACTCGTTTGCATCGGCATCAAAACCAAACAGGCTCTGCTGTCCCTGATGCAGTTCGTCATAAAGTTGCTTGGTCAGTTTTATAGCTATTGTATTTTGGTTTTCAATGGCTTTGCGCACATTCTTCATAGCTTGTTTTGCTTCTTTGTCGGTAAGTTGGTCCAATATGTATTTCCATTGTTCCATACTTTGCAGGATTCTCTTTGCATCCTTGGCTTTCTTCGACTGAGTAATGAAGGAATTGAAAGTGTTGAGCGCCAACTGTGATTTTTCCTCGTATTTTTTCATGTCAACAGTACCTAATACGGGGGTCTTGTCGCCTTCCATTTGGAATGCCTGAATAAACCGCAATGGCGACACTATCTGACAAACGCCTTCGTTAGATGCCAATATATGGACAAACTGATGGTTTTCTGCTCCCACATAGAACAAATCATTATCAGATTCCATCTTTCTAAAGCATCCAAGTCGTTTAGCATCCGTCCTACAAATCAACTCATAACGTTCCGGATGCTTCTTGGCGAATTGTTTCAACTCGTTGATATATGGAGCAAAAGGAGAAGTGTCGCCATCAACCATATTGTTCAAGTCCGCTTCGGACAGTTCTTCCAATTCGGAAAAAACTTTGTTGTCTTCTCCGAACATAGTATGGAATGCCTGTAATTTTGCATACGCCTTCGGCAGATACTTGATTATTTTTTCTCCGTCATCTGATGGATAGAAATTGAATACATATACAAAGTCCTCCTTTGATCCAATGCGGTTCACACGCCCAATACGCTGCATTAGTCGCGTTGCATTCCACGGTGCATCATAATTGAGAATAACATTTGCACGATGCAGGTTAACACCTTCTGCCAAAACCTCTGTTGTGATAATTACATCGTAGTCGTCTCTTTGTTCGTTTTGCGGCTTATTTGCATCAAAGTTAGCATCAATCACAGGTTGCATCTCGTCCCTGTTCTTCGCAGAAATAACCAACGGACGATGCCCGTCATCTTCAACGTACTTAGCCAAGGTTTGCATCGTGTCTAACGCTTCCGTAAATATGACCACTCGCTGGCTGTCGTATTTGTGCGGATTGTTGATTGCAGGATTAAACAGTTCGGAATCCAGAATATCCTTGAACTTGTCAAACTTCGGGTCCTCGGTGTTCTTTTCCCATCGCTTGCACAACCTGTCTATAAGGTCCATATCCTGCTCAAGAAGTCTAAGATATTCGTCCTTTTTCAGGTCTTTTGCCTTAAATTCTCTGTTTTTGCCACCTTTTTTCTCTATTCTATTGCGAAGTACAGGAATTGCCTTGTCCAATCCGCCTTCTTTTGCTATGGTTTCGTTGACATCAATATCTGGGCAGATAAATACGGTATCCGCTTTTAGCATGTCAATCATATTTTGGGTATTCCTTCTCAAGTTTTCCAACGATTTTAGGAAAGCAGGGAAACTGCTCTCAAGTCGTTTTACCAAAAGAAGTTTCATGATGTGCGCCAAACGTGCCGAAATGTCTTCAACTTTTAAATTACGTTTTTCAAACAGCTTTTTGTCTTCTTCTCGAATCAGATAACTGATAGCTGCATAACGGTAATAGCCAATGGACTCTTCATCGTCATCCGATCCACCTACAATGGCAAACACTGTGTCGTAAAATAATTTCGACAACTTTGCGCTCATTGTATAACGTTCGGCTTGCGGACCTTTTACTGATGGAAATTTCAGTTGTTCGCTGTCGTCGGCATATTGGTTCTTGATGTCTTTTCGGGTTCTTCGAACCATCAAATATTGCAACACCTTGTCGTGTATATCTGCTGCAATATCCTTTATTATCTTACGGGCTTCAGGAGTGTTAACATTCCTGTTGTCGTTGAATAATTTTTGCTTGTCGTTGAAATATGAATCCAACTTTCCTCCAGGAATGTCGGGAAGTGTGGTTGAGTTGCGCGAACGTTGGAAGAAATATATCTGATTTTTCAAATCCTGTGGCGAGTTGTTTTGCGGCGTTGCCGACAACAATCCGACAAGTGGCTGAGCGCCTGTCTGCAACTGTATTCTATCAATCAAGTTATCAAGCGCTATATATTTCTGTGTCCAACTATTTCTGAAATTGTGGCTTTCATCTATTAGGATAAGTCCATAATCGCTGCTCTTTGCTTCACCATCAAAATCATCGCTTTCTTCATCAGTATCTTCATCTGCAATTAAATTTCCGATGCTTCCAGTTGTGATAAATTCTATATTTCCCGCTATCTTGAAAGAGGAATCCTTGTCAAACATTTCTATTGTTTTTTGCCAAGAACCTTTAATAGCAGGTGGCGTTACAATAAGAACTTTAGGTTTGCGGTTCCACAAATCTGCTTCAGCAATGAATTTCTTGATAACAAGAACGCCAACTATAGTTTTCCCCAAGCCAACCACATCGGACAAAAAGAATCCTCCGTGAGCCTTCATAATATAAAAGCATTGCTTTACTGCATCCAATTGGTATGTATATGGATTGAATGATGAAGGAAGGTATGATTTCAGTTGGGCGGTTACTGTTTCATCGGTAATATCACCAAATTGCAATTGCAAATATTTGATATAGATTTCGTACGGAGAAAGAGCATCAGCTTCCTCTTTCAATTTCTTTGCTATTGGAGAAGGTCGCAGTATCTGTTCTATGAAAATTTTGTTCCAAGGCTGAGATTGCTGCCATTTTTCCTCAAACCATATTATATGGCTTTTCTGATTTGGATTTTTAGTGTCAGTAGATGTTACCTGATGCCAATTTGTTTCCAAATAATTCAGTTCAGCATTACCCTGCAATCCTTTTGCTGTAAAATTAGAACTACCTATGATGCCTACTGCATCGTTACCTCCTATGAAAATATAACATTTTGAATGTAAAAACTGAGCGTCACCATCTGGATCGGTTCTATATATGCGGATTTCAACTTTGGGATTTTCTTCAGTACAATTGTCAAGTAGAAATTTTATTGATTTTTTGTATTCGTCTTTAAATTCCAAATCATTAATATCGGTTTTGATATAATCATCTGGGAAATGCGGGCTTTTTACTTTGGGCTTTTTCAATTGTGAAGCGAAAACAAACGGGTCTTTTCCTATCAATAATCGCAATTTTGTACCGTCTTTTTTCAAAAAGGATTCCAATTCATCAACAACAAGAGAAAGACCTGGAATGTCCCAATATCCAGTTGCAATGCTAATAGTTTGAAAAACACCCTGCGCAAGACAATCCTTTAGAGTCTTTTGCATTGATAGTTGTTCACTTGAATTGTCTAATAGCGTACTATTCATATCCTTTTTCTAATATGTTGACCTACCAAAGAAAGAATTATAAAGGTTCAAAGATACAATTTTTCAGTATAAGTATGCATAAATAAGCGATAAAAATAGATTGATTTTTCAACACGTTACAAATTGTAACGGTTTCATTTTCTTGTTTCAGATGGTAACAATTTGTTACCGTTTCATTTTTGGAAAAGATTTGCCCAAGATTACAACATTCAGTAGGGGGACAAATTGTCCCCTATCTCAAGTCTTATTTAGAATTATTCTAGATTTTGCGTGTATACACAAAAAAAGGTCTCGACTTTTAGTCGAGACCTTGAAGGACGGCGGCGACCTACTCTCCCACAATACGCAGTACCATCGGCGCTGGTGAGCTTAGCTTCCGAGTTCGGAATGGGATCGGGCGTTTCCTCACCGCCAT
>JAGCDJ010000013.1 GCA_017651185.1 Bacteroidales bacterium | reverse complement strand
TAAAGAACCGCGCCATGGCACGGTTGTTCGCAATGTTCGGAAGATTCGTAGAGATGTTGCGCGCAACATCTGTACAATCGTGAGAGGATATGTTGTATCGTTGAGATGCAAAATGTTGCATCTGTACAGGAGGGACGCAATGAATTGCGCCTGTACGATATGTTTGATTCGGAAGATTCGTAGAGATGTTGCGCGCAACATCTGTACAATCGTGAGAGGATATGTTGTATCGTTGAGATGCAAAATGTTGCGTCTGTACAGGAGGGACGCAATGAATTGCGCCTGTACGATAGATATGGATTAGTGCCGTTTTCATGTTGGGTGAGGTTGTTTATATGTTTGAGGATTCTTTTTCATGCATGTTTTGGGCGTGGCAGGCATCTTCGATGGTTATGGTATCACCATCGATAGTGTAGGCAAAATACCACTTGTCAGTGTTGGTCATATGGTAGTTGGTCCATCGTGCCAACGTGGGCTCGCGCCTAAGTAAGGACCGCTCAATCTTGTATATGGAGAATACGGCGTTTTGCACATCGCGTTTCAAATCCTCCTTGTCGTAGGTATGGCGGTATTTTTTTCGCCACGTTGCTGTAAAACGTGAAGATTTTCCGAGATGCGCGGGACTTAATAATATATTTATAATCAACCGTTTGCATAAATCTCATCAATTTCTTCCGAAATCAACGAATACAATTGTTCTGGTGTCATATCCTTTTTAAGCGCAAGCCTCCGGTTCTCGGCTCTTCCTTGAACCATTTCCTTCATCATCAGATCCACCTGGTGCTGAAGCCAGCTGCCGATACTCTCACGACTCGTGAGACCAGGATTAATCTGCCGCATCGTAGCTTCGTCAACATTTATGCTTACCGTACACATTTTTCGTTCCTTTCGTTTATATGTTTCTAAGTTTCACGTTTATATGTTTCTATGTTCAAAGTTGTTTAAAGGTTTGAGGATTCTTTTTCATGCATGTTTTGGGCGTGGCAGGCATCTTCGATGGTTATGGTATCACTATCGATAGTGTAGGCAAAATACCACTTGTCGGTATTGACCATATGGTAGTTGGCCCATCGGCTGATAGTCGGCTCGCGTCGCAGAAGGGTTCTTTCTATCTGATATATGGAATCGAACGCGTCGTTAACATTCTTTTCCATCAACTCTTGAGAATAGGAATGCCTGTATTTACAAGAGACATTCTTATAAAACGAGTTGATTTTCCTCGCGCATCGCTTCCTAACCAGATATTTCATAATCTATCGTATTCTCTTCTGACGGTTTCGAGCACCATGGTTCTGACCTCCTCAACATCCATTGTTTCTTCATCTTCAAGCTGCATCTGCCGTAATCGCGAGTCTATCAACTCTTGAGCCCAAGAGCGAATGGCCGCGGTGGTATTCAGTTCGGGACGCATGTCCCGTATCGCAGCTTCGTCAACATTTATGCTTACCGTACACATTTTTCGTTCCTTTTCGTTTATATGTTTCTAAGTTTCACGTTTCTATGTTTATATGTTTCTGGTTTCTATGTTTAAAGTTGTTTGAGGTTGTTTGATAATTAGAAAGGGCGGGCGATAGTTAAGCCCAAGACATTGAGAATATTAAGAAAAAGTCCGGCACTAGGTTCTACACTTCCCGTCTCTATTTGTGAAATGTAGGATTTCTTAGTACCAACTTTCTCGGCAAGCTCCTGCTGTGTCAAGCCTTCGCTCTTGCGGGCATCGTGAATGATAGCCCCCACGCAAAACGCATACGCTTCCCTGCGGAATTCCTCACGCTCTGGAGTTCCAGGATTTCCATACAACGAGTTCAAAACATCGTCAAAATTTCCTATGTTATTGCTGTTTTTCTGCATAATATTCATTTTTTAGGTTAATCGCCTTTTCTATTTCATTTTCAGGTGTTTTCTGTGTCTTTTTCTGGAAACCGTTGAACAGCATCACTATATTTCCTTCGTCAAATATGAAAAAAGCCCTATATATATTTCCTTCATGCTGAACACGAAGTTCAAATATTCCATCTCTAATGTGCTTTACGAAGTTCGTCCCTATCCGTTGCTGAGTTTTCAACACTTCAATCACATACGCCATTTTTCGCTTGGCACCTTCACTTAGAGAATTGAAGAAGTCAATAAAATAATGTTTGTAATATAGTATGGTTCTTTCCATGTTAAAAAATTTCAAGCAGTTTCTTTGTTTCTGTGGCTAAAGCCGTTTCTAAGTTTTTAAGTTATTAAAATTCTATAACTATACCATTTTCACCATCGTGCATTTACATAAGGTCACATTCTCACAAAACTCCTTACAACAAATCCGCATAAAGTAAATGCATGTATATTTTCCTGTTTCTCCACAACAATCCACACAAACAGAAAAAACGGACAAATATAAGAAAAACAATTTACAACACGCTGTTCAAAACAAGAAATTTTATACATATTTTTGGGGAGACAAGAGAACACATCAAAAATGAGACAACAAAAGCAAGCACCCCTCTCCTATTTTAAGATGCTGCCGCTCGACTTCGCTCACTTCGACCCTTCGGCACCCTTCGACACCCTTCGGCTACGCTCAGGGAGCTACTCAGGGAGCTACTCAGGGAGCGAAGTGGAAAAATCGTATATCTATATTCGTAACCTTTAACTCGGTCTTGCCAAATCGCAAATAATCCTTACCTTTGTCCCCGATATGAACACTCTATCAGTCATAGTGCCCTGCTACAACGAGGAAAGCGTACTGGAGAAAAGCCCTGCAATCATACGCGAAAAGATAAAATCGCTCATCGACTCGGGAAAAATCTCCAGCGACAGCTTCATACTACTCATCGACGACGGCAGCACCGACCGTACCTGGGACATCATATCGCAACTTTGCCGCAACGACAAAACCTTCGCCGGACTGAAACTCTCGTGCAACAACGGTCACCAGAACGCTCTGCTCGCTGGATTGCAGTTCGTAACCGACAAGTGCGACGCCTGCATAAGCATCGACGCCGACCTGCAGGACGATATCAACGCCATAGACAGCATGGCAAACAAGTTCGACGAGGGCTACGAAATAGTTTTTGGCGTTCGCAACTCACGCAAAACCGACAACTTTCTGAAACGCTGGTCGGCAAGTTTCTTCTACTGGTTTATGTCGCTGCTCGGCACCAAGACAATCCCCAACCACGCCGATTTCCGCCTGATGTCGAAAAAAGCAATATGCGCACTGCTGAACTACAAGGAGAAAAACATTTTCCTACGCGGAATAATTCCATCAATGGGCTTCAAGAACTGCTGCATCCAGTACGACAGGCAGAAACGTATTGCAGGAAAATCTAAATTCTCGCTCGGCAAAATGACAAACCTCGCGCTTTTCGGCATTACTTCATTCAGCACCAGACCGTTGCGACTGATTTTCCTCGTCGGAGTACTAAGTTTCTTCATAAGCATAGCTTCGTTCATCTATGTGCTGTGGTCGTATCTTGGTGGCGAAAGCGTCAAGGGCTGGACTTCGCTTATTGCCTCCGTCTGGCTACTTGGTTCGATAATAATAATGTCGATTGGAATCATCGGCGAATACATCGGTCGCATCTACAGCGAAGTGAAAAACCGTCCGCCATACAATGTGGAGATGGTGATATATGATGAGGAAAAAGAGGATTGATATTCCCGCTCGCTCCCAAAATTTTTTCAATTTTTTTGCAAAACTCGCCCCGAAAAGTGTATCTTTGCACCGAAAACTCACCCAGAAAAGTGTATGAGTTTCGCAAAAAGTCGCCCCGAAAAATGTTAACACACTTATTTTCAAGGCTATAAAATTTAGTTATAAAACATTGGAAATATGTACCGAAGAAAGATAGAAAAATTGCTGCTTGAGTGGAAAGACAAAAAGGAACACAAACCACTGGTTATAAAGGGTTGCCGCCAATGCGGAAAAACTAGTTCTGTGATGGAATTTGCCCAAAAGAACTACAACTATGTGGTGTATCTTGATTTTCACGAGCACAGGGAATACAAAACATTCTTTGCCGGCTCTCTCGATGTTGACACTCTTACGCTTAACATATCTGTCGGTGTAAAAAATGCCAAGTTTATCTCTGGCGAAACCTGCCTTGTCCTTGACGAGATTCAAGACTGCCCCAATGCACGTGCAGCACTCAAATTTTTCAAATTGGACGGTCGCTACGATGTAATTTGCACAGGTTCTCTTCTTGGCGTAAATGGCTACAAATCAAGGGAAGAACAAGAAGAAGAAGCGGCAGCATCTATTCCTGTCGGATTCGAGCAGATTATTACAATGTATCCGATGGACTTTGAGGAATGGCTTTGGGCAAATGGCATAGAACAACAGCACATAGACTACCTGCAGGAATGTTTCGACAAGGAAATCCCAGTCAATGAGGCAATACATCAAAGAATGAGGCAATTATTGTTTCGGTATGTTGTGGTTGGCGGTATGCCAGAAGCAGTGAAAACTTTCCTCGAAACCAACAATATGAACGAAGTCATTGACATACAGCATAGTATAATTGAGAACTACAAGGCCGATATGCTGAAATATGCGCTTCAGGAAGACAAATCTCGCATACGCGAATGCTTTGAATCAATTCCTGCGCAACTGGCAAAAGACAACAAGAAATTCCAGTATTCCATCATAAAGAAAGGCGGACGGGCAAGCCAGTATAATGGCAGTTTACAATGGATTGAGGACGCAGGAATCATAAGGCGCTGCTACAATACCAGCATAACTGAATTGCCACTCAGCGGCAATGCTATACCAGAAAGTTTCAAGGTATATATGAGCGACATTGGATTGTTGACAAGTATGTTGGAGGAAGGCACGGCGTGGAACATAATGCAAGGCGACCTGCAAGGTTACAAGGGTGCTATCTTTGAAAATCTTGCTGCCGACATTTTTGGCAAAATGGGACGCAAACTCTACTTTTTCCAAAAGGAAGGCGGACTGGAACTTGATTTCCTTATTCGCTACAAAGGCGAATGTTGCCCTGTGGAATGCAAAGCCAAGTCTGGCAATGCAAAATCATTACAGACGGTATTGAAACACCCCGAACATTATCATATCTTTCACGCCTTAAAACTTGGCGACTACAATGTCGGACGCAACGACGCATTGCTTACCTTACCATTCTATATGGCTTTTCTGATTAGGGAAGTGTGAAATGGAGGGAGAAAAGAGGAATTTGACGGAGCAATCGTATTTCTTCGTATCGTCCGACAAAACTCTTATTCATAATTTTACATCTGCTTGATATTCCGCAGCAAAAGTACAAAATTTATTTTTATAATTCCCCAAAACATTAAAAAATTTTTTATTATGGGGATTTATAAGATTTATAATTCCCCAAAACTAACTAAACAACACACATTTTGGGGATTTACAGAAACTATAATTCCCCAAAACTACGTAAAAATATTAGTTTTGGGGAATTATAGACACACAGCAAACACAACAATAACCTACAAATCAACAACTTAACAACAAAACAAAAACTTAACAAATTCAAACATCATTCAAAAACCGAACACTTGTACAGACGCAAAATTTTGCGTCTCAACTATACATACGCAAAACTCTGAGCCTCAAAAAAGGTAAGGACACCTCCACCATCGTCCTAAAGCAGCGTCCCTACTTCCCTTTTCCCGTCTTCACCTCAATTTTTAGCCGCTTGCCCATAAACCTGCGGTTCTTGAAAACCTTCAAAACCTTTTCCTGCAAGTCGGAATCCACCTCGAAGAAAGTGTGTCCTGTAAGTATCTCTATCTTACCCACTTCGGCACCTGCAAGCAAATCGCTCGAATTGATGACATCCATCAGTTTCATCTTGGTAAGACCATCCTTCTCTCCTACCGTTATGAAGAATTTTGTGTATTTCGTTTTGCGACTGCGCTTGTCGAACTTATCATCACCAGACCTGCGCGAACCGCTTTTCTTATCGTCCTGCTTGCGACCTTTGCCCTTCTTGTCCTTGTCGTAAATGTTTATGTCTGCTGCACCTTTGTAGTAATTTAGGAAGCGGTTGAACTCGGTTGAGACAAACCTCTTTATAAGTTCTTCCCTGTCGAGCGACTGCAAT
>JAGCDJ010000012.1 GCA_017651185.1 Bacteroidales bacterium | reverse complement strand
CGCCCTTGTCGATTGCCTTTTCTATGATTTTTTCTTCTGCTTTTTCGGCGGCGTGGTCGTTGCAACTAATCAGCAATGTTGCCACTGCAATTGCAAGAGTATAAATAGATTTTGATATGTGTCCTTTCATTTTTGTTAGTGCTAATGTTTGATGCAAATATAGGATTTTTTGAGAAAAAACGAACATTATGGTATTGCAATCACTCCGCAACAAGAATCTCTCTTCGCTCCTGTGATTGATGACAGGCAGTTGTTTTTGCCACAGATACGCAGAAGTCCGAGGAAGGCGAAAATTATTGCTTCCTTGTAGTTTATTGTGGTGTCGTCGGGAATGATGATTTCGGAGTTGCAGTTTTGTCTGATGTTGCCGATGAGGAATTTGTTGTAGGCACCGCCGCCAGTTACCAGTACTTTGCCGCATTTGTCTATTGCTTTGCCAATTTCGGTGCCAATGTGGACAGACAAGGTATTGAGTATGTCGGGGACGGATTCTGCCTGATATTTGGCGAGGATTGGCTTCATTTCCTTCTCAACCCATTCGCGCCCGAGCGATTTAGGCGGTTTCTGCCCGTAGTATTTTATTGCCGAAAGTTCGTTGAGTAGGGCAGGAATCAATTTCCCCGATGCTGCAATGTCGCCGTTTTCGTCGTAGTTTTTGCCAAGCAGACGGGCGTATTCGTTCATTATTATGTTTACTGGCGAAATGTCGAAGGCAATTCTCTCGCCGTGATCGTTGCGCATCGAAATGTTTGAGAAGCCGCCAAGGTTTAGGCAAGCATCGTACTGTCCGAACAAAAGTTCGTCACCAATTGGCACCAGTGGAGCGCCTTGACCGCCGAGAGCCACATCGCCACTGCGGAAATCGTAGATTGTGGGCAGATTTGTTTTCTTTGCGATGACATTTCCGTCTCCAATCTGCATTGTGTAGCCTTCCTGCGGATTGTGGAACACGGTGTGTCCGTGCGATGCAACGAAATCGATTTGTTTGGAAATGTCCTTACGGAAATCGTTTATAGCGTTTGCCGACAAATTGCCGAACCACACATCGGCGCGTTTCAGGTCTTCGGCCGAAAGAGTGTGGAGGGAAAGCATTTTTGCTTTTGTTTCTGCATCGTATTCGTAGGTTTTTGCTTTTATCGGAGTGTATTTCCAGTTGTAGTCGTTACCTTCGAATTTGCACAAGACCACATCAAGTCCGTCAGCCGAGGTGCCCGACATTAAACCGATTATGTTGTATGATTCCATTCCTGCTTGAATTTTAGGCTACAAAAGTAAGCATTTTTGGTGGAAAGATTGTACAACATAGCAGTTATTTGCCCCCCCCATAGGCATTAAGGGCGTTAACGATCTTAACGGCCTTAAAATGGGGAGGCAATAAAAACTGCTATGATCAGCAAAATTATATTTTCCAAAGCAGGAATGTTTATTGTAGGTCTTTATGGAATCCAAAAAAAACGGAATCAGATCCTGAAATAAATTCAGGATGACATTCCGTTTTTTGAACCTTTAGCTCAGCGAAGCTAATCATCGAATTATCAAATTTTCGAATCTTTAAATAATTTATTTTTTGCTTTGATAAAATTTATTATCTTCGCACCCAATAAAATTTGTATTTATGGAAAGGATAATTGTCCCAATAGATTTCTCCGAGGAATCGATGAAAGGTTTGGAATTGGCTATAATTTATGCCAACAAGTTCTTCTGCGACATACAGATGGTTCATGTTCAGTCGAAAAAGCATGGCCGTTTGCAGGTTCATTTCGAAAACCAGTATAATTCAATAGTTGAGAATTTTGAGGATTTGGTAAGGGAGTACAGCCAGAAACTGAATTCGGTAAGCAGACTCTCGTACATAGTAAAGACCGGTAGCGTACACGAGGAAGTCGTAAACCAGGCAAATGCTTTTGATGATTCGATGATAATCTGCTCTACCAATGGTACTTCGGGTTTGAGCGACTACATACTTGGTAGTAACGCATACCGTATAATCCAGAGCACAACAAAGCCGGTTATTTCGGTTTATTCAGACAAGTACATAGGCGATGTTAAGCGCATAGTTCTTCCGCTTGATATTACCAAGGAAACCCGCGAGAAAGTTCCGCTGGTAGCAACTATCGCTAAGGCATTTGGTGCAGAGGTTCACATCGTTAAGGTTGCGACTTCCGACAGCGAAGGCATTAAGAACAAACTTGAAATTTATGCTGCTACCGTTCGCAAGTACTTCGATCAGGAAAATGTAAAGTATCAGACATCATACCTTATCGGCGACAATATTACCGATATTACAATTGAGTATGCAAAGACCATTGATGCTGACCTTATTGCTATAATGACCGAGCAGACAACCGCTTTCTCGAACCTCATTCTCGGTTCGTATGCATACCAGATGCTTAACACTTCGCCGATTCCGGTACTCAGTGTAACGCCAAAGAATCTGTATATGACAACCTATAGGGTTACAGGCGGAAACTAAAAGGAATTTACGAAGTACGATCTACGATTTGACCTATGCAGTCATTCTGAACTTGTTTCAGAATCTGCTTAAAATACTTTAGGAGGCAATAGCCTCCTTTTTTTATTTTCTATACAATAATTTGCAATATGCTCCGTTATAATGAAAAATGCGTATGAGAGGGACATTTATTTTAATGGTTATGATGCTTGTATCGGCATTCGTGTTTGCTCAGAGTGGTAAGGCAAGTAAATATTTAGTATACAAGGAAACAACCAAGTTGGGGCAAAGTTCGCTGGTGCATGTACTGGCAGGGAAAGATTTGGCTGTAGTTTGCTACGATTTGCCCACACCATCAGGTTTGCCGTTTCTCAACTGCGACATGGTAAGGCGTAGTCCATCTGTTTATCGAAACCTTCATGTGGTTGATAGCAACGGTGACTTTATGGTAGCTGATGTGACGAAAGCGAAATTGAGAGAAATTAGCAGGGAGTCTATAATTGAACAATATACTATTGACTCAACATTTATGGCAATGTTCAGTGATGTGGCGGAATTGAGCAATGGATATATAGATGAACCTGTGATAATGAAATATACTCCAAAGCTTTTCACGGATCGAATCGGTGATTACAAGTGTACAGTCTGCGATATGCGGATTACGGAAACGTATTCGTGCAGGATTTGGTACACTAAGTCGATGTACTGCAACTGGGTGTTCAGCGATGTATTCTGGCTTGTGCCTGGTACTGTTGTTCGTGCCGAATATTCAGATGGTCTTGTTTATACGCTCGAGGGTATTTACGATTCCGACATTGTCGTTGAGGAAAATTCTGAATCTGTAAATAAGGCGCTGCGAATGTTTTTTTATCGCAAATAGAACAATTTATAAGTTTTTCATTATAACAGAAGAGGAGCCGCCGTGAGGTGGCTTTTTTTATGCATGGGAACCACGAATGGCACGAAGATGGTTTAAACCACGAATGGCACGAATTGGCACGAATGATGTTTTTTCGCTGTGCTCAAACCACGAATTAGCACGAATGCGGTTTTTCGCTGTGCTCAAAACGAGAAAGGTAGCGTGGGAAAATGTTGGAGCAACCAGTTCTAATTGATGACGATTTTGCTTGTTTCGACACCCTTGCTGGTGGTCATCCGAAGAATGTAAGTTCCTGCATTGTAACCCGACAAGTCGATGGAAAATTCTGTTTCGTTGATGCTTTTTTGGAGTATCATTCTTCCTGACAAGTCAAAAACTTGCAGTTCTTGCACCTGCTGCGATTCTGCGCAAATGTAAATTCTGCCGTTGGATGGATTTGGGAAAATCTGGGCATTTGCCACATTATGATTCTCTACCGACTCTGGCAATTCAGGACCGCGGATGCCTATAATTATAGCGTGATTGCTGTTGAATCCGTATGAACTGCAGTTGGTGATTAGGAAATATCCGTTTTGCGTTCCGCCCCAGCCCCAGTTGAAATGGAAATAGTCGTCGTCGCGGTAGCCGTCGCAAGTCCAAACGTGTCCGCCATAGTTTCCGCTTCCGCCGTACATAAATGGTGCGCCTTCGTCGAGTTCGCCTTTCAGGTAGTTGAGCCATACTGTCGAAGATGTGCTTCCTCGTTCGATGTACCTTACTGTAGCAGGGTAACGGAAATAGTTTGATAGTGCGGATACAATCCTGTTGGAGTTGCAGGAACTAGCATTAGGTCCATAGTTCATGTTGACAGCAACACCGCAATGATACAGCAAGGTTGCGACTGCTTCTACGCAACTGTCGGGATGATTAGTATCGGTGAACTTGTTTGGCATACTTTCGTAATGGTAGGTTGTTGCACCGAAGTTTGCGGAAAGCGAACCATAATTGTTGCTGGTGTACGAATGGCTCCCTGTGCCGGTGGTTGGAAAATGCCAGTAGCGCATCACCTGACCCATAACGAGGGCACCGCAGCCCGCTGCCGCATGGCCGCCGTATGCTGAGTTTCCGCTAGCATCAGCGGGGCAAAGGTTGTTGTAGTATTTTGTCTGGTTCCATTTGTTATTGCCTAGCAACGGACCTACGACCACATTGCCAGCTTTTGGTGCCAGCTGGGTGTTGGAAAGCAATTGCTCCCATTGCTGCAGGGTGGTTTCGTCGCTGTATTGTTGGTTGTCGGCTATGTGCTGTATTTCCTCGGCATATCCATCCAGGAAAAAGCGAATATTCGCTGGCATATTTTCGGCAACAAATGCACCTTCGTCCGAGAATGCAAGGATTGGTTGAACCCTGTCGTCGCCAGCAACGATGACAAAACCCTCGGAGTTGAAATTGAATACATAGAAACTGGGATATGAACCATTTTCACCGCGGAGCACAGGGGCAGTGTATGCTATTGTGGAAGTTAGTGATTCGGGTGCACGGTCGAATTTCATGGCATAGAAGCGCGATGCAACTGTGTGGGCAGTTGTTTCGTCAATGGATTTAGCGAATACGGAACTTGCCAGCATAATCGCCAGTGTGAGGAAAATGGAAAATTTCAGTTTCATAATTTATAAGTTCAGAAGATGTAATGCAAAAATATGCAAAAATTAGACATAAAAAAGATTTCGTGTATTATCGTTGAGACGCAATATTTTGCGTCTGTACAAAATTTCTGTAGCGTATTATCATTCTTCTGCATTGTCCCAGTCCTTCCACGATATATATTTTATGCCGTTGATTTCGCAGGTGAGGTCACCGAGGTAGAAAACAGAACCTTTGCAGTTGGTGTCTTCGCGAAGTTCAAGATATTCACGCACACTTTCCGAGAGTTTATTTTCCGCATCGGCTGAACTTTTTATTTCGATGGCAAAAGTGTGTTTCCAGTCGGCAATAATGTCAACTTCAAATCCTTTTAGGTCTCTGAAATATGTCAGGTTTGCTTTTTTGCCAATGTTCAAGCGGTTCTTGAGCAGTTCGGAAAGGGCAAATGTTTCAACAACTGCACCTTTGTGCGGACTGAGCAATAGTTCTTCCTTGCTTTCAATTCTCAAAAGGTGGCATAGAAGTCCAGAATCAACGAAATACATTTTGGGAGTTTTTACCAGCGACTTGCCGAGACTATTTGTTTCCGGTTCAAGGAAATGAATGATGAAAGAGGATTCAAGAATTGAAAACCACTGTTTTATGGTTGGGGCTGATACGCCTATAACTTTGGAAATCTTGTCCATCGACACCATCTGTCCGCTGTATGTAGCCGACAGTTGTATGAATTTTTTGAAAGATGACAGGTTGGATGGATTTATAAGGTTTTTGACATCCATATCCAAATAGGTATCGATATAATTTTCGAACCAGTCGGAAGCAATGAAGTGTTTCTGGGGGTCGTACAATGGTGGGTAAAAACCTTTGAATATTGTATCGTAGGCATTGTCGCCCAACAAGTTGTCGCTTTTTAGTTCTCTAATCGAGAACGGCATAAGTTTCAATGATGCCACACGTCCAGCAAGAGAATCGGTTATATTTTCCTTCAGTCGGAACTGACTTGAACCTGTCAGGATGAACTTTCCTGGCACATATTCATTATTGTCGACATAAAACTTTACGGCATCAAAGATTTCTGGTACTTTTTGTGCCTCATCAATAATTGCACCGTCGGGAAATGCCATTAGGAAATCCTTTGGGTTTGATGATGCCAGTTCTCTCATTGTTTTGTCGTCAAATGAGATGTATTTTTTATCGGGAAAAGCCATTTTTGCCAAAGTTGTTTTCCCACTCTGGCGAGGTCCAGTAATTGCTACAACAGGAAACTGCGATGCCAATCTTAACAATGTTTCTTTTGCCGTCCTATTTGTACTCATAGTAAAAATCTAAAGTTTATGTTGGTAAAAATCTAAAGTCTGTACTAGTAAAAATCTAAAGTTTGTACTGGTAAAAATCCAAAGTCAAAGGTAGTAAAAATCTAAAGTCATGAGCAAAAATTTTGAGACAAAATTTTATTAATATTTATAATTTGCTTATTATCAGTAATTTGTAAAATATGTAGCCGTGATTAAAATTCCTAGCACAATAAAGAATATCTAAAAAATCATTTTGCTTGACATTCGATTTCTTCCAGCCCATTACAGAAGTGCCATGGCAATTAATAAATGTCGTTTTTGTGTACTTTTTAGTCGCATGTCAGTAGATTCATAAAAAAACAATATCTTTGCAGAAGTAAACTTTAATTATTTTAACCTAATGAAAAAGACATTATTAATTATTGCAAGTGCTTTATTGTTAACACTTATGGGCGTTTCTTGCTGCGATTGCGACTGCGGTGAGACCAAGGGTAATGGTGAAAATACCAACGCTACAACCGAAACAGTAGATGAAACTAAGGGTACAGATGCTAATCAGAATGCAGAAGCACCAAAAGCTCAAACACAGGAGAAGAATTTACTTATCAAGAGAGCAGACATCGATAAGGTAAATAAATTCATCGACGAAGGAAAATGTGATGATGCTGTAGCTGTAATAAATAGCTGGACAGATAAGAGACCCGACGATGGCATAAAGCTTCTGAGAGACATCAACATTGGTGGTGCTTGCACCAAGGAAGTTGGTGATGCTATCAACGCACTTAATGCTAGCATAAACAAGTAAGCCAAAACATTTATAGCAGATAATTAGCCACCGATGAGGTGGCTTTTTTTGTTTGTAGGTGCTTGCGGAAAAGGAGGGACTTGGGAGGGAGGAGGGAGGGACTTGGTACGGACTTGATACGGCGTTGGTACGAGGTTGGTACGAAGCAGGGCAGTGTTTTAATTTATTTCCTTCCGCTCAAGCCGCGGAGGCTTTTACTTTTTATTCGCACCTACTATTGATTTTCAGCGGTGCTCATGATTGTCTTCGACAATTGTCGGCAAAAAGTAAACAAAAATCGTGTCCGCTGCGTCTGCTTCAAGAAATTACGTCAGAAATTACAGGGAAACGACAGTCCTCGCTTGTAGTCATCGCGGAAGCTAGTCGTAACACGCGATACGGAACGAGGAGCGTCGTGAAGACTGCTGTCCGTGATCTCATTCCAACAAGGAAACGCGTGTATTATAATAGTAAACATTAATTTCATTCCGCTTGAGCCGCGGAGGCTTTTACTTTTTTTATTCGCCCCTATAATTGATTTTCAGCGGTGCTCATGATTGTCTTCGACAATTGTCACCAAAAACAGTAAACAAAAAAAGTGTGTCCGCTGCGTCTGCTTCGCTAAAAATCGACTGCACTACGCTAAAAGTCATAAACTTGTCTCCACTCCGTTCCGCCATCAAACAGTATGACTTTTTACGCTTCGTTTCACCGATTTTCTTAACGCTCACCAGCCAAGGCGGCAATCAAGGTATTGCTACGCAATGTGTTTAAATAATAATTCTGCTTCGGGAAATTCGTAATAAAAAAAAAGTGCCGACATAATTCGGCACCATATCTGTGACATTTTTACTTTCTAAGATTGCATATTGCCCTAACCGGCAGACCACAATCGCGAGACCACGGCATCACATCTGCAACGTCGTATTCAAGATACAATCTGCACATCATTGCACAAGTTGGATCTGTATATGATATGTCGGTTGCCAATGTGCTTGACCAATAATAACCGCAAGCATAATCTGCTAAACCATCGTCGCTATAGTAGCGGACAGCTGGCAGGAAGATTGAGTTTCCGTTGTTGCCCTTAAAGGTAATTCCTGCTACATTGTTTATCGTAT
Organism: Bacteroidales bacterium; assembly: GCA_017651185.1. Lineage (GTDB taxonomy): Bacteria > Bacteroidota > Bacteroidia > Bacteroidales > ML635J-15 > Bact-19. The sequence continues at coordinate 20,047 of JAGCDJ010000012.1, read as the reverse complement.
CTGCTTTTACGGTGCAGTTATTAATCAGTTCCTGAAAGTCGTCTTCCGTTGGCATTGTCCATTGACCGCCCCAGTTTACTGCTGCGGCATCGTCTTCAGCTAAAAGTGATTCTAGTTCATCTCTAAAACCTTCATAGCCGAAATTACTCTGTGAGCAGTACTTTGTAAGCTTTTGAAGAGTATCTTCTCCTTCTATCACAAGGCGTATATACGGGTAATTTTCGACGGTATAAGTTTGCTTTGTCGCTGTTTCTGCCCATGCGTAATAGTTTCCGGCTGCTTCGGGTACATCGGCGCCTAAGTTGCAGGTAGCCCACATATTACCGCTCGGCAATCCAAGGTCGATGTATTCGTGACCGTTGTGCATGGTTACGGGGCGTTCTTCTTTCCACTGGGCATAAAGCGTCATGTCGGCAACTACTTTAATCTTCTGCTGGTCGGTGTAGGCGGTGCCTGTGCCGTCGCGCATTGTGTTCCATCCTTCGAACGAGTATCCTTCGCGAGTGAAAGTGTTTGCCTTAAGTGCTTTTTCGTAGTCCTCGGTAAACAGCTGCGTATCCATAGTTCCTTCTCCGCCGTTGGCATCGAAAGTTACCGTATAAGTTGTCACGTCGTTTTTGCAACCGCTAGTTGCTATCATTCCTGCTACAGAAACGATGGCGAATAATAGGAATAATGTTCTTTTCATCGTACTTTATTTTTTTTTGTGTGCGACAAAGATACATATTTTGTTGATAAAATTGTGTTTTGGGGGGATAGTTTTTGGAGAAAAGCAGGGAGCCTTAGTGAATAATTTTGGTTCAAATATAATGTTTTTTACATTAGTAACGCACCAAAATTATTCTTAGAATTTAATATTGTAATTTCGTCACCAAGTTGGTGACGATTTGTGACGGACACTTTGGGCAATTTCTTTGGGCAGTCTTTTGGGCAAGTCATTGCAATTATTTTGCCCTTAGGTATCATTTTCACCGACATTTATTATGAACTCTGCTCTAATATTTTCCAGTAACCTTTTTTGTCCGAGCCTATTTTACGTATTAATCCTTTATTTACCAACTGGGCTAATGCTCTTGTTACAGTAGCGCGTGATTTCCCGATTCTTTCTGCAATTTTTTCTTTAGATAAATATGGAAATTTTGAAACAACATCATAAACAAGATTTAGAGGCTCATTTACAGGCTCATTTACATTTATTGTGTCATTTACAGGGACATTTGTTGCAAATCCGAAACTACAGTGGTTATTACCGCTTATTTTATATAATATCCTCCTGTCTTGTCTGAGTTTCGATGTTCAATCAACCCCTCTTTCATAAGTATGGCAATATGCCTACCTATTGTAACAACACTTTTCCCTGACATATCAGATATACCTTTACGTTGGATGCCAGGATTTAATCGAATAATCGTGAATGTAGTCTTTACACTATCATTTAGTGTATCATTTAGTGTATCATTTAGTGTATCATTTACCTTATCATTAGTATCACCATCTACCTTATTTTGTATTGGAAGCACCAATTCCACCTCATCAACTTCAATCTTATTTTTCAATTCGGGTTCACCCTAATGTGCTTCTTTTCCAAGCAGATATGATGGTTGGGAATCCAGAGCCGGCATTCTCACCATATCCAATCATACGGAGGGTACTTATTCCTTTGTGTTGTTTTTATTCAATTCCAATTCTTCAATAGTACGGTCAACAACTTCCTGCAACTGGTACGTGGCTATTCCAAGAGGTTTTTGAATGTCTTGTAACGACCATTCTACAATAGTTTTCTTTGCAGTCTTACAAATCAATAGCCCAACAGAAGGATTGTCATCTTTGCCGCGAAGTAGCTTGTCAACGGCAGTCACATAGAAATTTAACTTGCCTGCAAACTCTGGCATGAATTTCACGGCTTTCAATTCAACGACAACATATCTGCGCTGTGGAATATTGTAGAATAACAAATCTGGGAAGAACACGGACTCTTCATCCACACGCAATTCTTGTTGCCGTCCCAAATATGCGAATCCTTTGCCTAGTTCCAGAAGAAAATCAGTTACATTTTTGGCTAAAGCATTCTCCAAATCTTTTTCTTCCTTAATTGCTTCTGCTGATATGAACCTAAGGTCGTACTCTTTCTTCAATAATTCTTTGGCCGATTCGCTCTGAGAGGCTGGCAGAACAAAATCGAAATTGGTAATGGCAGAACCTTGCTTCTGAAAAAGTTGAGCATCTACTTGGTGCTCCAGATGAGTACGGCTCCAACCCTCAGTTGCAACCTTGTTAATATAGAAGATTGCTTCTTCAAGTGACTTGCTCTTGGTGAAGATGTAAACATGATGAAACCAAGGCACTACGCCAAAAATTTCTGGCATTCCCAATTCGTCAGCAGGTTGCTGACGATTTAATTTAAGTTGATTTTGACTTTCATCTATATGGTGCTGAAATAATTCGTCAGCAGGTTGCTGACGAATTGCAACTTGCTCATAATAAAAGGCATACCAACGTTTCATGTATTTTAGATTGGTCACAGAAAAACCTGTTTCATCAGGAAACATGCCCCTCATATCGAGACTTAGTTGCTCGAAGAATCCGCTTCCCCACTTACTTTCGGCTTTATGCTTAATAATATCGCGTCCCATACTCCAATAAAATTCAAGCATAGCTGTATTGACACGAGCAGCAGCTTTTATCTGACTTTGGCGGAAACGCGCTTTTAAGATCCTTCAACCACTCTACATATTCCTTGTCGGCAATCATTCCATCTCGATGTACAAATGTTGGTACTTCCATTGTTATTTCCAATTTGGGACAAAGATACAATAATTTTTCTGGTTTTTATGGCTGGGATGAGTGGGATTTATATGGTGATTTACAAAATAATCGTCACCATAGGGCACCGCTTGTCCTGTGCTTGTCGGGAGAATTATTTGCGCATTGCAAATGCTGATATGCAAGCGTGTCGGATTAAAATTCCGGTACTACTGAGATGTTTTTATCCCTTAGTTGCTTTGCAAAGGTAATACAAATTGGCAAAAATTAGATTGTTTCATTAATTCGTAGGCTATCGATTTATTGGGGAATCTTTGATAATACATAATCAAAAGGAATTTTTTCTTGTTCCAATCTTAGATTGTTTTCTTTTAGATATTTAAACATTTCGCTTTCTTCTTGCGTTAGGCATAAATTCTTTTGAACATTTGTATTTGTTCCAGAATCTCCTTCGTAATATTTGTCGAATGTTTCTTTATCCATCAAAAAACTTTCTATATGTTTGAAATGCGTTCTAATTTCAGAAAGAATCTGAAACCCTTGTGCATCCAAATCGCCCCAGTAGTAAATTCTTTTTTTGTTCAACCATTCAACATCTTTCATTATATCTACACCAAATCCATGTCCCCAAATAACAACACACCCTTTTTTTGATGGAAATGTAAGCATATTGATTTTGTTTTCTACAATATATACTGTATGAATAGGAAGTTTTAAAAGTCGGAATTGACTAATTGGGATACTCAAATCATCTATTTGGGAAAACAAAAATTCGCTTATAGATTTGTCTAATATCCTAAAACGCACAATAGGTTCGTCATATTTGAGATTAAATCGTGTTTCAAAATGCTTTTCTTCAGTATTGATGCTATCAGTTAAAATAATATCAAGCAACTCCTTGATGACACTTTTGTTTCTTTCGATAAATTTGGTATGAACTAGAACTGGTAATTCACGAATATAAAGATTAGGCTTTGGAGTTTTCTTAAAGTATTCGCAAACCTTCAATAAACTATCCCAATCGTTCTCTATTACTTTGTTTGGATACTTGCAAATCCAATCTTTCAATTCTGGAAAAGAAGAAATTATTATTTCAACATCTTTTCTAAATTTGTCAGTATCCTTTTCTTTGTTTATGTATTTTAGGTAATCAAATTCTGTTTGAAAACTTATTGAAGTTGGAATATCTTGTGTACCATGCTTTTTTGTTTTTACTTTTTGGTATTCAATAGTATAACCATAACCTTTTTTTTCTTTTGAATAATTTATTAATTCAGTTAACTCTTTCTCAAATTTAACTGTATTTTCATCTGGTTTTTTGTTGCCAATAATAGTGATTGGTTTGAAAGGTTCTCTTTCAACAATTGATTGTAAGTAATTACAATATTTATTCTCCGCTTTCTTCTTTATTTCAGTTGGCGTTATCATTTGCTTGATATTTTTCTCGTTCTTGCTTGAATATTTCAATTCGCATATCAAATAGTCTTGATTCATTGCCATTCCGTTCTACATAGTGAACAAATGAAATGTCATTTTCTACGATATGAATATTGTCGCTTGGTGTTACAACCAAAAGTTGTAAATGCAGTTGCTTGCACAATGATATTAGATAACGGGCTTTATCTTCATCCTGCGCCTTAAATGCTTCATCAATGGCAATAAAACGGAAAGAGTTGGATTGTAAGCCTTCTTTTGTCAATCCAAATTGATAAGCAATGGCAGACCCTAATATTGTATAGGTAAGTTGCGCTTTTTCTCCGCCAGACAGTTGTCCCATACTTTCGTATGTTTTGTATTTTTGATTAGTTTCTTTGTAAAATTCTTCTGCTTTGTATGAAAACCAACTTCTTACATCCATAACTTTCTTGCGCCATAGTTCGTTTTTTAGCAGTTCTATGAAAGGTTGTATATTGTTCTCAAAGTGATTTCGTTTTCCATCAATAGTGTCGTTTAGATGGAAATTAGGCATTGCATTTTCTAACTTATTTCTAAAGTCTGCAATATCTGGATTGATTTTATTTGTATTTACAAGTTGAATATAGGTCGATGGCGATGTGTTGAATTCGATTCCTTTTAGGGACTCGTTTAACATTTTTATTGTTGTTTTTATGGATTTTTCCCAATTGGTAAAAAACATTCTAAAATCAGAAACTTTGTTTGTTACAGTTTCTTTCAGATAATCGTCGAACTCCTTTTCGTGTTTTACCAAATCATCCTTTATCAATCTGTCGTAGAGATTTTGATATTCACCAACTAAATCAATGTTTACTGGAAGGTTATGTACATCAGAACGCCAATCTTTGAACTTTTGAGTAATTTCATCTGTAGGATTTTTAAATTTCATAATCATTCCTACAACTTCTTGTTTTGTTTGTTCTTTTGTTTCGTTGTTTGTTTGTTCTTGCTTTTGAATATTAGTTTGAAATTCTTTTTGCTTAGACTCAATATTATCGTAGTTGACATCAAGCCATTGGGCGTTTCCTGTTTCGAAGTCAGATACGTCAATGACTCCAAAGTTCGAAAGTAATTCATTGTTGTCTGTCAGTCTTTTCTTTGCTTCAACAATATTAACTTGTTCAATCTGATAAATTTCCCTATCAGTTGCTTTTATTGTTTCGTTTTCAAGTTTTTCTAGTGACTGTTGAACTGATTTTAATTGTTTTTCCATTTCTTTCACATGCTCATTGGTAGCTTCTAACACATTTTTCTTTTCGGTAATTTCCTGTATTTTTTGTGCTGGCTCTTCCCAATTTATGTCATCAAATTTTTTAAACAATTTGATAATATCATCAAAACAGTCTTTTCTACTATTTATTTCCTTGATTTGGTCTTTTATTTCACGAATTTCTTTTGTTGTTTGCTTCTGTTGCTCTTGCAATTCTTTCACCAATGCACGAATGGACGCCATTTTCTCTTTGTTATCCCAACCTAAAACATAGTTTTCTCGACTGTTTGTGTGTGGACGGTCATCCTTTTCGTGCTTATTGCGTGTTGATTTTATCAAACCTTCGATTGTTGCGGCTTTCTCTTTATATTGGTAAAATTCATCTAAATTGGAAACACAAGCATAATTATAGTTGTTGAAAATAACATCTTCAACCCATTGGGAATACTTACTTTTGGGATTGAATTCTATTTTAGACAACAAGCAATTTTGTGGTAACTCTTGGAATCTTCTTAATGAATCAGTTTCTGTAAACTTTTGGTACTGAATTCTGCCCTTCAAATTGTTTGAGTTTACAAACTGGTTTACCTCCTTGTAATACTTTTCTGGGACTATAAGGCGAAGGGCAAAATTGTGCAAAATCTTCTCAATAGTGTTTTCCCATTTTTTTTCATTGACTTTAACTCTGATAAGTTCGCCTATAAATGGTATTTCAGCGGGTGTTGCTCCTATTTCCTGCAAAATCAAATCTCTGATTTCTGCTTCACGACCAGAGATATTGTTTTTGTTTTTCTGTAGCATTTCAAGTGTTTCTATATTTCTATCAATTTCTTCTTTCAATGAATCCGATTTGTTTTTTGTCAATCGCAGTTTGTCATTTTGCGATTCTAATTCTGATTCGCAATTGACTTTTTCCTTTCGAGCCCTTTCTCTGTTTTCATAAAACTTTGCTTCTGTTGGATTCTCGTTAAAACATATTTTAAGAGCGTTTTTATTATACTCTTCAAGTTTACTTAGTTTGGTCTGTTTCTTTGTTTCAAGTCCTTTGATTTCTACCTCTAATTCTTTTATTTGTTTGCCGACATTGTCATTTTCAATATCTATAGACAAAGTTCTCTCTTTTCGTTTCAAATTCTCTTTTTCTTCATTCAGTTTCTTAAGTTGCTCATTTAGATCTGTAAGTTTGTTATTCAACTTTTCTAATCTTGCATTGGCAAGTTCTACATTTCTTTTTGCAAACCAATAAACTCCCAATTCTCTGTTTTTTTGTAACTGGTCAAGTGTTGAATTAATAGATTCTAATTGCTTTGCTTTCTTGTCAATTGGCTCTAACTGCGCAATTTGCTCTCTGTCTTTTTCTATTTTCGTTTTGGCTTCAATTAAAGTGGAGAAACTTTCGTTCAATCGGATATATTCACTTTCTGCATCGCGCTGTTCTAGCATATTGTTGTGAATAAAATCATCTAAATCGTTTAGTACCTTAACTCCTACAATCTGGTTAAAAAGAGTTAGCGCCTTGTCGGAATGCATTCCTAAAGCATTGATAAATCGGTCTTTGTAGTCCTTTATCGTGTCATAAAATTCAATTTGTTTTTTAGGAACATTTGTGTTGTATTGTTTTTCTAATAATTTTTTCCAATCGCCTTTGCTGCCATTAAATCCAGAAAAATCTTTTTCGATAGTAAGAGGTTTATTTGAGAAACCATACGAACATTTTAGTTCACCATTAACAAACCAGCGTACTTGAAATAGTGTTACAATGTTTTGGTGGTTGTTTACAAACGATGCCAATATCACAGAATAGGTGCTTTTGTCGCGAAGTTGCTGGCTTTTTGTGGTTGTTTCGCCTTCTGATAGGATATTGCCATAGTTCCCCAATACATATGTTTCTTCCGTTCTGTCGCCTTTCTTTTCGATTCCTGATGATTGATTGTAGAACCTGTCTTTTTTAGCAGGAACTAGCAATGTTAGTAGAGCATCAATTAATGTACTTTTCCCTGATGCATTGGCACCTGTTAGCAATGAATTGTTACATTGTGGTGCAATCCTATAAATTCTGCCATTAAAGGTTCCCCAATTGAATATTTCCAAATAATTCAATCTGTATCCAGCTGTGCCAGAATTGGTTGTGAATAAATCATATTGTTCCTGCATATTCTTCCAATTTTTTCTTGAACATATCTATATCTTCAAGCGTAACCTTTTCCTTAATAATACGGTGTATTTTGTATCTGACCTCATCATTATTGCGCTTTATCTCTTTTAAGAATCCTAAATCTACCACTCTTCCTATATAACCGTCTAAATCTTTTTCCAACTTTGCTTTATCAAATCTTTCAGGTAAAAATAATCTGATTTCATCTTTAATCTCGTTGTTGGTTATTATCTTGTCTATTGTTTGGGTTTCCGTAGGATTACTATCGTAATCTTCAAGAATTTGCCGCAGTACAATGAGTACAATTGAAGTTTCAAAGCCTATTTGACGCCTTGAAACCAAATTCAATGTGGTGTCATTGTCCTTAACGATTTGTTTAACAAAAGCAAATCCCTCATCTTTTTTGACAATCAATTCTAATCCGATAACTGCTAAATATTCTTGAATCTCAATTTGATAATTGATAATATCATCCCAAACCAGAGAGTTTTTCTCAACAGTCTTCTTCAGTAAACTAATTATTGCTTTTGAATATGGTTTTTCTCCGTTCATAGTGAAATAATTATTTCAGGAATTTGAATTCGTTTATTGTTTTCATTGTCAAATACTACGCCTTGTTGTTTTTTGTCACTGACAGATTTATGAGGGAACTTATTTAACAAACTAAAATAGGCGAATAGTTCTGGTAGTCCTTGCTTTAAAGGATATTGTGAGATAACATCATATAGAGTTGTCTGACTTTGATTTTTCAGCATTTGTCGAATATTTTGTTCAAGAGCCTTTTTGTCAATAATTACATTGCTAAAAATTTTACTTAATTCTCCCAATTCTTCAATTGAAAGAACACTTGGTTCTGGTTTTGCCGTGTACTCTGTATTTTCACTTTGTTCAAATGTTATTTTTCTGTCAAACGGAATGTTTATGTCCAATCCATCATCAATTTCCAATGATATGTCAGGTTTCGTGTTCTTTTTGGAGATTTCGATTAATATATTTTTGATTTCTTGAATGATTTGTTGGGTAATGCCAGATTTTGAAGTTTCGCTTTCACGAATGATTCTACTAAGTTTATCAGCCATTTTGTCATTGGTCTGGTACACTTTACGACCTGAATCATATAGGAATGATACCATATTTTGCAAGAACATATCATTAACGACAATGTCCCTTTCTTTCAAGGTTTGAAACAAATCCGAAATAAGATTTTCTAAATCCGACTGCATTTCGCGTGTTTGCAAAAACTCCCAAAACGCATAGAAACTTTTACCTTGCGAACTGTTTTTCAACTCGTTCAACGCGTCAAATGTGAATTGCAATATTCCTCCTTTGTTTAATGTCGGGTCAATCTGCTTCTTATATATTTCTTTAATAATAACCTTGAAATTATCATCAACATCTTTAAAGTCTGACAATAACTCTTTTGCCAATTTTGTAATTTGTTGAAAACGAGGGACAATCTGATAATCTTCGAACACGCTAATGTCTTCGCCCATTTTTAATAGTTCTATCTGATGCTCTATTTCTAGTTTCCTATCTTCCAATAATTGCAAGCGTTTTTCCTTGTCTTCATTAGTGTATTCCGCCAACTCTTTAAGTTGTGTGATTATAGACTTGAATTTTGATTCTGTTCCAATATACTCTTTTTGCTTTAAACTTGACAACCAGTCAATCACTTTGTTTGAGTGTGATGATAGTTCATAATATATTTCGCCATCTTCATTTCTGTAATTTGTCAGGAATCCATTGTCCGTCCATCTCTTTATATGTTTTGCTGCCTTTTCTTCGTATGTGTCAGTAATTTGAATATCACTATCTTCTTCGTCAATATCAATGTCGTTAGTATTTAAAAAATCTGCTAATAGATTATGAATATTTTCTTTTGAAATAGTGGTTGTCTCATTAAAGACATTTGTAAGAAACTCAATAATGATATTACAACTCCTTGCTCGAAGTAATGCAACACTAGGCGAGTTACTTAATGTCTCTAATATTTTTGTTTCTTTCGCCATATTTTTATATCGCATTTCTATCTATAAACTAATAATTTATATGTTGCAGATTTTGTACAAAGGTAATCTTTATTGTACGGATTTTGGAAAAATTTGGAATATATTTTTCAAAAAAGAATCAATAGGAGGAATTAACGTGTAAAAATTGCATGTTATTCTCTCGTTCAGGTTCACCTTCCTTAAATAAATTGATTATATGCCGTCTGATATTTGACTCTTCCCTATCAAAGAAACAAAAAAGGCGCAATGTAAAAAATGCGCCTTAATTATTGTAATCTATTGATTGTTAGTTACTTTACCTCCTCAAAATCCACGTCAGTTACTTCATCCGAGTTGTTGCTTGAGCTGCCCGACGACTGCTGCTGCTGTCCGCCCATGTTGGGGTTGGCCTGCTGCTGTCCTGCGCCTGCACCGGCATTCTTGTACATGTCTTCAGAAGCTGCGTGGAAAGCGTTGTTGAGGGCTTCCATTGCCTTGTCGATTGCAGCAACATCCTGGTTCTTGTGAGCTTCCTTCAGGTTGTTCAATGCACTTTCGATAGGAGCCTTCTTGTCGGCTGGAATCTTGTCGCCAAGTTCCTTGAGCTGCTTTTCGGTCTGGAATATCATCGAGTCGGCCTGGTTGATCTTGTCGATTCTTTCCTTTGCTGCCTTGTCGGCATTTGCATTGGCTTCGGCTTCGGCCTTCATACGCTTGATTTCATCGTCCGACAAACCTGAGGATGCTTCGATACGGATGCTCTGTTCCTTGCCAGTGCCCTTGTCCTTTGCCGATACCTTCAAGATACCGTTTGCATCGATGTCGAAGGTAACTTCAATCTGCGGAACGCCACGCGGTGCTGCTGGAATGCCGTCGAGGTGGAAACGACCGATGGTCTTGTTGTCGCTTGCCATCGAACGTTCGCCCTGCAATACGTGGATTTCAACTGATGGCTGGTTGTCGGCTGCGGTAGAGAACACTTCCTGCTTCTTGCATGGTATTGTGGTGTTCGATTCGATGAGTTTTGTCATTACGCCACCCAAAGTCTCGATACCGAGTGACAACGGGGTAACATCAAGAAGCAATACATCGGTAACATCGCCTGTGAGTACACCGCCCTGGATTGCTGCACCAACTGCTACAACTTCGTCGGGGTTAACACCCTTCGATGGGGTCTTGCCGAAGAACTGCTTTACCTTTTCCTGAACTGCCGGGATACGGGTTGAACCACCAACCAACAGAACTTCGTCGATATCCGATGCCGAGAATCCCGAATCCTTCAATGCCTGCTGGCAAGGAGCGATTGTTGCGTTGATAAGACGGTCGGCAAGCTGTTCGAACTGCGAACGAGTCAAGGTCTTTACCAAGTGCTTTGGAACACCGTCAACTGGCATAATGTACGGCAGGTTGATTTCTGATGATGTCGATGACGACAATTCGATCTTAGCCTTTTCTGCTGCTTCTTTCAGACGCTGCAATGCTATTGAGTCCTTGCGGAGGTCAACGCCGTTTTCCTTCTGGAATTCGTCGGCAAGCCATTCGATGATTACGTGGTCGAAATCATCACCGCCAAGGTGGGTATCGCCGTTGGTTGACTTAACTTCGAAAACGCCGTCGCCAAGTTCAAGGATTGAAATATCGAATGTTCCACCGCCGAGGTCGAATACAGCAACCTTCATATCCTTGTTCTTCTTGTCAAGACCATAAGCCAAAGCTGCTGCTGTAGGCTCGTTGATGATACGCTTAACCTTGAGGCCTGCGATTTCGCCGGCTTCCTTGGTTGCCTGACGCTGTGAGTCGCTGAAGTATGCAGGAACGGTGATAACTGCTTCGTTTACATCTTCGCCGAGGTATTCTTCAGCGGTTTTCTTCATCTTCTGAAGGATGATTGCCGAAATTTTCTGCGGAGTGTAGTTGCGGTCGCCAATCTTAACACGCGGGGTGTTGTTGTCGCCACGAACAACTTCGTAAGGAACACGTTCGATTTCCTTGGTTACGTTGTCGTATCTTTCGCCCATGAAACGCTTGATTGAGAAAACAGTGTTCAACGGGTTTGTGATTGCCTGACGCTTTGCAGGATCGCCGACCTTACGTTCGCCGTCCTTCAAGAATCCTACTATTGAAGGGGTGGTTCTGTGACCTTCGCTGTTGGTTATTACAACAGGTTCGCCGCCTTCCATTACTGCCACACATGAATTGGTGGTACCTAAGTCTATTCCTATAATCTTGCTCATAATTTTATGTTTTTTTTTGTTTTACAATTTTGAAAAATTCACGACCGTAATATGGCAATCTGTGTGCCAGCGGAAAGGGGAAATGTTGGAGGAAGCGATGGTTTTGTGTTTTAATTTGTTGAGTATTAGCAAATTGTGTAAATAGTGGATTTTTTTATGGCAAATTTGTTCATGTCATACCAAAGGGGGCGGGGTGCTGTTTTGGCACAAAAAAGTTTGAAAAATGGGGGAGAGGTGGCAGAAGGGGTGACAAAATGGCAGTAGGGGCGCAATGCATTGCGCCCCTACTGCCGATTATTTTCGACAACTGGGACAACTTTTCTCTTTGTTGGAATGAGATCACGGACAGCAGTCTTCACGACGCTCCTCGTTCCGTATCGCGTGTTACGACTAGCTTCCGCGATGACTACAAGGACGGATTGTCGGTTCGATGTATGTTTAAGGTGTCTAGCGGTCTTGCAGTCGGGATGACTTGCAGTCTTGCAGTCGGGATGTCTTGCGGTCTTGCAGTCGGGATGTCTTGCAGTCTTGCGGTCGGGATGACTTGCAGTTCGCCCGACAGGTCTTCCGCTAGCCAGGTCTTCCGTTAGACTTTTTGCCCCAAATTCATTTTGAGAACAAATTTTATAATAAACATTATAATAATAAAAATTATAATTATCTTTGCACCATAATAATTATAGGTTATGAAAGTAAATAATCCGTTCATAATAACGAGCAAATATGTCTCGAAGGAATACTTCTGCGACAGGGAAAAGGAATCTGCGGAACTTATAGGGAACATTCGGAACTGGCGTAATACGGTCTTGGTTTCGCAGCGAAGAATGGGAAAGTCGGGGCTTATTGGGTATGTGTTTTCAACGCCAGAAATAACCAAGGAATACGAAACTTTTTTTATTGATATCTACGATACAACCAGCCTTGACGACTTTGTTTTGCTTCTGGGAAAGGAGATATGCGAACGGCTTCAGTCGCGCGGAGAAAAAATGCTGGAAAAGTTTCTGATGACAATGACCTCTGTAGTTGCATCTTTCAGTGCCGATCCGATAAGCGGTATGCCGTCGATAGATTTGAAGCCTAGTGCAACAAGTTCTGCAGGGAAATCATTGGAACAGATATTCAAATTCTTGGAAAGCAGTTCAAGACCATGCGTAGTCGCAATCGATGAGTTCCAGCAGATAGCCGACTACCGCGACGGCAAGAAAATTATTGCTACCTTGCGCAAACTTGTGCAAAACTGCCAGAATACCTGCTTCATATTCGCGGGAAGCAACCGAAGGATGATGGGACAACTTTTCAATACGCCTTCCGAACCATTTTTTATGAGTTGTACACCATTGTATTTGGAAGCCATTGTACTTGATAAATACACAGATTTTGTAAGCGGACACTTCAAGAACAGCGGAAAAGAAATCGACAAAAAATGTATCGAAACCGTTTACACCCTATTTGAAGGACATACTTGGTATATGCAATATGTGTTCAACAGAATTTTTGAAATTACAGATGCTGGTCAGACTGCCAATCTCCAGTCAATAGAAACGGCAATAAGCAATATTTTTGACATCTTCGGGCACGTTTTCCAAGAAATGTTGCTCAGAGTTTCCGAAAAGCAGAAGGCTCTGTTGATTGCCGTCGCTAAGGAAAACAAAGTGAAAAATATTACCGGGACACAATTTATCTCAACCTATAATCTGAAAACTGCAAGTGCAATCCAAGGTGCGCTTAGACCGCTGATTGAAAATGAAACGATTACGAAAGAAGTTGATTGTTATCGTATTACAAATAGGTTCCTCTCAATTTGGATAGCAAAAAGGTATTGATTTTATAATAAACATTATAATAATAAAAATTATAAATTTCCATTATTCTTTTCTCCCAGCAGCATAATCGCAGTAAACAGACAGAAGGTGTCTAGCGGTCTTGCGGTCGGGATGACTTGCAGTCTTGCAGTCGAGGTGTCTTGCTGCTCGCCCGACAGGTCTTCCGCTAGCCAGGTCTTCTGTTAGACTTTTTGCCCATTTTTCCCCAGCAGCATAATTCCCGTAAACAGACAGAAGAATATTATTCCATTTATTATGCAGAACATATCCTCGATGCAGAAGAAGCCAAAGGTTATTATGCACCACCATATCATTGTGCTGTTGCGCGACTTGATGGCTTTGCGGAACATTGCAAAGAATAAAAACAGCAGCGAGGCAATTCCCATGATTCCGAACGAGGCAAACGAGCGCAAAAACTGGTTATGCGGAGCGCAAGTGCCTGCGTAGTTTTCGCCCATGCGAAGTTTCATCTTCTTTTCCATTTCGGCATAAACATCGCCCTGACCTGTGCCAACGAGCCAGTTTTCGGAGATGACATCCAATGCCGAAGCCATGCACCGTATGCGGATGGTGGTCGATTCGTTGCGAGTATAAGGTGTTTGCTCGTGGTCGTGCTGTGCCTTGACGCTGGCAATCATGCAGTCGATCCTATATTTTACCATAGGTATGGACATGATGACGGGGGCAAGGGCAATTATGCTTGCCGTAACCGCTATTGACAGCCATTTGGGAATGCGTTTCGATAGCAACATTCTGACTATTAAGTATACTGCATATACGGAAAGAATTAAAATCGTAATCTTTGACGATAGCAGGCAGATGAATCCAATGTTTATGATAATCAGGATGAATTCAATGACAGTAAGTAGTTTGCGTTGCTTCCAATCCCGGCGCATAATGCTTTCGGTAAGCAAAATCACGGCAAACATGGCATAGTATGAGTGGTGGTGCGGCGACCTTAGCAGTTGCGTGTAGAAAAACACATCTGCATTTTGTGTCTCTGCATAGTTGCCGTATGCGTTGATGATGCTAATTGTCATTATGACTAAAATTCCGGCAATGAGCGATATCTTTATAAGGTCAAACTTCTTTTCGATGCAGTTTTGCCTGAAGGCGGTAGCTATGAACGGGAATGCCAGAAGCGAAAGTGCTGTTTCGGTGTTGTGTAGCGCAGTGTTCAAGTCTTCGGAGTAGGTTAAACCTATGAGGTATAGCGCAAAAGGTATTATCATCGCCCAGAAACCGAGTGTGCGGGCAGATTCGCACAGCGCCTTGTAGTTTCGCGGACGTACAAGGAACAAAAGTCCTAGTGCTGCAATAATAAGGGATGTGTATTCGATATGCACAGGAATAAGGAAGCCGACTGCGCAGAGTAGCACAATTTCGAGCATATCAAGGTAATATGTGGACTTTTTTGCTTCCATTCCGATTTGCAAAATTATAAAAATAAGGGAGATATGTGCAAGTGGAAATAAAAAAAACGGGAAACCTAAGTTTCCCGCTATATTTTCATGTTGAACTACCTTATTAATATTGGTGCTGGTTGATGTACCTGTTGAGTTCTGTTACCGACGACGAGAAGGTAAATACTTCGTTTACCTTGAAATAATTCCTGCGGTCGTAGCAGTGGTCGTATGCATACTTTGCAAAAGTGAGGCGGTCGCTGTCGAACGTGAACAGACGGCAGATTTCCCTAATTTGTTCTGCGCTCATGCAAGTTGTCGAGCAAGCTTGCTTTGCAATTGTCATCTTTGTGCTTGAATAAGGCGTGTTGTTTATCATCTGTCTCAAATCGCTGAAATCACGGTCGGTCATAATGTAGTGGCAATTTGGATTGTCGCTTTGGAAGTAACCGCCATTGTTGTAACCGCCGTACGGCTGCTGGTAGCTTGCCATCTGGTTTGTAATGTACCTGTTGAGCTGGTCAACCGATGAGGAATAAGTAAATGCCTGACCAACAATGTAATATCTGTAACGGTCGTAGCAATATTCGAAGGCATATTTTGCAAAGTCAAGTCTGTTTGACTCGTATGAGAATTCCTTGCACAAGTCCCTGATTTGGTCGGATGTCATGCAGTTGTAGCGGCATGCCTGCTTTGCCACGGTGAGGCGTGAACTATCGAAATAGCGTGCCCTTACTTGCGATCTCAGCGAATTGAAGTCGTTGGTAGGCATAGGCATATTGCAGCGTGGATTGTCGCTTGGTCCATAGCCGTTGTTGTTCCAGTATCCACCATTATTGCCCGGACCTCCATTTCCATGTCCTCCATTTCCATGTCCTCCATTACCATGGTTTCCGCCATATCCATTATTGCCATATCCGTTGTTTCCATGACCGTTGTTGTTGCCGTGACCACCATTGTTGTTTCCGTGTCCGCCATGGCCATTGTCCTTGGTTTCGGTGGAACCGTTGTTCCCCTTGACAACAGTGGTGCCATCGTTGTTGTTTGACGAAGAGTGGTGACGGTCGGTGGTGCTTACTGTCTTCATTGAGTAAACATTTTCGCGGCCTTTCACTAGCTGGACCTTTATTTCCTTGTCGTTGCTGCTAACTGACATTGACCTGCTGAATGTTGGAACGCCGCTACGCTCGAACACAACTTTTACTTGTATGGTTTTGCCGCTGATGTTTTCGGCTTTCACATTGGTTGCTGCAGTCGAGTTTTGCTTTACATTATTAAGGTATAGGGTGAACTTGTCGCCGTTGTCGGTGTAGAATACAAAATCGTTGTTCTGCGCTATGCCTGCTAATACCAAAAGGCAAAGGATTGCTGTTGAAATAAAACTTCTCATTATGTCAATTTTTTATTGAGTGCAAAGATAGGCAAATTTATTCAACATCCAACACAATTCTGAAACCCCTGTCGTTTGCACAGCTTGCGGGAATTTCGTTGTATCTGCACGACACTCGGCAGAAGCTTGGTGTGTCGTCGTCCCATCCGCCACCACGGAAGACATGAAGCACACCTGTGTCGGGACCTTTGGGATTGGTCTGTGGATATTCTTCATAGTAGTCGTACCAGTCGCTGCACCATTCCCACACATTGCCGCTCATGTCGTACAATCCAAGTTCGTTTGGCTTGTACTGGCCAACCCTTTCGGTGCGTTGCGCGGTGCAGTGGGCAACTTCGAGAACCTTGTCGCTTCCTGCGTACTTGTATCCCTTGCTCAGGTTTCCTCCGCGAGCGGCAAACTCCCATTCGGCTTCGGTAGGCAGACGGTATTTCTTGCCTGTGTAGTGACGAAGCGTGTCGATGAAATCGTTGGCATACTTCCAAGTCATGTCGGTTGCTGGATGTTCGCCCCATTTCGACAGGGTCGCGGCATCGGTCCTTTCCATAACATACGCCCATTGCGCTATGGTTACTTCGTACTTGGCAATATAGAAACTGCCTACTGTGACTTGGTGCGCAGGCTTTTCGATGGTCTTGCAACTTTTGCCCTGCTCGTCTGTGCATCCCATTGTGAATGTTCCGCCCTCTACGAATACCATTTCCCCCTCAAACGGGTCTTTGAACTCGTCGTACTGCGCTGTTGCCTTTAAGCAGAACGCCATTGCCATTAAGCATAAAACTGATGTTGTAAATAAATTTTTCATAGGAAAAGTAGTTTTAGTTATCAGCAACAAAGATACTTTTTCCAAACGATATGTATGTTTCTTTTTATTTAACGAACTGTTATATTTTCGTTAATTGCCATTATAGGAATCAGTGTGTCCTGCCTATTTTATCGTGTAGTAAATCCAGAGTCCTAATGCAACAAGCGCAATAGTCGCCAGCGATGCCAGGCCGATAACTTTCCAGAATTTCTGTTCCCTTTCAAATTTTTCGATACTTAGGTACTTCCTTTCGGATTTCCACGCCATTTTGTTGCCGTTTACACCTAATATTATGCGCATTATCAAAAGAATCGCAAATATGGAGTAGTGGACGATTGCCATATTTTCGTTGCGGGTATATCTCTCTGCGAAACTGGCGATTAAACTTACTATTGCAGGCCAATATATGCGGTTGGCAATACCCCACAATGCCGGAAATACAAATGCGCCCCAGTTCCATTTGCCAATTATCGATGGGCATTCTTCGTTGGATTGCTCAACAGGTTGCTTGTCTGTTTCGTCAGTATCGTCGGCTATTTGGTCGGGGGTAGTGTAAATGCCCTGTTCTTCCAATTCTTCCCTGCTAAAATATTCGATGTCAATTTTTTCGATAGGAGTAGGTTCTCCATCGTTAATCGTAAGTTCGAACACCAATGTGCCTTTTTCAAGTTCCATTTCCTTGATTTCGGTTGCGGAATATGGTCCTGATGGTGGATTGCTTTCGTTGAAAATGTAAAATTTCATAATTCTTTTTTTCTGGACGATGCATGCATCGTCCGTGCCTTTATTTTATAAAATCATTTTTCGTGCTTCGGTGATGAATTCCTCGTCGATGTTGAAGATTTCCGCTATGGTGAGACCTTCGGTTGGAACTTCCTCTTCGGTGGTGCTGACAAGCGAATAATCCATGTAGCGGTTGATGTTTTCTGGCGTCACCTTTGTGCCTTCTGGGACTTGCAGTCCTTTTACCCTCAGACGGTTGCATTGGGCGGTTATGCCGTTGTAGTGGGTTGTGATGAGGCTTCGTGTCGAGTGTCGCGAAAGAATCTTTATGAATGCGTTGACCAGTGCACGGCCTTCGCTTGGGTTAGTGGTGCGGGCAAGTTCATCGACGAGGGCAAGAATCTTCTGTCCCGACTTTACCGCCTTGAGAATCTTGTCGATGTTTAGCATTTCGATTGCAAATGACGATAGTCCGTTCACTTCCGACTGGGCATCGCCTATGCTGGTCATGATTTCCTCGACTGGTGCAATTTCTGCGCTTTCGGCAGGTACAAAGAAGCCAAACTGGAACATCAACTGGATGAGCGACATGGTTTTCAGTACTACGGTTTTGCCCGACATGTTGGCGCCTGTGATTAGGTTTGGCGTATCGCCAAAATGTATGTCTATCGGCTGAAATTCTCCGCCTCTTTCCTTTAGTGATTCGGCGACAATGGGGTTGAAAGCACCTTTAATGATTGTCTCGTCCTGAGAAATTGCCGGCTTGCAAAGCTTGAAATCGCGTGCGAGCAGTGCTTTTGCGACAAGCAGGTCGAGGTAGGCAAGCTGGTCGTAGTTGGCTTGTATGTCGTCGCTGTAGTTACGCAGTTTTTCGGACAAGTGTTCGCGGATGCGGTCTTCGATTTCGATGCATTCTAGGCGTATGCGTTCGGCCTTTTCGTTCTGGTTGGCGTTCTTGGCGATGTCGTATTCCTTGCGGAGTGCGGCAAGCTTTTCGTCGTAAGCCGAGTATATGTAGAAACTTTGTATTCCGTTGTGCTCGGGGTCAAGGATTTCGACAACATTGCTGAGGTCGTGGAACGGCAGAGTGTCGACGCCGCTGGTTTCCAATGTCTTGCAGATGTCGCGCGAAACCATGCAGAAGTTTTTAATTTCGTATAGCTCGATGTCATCAAGCACTTGTGCAGAACGGAGGTTGTGTATAGTCTGGTGTATGTCGTTCAGACAGTACAGGCGGTGCTGTATAGTGCCAATGCACTTGGCGTTTTCGCGGTTGCTTACGAATTTTGTGAAAAATTCAAGGGTGTCGAGTTCCATCTGCAGGTCGAAATCCCTTGTGATGAATTGTTGAGCAAGTAGTCGTTTGCGCCCTGCCGCCGAGCAGATTTCCAATTTTTCGTAAATGAAGCGGAGACCGCGGTTTTCGTTGATATGTTGTTTTAGTGTTTGCATGAATGAAAGTTTCTGGGTTTCTATGGCTTCGCCGTTTGATGGGCTTCGCTCGTTTCTAATTGTTTCTAAGTTTCTATGCCTTCGGCGTTTCTAAGTTTCTAGTTGTTTGAAATTGTTAGATGTTGTTTATGGTTGTTTGATGATTGTAGGGTCGTTGCGTGCAACGACACCACAATTGTCCATTATCCATTGTTAATTGTTAATTATCAGAAGCATACCATTCTGCGAATGAAGTTGATGTTTCGTATAGTCGTAAACAGAAAAGTTCTGTGCCATCGGGTAGGAGAGGTTTTATAAGTTCGGCGAAGTGTGCCACTATGTTTTCGGCTGTCGGTTGGAAATCTACTACATGTATGCGCTTGAAAATCGCCTTGTTGCTTTCGATGAAACTGGTGTCCTCGCTGTTGCTTACTATTAAACTATGGTCGAACTTGTCGATGAGGTTCTCCTTGATTTTGTTCTTCAGTACTCCGAAGTCCACCACCATTCCGTATTTCGGTGATGTTGGGTCGGTGATAGGTTCTCCAATGACTGTGACATGGAGCTTGTATGTGTGTCCGTGTATGTTGCTGCAAAGCCCGTCATAGTTGTGAAGGGTGTGGGCAGTGTCGAACTCGAATATTTTTGTTACTCTAATCTTTGGCAT
>JAGCDJ010000011.1 GCA_017651185.1 Bacteroidales bacterium | reverse complement strand
TATGGAACTTGGAGAAGTAGTGGTATTTAGTCCCCGTTATAATTATGCTACTTTTTATGAAACGGAAGCAACAAAAGTTGGATTAAATCTTGAGCAGTGCATTCACAAGCCCATACAGGTTGTAGTGCCTAATCGCATTGGTGTACAGCAAATTGCAATAGAGGTTCGCGATTTCTACGGCGAAAGCAAAACAATCACAAAGGAAATAAATGTGGTAGGTGATTGTGAATCTGGAATAGAAAATATTGCAGAGCAAAGTGTTTCTGTTTATCCAAATCCTGCAAGTGAAAGCATTACCATTGCAGGAGAAAATATTGCAGGAATAGAGATTTGCAATTTATTAGGTGAAGTGGTGTATGAATTTGGTAGAGTCGCGCCATGGCACGACTGTACAATAGCGCCGCGGCACGACGCCACCAATGTAATATCCACAGAAAACATGCCAGCAGGAAGCTATTTTGTAAGGGTAAGGATGGAAGACGGCAAGGTGGTGACGAAGAAGATTGTGGTGATGTAAGGGCTAACAGGCTTGCAGGCTAACAGTCCAGCAGTCTCACAGGCTAACAGATGCCCCCCAGCGTTAAGGACATTAAAGTTGTTAACGACCTTAATGCTGGGGGGCAGCCGACTTCAAGCCTTTTCGCCTTCAAGCCCAACCCAGAACGGCGAAGCCATTCAAACACCGTACTTCGACAACCCTTCTTGTTTGGGTAATGTTTTTTCTCGCAAGCACCTTCGGCGATTAGCGATATTATTCACCGAAAAATTTTCGGCGAATAGAGTATTTATTTACCGAAAAGATTTACCTTTGCAAAAAATTACAATATGTACCTGCACGAACATACAGGCTGGTGGAAATTCAGATATGACACAGCGTCCGTAATTAATAAACTTGCGGAAGTGAGACTGTTGCAAGGGAAAGTTCTCGGAAATTTATCGTCTATAGGTTTTTCACAGCAGAACGAAGCACAGTTGACCAACTTGTCGCTCGAAATTGTAAAGTCATCAGAAATTGAAGGCGAAATGCTTAATCTTGAGCAGGTCAGGTCGTCGATAGCACAAAGGCTGGGAATCCCTGTGGCAGGAACAACAAAATCGTCAAGATACATAGACGGCGTTGTGGAAATGATGATTGACGCAACACAAAACTACAATGCTCCGCTTTCTGACAAAAGGCTGTTCGGATGGCATAATGTATTGTTTCCCACAGGAATGAGCGGTTTGTACAGGATAGATGTTGCTAAGTACCGCACTCACGAGATGCAAGTAGTTTCCGGTGCAATGGGACACGAGAAAGTTCACTATCAAGCACCTACACATAGCAGAGTAAAGACGGAAATGAACCGTCTTATAAAATGGATAAATTCCGACAATAAGACCGATGCTGTACTTAGCGCTGCAATTGTGCATTTGTGGTTCGTCACAATCCATCCATTTGACGATGGTAACGGCCGAATAGCAAGAGCATTGACCGAAATGATGCTGTCGAGAGCCGACGGGACACCGATGCGTTTCTACAGTATGTCGAACCAGATACAGACAGACAAGAAAAATTACTACAATGTCCTTGAACGCGCACAAAGAGGCGACGGCAACATCACCGAATGGATTTTGTGGTTCTTGGATTGTATGAAGAAATCGCTGCTTGCCACCGAAGACACATTGTCGTCGGTTCTGAAAAAGGCGCATTTCTGGGATGTGCATTCCGAGACCAATTTCAACGCTAGGCAAAAGAAACTCATCAATATGCTATTCGACGGATTCTTTGGAAAACTGACGACTGGCAAATGGGCAAAAATTGCAAAATGTTCGTCCGATACCGCCTTAAACGACATCAACGATTTGGTTGACAAGGGAGTACTCGTCAAAAACCAAGAAGGTGGTCGAAGTACAAACTATTCGTTAACAGACAACACTCCCGTCCAATAAATTTGCTTGAACATTTGGCAACCCGATTGTGATTTCCCGAAAAAAGCATATTTTTGCAACATAATTACAATTATCATGGCAAAAGAAAAAACAAACGAGTTCAATCCCAACAAACTTTACTATTCCATAAGCGAAGTGGCATCGTACCTTGATATTGCCGAATCGAACATTCGTTTCTGGGAAAAGGAGTTTGAGCAATTTATAAAGCCGCAGCGCACGGCAAAGGGTAACAGGCAGTTTACAATGAAGGACATAGAGGTGCTGAAGCAGATAAAATACTTGGTAAAGGACTGCGGAATGACTCTTGATGGAGCGAGCAAGCGCTTGTCGAAGAACCGCACCGAAGTAGAGGCGAATATGGAGATTGTAAACCGGCTCGAAGGAATCAAGGAAATGCTTGTGGGAATAAAGAACGAGATGTAGGAAAATCTGTCATGCAGTCTAGCAGAAGACCTGTCGGAAAGTCTAGCAGAAGACCTGTCGGAAAGTCTGGCAGGAGAGCAGGCACCCTGCATTGCGGACCGATAGTCCGCAAGACCGTTAGACTGAAAGACTGTTAGACCGCAAGACAGTTAGACTGATAGACAGCAAGACAGTTAGACCGTTAGCCATAAAATCATTACCATGAAAGTAAAAGAACTTGTATCGGAACTTGAGCGCTTTGCGCCGCCTAGTTTGCAGGAAAATTACGATAATGCAGGATTGAATGTCGGATTTCCCGAAGATGATATTGCAGGTGTGCTGATATGCATAGATGTTGTGCCGGAGGTGGTTGACGAGGCAATTGCAAAGCATTGCAACATGATTGTGTCGCATCATCCGCTGATATTTCCGAATATTAAACGCATTACAGGAAGCAACAATGTAGAAAAGTCGATAATCAAGGCATTGCAGAACAATATTTCGATTTATTGCGGGCATACAAACTTCGACAAGGCGCAAAACGGTGTAAGCATGAAGATGTGCGAAAAACTCGGACTGAAAAATTGCTCTGTCCTTGACCCGGAAGTTGGCCTTTTGCGCAAGATTGCAGTGTATGTTCCGCAGCAACAAGTCGAGGTTGTTCGTCAGGCAATGTTTTTGGCAGGTGCTGGAACCATAGGCAATTACGACGAGTGCAGTTTCAATGTAGATGGTACTGGCACTTTCCGTGCTGGTGAAGGTTGCAATCCGTTTGTTGGCGCAATCGGCGAGAGACATCACGAAAACGAGGTAAAGGTTGAAGTGGTTTGTCCATCGTACTTGCAGTCGAAGGTTGTGTCGGCAATGCTTAAAGTTCACCCATACGAAGAACCAGCATTTGATATATATCGTATTGAAAACCAATGGAATTCTATTGGGTTGGGTGCTGTTGGCGAGTTGGAGGACGAAATCATTGAGGAGGAACTTTTGGCGAAAGTAAAACAAGAATTCAATGTCGGCAACATTAGACATAGCGCACCGACGGGGCGGAAGGTTCGTCGCATAGCAGTTTGCGGTGGCAGTGGTGCTTCGTTTATTCGCACTGCAATAGCCATGAATGCCGATGCTTTCATCACTGCAGACATAAAATACCACGACTGGTTCCTTGCCGAAGGAAAGATTCTTTTGCTTGATATTGGGCACTACGAAAGCGAACAGTTCACAAAAGAAATTTTTTATGACGTTATTGTGAAAAAAAGCATTAACTTTGCAACCTATTTTTCAGACATAAATACGAATCCGATAAACAATTATTGAGATGGCAGAAAACGAAAAGAAAAACGAACTTACAGTAACCGAGAAACTGAAGAACTTGTATAAGTTGCAACTTGTTGATTCTAAACTTGATGAAATAAAAAACCAGAGAGGTGAACTTCCTTTGGAAGTACGCGACCTTGAGGACGAAATTGCAGGTCTCGAAACTCGTATCAGCAACTACAAGCAGGAAATAAAGGACTTGAACGCACAGATATCTACATCTGAGCGCAAGAGAATGGAAGCAGAAGCATTGCTGAAGAGATATCAGGAACAGCAGAACAATGTTAGAAACAACAGGGAATTCGATGCTCTGACCAAGGAAATCGAAAATCAGGACCTTGACATGCAGCTCTGCGAAAAGAACATCCGCGTAAGCAAGGAAGAAATCGAAAATAAGAACAACATGATTTCCGAAGCAAAGGAACATCTTGCAGAACGCCGCAAAGATTTGGAATTGAAGAAGGTTGAACTCGAAAACATTATTTCAGAAACCAAGGCCGAGGAGGAAAAGTTGAATGCAGAGCGTGAGGAAATATCACAAAACATCGAACCTCGTCTGCTTTTCGCATATACCCGTATCCGCAACAATGCCCGCAACAAACTGGCAGTTGTTACAATCGAGCGCGATGCCTGCCGTGGTTGTTTCAATAAGATTCCGCCACAAAGGCAGTTGGATATCAAGTCGAGCAAGAAAATCATACCTTGCGAATATTGCGGTAGAATCTTGGTTGACCCCGAAATACTTGATAAATAGTAATATGCTAATACTGAACCTATCTTCGGATAGGTTCTTTTTTTTGTTTAGAGCTAAGAAAAAAATCAATTAATATTTTAAATTTGAGAGAGTTATGAATAGAGTTTTATCATTTTTCTTTGTTTCGTGCTTGATGCTTGCATTTGGAATGGCATCCGCACAGACGAACTACACAAAGGTCACAAGCGAAGACCAGATTGTACCTGGCGGAAAGTATTTGATTGTATATGAAGAAGGTGGTTTGGCTTTCGATGGAAGTTTGACATCCCTTGATGTTGTTTCCAATACAAAATCGGTTACAATATCAAACTCATCGATTTCCGTTGGAGAAAACAATTTCTATTTTACTTTGGACGAAGTCGCAGGCGGATACTCAGTAAAATCGGCAAGCGGTTACTTCATTGGAAACACCAGCGATGCCAATGCGTTGAAGACTAGCCAGACTGAAGCTTATCCGAATGCCATAGTTTTCAGTCCCGACTCTGTTGAAATTGTTTCTCCGGTATCTGAGAATCCGGCAGGAACGCATTTGAGATACAACTATGCAAGCAACCAGACTCGTTTTAGATACTACAAGTCTACTTCGTACACCAACCAGAAGAAAATCGCCCTTTACGTCGATGCATCTTCGCTCAGCAATGACCCTGCAATGTCGGTTATTACTCCTGCAAACAACGCATTTTTCTTTGCAAATTTGGTAGAAGTTAACCTTACAGTTCGCAACTTTGCACTTGGCACCGATGGTAAAATAAAATATACACTTGATGAAAATGCTGCTCAGTATTCAACAGAAGCAACATTCACAATCTCTGGCATCGAAGACGGAGAACACACTCTTGCTCTCGAACTCGTTGACATGGACGAAGAATCGCTCGAAACTCCTGTTACTGCAAATGTAACTTTCACAACCGATGCTGACCATTCGACATTGCTTACAATTCCTGCAATTCAGGGAACCGCCGATGTAAATGCTTATAACGGACAAGTAGTTGCAACACAAGGCGTTGTTACAGCAAAGACTCAGTATGGATTTTATATCCAGTCATCTCAAGAAGCATACAGCGGATTGTATATATATTCGCCAGATTATGTTGAAACTGTGAATGTTGGTATATGTTATGTTGTCCGTGGAACAATGACAGAATACAATGGACTTACCGAAATGAATGCGCTTACGCATGTAGTTCCCCTTGCTATTAATTTGGCGATTACACCAATTGAGATTTCTCTTGACGAAGCAACAGAGCAGTACGAATCGATGTTGGTAACGGTAACAGGAACTCACAATGGAACATTCCTTGGCAATGCTTGGCAGATTGTAAATGGCGAAAATACCTTGTATGTCGGAAAGGATTGCTTCACTTACACTCCTGTCGAAGATGTAGAATATGAAATTACAGGCGTTCTTTCATATTCCAACAATCCAAACTACAATGTTGGTTGGGTAATACTTCCACGTAGTGCTGCCGACATAACCGAAAATGTTGATGGCATTGCTCTCCGCGTTCTTGCTCCAACAGAAGGTTCAACAGTTATGGCTGACAATGTTGAAGTTCAGTTCCGCGTTTACAATTTCGTACTTGGTACCGATGGCAAGTTGAAATACACTTTGAACAATGGTGAAGCACAGTACATTACTTCAGAAGAACCATTTACAGTAGAAAACCTTGCAAACGGCAGCAACACATTGACCTTCGAACTTGTTGACATGGAAAATGCATCGCTCGAAACTCCTGTTACGGCAACCGTAACATTCGAAGCTCGCACAAATGGTCAACTTGCAATTCGCGACATCCAATACACAACAGCAGAAGACGGTGCATCGCCTTATGCAGGTCAAACAGTTACAATAAGCGGTACAGTTACTGCTCTCAACAGCGACAAGTTCTACATTCAGGATGCCGAAACTGCATGGAGCGGACTTTACATATATAATACTAACTCAGACCGTACGCCTGCTCGCGACGATAATGTTACCGTAACAGGAACAATCTCCGAATACAACGGACTT
The DNA here is from genome assembly GCA_017651185.1 of Bacteroidales bacterium. Classification (GTDB taxonomy): domain Bacteria; phylum Bacteroidota; class Bacteroidia; order Bacteroidales; family ML635J-15; genus Bact-19. Next base: position 7,483 of record JAGCDJ010000011.1, on the reverse strand, counting down.
ACCGAGCTTACACCAACAGCTGTTGTAAACAATGGTGCTGCCACTCCAATCGCCGGAGTTGCACTTGAAAGCATCAGCGACATTGCAGAACCATACGAAAGCGTATTGGTAACCGTAACTGGTACTTGCACCAACATCGGTGGAGCAAAGAAGTGGACAATTAGCGATGGTACTTCAATCGTAGTATTTGGTCTTACCTACACTCCGACAATTGGAACATCATATACAGTAACTGGTATTGTTGATTGGTTTGGTCAGGATAATATCTGGGAACTCAAGCCACGCGATGAAAACGATATAGTTGCTGGTGCAACTGTTCCTACCATTTCAATAACCAATCCTGTACACGGCAGTACAGTTTACTCATCGGCAGTAAATGCAACAGTAGAAGTTTTCAACTTCGAAGTTGGTGCCGACGGTAACATTTCGTTCTCGATTGACGATGGTGAAGCTGTTTCTGGAACAGAAACTTCACACGCATTTACAGGACTTGCAAATGGCGAACACACTATTCATGCAAGTTTGGTTGCAAGCGACCAGACAGTAATTGCATCAGCTGCCTCAACATTCACCGTTAACCTTGCAGGACCTGATTTCACAGCAATCCGTGACATCCAATATACAACCGAGGAAAGCGGTGATTCTCCTCTCAACAACCAGACCGTTTGGGTAAAGGGTGTTGTAACATCGAACTTCCTCAACACTCCGTACAATCCTGTTAAGGGATATTCGATTCAGGATGCAAACGAAGCATGGAGCGGTGTTTGGGTTTTCGACTCAATAAACAATCCTGCAATTGGCGATTCTGTAAAGTTCCAGGCACTTGTAACAGAATATTACGGACTTACCGAATTGAAGAATGTGACAAACTTTGAAGTTTTCGATATGGGTGTTGCTTCTCCGATTGATGTAACAGTAAATGATGCCAATACCGAGGCATACGAAGGTTGCTATGTACGCGTTGAATGTGTTCGCAGTGTAGGTCACACAATGCCTTACGGAAACTGGAAATGCGTAAACGAAGCTAACGATACCGTTATATTCAGTCACAATTTTGCTTCTGATGCATATACTATTGGAGATAACGTATATTATAGGGTTGCAGGTGTTGTTGAATACAACCGAGGTGCATATTATGTGAACTATCCTTCCGTAGATGATATTGTTGCAAATTGCAACTTGTCGGTTGATGAGATTGACGAAAATTCAATTGAGGTTTATCCAAATCCGACAACTGGCATGGTAAACATTGCAAATGCAGAAGGCAAGAGCATAGTTGTTATCAATACTCTCGGTCAGGTTGTTGCAAGCATCGAGAATGCAGCAGAAAACCAGGCAATCGACCTGTCGGGACTTTGCGATGGAACATATTTCGTCAAGGTTGACGGAAATGTCGTAAAGGTAAGCATGATAAGGTAAATAGAAGAACATAATGAGAAGATGGGAAGTTCGGCTTCCCATTTTTTTTGCCGTATGCAATAGTTGCGTTGTGACATTTTTTTTAACTTTGCATCATGATGTGTAAATGTAATGTGTCATGAAAAACAAAATCTTAATAATTTCCGCGATGTTGCTGTTGGTTGCACTTTTGTGTGGCTTTATTGTGTGGTCTGACGGCAAGGATAATATAGATGGGATTCAACTAACCCATTATGAATATACTGTCAGCAACGGTTATTCGGGAAGGCGAGTGACTTTTATGATTGAGCAGAAGGACAGCATAGTTGTTGCGAAAGTAAAAGATTGCAGCATGCTGCTCGATACATGCATGGTGGACAGTGAGTGTGAAGCGCCTCGAGAGTTGCTTGAGACGATAGGCAAAATGCTTGTCGATGCAAAGGTGTACAAATGGGAAAACCACTACACAAATCCCGATGTGTTTGATGGCGATTCGTGGTCTATGGATGTTGCATTTGGCAAGCAGTTGTTTTGGTCGGGCGGTTATATGGCATGGCCGAATAATGATCCTACTTCGGAAATTAACAGCATGATATACAAGGCATGTAATCCAAAGGAGGAATAGAAGTTTTAGAATTTTCTGGCAATAACATTCAACGGCAGAGCAATCTGCCGTTTTTTGTTCACATGCCCACAATTAAATTCCGTTGAAAAAAATCCATGCAAATAAAATTGCGAACACAAAATATTTATAAATTTACGCCAAATTTTTTAACGCAAACACTAATAATTCCGTTCGTTCGGATTTATAATCCGAACGGATTTGAACAGCGGATTTGAAACTTTTAGCCCACTACATTTAGCAGCAATCTGCAATAATCTGAAAAACTTCAAAAAACACAACTTGTATGCACATCGTATTTTAAAATGCATTATATTTGCAGTACAAACAACTAAAAAAATTGGAATTATGTCACAATCAACAATGTCAATAAGGGTTGACAGCAACCTGAAACGTAATTTTGATGCATTATGCGATGATTTTGGACTAAGCAATACTGCCGCTCTAATTATTTTTATGAAGGCTGTCGTCCGCGAGCGAAAGATTCCATTTGAGATAAAGTCGGAATCCATTGAAGAAAGTAGAAAGAAAGCCTTACTTGCTTTCGATAAAATGAGAGAGGATGTGGCAGCCGCTGGTGTGCAGGACCTTTCGATTGATGAAATTAACGAAATAATTAGAGAGGTAAGGGATGGAGAAAAATAATATTTACGCCGTAATTGACACCAATGTTATTGTATCTGCGCTTATTTCAAGCAATGACAAATCCAATCCTGCTGTTATTGTAAGAACGGTTTTGCAAGGAAAAATAATACCGGTCTACAATGATGAGATACTTAGCGAATATACTGAGGTCCTTTCACGTGACAAATTCCATATTCAGAAATCAGATATTGATCTAGTTATAAGCCATATAATAAAAATTGGCTTGAAAGTGGAACGAAAAGAAGCCGTTGGTGAAATATTCCCCGACCCTAAAGACGTTGTATTTTACGAAGTTGCATTGTCCAAAGAAGATTCATATTTGGTAACAGGCAACATAAAACATTTCCCAAAGGTTGATTTTGTTGTTACTCCAGCGGAAATGTTGGCGATTATTAATGAAAATGAATTGAAGTAACCCTTTCGCACAAATTTTAGAATTTATCCTAACAACTTTTACCGAAGGCTCGAATATAAGGATTTGCAATCCGCATTTCAAACCGCAACAAAAAACATCGTAAAAAAAATCAATAAATTTTCTACGTCTTCTAAAAAAAAAACTATATTTGCAACCTGAACTCATAAAAAGAATATATTATGAAAAGAGCATTGATTTTATCACTACTCGTTGGGATGATGAGTGTGTTGGCATTCGAGGGATGCGAAAGGGAGACAATAGACCCGACCGAAGGTCAGCCTCAAAGAGCAGATGATTCGTTGATTAACCAGCAAGGCGATACGACTATTCCAGAACCATCCGTTATGGAATTTCCAAGTCGCACAGACTATCTTGTTGAATCTGTTTTGTGGTTTGACGATTCGACGAACTACAAAAACACTGCTTATGAATACGACGATATGAATCGTTTGGTTCGCAGGGTAATAACAGGCAAAATATTCGAACAAAATGAAGCACGTGATTTAAGAATAGTATCTGATTACATTTATAATAATGATGGAAAAATAAGTTCTATTGTATGTAGCGAAGCTTTGGTTCAAAATTATTATGGACACCCAACATATAATTTTTACTATGATGATTATGGACGATTGATACGTGCTGGTAACGAATGCTTTGGTTATCGTAATGGTCGCATGGATAGCATCTACTATTACAATGGGGATCCTAATGTATATTCAATTTTGGAATATGATGCTCAAGGCAATGTTGTGCGACAAATTATGCACGTTCCAGAATTTGACTTTATTGAACAGCCAACAGGAAATTATCTTACCCGAATATATGAATTTGAATATAGCACAGGTATTCGTCCAGATTTCGGACTTGACTATTTATTTGGATACGAACCGATTCCTGGACAAGGAACTACGTATCCTACTTCGGTCCGAATGCTTTCTCCCAATTGTATGACACGCTATAGTGCTGGTCCAGAAATATGGGAATACGAGTACAATGAACATGGATTGCCAGTAACTATGTATCACCAATTTGCAGATGTTGTTCCTGTAAATCACCCCGTGTATAGGTTTACATATAGACACAAATAACGAATAGTGTTTGCTTCGTCAAACTAAGCATAATACTTCTCATAACTTTACGGCAGATGCGTATGTGTCTGCCGATTTTTTATCGCTGCGTCCTTCAGGATTTGCAATCCTGAAGGCTAGAATATAAGGATTTATAATCCGTACTTCTCTCCCCAAAAAACACCGTTGAAAAAAAACACAAACAAATCTCAATTGCGAACCCAAAATATTTATAATTTTACGCAAAATTTTTTAACGCAAACACTAATATAGAAATACAATGATTAGAGAAGATTTCTACACCCGCCACGTGGGTCCGAGAGAAAGCGAATACGCTGAAATGCTCAAGAAAATCGGAGCAAAATCACTCGACAAATTCATTGATCAGGTCATTCCGACCAAAATCAGACTGAAAGAAAACTTGAAGCTCGACGAACCGCTCACCGAAGACGAGTTCCTCGTAAAACTCAAAGCTATGGCTTCGAAAAACAAAATCTACCGCACCCTTATCGGTATGGGATACTACGGCACTGCTGTTCCGTCGGTAATCCTGCGCAATGTTTTCGAAAATCCTAGCTGGTACACTTCATACACTCCATATCAGGCAGAAATTTCGCAGGGACGTCTCGAAGCACTTCTTAATTTCCAGACCGTCATCACCGAACTCACCGGAATGGAACTTGCTAACTGCTCGCTCCTCGACGAAGGTACCGCAGCCGCAGAAGCAGCAAGAATGATGTTCGAATGCCGTTCGCGTCAGGCAGCTAAGGAAGGCCGCAACGTAGTTTTCGTTGACAAGGACATCTTCCCGCAGACCTTGGACGTAATTCTCATGCGTACCGAACCACTGGGAATCGAAGTAGAAGTCGGCGATTACAAGAAGGTAAAACTTTCGAAGAAATATATAGGTGCAATTCTCCAGTACCCGAGCGCAAGCGGCGAAATAAGGGACTATGCAAAATTCACCGAAACTGCACACGAAAACGAAATGCTCGTAACTGCAGTTGTTGACACAATGGCTCTTGTACTGCTCAAGTCGCCGGCATCATGGGGTGCTGACGTTGTTGTAGGCAACACCCAGCGTTTTGGACTTCCGATGGGATTCGGCGGACCGCACGCTGCTTTCATGGCTACTTCCGACAAGTACAAACGCAAAATGCCAGGTCGTATTATCGGCGTCAGCGTTGACAAGTTCGGTCGCAAGGCATTGCGTCTCGCATTGCAGACACGCGAACAGCACATCAAGCGCGAAGATGCTACATCAAACATCTGCACAGCTCAGGCTCTGCTCGCAATGATGGCTGGTTTCTACGTTGTATATCACGGACCAGAAGGAATGAGAAGAATTGCTAATAACATCTATTCTTCAGCAAAATTCCTCGCTGCCGAAATCAAGAAGCTCGGCTACAAGATTGAACATACAAACATCTTCGATACAGTTATCGTTAGCGGTGCCGACAAGAAGGCTGTTGAAAAGCTCGCTTTGCAGCGCAAGATTAACTTCCACTACATCGACGAAAAGACCGTTGGCTTCAGCACCGACGAACTTATTTCGGTTGCCGATGTAAACAACATCCTCGAAATCTTTGCTCTCGCAGCAGGCAAGAAGGCAAAGAAGGTTGAAGATGTTCCGATGGTAAATATGGATGCAAAGTTCGCAAGAACCGACAGCATTTTCAACCAGAAGGTATTCAACAGCTACCACAGCGAAACCGAAATGATGCGTTACATCAAGAAACTCGAAAGACGCGACATTTCCCTCACCCAGTCGATGATTTCGCTCGGTTCGTGCACAATGAAGCTCAACCCTGCAACATCTATGCTTCCGCTCAGCTGGCCGGAATTCGCAAATATCCACCCGTTCGTTCCAAAGAACCAGGCTCTCGGATACTACGAACTCATCGAAGACATTTCAAAGGACCTCTCGACAATCACTGGTTTCGCAGCAACAACCTTGCAGCCAAATTCGGGTGCAACTGGCGAACACACAGGTCTTATGATTATCCGTGCATACCACCACGCAAGAAAAGAAGCTCACAGAAATGTATGCATTATCCCGACATCGGCACACGGAACCAACCCTGCAAGTATGGCAATGGCTGGATTCAAGCTTGTTCTCGTTAACTGCGACGAACACGGTAACATCGATGTTAAGGACTTGAAGGAAAAGGCAAAAGCAAACAAGGACAACCTTGCTGCAATGATGATTACCTATCCGTCAACTCACGGTGTATTCGAAAACAAGATTCTCGACATTGTTAAGATAATCCATGACAACGGCGGTCTCGTATATATGGACGGTGCAAACATGAACGCACAGGTAGCACTCACCAACCCTGGAACAATCGGAGCAGATGTTTGCCACCTCAACCTCCACAAGACCTTTGCTAGCCCTCACGGTGGTGGTGGTCCTGGCATCGGAACCGTTTCGGTATGCAAGAAGCTCGTTGACTTCCTGCCAACTCACACAGTTGTAAAGACTGGCGGCAAGAAGGGCATCAGAGCTATCACATCTGCACCATTCGGTAGCGCAATGATACTTCCTATTACCTACGCTTACATCAAGATGATGGGCGAACGCGGTTTGAAGGAAGCTACAAAGATTGCTATCCTCAACGCAAACTACATTGCAAGCGAATTGAAGGATACATTCAGCGTTCTCTACACTGGCGAAACTGGCCGTTGCGCACACGAAATGATTCTTGATGTACAGAAGTTCCGCGCTGAATATGGCGTTGAGGCAGCCGACATTGCTCACCGTTTGATGGACTTCGGTTTCCACGCACCAACATTGTCGTTCCCGGTACACGAAACCCTTATGGTTGAACCTACCGAAAGCGAAAGCAAGCAGGAACTCGACCGCTTCATCGAAACAATGAAGGTTATCAAGGCTGAATGTGAAGACATTAAGGCAGGTAAATATACCCACGAGGATAACCCGCTTGTAAATGCACCTCACACCCAGTTCGAATGTACTGCAAGCGAATGGAACCACTGCTATCCACGTGAAAAGGCAGCATTCCCGCTACCATGGATCAAGGAAAACAAGTTCTGGCCGTATGTTGCAAAGATCGACAACGCATACGGCGATCGCAACCTCGATTGCAAGTGCAACCAACTCGAAGAAGAATAATCAATTGATTGATAACAAAAAAGTCCGGCAGAAATGTCGGACTTTTTTTTCTTGTAAATTGTCTCGTCCTAAAATAGCGTTACAATAAAAATAGTAACGAAATGGAAAATAAAGAAAGTAAGTATGTTAGGCGTACACAAAAGGACTACACTATGTCCTTTAAAATGTCAGTTGTACGCGAGTATGAAGAGACGCATGTC
>JAGCDJ010000010.1 GCA_017651185.1 Bacteroidales bacterium | reverse complement strand
AATTTTCAACTTTCAACTTTCAACTTTTACTTTTTAATGACTTGTTTGTTAATTACAATGTCCGCAGTGCTAACCCTTATGGTGTATGCGCCATTCGACAGATTGCTGAAATCAAGAATCATCTCGTAGCTGTTCTGCGGAGCATCAACCTTTTCGAAAGCAACCAACTTGCCGAGCATGTCGTAAACCTCTACGCGAGCTGCATGGTTGTCGAAATTGCTTAGATGCAAGGTAAGTTCGCTGTTGAACGGATTCGGGTAAGCCATAACTTCGGGTTCTGCATCGTTTTGTCCATCGCAAGTAGCAACTATAATTTCCGAAGCGGTGCGTGTGCCGTCGTAGTCAACCTGAACGAGACGGTAGTAGTTTTCGCCACCACGAACGCCATAGTCGGTGTACGAGTAGTCGAGCGGCTCAATAGAGTTGCCAGCACCTGCCACGCGTGCAATTTCGGTGAAGTTTACAGCATCGTCGGAACGTTCAAGAACGAAGACATCGTTGTTGCGTTCGGTAGCGGTTGTCCACACCACCTTAGCGCTCATGCCATCGCAGGTAGCGGCGAATGAGGTAAGCTCGATGGGAAGTACGGTGCTGTGATTCTGCGAACCGAGAGAAACAATCTTGGAGTATGCTCTTGTAGCAGGAATAGTAACACCTACGCTTATTGTTCCGTAAGGATTACCAGAAACGCTATGGTCAACTCCTCCTATATTCTCCCAGCAGTTTCCATTCCAGAATGCGCCATAAACATCGCCACCGTTGTGGGTAGGACTAACAGCGTTGAAATGTGCAGTACCATCGGCAGAAGAAACCGTCAATTTAGCATTAAGACTACCACTTGTCGCAATATCCCAGTACTCGAAGTTGCTTATGTGGTCGAACTGCGGATTATTACCGCTGCACATATCGCTTATATGCCACCAGCGCGGATACTGGTCGATAGTGAAGCCGGCAGGATTGTTGAAATACTGCACCGAGACTCCCGAAACATCGCTCGTAACCTTAACCTTGCCAAGCACATCGTTTTGTCCGGTCGGGAATGTGAAGCCATTTGCGCTTCCACTCTTTGTAACCCTTCCTTCTACAAAACTATTGTAGGTCATAGCATCGGCATTGGCAACCGAAGCATCTGTTCCAAAAGTAACATCGCCTTCGACAATACCTTGGGTGAAGGTTGCGGCGCCAGAGATATCAAGAGTTCCGCCAGGAACTATATCTCCGCCCTGATTATTAAAGATAACATTACCAAGCGTGATGTCGTTGCTAATTGTCTGGTCACCACCATTGGATGATGGACCGCAGAATACAACGGTACCATTAGTTGCATTCAATGTTCCGGTATTATTGAGGTTACCTGCAATGTTCAAGGTCTGATTAGATGGAACAGATAGTGTTATACCACTACCAATGTTAACATCCTTGGCATTTGCAGTTGTATTTACATTAAGAGTCGGGTCGCTAACGCAATCGTAGTAGTTTGTTACAAATACATTTGAATTGACAGAAGGAGATTCGCGACCATCACCCGACTGCAAAACATATCTTCCTTCGTTGGCATCTGCCAGTTTGAACCAGTTGTTGTCGGCATTCCAATCGGTTGAAATACCAGACCACACGAAGTCTCCATCGAGAGAACCTGCAGCAGGATACTTAATGTTAACATCGGCGTAAGCAAATGACTTACATCCATCGGCATTGGAATCCTCCACGACAAGTAAATAGGATGAATTTCCGTAAATTTCGGGACGATAGGTAGCCGAGGTGTTAAGAACAGCACCATCCAATGTCGGTTTCCATTCGTACGAGAAAGTAGGTGCCGTTGGATTTGCACTAAGAGTTGCCTCCTGACCTACACACACCATGCCTGGCTGCAGAATGTTGACATGGAACGCCTCGCTGACACTATAAGAAATAGGCACAGGAGAAGCATCACAACCGAAAGTATCGTAAATAACAAGATAACTGGTGTGCGAACCTACGTGCTCATCTGGATTGGTAGGCCTAATAGTTAGATTAGGATTGCTGAAAGACTCAACCCCCTCCTGCATATTTTCTACACGAGAACCTCCAACATCAACCGTATAAGTCCATGGATCAGGGAACAAGTCTTCGCTAAGCGAAATTTCCCAATTGAAAATATAACCATTATCTATGCCAAAATTATCGCATACCGACAATGTCCATGTACCATTCAGAGGGCATCCTTCGAGTTGTGCAAACAAATTTTGACGAGGATGGTAGAACTGCGTAAGATTTTCAACATCGGACGGGCGTACTAACATATATGCAGATTCATATTCTACACCTGGATAATGATTTTCATATTCATCTCCTCCAAGAGAACTTCCCTGCTCATGTACATATCCATGGTCACCTCCTGCATAATTAATAGTTCGACCACCTATACTAGTCCTATTTGACCAGCAATAATCAAGACCTACACCATAGGGATTGTCATCAACGCTACAATAATCACTACCATCATGGTTATTTCCACTAGGAATACCCATACCCAATGCCCTTCTATTGTTATTAGCAGCTCTGTAATGCCAGGTATAATCGGATGTTCCCGACCCAAAGTCATCGTATCCTCCACCACTTGACCTATCCCAGTCTTCAAGCAATATTGCCGATTTTGAAGCAGGTGGCGGACAAGTAATCTTTATCTGCAAATCGCCTATAAACGAATGCTCCATGTTCACTCGCACATAATTAATATTATTGGCATTAGTTATTGTGCTTCCAGTCGGGAAATCATAGAATGTCACACTCGACGTATAGCATTCGTCAAGACAGTTAGGACCATCGGGGATGAAAGTAGTATCGGCATCACCAAGTTTTGCTGTAATATTTATAGGCAACGGATCAACATGCACATCGGAACCAGCGCCTGTACCGACAGAAAGATCCACCTGCTTTCCGAGACATATTTCACCTGCCGAATAATTATCGGGACTAGGCGTAATGCCACCAGCAATCTTGATTCGACCAGAAGTCTTTGCCACACAACCATCGCTTCGTCTTACCACAAACAAGTCGAAATCGTTACCATTTATCGCCTCTGGCGTATAAGTTGGCGTCTTTCCATTAAGCACTACGGGGTCTTCGCCATTATGAGTATTTATACTCCAGCGCCACTCCCTTATTTCTGCATCATCAAGACCTTCCACTTCTGCATCAAGTTGCAACGACTGTCCATAGCAAACAGTATAATATGGTATACTTCCACCTGTTACCACATCAGTTCCAGCTGTACCTAGCGGCGTAGGCGGCACTATAGTACCACAAGTATCAATGAACACCGCATACAAGGTTTCATTCTGCGTAAGATTGAAATTGTCGCCTGCCATATAGTAATTATCAGCGCCATCGGACCCGTTTTCAAGCTTGCTCCATCCGACAAATGTTGAATGTGGAGCAGTACATATTGGCTCTACATTCGACAACCTTACCAATCCATACCCGGCCTGTTGTGCAGGCAAACTAGTCGGTTCTACTGTTCCAGGAGTTGCACATGCCGCACAGGTAGAACCACCTGCATAGGTAAGGGCATACTGCTTTGTAGCACAAAGTACCATAATTGGACGGTAATAACTTCCTGAATATTCATTAATATTTCCGTTATTTCCGCTAGGCACCTTATTAATCATTGTAAAAGACGAACCACTATTAGCATAGCGACAATATTGTCCGTCCACTATAACACTTATAAAATAATCCGTATAATCTACAGGATCGGCATACACTGCGACCACAAGATTCTTTGTTGCATCATAAAGGAATGGACGCTCCAATTCAATTTCATTCCAACCGTTATTAAATTCCACCGTCTTGTTTGCAACAACCTTGGTAATTTCAGTTATCCACCCCCCACTCAAATCGGATTCTGTAGTATTTCCCATATACATAGACAAAGGTGCTTCCACAGGATCGCTGCTGTTCGTACTGTAATAAAACCATATCTTAGTTATTAGATTCTGACCCGTCAGTCCTAGTTCACTACTTGTGAACAACTGTTGTGTATAAGAAAACTGATTGTAATATATAGGAGCATATTCCTCTACATACATACTCCCATCCAATCCCTCTGTTAAGAAAATTTCATTCTCTGAAGTACATGGATATTTCACAGATACAGAAAACTCTATTATAGCAGCACAATATCTTCCGTATGCAGGGATACGCAACCTTACGTTTGCAGCTCCAGTTGCACCAACATTGACCATTACCTTTCCATCATCAAAATATGAGATAAGCGTATTGGTTGAAACGAATCTCGTTCCTTCTGGCAGACGATTACCCGACAAACCAGGATAAACAACAGGTACCGCCTCGGCAGCAGCACCGCTTACAAACGTGTAATCATATATATGCTCGTATGTTATCACAGGATCGGTGCAGACTATGTCTATTACAAAATGCATTTCGTCGCAAGCGCAATCGCTACCATGGGCAGGTACACGCAAGGTCGCAGTTACAGGATTTGCCGTTGATGCAGACAAATCGACACGGAAAACCTTGTTAGCATCATCGCCATTTATGAGGTTGGCAACGTATGGATTGCTAGTCTCGCAAGTCGATACCGACGGAAGTTGGTTTGAACCATTGTAACTTACAATGCTAGTAAGCGGATCGGCACCAGCATTCTGTTCATATACCAATGTATATGTATTTGTTCCTGCATCATAACTATGCGATGTACAACCTGCATACGATACACTAAGCGTAACAGGACTACATACCACTTCGACGTCGAAATCAACAGTAGAGGAACAATATCCTCCTGTAGCTGGAACATACAAACTGATATGCGCCGAACCTGCGCGCGCAGTATTTATCCTAACTACACCGCCAGTTGCAACGGCAATGTCGGCGCCACCAGTATTGGTGACATCGCCATACGCCGACGAAGGCAATACCGAACCATCGACTCTTATATCCGGATACTTTATACCAGAACCCTGAGTATATGTTATTGTTTGTGTACTCGGATTATACTCTGCAGGGAATGTAATAGGAGGAGTTCCTCCTGTACAATTTACCGTAAGAGTATAGAATATTGTCTTCTCACAATAGTTATGCACAGCATCCTCAGGAATATATGCGAATATTTTAACCGTACCGTCAGAAAGGGCATGCACTTCTCCTGTTGACGGGTCAACTGTTGCTATTGCTGGTATTTCCGACGAATAGGTAACTGCAAGTCCAGTATTGTTTGTTGCCGTATAAGTTGCAACATCGCCAATATTCATAGTACGAGTTGTTGGCACAAACTGGAATGTATTAGGATTTTCCATACATCCGCACTCAATAGTAATTGGTGCAGCCGAAAATACCTTGGGAACAAATGCTGTAATACGGGCTGAACCGTCACCTTCGCGCTGTCCTGCCGTAGTTGTACCACTTGTTACTCCACCTATGTAGCCAGATCCACCACCTCCTGAATTTTTATCACCCGATGTTGTGCTATTAATTCTACCTCCATACCAACCGCCGCCACCACCAGCTACACCATTACTATTTCCTTTTGTAGAACCAGTTTCTCCTTGTCCAAATTGATAACCTGCAGTTTGCGTACCTCCAGAACCGCCATTATTAGCACCTTGACCGCCATTTGCGCCGCCTCCAGCGCCACCTGCCTGTTCAAACGAACCGCCACCACCGCCACCACCAACTATCAACACACGTCCCCTATTTGATTCACCAATACCAGATAATGTTCCCGTCATAGTAGCTATATGTGATGCTCCACCTCCTGCTCCAGAAGCTTCTGAATCATCACCACGCTGTTCATCACAAGATCCGCCACCGCCTCCATTGTAACCTCCATTAGCAGTCGTTCTTGAACTATTATTACGAGTACTATATACAGCATCTTCACCTTTACCGCCAACAACAATATATAGAGTAGAACCAGATGTAGTAGAATAATTACCAACAGAATATCCTCCTAATCCGCCATAAGCTCCCCATCCTCTATTTCTCCAGGCTCTTCCTCCCTGAGCACCCCATACTTCCAACTTTAAGGAAGTTGCACCATCGGGAACAGTATATTGCCGAACTTCTCCAGAGTAGTCAAAATTAGTAACCCTATTCTCCACACCTTCGAGACGGCAATAGTACTGCGCCCCGTTTACGGAAGTTACCCTAAGTATAGAATTATTTGCTCCAGAAAGTCCAGTTGTAATCTCTGCCGTGCAAGCTGCATTCGAATACCAGTGATAAGTAAAACCAGCCGGCACTCCACCTGTAATGCTTGCAGTAAGAGTTATCTCATCACCGCAAACATATTCGGCAGGAGAAACAGCAACACTAATTTGCCTGCTTATAATTTCAATATCATCTATAAGCAAATAAAACATATTGGAACAATTGAAGTGACGGAACGCAATATATACTTGCTGCCCAGCGTATGCAGACAAATCAACATGCTTTTCGCCCCATGTTCCTGTTGCCCTTAAGCCAGCACCGCCACCATAACTCATTGTCTCTTCTCCAAGACAATGATATGCAGTCAAATCCATAGGATTAACGTTTGTTGAAATATATACACCATAATGTTCCTCGTCATCATTTTCATCTTGCACTGCGGCAAAATATTTCAAATCTATAATACCAGATGCTGGCAACGTAATACGTGGAGTAATTGCCCAGTTGTCAGGATACAATACACCAAAACCATTAGCATACGACTGTGACAACAATGCATCTACAGAACCATTGCGACCATATCCTGTGGCCATTACGGTTGAAGCAAGCCGCCAATCATAACCATCTCCATCCGAATCAACAAATGTCCAACCAGCAGTACTACTTGCATCAAAATTATATGAGACCACTGTTTGTCCCCACGCCACAGTGCTAAAGAGCATAAGGAGAACTACTATCAATGACCTTGGACTTACAACTGGCAAGCAATGGCTTGCATTTACAATCGTACTATTACGTGAACTTCTATTCCACATAGGTGCATAATATTAGGTTATACATCAAATTTTGATATCTTTTTTGACTGTACTATATACCAAAATATAATTAATTATTACGAATTAAAACAATTCACAAATTTGAAAATAATAAGTCACACTACTAGCCAGTGAACATGTATATTATACCCACAAGTAATATATTTAAACTAAATGCATAATTAACATGACAAAACACAACATTTGAAAATACAATTTAAAGATTTTAATATTTGAAAAACAACAATTTAGAGGTAAAAAGGCAATAAAAATAGAGATTGTGCAATATTGCATAACAAAAAAAAGGCAACTATATACGTGTTGACAGACATAATATGTCTTTGTCTATTGTTGTCAGCCAAATACCTAGGTTGTCATTCCGAAAAGCAGAACGAACAGCAAAAGGAACGTTGCTTGTGAGTTCGCTTGTCCGGAACGTTGCTTGCAACCTCACGAAGTAATCTGTTAAACGATAATCCGTTAGCAGATTACGGACAGCAGTCTTCACAACGCTCCCCATCCTGTATCGCGTGAATGTTTGCTTCGCAGATGCTTTTTGCGCCTTAGCATAGCAAACAAGTTTGTTCTGCCTTCGGCTATCAAAGCATTACGACTAGCTTCCGCAATGACAGATGAGAGACTTAAAATTAGTCAACTTGTATATAGTTACCAAAAAAAATCCCCGCGCCCAAAGCACGAGGACATTTTATGCATGTTTATCTAATTCTAAATTTAGAACTTATAGGTGAATCCGAGGCCTAGCAATTCCTTGAACTGCAACCTCTTTCCTACACCTTCGCAGATACCGTCGCCATCGCGGTCAACGGGAACATCGATATCATCGTCGTATGCAAGCGTAATGCTCAAGTTTGCCGAGAACCAGTTGCTAATCTTCAATGTCAGCAAGTTCTCCCAGTTCATATCGACATTCTGCGCCTTTGTGATATAGTTGGAGAATAAGTCGAGCTTGGTAGTATATGTGAAAACCTTCAGGAAATCAATCTTGAACTGTGCCTTTACGTATCCACCGAATTCAGGACGGAACTTCTTGCCCGGGCTCAACATCACACCATTATCATCGAATTTTGCTCCTTCAACACCATAAGCGCCTTCTGCCGAAAGTGCAGAATCGAGCACAAACGTCATCCTGCCCGACAAAGGTGCGATGAACAAAGAGAACGTCATGTTCGGATGTTTCTCGAAAGTCGGCTTGAAGTCCATACCAAGTGCTATGTTCAAGTAAGCAGGCGACATCCACGAAGAAATTCTTGTTGAATCGGTAATCGACTTGTAACCATCGGCAAACTGAGTCTTGAAGCCAACCAAAGCCGAGTAGTACCAATATTTGAACGCATAACGTCCGTACTTCGATGCCAAGTCAATCTTATCGTCTGTCTTGTAGAACAAGACGCCGGTCTTCTTTGTACCCTGACGCATCATACCGTAGCCCAAATCAAGTGTGTTGTCCCAAGTGGTCTTGTCCTTTGCATAGTTGGCAAATGCATTGAAAAATACATTACCCGAAATTGACGGGTCACCACCACCGGCCCAGTTCTTGAACGAAACCTGCGAGAAGTTCAACGCAGCAGTTCCACCCAACTTCCAGTTCTCATTCTTTTTCTTTGCCGATGAATCGGCTGCCTCCTGAGCAAATACCACTGCACTGCTCAACAATACTGATAAAAATACAATCAAATACTTTTTCATAATTATTTATTTATTTCGTTATTATTCTTTAAATGAACATCCATTTGCGGGAACGGGAACTCGATGCCTTCCTCGTTGAATGCTGCATATACCTTATTGTAAAAATCAAAGAATACGCCCCAATAGTCTGAAGAATTCACCCATGCCCTTACCACAATGTTGACTGACGAATCGCCAAGTTCTGTAATCGACACGAAAACCTCTGGATCTTTCAAAACTCGTTCATCGGCATCGAGAATGCGCATAATGGAATCCCTTGCCACCTTGAAATCAGTTCCATACGATACACCAACAGTCCAGTCGACCCTGCGCGTAGGTTGCTTGGAGTAATTTGTAAGCGTGTTAGTAGCCAGCACACTGTTAGGCACTATAATGGTCTTGTTGTCAACAGTGGTAATTATGGTATTGAAAATCTGAATTTCCTTGACAAAACCTGTAACGCCTGGTGCCTCGACAAAGTCATCGACCTTGTACGGTTTGAATATCAATATCATGACACCGCTTGCAAAATTCGACAATGTTCCCTGCAATGCCATACCTATAGCAATACCGGCGGCACCCAAAACAGCGATGAACGAGGTCATCTGTATTCCGACCATGCCCATAACGCTGATGATAATCATTATCTTAAGGGCAATATTTGCAAGACTTGAAACAAAAGAAATAAGACCAGGGTCGGCATTCTTGCGGGTCATCATCTTCCGCAACGCCTTAACAATCAGTTTCGAAACCCAAAATCCGACAACGAGGAATATCAGTGCACCTAGCAGTGAGATGCA
The DNA here is from genome assembly GCA_017651185.1 of Bacteroidales bacterium. Lineage (GTDB taxonomy): Bacteria > Bacteroidota > Bacteroidia > Bacteroidales > ML635J-15 > Bact-19. The sequence goes on along the minus strand of JAGCDJ010000010.1, from coordinate 11,285 downwards.
GAACGAAAGTCCATCGGTTTTCACCCAGTTTACAGCAGAATCAATCCACGAAAATCCTTCCTGCACAATCTCCTGCGGGTTCTTGGGTTCTATATGAATCAACTTCTCTCCCACTTCCTTTACAGTATCGGAAATTGTGGCTGTGGTGTCTGCTTGCGACAACAATATATCCGTTTGTATCATTTGATAAATATCGAAAAAGTGGCGCAAAGGTAAAACTTATTTACGATTTTAGATTTACGATTTAGGATTTTTTTTAATGTGAACCACGAATGACACGAATGACACGAATGGCACGAACCATTAGCACGGCGTAGCCAATGGCACGAATGTTTTTTCGCGATGCTCAAATAGAAACTTTGAAACGGCGAAGCAAAAACAATTTTCAAACTTTAATTTTTTGTATCATAAATATTCTTACCTTTGTGGAAAATTAAAAACGATTAAAAAACAATAAAATTTCAATTATGGTAAGTTATAAGGAATTAGGACTTGTCAACACCGTTGAGATGTTCAAGAAGGCAGTTGCTGGCGGATATGCAATCCCCGCATTCAACTTTAACAACATGGAACAGATGCAGGCCATCATTCAGGCATGCGCAGAAACAAAATCACCCGTTATCCTTCAGGTTTCGAGCGGAGCACGCAAGTATGCCAACCAGACTATCTTGAGATACATGGCAGAAGGCGCTGTTCAGTACGCTAAGGAACTCGGCTGGGAACACCCGCAGATTTGCCTCCACCTCGACCACGGCGACACATTCGAACTGTGCAAGAGCTGCGTTGACATGGGCTTCTCATCAGTTATGATTGATGCTTCGTCGCTTCCTTTCGAGGAAAACATCAAGCTCACAAAGCAGGTTGTTGAATATGCTCACAAGTACGATGTTACAGTAGAAGCAGAACTCGGTGTTTTGGCAGGCGTTGAAGACGAAGTTTCGGCAGAAGAATCACACTACACAAAGCCCGAAGAAGTTATCGAATTTGCAACCCGCAGCGGATGCGACTCGTTGGCAATCTCAATAGGTACATCGCACGGCGCATACAAGTTCAAACCGGAACAGTGCAAGGTTGACCCGGCAACAGGTCGTCTTGTTCCTCCGCCACTGGCATTCGACGTTCTTCACGAAATCGAGAAGAAACTTCCTGGATTCCCAATCGTATTGCACGGTTCATCATCGGTTCCACAGGACGAAGTTGACACAATCAACAAGTATGGTGGTGCTTTGAAGGCAGCAGTTGGTATTCCAGAAGAACAGCTCCGCGAAGCAGCTAAGTCGGCAGTATGCAAAATCAACATCGACTCCGACAGCCGTCTGGCAATGACAGCAGCAATCCGCAAGGTATTCGCTGAAAAACCAGCAGAATTCGACCCAAGAAAGTACTTAGGTCCAGCTCGCGACAGCATGAAGAAACTCTACATGCACAAGATCATCAACGTTCTTGGCAGCGCAGGAAAGGCTGAATAATAGAATTCGTACAAATAAAAAAGCCGCGGCAATGCTACGGCTTTTTTATTATTCATATTATTTTAAATCCTACCTATAATTAATCATATACACAATGGTAGCGCTGTCCTTCTCCCTCCGCTCGATTATACGGCTGATGTTGCCCGACCTGTCGTACTCCAGCGAGGCGCTCGAAATTTCCTCGCCGTCGCTGTCGAAAACTGACGTTTTCACAACCTTGTCGTTTTCGTAGATGAAAACCTTTTTCTCGGCCACCCCTACTATATGCTTGCGTGTGACTTCCGACAAAATATCATAATCGCCTGTAACTTTTTCGTGCTTCTGCACCCTTCTGAAAACCAATTCCTTCTGATCGGACGCAATAGTCGAAATAGAACCGCTGCTAATAATCTTGCCCAACGAATCGACCTCCGAAACAACAATGCTATCGGTTGTATGCTCTATGCGATAATGATTTGTCACCGATGAACCAAGATAGGAAATTTGGTCGACAAGCAGGTTTTTATCGTTGTATTCATACAAAGTTCCGCCTATCATTACCGAATCGGCAGTAAAGTTCACTTCCTCGAACGGCAGGTTGCGCGAATTATACTTCACAATGGTAAATGAACTAGGACGACTTCCTGCTCCAAAATATATTATCTTGGAAGGTTGCCCGTTTGAATTATAGAATGTTTCCGAAAAAAGAACCTTGGTGCGCGAAATGACATTATCCTTCACCGTAACCTTCCATGTTACCGATGAATGTAGAGCATTTTCCTTTATGTTTCGGGAATAATTTTCACAAGATACCGCATCGGATGCCGTGACAGGAATCCATACCTGACCACAACAGAAAAATGAAATAAGAATAAAGCACAATGTAACGGCTAGCGACCTCATGTCTAGCTATTTCTTGAACAAAGAATCAACGAACTCGCGCTTGTCGAACATTTGAAGGTCGTCGATGCCCTCGCCCACACCTATATATTTAATTGGAATCTTGAACTGGTCGGAAATACCGATGACAACACCGCCCTTTGCCGTACCGTCCAACTTTGTAACTGCCATCGAATTTATTTCGGTCGCCTTCATGAACTGCTTTGCCTGCTCGTAGGCGTTCTGTCCTGTAGAACCATCGAGCACAAGCAATATCTCGTGTGGTGCTTCGGGAACAAGTTTCTGCATTACGCGCTTAATCTTCGACAGCTCGTTCATGAGGTTTATCTTGTTATGCAGACGTCCAGCGGTATCAATCAGCACCACATCCGCGCCCGACTTCTTTGCCGATGCCAAAGTGTCGTATGCCACCGATGCTGGGTCTGATCCCATATCCTGACGAATCATGTGAACACCTACCCTATCGGCCCACACCTGAAGCTGGTCGATTGCAGCAGCACGGAATGTATCGGCCGCACCGATGTAAACCGTCTTGCCTGCCTTCTTGAAATTGTTTGCAAGCTTTCCGATTGTCGTCGTCTTACCTACGCCATTAACACCGACTACCATAATTACATAAGGAGAACCGTCGGGAGTAGTGAAATCGGGGTTCTTCATGTCGGGACCATCCTCGAGCAAAGATGCAATGGTAGAACGCAGAAGTTCGTTCAGTTCATCGGTTCCGACATACTTTTCGGTCTTAACTCTTTCCTGTATCTTATCAATTATCTTTACTGTAGTATCGACACCTACATCGGAAGTAATGAGGATTTCCTCAAGCTCGTCGAGCACATCGTCGTCAACCTTCGACTTGCTGAAAATAAGGCGACTAATCTTTGAGAACAAACCGGTACGGGTTTTTTCCAATCCACTGTCAAGTTTCTCTTTCTTTTCTTTTCCGAACAAACCGAAGAATGCCATAACGAGACTATTTTAATAAAACAACAAAAAGCACCTGTCATAATTATAAGCGGCAGGTGCTATAAGTTTAACAGATAAAACAACTATTTCTTAAAAAAATCTTTTGCCAAATCCTTGTCCATGATAGCCGACTTGAACTGGTATGCGCCGGTTTCAGGATTCTTTACCATCTTTATGCACTTAACGAAGACCTGTCCGCCTTCCTTCTTAAGTGTTGCAACAACTTTCTTTGCCATAACCTAAACTATTTAATTTCTCTATGAACTGTAACCTTCTTCAATATCGGGTTGTACTTTTTCATCTCCAATCTGTCAGGAGTATTCTTCCTGTTCTTTGTGGTTATATACCTAGATGTTCCAGGCAGTCCCGACTCCTTGTGCTCGGTGCATTCAAGTATCACCTGTACGCGGTTTCCTTTACTTTTCTTTGCCATTTTTAATCCTCCCGACTAAAATTATTTAACAAAACTTTTCTTTTCGGCATCCTTAAGAGCAGCTTTCAAACCTTTCTTTGCGATGGTTCTCATTGCAGATGTGGTAAGTCTCATTTCAATCCACTTGCCTGATTCCTCGTCAAAGATTCTCTTGGTCTTCATGTTAATATCGAAAATCCTTTTCGTTCTGCGCCTTGAGTGAGATACATTGTTTCCCACCATTGCCGTTTTTCCTGTAATTTGACAAACTCGTGCCATAACTCTTTTATATTATTTCTCTTTAAAATTTCGGACTGCAAAATTCGTATTTTTTTGACACTCAACCAAATTTTTTTCCAATGTTTTTGAATATTTTTATTAACACAGTACCTAAACATCTATATAACAACGAGTTAAACGAAAAATAATATCAAAAAAGAATAATATTATTGAAAAAATAGCATTATTTTTCTTGGCATTTAGACATAAATAAAGTTAATTTGCACCTTTAAATTAAATATCAAAGCGATGAAACAGACATTTGTAATTATAGTAATTATGTTTGCGTCAGTATTATGCATGGCGCAAACAAGGACAAAAACAGTACAACTGCCTCCAAGCTTCAACTACCAGGCAAGCGAAGAAATTGACCACATTCATGTATACCCACCTTCAGCAGAACTTATCGCCGAAGAGGATGCTGAAGACGAGAAAAACGGTACTTTCCTGAAAATTGCACGCCTCATGCCTGTAAATACAACAGTAAAAAATTCAGGAACCTGGGAAACCCTTGACAACGGACAACTCATTTGGAGACTTCGTTTCTCGAGCGAAGGCGCAAAGGCATCGGCTCTGTATTTCGACAAGTTTGACATTCCTGCTGGCGCTGCCGTATATGTCTACACCAGCAACAAGAAAATCGTTGACGGACCTTACTTCCGCAGCGACAACCCTGACGGCAACGAATATATGATAGGTAATATCATTGGCAACGACATTACCATAGAGTATGTAGCACCAATGACCAAATCGGAAGACGGTTCGGTATCATACGACAACACTACACCTATTATTAATATAGGAGAATATGGCTATGTATATCGCTCCGAAGGTGGGTTCGAAAGAGGCACCCGCGCCGAATTCGGTTCATCAGAAAGTTGCGAAGTAAATGTAAACTGCTCGGTTGGAAGTGCATGGAGAATACAGCAGCGCGGTGTTGCAAGAATATATGTCCGCGAAGGTTGGTCAACAGGATACTGCACTGGTACTCTGATAAACAACACCAGCAACGACGGAACTCCATATTTCCTCACGGCAAACCACTGCGGACCAAGCGCCACTGCTAGCAATTTCAACCAATGGAAATTCCGTTTCAACTACGAAGCACCTGGTTGCACAAACCCGGCATCAGAATCGTCAATAAACTACACAGACTTCACTGGCTGTACAAAAGTTGCTGAAGGTTCAAACAACGGAGGTTCAGATTTTTACTTGTTAAAACTTAACAACTTCACAACTCAGAACGCAATATCAGTAAATGCAATATACAACGGTTGGGACAAAAGCTCAACTGCCCCCACTGGTGGAGGAGCCGGCATTCACCACCCATCTGGAGACATAAAGAAAATTTCTTTCTTCTCTACAACTCCATCAACTGCAACTTATAATGGAGGCAGTGATATGACAGGAGCAAATAGCGCACACTGGAAAATAACATGGGTAAATAGCGGCGAAAAAACCGGTGTTACCGAAGGCGGTTCGTCAGGTTCTCCAATATTCAATTCAGCAGGACGAGTTTTCGGCACATTGAGCGGCGGAGCATCATCTTGTTCAGCATCATCTTTCTCCAGATACGACCTATACGGAAAAATGTCGTTCCACTGGGAAAACTCGGCAAACGGAAGCACTAATGCATACAAACTGAAACCTTGGCTCGATCCAAATAACACAGGCGCAACAACCTGCGACTACTTCGACCCTGCAAATCCTGACGGAGTTACCCCCCCAACTCCAACAACAACTTTCACATACGACTTCGAATCATGCACTGCATGGGCAGTCGATGCTTTCTCACCTTGCTCGACATACGATGGCGACGGTAGCGCAACTGGTGGAATTCAAAATGTATCATTTACAAATGCTGGATATACCGGTGCTTATATAGCATTCCAAAACGGAACTGCAAACGGATTCACAGCCCACGGCGGAACAAAATTCGGATGCTGCATGTATGCAACAACTCCTCCAAACAACGACTGGTTCATCACCCCTGCAATAGCCATCACAAACGGAATGAAATTCTCATTCTGGGCTCGTTCGGCAAACGACACATACGGACTCGAACAGTTCCGCGTTGGTATATCTTCTGATGATCAAAATTATACATTCATCGACGGCAACACAATATCAACTAGCACCTCAGCACCCGTAGATTGGACAAAATTCACCTACGACCTTTCGCAATATGCAGGACAGACAATGTACCTTGCAATTATATGCGTATCAAGCGATGTGTTTGCATTCTTCATCGACGACATTGCTGTTGGCACAAATGCTGATGCAGAAACTTTTGAAGCAGACAATATCAGCATCTACCCTAACCCGGCAAAGGACATCGTAAACGTAAACTTGCCTGAAGCCAATACACAAATCGACATTGTAAATGTACTTGGACAAATAGTAAAGACTGTCAACACGACTTCGACAAACGAAACAATTTCGCTCGAAGGTATGGAAAGAGGAATGTATTTCTTCAGCATCAAGATGCAGGACAGGACGATAACAAAGAAGGTAATTGTAGAATAATCATTTGCATAAAGGCAAAAAAAATCCTCACATCAATCGATGCGGGGATTTTTTTGTCTGTAGCGGCGCAATGCATTGCGCCACTACAGATTATTAACCATTATTAATTGTTCATTGTAAATTATCAATTGTAAATTATTTTTGCACTACAAACAATAACAACTTTATGAACGAGGATTTTCTACACTTCATATACAAGAACCGCCTTTGGATTGAAGGCACCGAAATGCTTACCGACAACACTCCTTTCGAGATAATAGACACAGGTCTGCACAACCACGATTCCGGACCCGACTTCTTCAACGCAAAAATCAAAATTGACGGAATAATATGGGTTGGCAATGTAGAAATCCACGTCAACGCATCCGACTGGCACAAGCACCACCACGACGGCGACCACGCCTACGACAATGTCATACTGCACGTCGTATACAACTCCGACTGCGACATAACCCTGCAAAACGGACGCACACTGCCGACTTGGGAGATTTCGTTTCCACATACACTATATAACCGCTACTCCGACTTCAAACTCAAAGAAAACGCCATTGCATGCACCGAATACATCGACCTTGTGGATGACCTTCATATAACAATGTGGATAGAAAAGATGACTATCGAAAGGTTAGAACACAAGTCGGAACACATAAGCGAAATTCTAAAGTTCACCAACGGAAACTGGAACGAAACGCTTTACATAGTCGCAGCAAGAAATTTCGGATTCGGCACCAATGCCCTACCCTTCGAAATGCTTGCAATGCAAACACCGCTAAACGTGATGCTCCACAATGCCGACAATCTGTTTGCTCTCGAAGCAATAACATTCGGTCAGGCAGGAATGCTAAACGGTCAACCAAATGACGAATATACAAGAAATCTCGCCAACGAATACTCCTTCCAAAAAACAAAATACGGATTATCGCCAATTGCCGAATCGACGTGGAAACGCTCGAAGATGCACCCGACTAACTTTCCAGAAACACGTCTCGCACAGTTCGCTGCACTAATGCAAAATTTCCAAATCCTCATTGACGACATTCTGAATGGCAGATTCAATCCAAAGTTTTTCGACAATCTAAAGACTTCCGAATACTGGGAAACGCACTTCTCGCTTGGAGAACCCTCATCGAAAAGCAAAGCAACAGGACTAGGTCAGCAAGCAATCGACACAATCCTGATTAACACCGTGATACCATTCTCGTACATCTACGGCAAAACCACAAATCCAAATTTCGACAGCGAAAAAATCATCGACATGCTACGCACTGTCAAAGCAGAAAACAACAGAGAAACGCGAGCTTTTGCTGGAATACACAGAATGGAAAACAACAACGCATTTGAATCTCAGGCATTACTAAACCTCAAAAAGAACTACTGTGACCACAAACGATGCTTGAACTGCAACATCGGATACCAAATAATGAAGAAGGTTTCTAATTTATAAGTTTATATGGCTGCGCCGTTTATAAGTTTGGCTTACGCCGAGCTAAAGGTTAACTTCGTTGAGGACTACTTGTGCTGAGCACAGCCGAAGTACGCCGTTCTATGCCTACGGCGTTTATATGGCTAAAGCCGTTTCTAATTGTTTGAGATGGTTTGAGATGGTTTGATGTTGTTTGAAAATGAAAGGCCTTATGGCATGGTGGGCAAACGACTCTGCTATACCACCATAAATCTTTAAACCAGAAACTTATAAACCTATCAAAAAAAACATTTCTTGCGATGCCGTGATATTGGAATAAATATTAAATTTGCGGTCTAACAAATAAAAAATAGAGATGAGAAAATTATTCGCATTATTGACAATCGCGCTTATGTTCAGCGCAAGTGCAAGTTTTGCTTGCACAAACTTCATTGTTACCAAGGGCGCATCAAACGATGGTTCAGCATTTTTAAGTTATGCTGCCGACAGCCACGTACTATACGGGGAGCTTTACTATCGTCCTGCTGCTGACTACCAGCCAGGCACGATGATGAAGATATACAACTGGGATACAGGACAATATCTCGGCGACATTCCACAGGTACTTCACACCTACAATGTAGTTGGAAACGTTAACGAATGCCAGCTCGCAATAGGTGAAACCACTTACGGTGGTCGCGAAGAACTCTGGGAAGGCGATGGTATCATCGACTACGGAAGCCTCATTTACCTCGCTTTGCAACGCGCAAAGAACGCCCGCGAAGCCATAAAGGTTATGACCGAACTCATGAGCAAGTACGGATATGTCAGCGAAGGCGAATCGTTCTCAATCGTTGACAAGGACGAAGCCTGGATTCTCGAAGTTATCGGCAAGGGCAAAGGTCAGAAAGGTGCTGTTTGGGTTGCAAGAATGATTCCAGACGGATATGTTTCAGCTCACGCTAACCAGGCAAGAATCACCACTTTCCCACAGGCAACAAAGAAGAGCAAGGATGTCGTTACTTTCAAGAACATCGACAAGCTCCTCACCGACAAGAACATAACCTGCGTTTACTCCGACGATGTTATCACTTTCGCACGCGAAAAGGGTTATTTCAAGGGCAACGATGCTGATTTCAGTTTCTCCGACACATACGCACCTGTTGATTTCAGCGGCGCTCGCTTCTGCGAAATCCGCGTTTGGGCTTTCTTCAACGATGTTGCTGAAGGAATGGACAAGTACTGGGAATATGCAAAGGGAACCAAGATTGAATACGATGCAAACGGCTACGCTACCAACAGAATGCCTTTGTGGGTAAAACCTGCTAAGCCTGTAACTCTCGAAACAGTAATGCACAACATGGGCAACCACCTCGAAGGTACAGAACTCGACATGAGCAAGGGAATGGGTGCTGGTCCGTTCAACTGTCCTTACCGCTGGAGACCAATGACTTGGGATTACAACGGAAAGAACTACATCCACGAAAGAGCAACAGGAACACAGCAGACTGGATTCTCGTTTGTAGCACAGCTTCGTGGCAATTTGCCAGATGTACTTGGTGCAATCAATTGGTTTGGTGTTGACGACTGCGCAACAACAGTTTATGTTCCTATGTACGCATCAATCACCGAAATTCCATATGCTTACCGCGAAGGCAACGGCTCGATGATGAAATTTAAACCAGATGCAGCATTCTGGATTTTCAACCTCGTATCAAACTTCGCATACACTCGCTACTGCGATATGTATCCCGAAATTGAATCTGTAAGAAAAGACCTTCACAGAAGTTTCAAGGACGAAACAGCAAAGATTGAAGGTGACCTCCGCGAAGAAGCAGCAAACAATCCACAGAATGTTGCAAAGAAACTTACCGAGTACTCAGCTAAGGCATCTGAAAATACAATGGTAACTTGGCAAAACCTCTTTGCTAGCTTGTTTACCAAATACGTTGACGGGAACATTAAGACAGAACGCGAAGTTCCAGAAGGTTACAAGTACTATGCACCGGAAGTTAAGCAACCGAAGTATGGCAACGACTGGTACAGAAGAATTGTCGAAGACGACACAAATCATTTATTGGAAGCAAAATAAACTTATTAACATAAACAATTAAAAAACAAATTAATAAAATGAAGACTTCAAAAGATTACATCGAACTGGAAGCAAAGTACGGAGCACACAACTATCATCCGCTACCAGTAGTTTTTGCAAAGGCTAAAGGCGCAAAGGTTTGGGACGTTGAAGGAAAGGAATACTATGATTTTCTTTCTGCATATTCAGCAGTAAACCAAGGTCACTGCCACCCGAAAATCGTTAAGGCTTTGACCGATCAGGCACAGAAGCTCACATTGAGTTCAAGAGCATTCTACAACGACTGCCTTGGCGAATGGGAAGAATATGTAACCAAGTATTTCGGATACGACAAGGTTCTCCCTATGAACTCTGGTGCAGAAGCAGACGAAACAGCTCTTAAGCTCGCTCGCCGCTGGGGCACTGTAGTAAAGGGTATTCCAAACGATGAAACTTTAATCGTATGCTGCGAAGGCAACTTCCACGGACGTACAATCACCATCATCACTATGTCGAACGACCCCGATTCATACGCAAACTATGGTCCTTTGACTCCTGGTTTCATCCGCATACCTTACAACGATCCTGCTGCTTTGGAAAAAGTACTCGCAGAAAAGGGTGACAAGGTTGCTGGTTTCCTTCTTGAACCAATCCAGGGCGAAGCCGGTGTTTATGTTCCAGACGAAGGCTACCTCAAGAAATGCTACGACATCTGCAAGAAGTACAACGTATTGTTCATGGCAGACGAAGTACAGTGCGGTATTGCTCGTACAGGTAAGATGCTTGCTTGCGACCACGAAGGTGTTCGTCCCGACATCCTTATCCTCGGTAAGGCTCTCGGCGGTGGCGTATTCCCGATTTCGGCAGCATTGGCAGACGATGAAATCATGTTGACAATAAAGCCAGGTGAACACGGATCGACATTCGGTGGTAACCCATTGGCAACCCGCGTAAGTATCGCCGCTTTGGAAGTTATCAAGGAAGAAAAGCTCACCGAAAGAGCAGAATACCTTGGTAAGATTTTCCGCGAAGAAATCATGAAGATTCAGTCTCCTATGATTGAAAAGGTTCGTGGTAAAGGTTTGTTGAACGCAGTTATCATAAAGCCGATGAACGGCAAGGAAGCATGGGATGTTTGCTTGAAGATGGCTGAAAACGGCGTTCTTGCAAAACCGACACACCAGCACATCATCCGCTTCGCTCCTCCTCTGGTTATCAGCGAAGAAGAATTGCGTGATGCTATCGAAAAGATCAAAAAGTCGATACTTTCATTCTGCTAAGATTTTT
>JAGCDJ010000009.1 GCA_017651185.1 Bacteroidales bacterium | reverse complement strand
CTTAAGAATTTGCAAATTGAAAATGCTTTTGATAAAGCTACTATTGTGCAAGTACCGATAGAAAAGCAGAATCAAGTTGTTGAAGTGTTGGATGTTATTGACCGCAAAATTGCCCTCAATCGAGCGATAAATCGGAATTTAGAAGCAGTTGCCAAGCAACTTTATGACTATTGGTTTGTGCAGTTTGATTTCCCTGATGAAAATGGTAAACCTTATAAATCTTCAGGCGGGAAGATGGTTTGGAATGAGAATGTGAAGAGAGAGATTCCAGAAGGATGGAGTACTGCCAAAATTGGAGAAATTGCTCAAACGTTTTCAGGAGGAACGCCAAAATCGACAAATGTTGAGTATTATGAAAATGGAAGTATCCCTTGGATTAATAGTGGTGAACTTAATCAACCTATTATTACCTCAACTCCGAATCGTATCACACAATTAGGACTTGATAATTCAAGTGCAAAGTTGTATCCTATAAACACAGTATTAATTGCAATGTATGGAGCTACGGCGGGGAAAATAAGCCTTCTGACATTCCCAGCATGTTCGAATCAAGCAGTATGTGGTGTTATTCCTACGAAAAAACATTCATTGACTTATATATTTTATGCTTTAACATCAATGTATGAGCATTTTGTTACATTAAGCACAGGTTCTGCAAGAGATAATATTTCACAAATGACCATCAAATATACAGAACTGATAATTCCGCATGAAACAGTGTTGATAAAGTACGATTGTATTGCAAATAAGTTAATACAAAGAATGATTGATTGTCAGAAAGAAATCGAAATGCTAATTAAGCAGCGAGACAAACTACTTCCCCTTCTGATGAACGGTCAAGTTTCTGTAAATTCCGATTTATCATACATTCTTATATTGTATAAGGTAACGATAAATCCTAAAATCATGAAAGAAAACATCATTCAGGCAGTGCTCGCGGCGATGCAGCGCGATTTGGACTGCCGACAAACGGCTCGGCTGAAAGCCGTGCTCCTTCAAGAACTGCAAGGAATCGAAATGAAAGAATGTGATTTCGACGAGAAGAAACGGACAAAAGAAAACTTTGACCTTCTCACCGCCTTTATCTCGGCAAAAAAGATAGAAGGCTGCTCCGATAAAACACTTTGCTATTATCATAATACCATCGAAAGGCTATTGCACGTCGTTGAAGTTGCAGTCAATCATATCACCACAAGCGACATCCGGCAATACCTATCCCATTATCAAGAGCAACACCATTCGAGCAAAGTGACCATCGACAACATGCGGCGCATTTTTTCCAGCTTCTTTACTTGGCTCGAAGATGAGGACTATATTGCAAAGAGCCCTGTCCGCAGGATTCACAAAGTAAAAACAGATTCTCTTGTTAAAGAAGTGTTGAGCGACGAGCAATTGGAGCAACTGCGCGACATCTGCACCAACAAGCGCAACCTCGCCATCATCGATGTGTTGGCATCGACAGGCATCCGCGTGGGCGAATTGGTAAAACTCAATCGCGACGACATCGACTTCCATGAAAGGCAATGCATCGTTTTTGGCAAAGGCAACAAGGAACGATTAGTCTATTTCAATGCCAGAACGAAACTGCATCTACAGCAATACCTCAATGAGCGAACAGACAAGAATCCGGCATTGTTTGTTTCCTTATTCTCGCCACACAATCGGCTGACCATCAGTGGTGTCGAAGTATGCATAAGGAAGTTAGGGCAACAACTTGACATCCCGAAAGTGCATCCGCACAAATTCCGCCGCACGCTGGCAACCATGGCCATCGATAAGGGAATGCCCATCGAACAAGTCCAGCGCTTGCTCGGACATGTTCGCATCGACACAACGCTCCATTATGCCATAGTCAACCAAAACAACGTCAAACTTGCACACAAAAAGTATTTGGGATAAGTGCCTTTGCACTTTTTAACGATTTTTTGAGTAACTTTGCGCCAAATTGGTGCAAGTATGGCAGACAACGAAATCATCAAACAAGACGACAACATTGAAACAACACCGTCACAAACGGAATTGTTCAATGACGCGTGTACCATTATCGAACAGGCGCAAGTTGTAGCCTACCATGCCGTAAACGAAACGCTCATCAAGCGCAACTGGCTGCTTGGTTTGCGCATTCAACACGAGGTATTAAAGGATACTCGGGCAGCGTATGGAGAAAGGATTATTGCAGAGCTGGCCAAAGGGCTAACAGAACGATATGGCAACGGGTTCATCAAAAGGAATCTTTGGCATTTCATTGATTTTTATGTTAAACATCCCGACTTTTTCCAAACCATATCTGGCGAGAATGAGATTGTGAACGCAGTGAGTTCACAATCTGCAACTGCCGAAAACAACATTGTGAACGCGGCGAGTTCACAATTCTCCACAGCCAACATTTTTCAGGCAGTGACCGCAAAATCCCCCATTCGGCTATCATGGACCCACTATCGCATCATCTTGCAGGAATCCAACGCCGAAGCCCGCACCTGGTATGAAAACGAAGCTGCCAACGAAATGTGGAGCACCCGCACTTTGCAGCGCAATGTGTCGTCGCAGTATTACCATCGCATGCTGAAGTCGCAGGACAAGGCAGTTGTCCACGATGAGATGGTGAAACTCACCACACCTTTACAAGACAAGCTTGAATACCTGAAGAACCCTGTCGTGGCCGAGTTCCTGGGCTTCAAAAACAATACGGCCTACACCGAGAGCGACCTGGAGCAACGCATCATCGACCACCTGATCCCCTTCCTCATGGAATTGGGCAAGGGCTTTACGCTGGCCGACCGCCAAAAACGCATCCATACCGAGAAAGAGGATTACTATATCGATTTGGTGTTCTACAATTACAACTTGCGTTGCTTCGTGTTGATCGACCTGAAGACCACAAAACTGCGCCATCAGGATGTGGGGCAAATGGATATGTATGTGAGGATGTACGACGAGATAATGATTCCGCAAGGGCACAATCCCACCATCGGCCTATTGCTCTGCGCTGACACCGATGAGGACGTGGCCCATTATAGCGTGCTGAACGGCAGCGACCAACTCTTTGCCGCGAAATACCTCACCTATATGCCTACCCAAGAAGAACTCCGCCGCGAGATTGAACAACAGAAAGAGTTTTTCAGGTTGCAGAACGAAAAATAACCGAACATCATGAAGTTAACAAAGTGCAAATTAGGCGAGTTGGTGGATGTTACCCGAGGCATGAGTCTCTCCGGCCAGTATTATTCTGAAGAAGGTGAACTTATTCGGCTTACTCTTGGCAACTTCAACATGAACGGTGGTGGTTTCAAGAAAAACACATCCAAAACGGATTTGTATTTTACCGGTCCTGTTCGCGAAGAGTTCATATTAAAAAAGGGAGACATCATCACCCCATTGACAGAGCAGTCGTTGGGATTGCTTGGCACGACAGCGCGCATCCCTGAAAGCGGGAAATACATTCAAAGCCAAGATGTTGCACTTGTAAGATGCAAGCCTGGCAAGATAGATCCTAACTTCTGCTATTATCTTATTGCTTCCGATTCCGTAAAGCAGCAATTGAGTGCAGCCGCCCAACAAACAAAAATTAGGCATACTTCCCCCGAAAAAATAATGAACTGCACCGTATGGGTTCCCGAACTGCAAGAGCAAGAGCGAATCGGGGCTCTACTGACCGCTATAGATTCAAAAATAGAACTTAACCGTTCTATAAATCGGAATTTAGAAGCCATTATTAAAGACATAACAGATTATTTGTTCCTTTCTAAAAAAGAGAAATTAAATACAAGTTCAATAGGTGAAATTGCTTCTATTAAAGCAGGAGGAGACTGCCCAAAAGATTTTTCTCTTGTTCCAACGAAAAATTGTTTCATCCCTATCTACTCAAATGGTACTGTAAACGAAGGACTTTATGGTTATACTTCACGAGCGATAATAGAAGGAAGAAGTATAACTGTTGCAGCAAGGGGAACTATTGGATTTTGTGTCAGAAGATATGGAGAATATGTCCCTATTATCAGATTGCTATCAGTGTGTCCTTATGAATTAGGAGCAGATACATACCTTCATCAAATAATATCACGAATGACTTTTAAAAAGAATGGTTCAGTACAACAACAACTAACTATTCCTGAATTATCTGCAATAAGAATTCCATATCCATCTAAAGAGGATTTGTTAGAATATGATGCGATAACTTTTCCGCTTATTTTGCAAATCAATCATAACAAAAAAGAAAACGATCAGTTGTGCACGCTCCGTGACGAGTTGTTGCCGCTGCTGATGAACGGTCAAGTTTCGGTAAATTCCGATTTATCGCTCGATTGAGGGCAATTTTGCGGTCAATAACATCCAACACTTCAACAACTTGATTCTGCTTTTCTATCGGTACTTGCACAATAGTAGCTTTATCAAAAGCATTTTCAATTTGCAAATTCTTAAG
>JAGCDJ010000001.1 GCA_017651185.1 Bacteroidales bacterium | reverse complement strand
TATGGAACTTGGAGAAGTAGTGGTATTTAGTCCCCGTTATAATTATGCTACTTTTTATGAAACGGAAGCAACAAAAGTTGGATTAAATCTTGAGCAGTGCATTCACAAGCCCATACAGGTTGTAGTGCCTAATCGCATTGGCTTGCAGCAAATTACAATTGAGGTTCGCGATTTCTACGGAGAAAGCAAAACAATTACAAAGGAAATAAATGTGGTAGGTGATTGCTATTCGGGAATAGAAAATATTGCAGAGCAAAGTGTTTCTGTATATCCGAATCCAGCAAGTGGAAGCATTACCGTTGCAGGCGAGAATATTGCAGGGATAGAAATCTGCAATCTGCTCGGCGGTGTTGTTTATGAAACTCAACAATGCAATGGAAGAAATGTGATTTCCACGGATGGAATGGGCGCGGGTTCGTATTTTGTAAGGATAAGGATGAATGACGGAAAGGTGGTGACGAAGAAGATTGTTGTTATTAAGGGCTGACAGGCTGACAGAATAAAGGCATAATGTCAAAAATGACTTCAAGTCTTTGTCCACGTAAATCCTTCCCGCAACTATTTTACCTTCAAAAAATTAACCGATTATGAACAATTAGCTATCCGTAATGCTCTGGTAAAATAGTCCTAATATTTGCTATGTATCTTTTAATGTATTGCTAAACAGCGATTTGTGTACAAAAAATTATTTTCTCCTTACCGCTATGTATCTTAAAAAAAAGTAATAATTTTGCGCGAAATTTTTGATTATAAAAGAATAAGATGATAAAAGTCATTTTACACGAAGGTTCCGATAGGAATATGCAGCAGGGTGTTGCTCTGCTCTCTATGCGTGTAAATGAACAAATTAAGAAGAATATTGATTAAATATAAGGAGGTAAAGTTTTTATAAATTTTTTATGGCAAAAGACAATCAGCAAAACGACTACAGAATTAATCGCGCAATTCGCGCACCGTTTGTACGTGTAACAGGCGACAATGTTGATAAACCAGGAGTTTACAGCATCAGGGAAGCAATAGAAATTGCAGAGCAATTGGAAATGGATTTGGTGGAGATAGTTCCAACAGCCGATCCGCCAGTATGCAAGGTAATTGACTACCAGAAATTCCTCTATCAGCAGAAGCGCAAGCAGAAGGAATTGCAGAGCAAAACCCAGAAGATAACAATCAAGGAGTTGCGCTTTGGTCCGCAGACAGATGACCACGATTATAATTTCAAGTTGAACCATGCCAAGAAGTTTTTGGAGGAAGGTAACAAAGTAAAAGCATACGTGTTTTTCAAGGGCCGTTCGATAGTTTACAAGGAGCAGGGCGAAATATTGCTTCTCAAGCTTGCAAACGACCTCGAGGAATACGGCAAGATCGACCAGATGCCAAAGCTCGAAGGAAAGAAAATGCAAATAGTAATATCACCTAAACCTAAAAAGAAATAATAACTTTAAAAATTTAGAACAATGCCAAAAATGAAGACTAATTCCGGAGCTAAGAAGAGATTTTTCTTGACCGGAACAGGTAAGATCAAAAGAAGACATGCTTTCAAGAGTCACATCTTGACCAAGAAGGCAACAAAGCGTAAAAGAGAACTCGCTCACTACACAACAGTAGCTGAAAACAAGGAAAGATCTGTAAAGATGTTGCTTGGAATGAAGTAATTCGAGTGTAGTTAGAATGATTAATTAAATTATGAACCAGAACGTTTAGCCTCAAGTTCCGATCAAAAGGACGCTAACGCTCGCAAATTTTAAGATTATGCCAAGAAGTGTAAATGTAGTTGCCGCTAGAAACAGGAGAAGAAAAGTTCTTTCTCAGACTAGAGGTTATTTTGGAGCAAGAAGTAAGGTTTGGACCGTAGCAAAGAACGCATACGAAAAAGGTCTTGCTTATGCATACAGAGACAGAAAAAACAAGAAGAGAGAATTCCGCGCATTGTGGATTCAGAGAATTAATGCTGGTGCTCGTCTAAATGGTTTGAGTTATTCTCAATTGATGGGTAAGCTTCATGCAAACAACATCGACATCAACCGCAAGGTTCTTGCCGACCTCGCAATGAACAACCCAGAAGCATTTGCAGCAATCTGCAACAAGGTAAAATAATTGATATTTTTTAGGTAGGTGATATATCCAAGGTCGTCAGTTTCTGGCGACCTTTTTTTGTGATTGTTTTATACGTTAATATAAGTCCATTGGAATTATCTTTTTTGGGGTATAATATAAGTCCATTGGAATTATTAAAAAAAGTTCAAGGTTGTATGTCGTTCAAAATGAGTGAATTGTGCAAAATGCAACACTATTGTGTAAAAATTACACATTAATTTGTGCAAGTTCCAAAATATGGTTTTATCTTTGTAAGGATTTTACATAACAAAAGATGGCACAAGGTTATACATATAAATATCCGCATCCTGCAGTTACGGCGGACTGTGTTATTTTTGGATTCGACGGCAAGGATTTGAAAATTCTGCTCATCGAACGAGCAAATGAACCATACAAAGGTTGCTGGGCTTTTCCGGGTGGATTTATGAACATTGACGAAACTGCAGAACAATGTGCAAAGCGAGAACTGAATGAGGAAACAGGTCTTGAAATAGAAAACATTGAGCAGTTCCATACTTTCAGCGATGTAAACCGTGACCCGCGCGAAAGAATTGTTACCGTGGCGTTCTTTGGATTAGTGAAACTATCCGAGGTGGTTGGCGGAGACGATGCAGCAAGGGCGCAGTGGTTTTCCATAAAGGATATTCCGCGTCTTGCCTTCGACCACGACTACATGCTACGCATTGCACAGCGTACGCTCAAGGAGCGGATTCATTTCGAGCCGATAGGCTTCGAACTATTGGGCGATGAATTTTCAATGCCCGATCTACAACGACTCTATGAAGCAATACTTGAAATAAAATTCGACCGACGCAACTTCGAGAAAAAAATGCTTCAGCTTGGAATTCTAGACCAGATTGGAAAAGAAGAGGATGAGTGTGAAAAACGACGAACAGGAATAAGCGATTATGATTACCATTATAGAGACTTGGGGAGAAACGCTAATTTAATGCGTACCTATACGAGAACATCGGCACCCAAAACAAATCTGGTAATACACGATGTACAAGATGTTCCAAAGTCAAGGGGGAAGAACAGAAAATTCAGGTTCAATAGGAAAAAGTACGATGAAATGAAAGAGAAGGGAATTTTTAAGATTGAATTCTAGATGAATTGAAAATTGATAATGTATCCGTAGTCTCGCAATGCATTGCGAGAGTGTGATTGAATTTTAAACCAAAAATTTGAAAAAAATGAAAAATTTAGATATATTAAAACGACAAAATAATTTACTATTTGACATCATTAAATAACAGCAACCCATTTCGAATAGTATAGACGCAAAAATTTGCGTCTCAACTTGAAATTAGAAACCATAACTAGAATAATGATTTTTTTAATTAAGATTTATGTTAGGAGCAATTATTGGAGACATCGTTGGCTCATCACACGAGTTCAACAGCATCAAGACAACAAAGTTTAACCTGTTTGACAAGAGAAGCATATATACCGACGATTCGGTAATGTCAATGGCAGTAGCAGAATGGCTTATGGATGACCAAGCTCATTCACATGAAGTGTTGGAACATAAAATGGTAAAGTATGGTTCTTTGAATCCAGATGCAGGTTATGGAGGTATGTTTTTCAGATGGCTGTTTCATCCAGAACGAGTTTTCAAGTCGGGGAAAAGGGAGGCATACAACAGTTTCGGCAATGGTTCGGCAATGCGTGTAAGTGCAGTCGGTTGGCTGTTCGATACATTGGAAGAAACCGAAAGGGTAGCCGAAATTTCCGCCGGCATAACGCACAACCATCCTGAAGGCATTAAGGGAGCACAGTCCACAGCGGCAGCAATCTGGTTGGCAAGAAACGGCAAAAGCAAGCAGGAAATAAAGGATTACATATCAGTAAAATATGGCTATAACCTTGACCGAACCTGCAATCAAATCAGACCTAATTACGATTTCGATGTAACTTGTCAAGGTTCAGTTCCCGAATCTATAATTGCCTTCCTTGAAAGTTCAGACTACGAAAGCACAATTCGTCTTGCCGTTTCGCTTGGTGGCGACAGCGACACTCAGGCATGTATCGCTGGAGGTATAGCTGAAGCATTCTACAAGGATATTCCTGCAGAAATAGTCAGTCGTGCAATGCGCCTTCTTCCGAGTTACTTTATAGCTACCATGAAAAGAATCTACGATGCCGCAAACTATCATCCAAAATATATTGATATGGAACAAAAAGAAAAACAATCAGAGCGTTGCACACCAGATTTTATCCGCTCGCTTGCACCAAATGAAATCTTTGTTTTCGGCAGCAACCTCGCAGGAATGCATGGTGGCGGTGCTGCAAGAATGGCAATGGACAAATTTGGCGCTGTGTGGGGACAGGGAGTTGGACTACAGGGACAAAGTTACGCAATTCCGACAATGCATGGTGGTGTGGAAACCATAAAGCCATACGTTGATGAATTTATCGAATTTGCAAAACAGCATCCTGAATATAAGTTCCTGGTGACACGCATCGGCTGTGGTATTGCTGGTTTTGCCGATGAGGAAATTGCACCACTCTTCAAGGAGGCGCAACAACTCGAAAATGTTTGGTTGCCAGAGAGTTTTAGGTAGAATAAAACAAAAAAATCCGCATTACTGCGGATTTTTTTATGCCATTTTTCTCTAATTAGTTTCCAAGTATCAGAGGCATTCCATCGCTACCCGAACCTATTACCACAGTCTTGGCGTTCTGTGAGTTAGCAAGTTTCAAAGTTGCTTCTATACCACGCATTTTCAACAGGTTTGGTGTCAAACTCTGGTTGATGATGTTGTTTGCCTTGGCTTCTCCTTCAGCCTCGATGCGCTTACGGTCTGCTTCCTGCTTTTCCTTTTCAAGTTTGAACTGGTATGCAAGAGCTTCCTGTTCCTGCTGCAACTTGTTTTCGATAGCGTTCTTGATTTGTGGAGGCAGGTTGATTGAACGGATAAGCACTGCCTTGGTTTCAACCGAATTGTCCTTCAACTTCTTGGTTGTCATGTCAACAATCTGCTGTTCTACCTCGGCACGGCGGGTCGAGTAGATTTCCTCGGCGGTAAAGTTACCCATTACCTGACGAACCGTAGAGCGAACTTCAGGGATAATGAGTTGATTTACATAGTCCTCGCCAAATTGCTGGTGAAGAATCGGCAACTTGTTTGGAATCGGGTTGAAACGCACCGAAATCTCAACGTTGATGGAAAGACCATTCTTGTCGAGGACATCGAGGGTTTCCTCGGTCTTGCGTTCCTTCACATTGTAGATGATGAAGTCGTTCCACGGAGCAACTACATTGAACCCCGGATTATAGATGTTTACTGTATCCAGACCAGAACTAAAAGGACGGAAAACTATTGCCCTTTCGCCAGGGTTGACGATATAAAACATTGAACTTCCGAAAATTATCAACAGTATTATGCATACTGCAGCCGAAATGATTATACCTTTGTACTTTTTCATAAAATTATTCTTAATTATTTGTTATTCAGTTCTTTTGGACTTATGCAGACAATCGGTACGTTTGCCTTCTTGATGAGTTCGGTGGCCATGCTTCCCACGAAGAACTTCTGAAGTTTATTCTCCTGTCTTGTCATTATTACTATTGCACTTGCCTCTATGTCGTCGGCGAAGTCGTTTATTGCGTTTGCCATCGATTCAACGCTTGTGTTGGTCTTCAGTATCTTGGTTTCACATTCTACGTTCAGTTTGTCGAATATCGCCTTGACCTCTTCGATGCGTTTTTTCAATGCAGTCATGGTTTTCTCGTCGTTTGAACCAGTAGCGGAAACAACGAAGACTTTCGACTCGTAAATTCTTGCAATCTTCAGTGTCAGGTCAACTTTCTGCTTCGTTTCCTTCGTCAGATCAACAGGCAGCACTATCTTATCGCAGCCAACTTTGTCGTATCTTCCAGCAAAAACCACTATTGGGCACGATACCTTGTCGATAAGTTTAAGTGTAATGGACCTGTTATGGTCGTTGCGTGCCGCATCGCTGCCTATGAATAGAAAATCGGGCGAAAGTTCCTTTTCAACCTTCACTATAGTTTGGTTTACAGCGCCGTACTCAATACGTGTATGAACTTTCTGCCTTACGCTTGCGCTACTGTCCTCGAGCAGTTTCAGCACTTGGTTCTGTATGGCGTCAATCTCAAAATCAAGGCCTTCGCTATTTGCCTTATGCGGAATTACGTGCAGAAGATAGATGTCGCCTTTCGTCCTTTCGGCGAAACTGATGCTTTGCCTATAAGCTATATTTGCCCTGCTCGAAAAGTTGGTCGGAACTAATATTACATTCTTCGCCATAAAAAAGACAAGTCCGTGTTTTCTGTTTCTAAAAAATTATTAATTTTACACCTTGACAAAGGTACAACATTTTTCGGATATGAAACAAATCGAAGCATCAGAATTAATCGTAAATGCCGATGGTAGCATTTTTCACCTTCACCTTTTACCAGAACAGCTTGCCGACGATGTTATTCTCGTCGGGGACCCTGGGCGTGTTGCGTTGGTTTCCAAGCATTTCGACAACATAGAGTGTAAAGTCCAGAATCGCGAATTTGTAACACATACAGGAACATACAAGGGAAAGCGGATAACGGTTCTTGCAACGGGCATCGGTACCGACAACATCGACATTGTTATGAACGAACTTGATGCGCTTGCCAATATCGATCTCAAAAAACGTATTGCAAACGATGGACACCGTACACTGAATCTGCTTCGCATAGGCACTTCGGGTGGATTGCAGGAAGATATTGCAATAGGCACTTTTCTGCTTACCGAAACAGCAATCGGTTTTGACGGACTTCTGAATTTTTATCGCCGTCGCGATGAGGCCTGCAACCTTGACATGGAAGAAAAATTCTTGAAGCACATGACATGGAATCCGCGTCTTGCAAATCCATACTTCGTCGATGGTTCTGATTTCTTCCTGAAGAAGTTTGGCAGTGAGTTCCGTCGTGGTATAACCATTTCGGCGCCAGGGTTCTATGGTCCGCAGGGACGGGAACTTCGTCTTGAAATCCAGGACCGCGATATAAATGACAAAATTCGCAGTTTCCGCTACAATGGTCGTAGCATAACAAACTACGAAATGGAAAGTTCGGCAATTTTTGGTCTGTCGAAACTCTTGGGTCATAATGCAGGTACGGTTTGCCTTATAATTGCCAACCGCTATGCAAAGCAGTTTGCGAAAGATGCTGCGCCATTGATGGAAACAATGATTGAAAAGACGTTGGATACGATTGTTAGGTAAAAATATGAAGAAACAATTATTAAACATTTTACTCATTATTCTGACAGTTGGAAATCTCTGTGCGCAGAACGCTAAGTTTGACAGGGATTCTGTCTTTACTAAAGGATTAAGCGAATATGTTGCTGGAAATCTTGAAGTTGCGTCGAAAATGTTCGACATGTATTTGGAAAATGTTTCCGACAGTACAACTGCCCAATATGCGGTAGTGCTTCATAAGAGAGGAAACATTGCCATGGCCTACGGCAATTATCAGGAATCATTGCAATATTATGAAACTGCACTTAGAATCAGACGGAGAATATATGGTAAAAGTCATCCGGAATGTGCTTCTTTGCTAATAAATATAGGTTGCGCACTACAAAATATCGGGCGTAACATCGAGTCTCTCGACTACTTGTTTCAAGGAACAGAGATGGACAGGAAATATTCTGGTGAAA
Source organism: Bacteroidales bacterium (assembly GCA_017651185.1). Taxonomy (GTDB): domain Bacteria; phylum Bacteroidota; class Bacteroidia; order Bacteroidales; family ML635J-15; genus Bact-19. The sequence goes on along the minus strand of JAGCDJ010000001.1, from coordinate 3,520 downwards.
ATTCGCAGTTTTACGGAGAAGATTTGCATAATATAGGAAATGCCTACTATAATCTGCGCGATTATGTAAATGCCGAGAGATATTACACCGAAGCTGCAAAAATTAAGGCGATGGCAGTAGGAGAGGACGATTTCGATTATGCGACTACAATTGGTATGCTTGCAAACTTGTATTCAGACCTCGGTCAAAACGAAACTGCAATCAAATATTACATGAAGGCGGCGAAAATAATAAAAGGTACCGAAGGTCGGGAGGATACATACGCAAATATACTTAGCAGTTTGGGAACTATGTATTCTGCACTTGGCAATTATAACAAGGCGTTGGAAAAATACGAGGAGGCAAAAAAAATTATTGAAAGTCTGGGCATGGAAAAAGCCTTTATCTATAGTAACATTCTTAATAATATTGCCAGTGCGTATTACTTTATGCAGAACTATGACAAGGCACTTGATATTGACAGGCAAGTCGTTGAAATTGTCAGGGCATCATCGGGAGAAGTATCGCCATTATATGCAACCGGACTGAATAACATAGGTACAATTTATAACGAGATTGGTGAGTATGAAAATGCCCTCGACTATTTATGTAAGGCGGCAGAAATAAGAAAAAGCATTTTCGGTGAGAACAATATTGAATATGCCAAATCGCTCATCAACATCGGGAATGTACTTATGAAAATGGGTAACACCAATGCAAGCTCCGATACTCTGCTAAAAGCATACGATATTGCTGAATCGGTATTTGGTAAAGGTCATCACGAGACATTGGATTATATACTCAGTCTTGCTAGTTGCCAGATGTTGGCAGGAGACTATAATTCTGCCAATAATTATTTGCAAAAGTCGCTAAAGGTTGGCAGTAGCAGTCTGAGGGCAAACTTTTCGTTCCTGTCGTCACGCGAAAGGGAACTTTACTGGCAGAGCAATATGTCTTTGTACAATAGCATTATTGAAAATTCGTTCCATATTCCAAACGACACTTCCGCTTCGGGATGTTCGTACGATTCCGAACTCATTACCAAAGGTTTGCTTCTTACTTCCGAAATAGAGTTCAACAAACTTATTGCCGAAAGCAAGGATTCGAAGTTAATAGAGGAGTTTGAAACGATGAGGCAGTTGGGTCTTTTGCTGAACTCCGAACTCGAAAAACCAATTTCGGAACGTATATATAATTGCGATTCTCTTGAAAAAATAATTCAGCGCAAGGAATATTACCTTGTTGCCAGATGCCGCCAGTATGGCGATTTTACACGCTCCATAGCAATAAATTGGAAAGATGTTTACAATTCGTTGGGACCTAATGATGTTGCAATAGAATTTGCAAATTTTGAGAATGCTGCCGATGATGTGTCTTATGCTGCCATTGTGCTTGCCAAAAACATGGAAGCTCCGGTCTTTGTGCCGTTGTTTAACCAGCAAGACATCGCAAAACTTATTCGTGGAATTGCTCCTGTAAAACCCGAAGCGCCCAAAGATGAGGAAGACAGAGGTGCAACATTGGTTTCTGCCAAACGTCAAGGCATATATGAGTCAACGGGACTTTACAACCTTATGTGGAAACCTTTGGAGAAATATTTCCCCGAAAACCCGCGCATCTACTTTGCACCATCGGGAATGTTGCACCAGATTGCAATAGAATATGCTCCAATAGACCATGAAAAGACCATATCTGACAAGTATGAGATGTATCGTGTATCGTCAACGCGTTTTCTTGCAATGGATTATGTGCCAAGACCTATGAAAACATCAGTCTTGTACGGAGGCGTTTATTACGATAGTGATACAGCCGTCATGAAGCAGGAAAGTGGCAAATATTCTTCTTCCCGCGAGGTGGTAAGTTCGTTTTCTGCTTTGAATCGCGAAAGCGACAGGGGTGCGCTCAACTATCTTCCAGGTACCAAAACCGAAGTGGAGAATATAATCAGTACGCTGAAAAAGAATAAAAAGGTAAAAACTAAACTTTACGAGGGTTCGCAGGCGAACGAGGAATCGTTCAAGGCCTTGTCAGGCAAGGATATTTCAATCTTGCACATTGCAACCCACGGATTCTTCCTGCCTACCGATGAAAAAATGTCGGGCGACAAGTCGCTTGTAAGGTCGGGACTTTTGCTGTCGGGGGCAAACTATGCTTGGCAAAATTTACAGGTTCCCGAAGGTGTGGAGGATGGTATCCTTAGAGCCAAGGAAATAAGTTTCATGGACTTACGCAAGACTGACTTGGTGGTCCTTTCCGCTTGCCAGACTGCACTTGGCGAAATCACTGGCGAAGGAGTGTTCGGTTTGCAGCGCGGATTCAAGAAGGCAGGTGTCCGCACAATAATCATGAGCTTATGGCCAGTAGATGACAATGCTACGTTGTTAATGATGACCGAATTTTATGCAAACCTTACCAAGGGCATGTCGAAGCGTGAGGCATTCCTGTCGGCACAGAATAAGGTAAAGACCACCGCAGGATTCGAAAATCCGAGATTCTGGGCAGCGTTTATTATGCTGGACGGAAACTAGGAATAAGGTTTTGCTTATTCTTCCTCATTCAGATACGGATTCTTTATAGTAAACCTAAGAGTGTCGGTAATTTCGCTGCTTGCTCCTAGTATTCCAAGTCCATTCTTCACATTTGTTTTCACGAGTGTTGGTTCTGCGAAGGGATTGCCGTCGTTTTCAACATACTGGTCGTATGATTTCATATACTGGTAGTATTCCTTGCTTGTTGACTGTAGGTGAACGACGAGTCTATATTCGTATTCGCGGTAGAAAGGTTGTTCTTCAATATCATTATCAGGGTCTTCTCCCTCATCTTCCTCATCTTTGTTTTCTTCGTATATGTCGTCTGAGTAGATTATTTCGTAGAAAACCCCATATATATCCCTGTAGTCGTGTGCCGTGAACTTCATGGTATAGTTTCCGCTACCGATAATTTCATCCGACAAGTAGAGCAATGTGATATTGGAACTTGTGTTTACAGACATATCATTACATTCAAGGTTAAGTTTGTAATTGCTGTCCAACATATCGTAATAATAGGTATTAGAATAATTATTACTGAGGTATTCCACTAAATCATCCGGAAGTACAGCAGTAACAGATATCATATAGTAATTTTCTTCGTTTGTGTTATCGTTGAAGTTAATGTCTATGTCAAAATCTCCACCGTAGTAATACACATCAGGATCGTTTCCGTTCTTGTACTTTCCGCTCAAATTGTTTATTGTTGTGGGGTTTGGTATAGTTACTTCAGATTCTATCGTTTCGAAACCATCTTTGGAAACTTGGAATCTGTATGTATGTCCAACTTTTGGAATGTATGCCACATGATAGTTGCCTTCTCCATCTGATACTGGTACAACCTGAAGTGGCTTGTCATCCTCGAATATTATTACATCGGCATCCGAAATCTTTACAATTTCCTTTGAATCAAGAATGTGCATGCTACGGCTTACGCTGAAGTCGATTTCGCTCGTGTTGGAAAGCAAGCAGTTGAGAACCAGCTTGGGTTTCTTGTATTCAAATGGGAAGTC
>JAGCDJ010000008.1 GCA_017651185.1 Bacteroidales bacterium | reverse complement strand
ATCCAAGGAACGCAAGGCAGACAATGTCGTGCTGATTGAAGGCAAAAAGGAAACCGAACTTGCCGTAAGCGCAAACATAAAATTCAAGAAAATACTCTTTTGTCCCGACATTATCAGCGAAGCAGATGCAAAACTCCTTGTTGGCAAGCAATTCGACACTGCAGAGATTTATGATGTCAGCGAAGAGGTTTTCTCCAAGATTTCGTACCGTGAAACCACTGGCGGACTATATATAATAGGTGAAATTGCAGAAAAGAAACTATCAGACCTTCCTGTAAAAGACAACTCGCTGTTCATCATCCTCGAAGCCGTTGAAAAACCAGGCAATCTGGGTGCAATATGCAGAATCGGTGACGCCTCCAAGGTCGATGGCATAATAATCTGCGACCCGCACACCGACGTTTACAATCCAAACTCAGTAAGGTCGAGTCTCGGTTGCGTATTCAGCAACAACGTTGTCAGTACCGACTTCGACAGTTGCATAAAGTGGTTGCGCGAAAATGGAATTACAAGTTATGCTGCAGAACTACGTGCCTCCGAATTTTACCACAAATACGATTACAGAGGAAAAACAGCCCTCGTTTTCGGCACCGAAGCCACAGGACTAACTGAAAAATGGATACAGAATGCAGACCATAGGATAAAAATTCCAATGCTTGGATACATTGATTCCTTGAATGTTTCAACATCGGTATCGGCAATGGTATTCGAAGCATTAAGGCAGAGAGGATTCTATATGGATTCAAATATTCAATAATTCACCTGCTGGTATCTTTTGGGTGAAATAGCAAACGATGATAGTCGGAATCTCAATATTTTTTGGCGATTCCGACTACTATCGTTTTAAAACGCTGCTTGTTTCGTATAATCAGGAATGAGATTTAAAAGATTTATATATAGATAACATATTGATTATAAAGAATATATTTTCAAAGGGCAACAAAAACAGTTCTTGACACTCTCATATTTTTAGACTAAAGCGATGATAGTCGGAATCTCAATATTTTTTGGCGATTCCGACTACTATCATTTTTTTTATTGTGTTTTAAGGATGTTGTTATAAACAAAAAATCAGCAGCCGTGTTGAGTTCACGCAATCCTCTTTACAACCTCCATACCATCAACTGCGGATGATACAATTCCGCCAGCATATCCTGCGCCCTCGCCACAGGGATAAAGGTTTTCGACAGAAGCACTGCGCATAGTCTCCACATCGCGGACAACCTGCACGGGACTGCTAGTACGCGACTCCACTCCCACTACTACGGCTTCGTTTGTCAGAAATCCGTGCATCTGCCTGTCGAATTGTCGGAAACCTTCGCGCAAACGGCCCGACAAAAATTCCGGCATCCAAAAATGCATAGGACTGCTGATTACTCCCGGCTCATACGAAACCTTTGGCAATCCAGCAGAAATCTTTCCCGACACAAAATCGGCTAGACGCTGCGCTGGAGCAACTACGTCCCCACCGCCATTCCTATATGCCAGTGCTTCAAGCGATTTCTGGAATTCCAAGCCAGAAAAGATTTTATTGTCGGAATACGATGCATAATCCTCGGGACGCAACTCAACCACTATGCCCGAATTGGCATAGGGCGAATTTCGCTTCGAATTCGACATTCCATTTACAACTATCGTTTTATCTTCAGTCAAAGCGCTTACAATCTTTCCTCCCGGACACATGCAGAAAGAATACACGCCTCGTCCATCCACTTGTTTCACAAGTGCATACGATGCAGCAGGAAGATATTTTCCACGTTCCTTGCACTTATATTGAATCGAATCAATCAGAGCCTGCGGATGCTCGACGCGCACGCCCATCGCAAAGCCCTTTTCACGCAACTGAACGCCATTGGAATTAAGCATATAGTAAATGTCGCGGGCAGAATGCCCAGTTGCAAGAATTAGATTTTCGCAAGGATATTCATCTGCACCATTAATGACAACAGCAGTCACCTTGTTTGCAACAATCTTAATTCCAGTTAATTTTGATGAAAAATGCACTTCTCCGCCACACTCAAGAATCTTTGCACGGATGTTACGCATTATCGCGTGAAGTTTATCTGTTCCAATATGCGGATGTGCCTCGACAAGAATGTCCTCGTCAGCACCGAAATAATGCAAAAGTTGCAAAACTTCGGTCACATTGCCACGCTTTTTGCTTCGAGTGTACAATTTCCCGTCCGAATAAGTACCAGCACCGCCCTCACCAAAGGCATAGTTGGATTCTGGATTTAGAATGTGCTGCGAATTCAATGCTGCAATATCGAACTTGCGCTCATCTACCGACTTTCCTCGCTCAAACACAATTGGTTTCAGTCCCGACATAATGCACTGCAAAGCAGCAAAATACCCAGCAGGACCAGCACCGATTATAGTAACAACTGGAGATTTGGATACATCATGAAATTCAAAGTTTCCGCACAAATCTGGGAAAACATCGCCCTTCATTGCAACCTGTAAACGGACATTGAACTTCACGCCTTTTCTCGCATCAATCGACTTGCGCACAATGCGATACGATGAAATATCCGACTCACGGCAACCCAACTGCTGCGCTATGGACTTCAACACGAAAGTGCTGTTGTATAATTGTTCGGGATAAAAAATAAAATCGGTTTCCTGAAGCATTATCGTCTGTGTTTCCTTATAAAATCAAGTTTTCCGCCTTCGAAATTGAAGCAGATGAGCAACATTCTGGAATTTAAACGCTTGAAATAACCGGCATACTGAGAACCATCGTAAATCACATCGTTCAGAATGCCCCACGAGGCCTTAAGTTCGATGCCAAACATAAAGTATTCGAGGAAAAAGTCGACTCCTGCGCCAACTTCGTAATACACATCAAACCTACGCAGACGGATTTTCGGATACTCCTCCGGCTTGATTTTCTTCTGCGATGCCATATCTAACCTAGCCGATGCGCCAGCGGTCAAAAATGGTCGCCAGTTGCTGATACGGGCTGCCTTGTACTTGAACTGAATAGGGAAATCGATGAAAGTGGACTCAATCATCATGGTATGCCGCAAAATTTCACCTTTTTTCAAGCATTTGTAATGCAAATCGCGCTGACCGAATACTAGTCCGGGTAAGAATCTGAAATCCAAATATTTTGCTACCCTAAAATTGGATATGATATTTATGTTGAAACCGACAAACCTGCCGACTTCCACTCCATAAATCGTATCAATCGCCTGTGTTAGGAACCTGTCCGACGGACGAATCATAAAGTCCATAGTGTTAAGACCTAACGAATAACCAAAATGAACTATTTGTTCATCCAGTTTAGGCAAATTCATAGGTTTTTCCTTCTGCGCGAAGGAAAATGAAACAAACATCAGAAACAATATGACCAGAAGAAACTTCTTCAAAATAATTTTTTTGCAAATATAACTCTATTGGCTTAAAAATATTGTAAGCAAAAAGAAAAACATTAACAGCAAATTCAACAGCAGACCAAACACTTGCTACTTTTCGTTCTGCACCGGAAATTTTTGCAAGGATATTTCCTGCCCATCGAACACGGCATACGAAAAATTGAAAAGCCAGTCGCCTATGTTTGTAAACAATGAATTGTCATCGAGCGCATACTGATACGGGATATGCCGATGCCCGAATACAAAATAGTCGAAATGTTCATTTTTCAACACTTCTCGCGAATACATAACAAGGTATTCCTTCTCATAATCAGGTGTTTCGGGCAAATCGTGCTTCAGACGACTGCGATGCGAACACCACAAGGCAAAACGGCATCCCCAATCTGGATGTATCCACTTGAACATAAACTGGAAGAAGCGGTTATGAAACATTCCTTTCATCATATTGTACTTGCGGTCGTACTTTCCAAGTCCGTCACCATGAGCGATGTAGAACTTTTTTCCATCAATTTCGCGAACCTCTGGAACTGTATGCAATTCCGCACCAATCACCTCGGGTAGATAGTCGAAAACCCACATGTCGTGATTGCCAGTAAAATACTTGATTTTTACGCCTGCATCCGAAAGTTCACGCAACTTTGCAAGCACTGTAACGAATCCACGTGGCACAACATAAGTGTACTCGAACCAGAAATCGAATATATCCCCAAGCAGATAAAGTTCTGATGCATCGCCTTTTATATCATCCAACCACTTGACAAAAAGTTTTTCCCTTTGTTCGGTAGTGAACTGGCTGTCGACGCCAAAATGCGCATCTGAAACGAAATATATCTTTGTTCGGTTCAAAATTCTTTCAGTTTAACGGTGCAAATATATGGATAATTAATGAATTACAAAATAATCATGCTTTGTCAATCAGTTGTGTCAACGAAATAAAATCCTCTGGTGAAAGTTGTTCGGGACGAAGATTCCAGAAACTGTGCGTCATATCGGTGCCGGGAGAAATCATCGACTTCAAGGAATTGCGCAAAGTCTTGCGCCGCTGATTGAAAGCCGTCTTCACAACCATAAAAAGTTTCTTTTCGTCAACGTCTTCAATAGCAGAACGATAGCGTACAAACCGCACAACGCCCGATTTCACCTTTGGCGGAGGGTTGAACACATGCTCGTGAACCGTAAAAAGATATTCGCACCTATAATATAATTGCATCAGTACGCTAAGTATTCCATAAACCTTGCTTCCCTCCTTCGATGCAATGCGCTCGGCAACCTCTTTTTGTATCATGCAGACAATTTCCGAAACTTTTTCCCTGTTATCAAATGCCTTGAAAAATATCTGACTGGAAATGTTGTAAGGGAAATTGCCAACAATGCACATTTCGGAATTGCACATGGCCTGCAAATCCATTTTCAGGAAATCGGCTTCCAGGAGGTTGAACTTCGTAGTATCAAAGTTTTTCCTAAGATATTCAACGGATTCTGTATCAATTTCTGCCAAAATGAGATTGGAAAAATTACGCCTAATAAGTTCTTTGGTAAGAATTCCCGTTCCTGGGCCTATTTCAAGCACTGGCAGGTCTGATTCGTTTTGCAAAGCATCAGCAATACGCGCTGCAATAGTTGCATCGGTAAGGAAATGCTGTCCGAGATATTTTTTTGGTCTAACCATAGCGCAAAAGTCGCAATAAAAAATGATATATTTGCGAAAATTTTTCCAGCATGAACAAAAAACTGAAAACAGCCATAAAAATTATACTGTTCATTGGTTTTGGCATAGCCATATTCATGTTGGTTTACAAGGACTTCGACTTCAAAAATTTTGCTGGCACACTCTCGGAAATAAAATGGGGCTGGTTGATACCAGCATCGGTTATCAGTCTGCTAAGTCATGTCAGTCGTGCCCGCAGATGGCAACTTATGCTCGAAACTACTGGCGAAAGACCTAGGTTTGTAAACACATTTTTTGCCGTGCTTAACGCCTATTTTGCAAATCTTGCCATACCTCGTCTCGGCGAAGTTACCAGATGCGCAGTAATATCAAGGTACGAAAAGCACGACTTCTCAAAAGTTTTGGGAACCGTCATCAGCGAAAGACTTCTTGACCTTATGCTTGTTGCAATACTCACAATCGTAGCATTTGCCACACAAGCCAATGTATTCGGAGACTTCATTGCACAGCACCCCGAAATCAACGACAACCTGAAAAAAATATTCTCGCCACTGACAATTTCAATACTTGCAGTATTGGTAATCGCAGGCATTTGCCTGCTTGTAGTAATTGCAAAAGGTAAACTTGACAGATTCAAATTCTGCCAAAAAATTTCAAAGTTCATAAAAGGTTTCTGGACAGGGATTTTAAGCATAAAGAACTCCAAACACAAATTCGGCATAATAATCCATTCGTTCCTGATATGGATATTGTATTTCGTAATGCTATATTTCTGCTTCTTTGCTTTTGACCAACTCAGCAATCTCGGCATACTTGCAGCACTAATGCTCTTTGTAGCAGGAAGTTTCGGAATGATAGTTCCATCGCCAAACGGAATGGGTTCGTACCACTTCATGATAATCCAAACATTAATAATATATGGTATCCCAAGCGAAACCGGTGCATCGTTCGCACTGGTCGCACATGGACTTCAAACCTTGCTGATAATAGTTTTCGGACTGATTTCCACTACATTGATACCAATTGTTAACAAGGACAGGTAATGGATGCAAAATCAGCAAGGATAATCAAGACAGCAATCAAGGTTGTTATAGCAGTGCTGGCGTATGCATACATTACGTACAAAGTTGCTACATCTCCCGACATTGACGAACTCCCATCCTATTTTGCAGGCATTGACACTACACGCGGATTATTACTTGCTCTCATATTGCTACTAATGCCAATAAACTGGTTATTAGAAACATGGAAATGGAGGAATCTTATAAAAAGAGAACAAGAAATAAGTTTTGGCAGATGCTTGAAAGCAGTAATGACGGGCGTAACTGTCGGAACCATAACTCCGAACAGAGTTGGTGAATTTGCTGGCAGAATTCTTTTCGTAGAAAAGGGAAACCGTACAAAGGCATCCTACCTGACGATTTTCGGCGACACAGCACAATTCTGTGCCACACTGATTTTTGGCATTATTGGACTACTTTTAATAGGCAACACACACAACGAATCGGTTCCGACAAGCATACTTATCGCAATAGCAGCATCTTGCACAATTATCGCAATTATTGTGTACATGAAATTCGACAATATTGTCACCGCTTTAAGCAACATTAAGTTTGCACAGAAGCGCCTAGCCAAGTATATTCCACAATGCGCCATTAGCAACAAACTGAAACTGACAACAATAACAATGAGTATGCTTAGGTATGCCGTATTTAGCGTTCAGTTCTTCCTTTGCCTGCGCTTCTTCGGAATCGACATAGCAGCAAGCGATGCTTTTGCAGCAATTTCATGCACATACATCTGCACCTACCTTATACCAAGCATCGCCGCTGCCGAACTGGGAATCAGGACGTCGTTCGCTATATTTTTCATAGGAATTTTCACATCCCAGGAAACTGCGATAACACTTGCCTCGCTCCTGCTTTACATCATAAATGTCGGCATTCCAATTATTACGGGCGGAATCTTGCTCTTCGGCAGCAACAAAAATAAGAATGACAATGAATAAACTGACAATATTTCTTTCAATTGCTATTGCAACATTAATGCTAATGACGCAAAAGTCAACGGCACAAGTAAAACACGACACCATAACGCTTGTTGCTGTCGGCGATGTTATGTTTGGTTCTATTTATCCCGACAGAAGTTATCTTCCGCCCAACGAAAACTACAAAGGTCTGCTCGATGAAGTTAAGCCATACTTCAAAGGCGACATTGTTTTCTGCAACATGGAAGGCGTGCTTGCCGACACGCTTGTGCCAGAATGCTCGCCATATTGCTTTGGAATGCCATCAAACTATGTTAACGCATACAAGGAAGCAGGGTTCAACCTGATTAGCGTTGGCAACAACCATGCAAACGATTTCCGTGCATACGGCAGAAGCAATACCGAAAAGATTCTTACAGAAAACAAACTGAACTGGGCAGGTTACGAAACAAAGCCATCGTGCACTTTCACGATAAAGGGTGTAAAATATGGCTTCTGCGCCTTCTCTCCCAACACCGCCATAGCCAACCTACGCGACAAACAACTGGTTGCCAACACAATAAAGGCATTGCGCAAGTCCTGCGACATTGTCATCGTTTCGATGCATTGCGGTGGCGAAGGAATAAAGTACAGGCATCTTACACGCGAGGACGACTACTATATAGAACAAAACCGCGGCAACGCTTACCAGTTTGCCCACGATGCCATCGACAATGGAGCCGACATTGTGCTTGGACATGGACCTCATGTAACTCGCGCCATCGAGATTTACAAGGGAAAATTCATTGCATATAGCATGGGTAACTTCTTCACCTACAGCAATGTAAACATTACCAGCGAAATGGGACTCGCCCCAATTTTCCGCATAAGGGTTGACGCACAAAACGGCAACTTTATCGATGGTGAAATAATATCCACATATCAGACCAAACCTAACCGTGGTCCGCACATCGACCCGCATAATCGCGTACTTAAGATTATTCAGGAACTTACCGCTGCCGACATTTACGACAATCTGCCAAAAATCAGCAATAGCGGGAAGATTACAAAATAAAAAAAGCCGTCTTGTGGACGGCTTTATAAATCTAAATTCATCTTTTATTTTCTATCTTCGAGGTAGTCAATTATCGACTTCAAAATGAACTGGCCATCAGTATTGCCGAGTTCTGGGTCAACTGCCCTTTCGGGGTGCGGCATCATTCCGAAGACATTTTTACCAGCATTACAAACACCAGCGATGTTCATCAGCGAACCATTCGGACAATCTGCTTCCGAAAGATTGCCTTCGCTATCACAGTAACGCCATATAATCTGGCCGTTCTGGTGAAGTTTCTTCAAAACATCCTCTGGAGCATAGTAACGACCTTCGCCATGAGCAATAGGGATGTTAAGCGGTTTGTTCTTAGGAATCGACATTGTCATTGCCGTATCGTTGTTGTCGGCCTTGATGTACTGGTTCTTGCAAATAAACTTCTGGTTGGTGTTGTGAAGCAACGTGCCTGGCAACAATCCCGATTCGCAAAGAATCTGAAAACCATTGCATACGCCGAACACAAAACCACCCTTTGCTGCAAATTCAACAACCTTTTCCATTATAGGTGAGAATTTTGCAATTGCGCCCGAACGCAGATAGTCGCCATACGAGAATCCGCCAGGAATCGCTATAGCATCGCAGTTTTGCAAATCAGTATCCTTGTGCCACAATTCTACAACTTCCTGCTTGAGGATGTCGCGAAGTGCGTAAACCATATCGTGGTCACAATTCGAACCGGGAAAAATTACTACTCCGAATTTCATTTTTTATCAGTTTTTACATGTTTTCAACCTTCTTGTAAGCATCCTTCTTTTCGCGTACGATTTCTCTCTGCTTTTCGATGCTCTTATTTATAGAGGAAAGACTATTTTCAGACTTGGTCTTACCCTTGGTGTTCTTTTCAATATCCTTGTTTGCCGATTCAATGGTCTTATTATATCCACCCAATGACTTCTTGTAAGAATCCAACTTCTTTGTTTCCTTATCTCTTGCCTTTGATGCCTTCTCGATAACATCGCCACTGTTTTCAGGATTTATATCTCTTGAATAATCTTTAATAAGCTGTTCCGATGCCTCGATCTTTGCATTAGTACTCTGGATGTTGTCATTTGCTTCTTTTCTCTTCTGCTCTGCCTTGTCAAGGTTCTTCTGGTAACCATCGATTGACTTCTGATAGCCAGCTGCCTTCTTCTCATTCGAAGCGAGTTTCTTTTCTTCCTTGTCTAATTCCTTGCCGAGCTTGCTGAGGATAGCATCACGATTCTTTGCTGTCAAATCGTTGGCAAAAACCTTAATAATATTAGATGCTGTAGGATACATCGACGGAGCCTGCGATGATGTTATAAAAACATTTGCTCCCAAAGAAAAAGCAACTGCCATGTTTACAACATCAGAACCTTTTGACTGTGTTATATTTGCATATATATCAATAGGATTTTCACTTATTGCAGGAATAATAACATTGTCAACAGTTATCAAATTTTTCTTTACTTCCAATGTCTCTGGATTATACGACTTAATCATATTGGTAAATTCCTTAATTACCGACTTAGCATCAGAAAACATTACCTGAGTAGCCATTGCAGGATAACTTGACTTTCCAAAGGTAGCCGTAGTCTCTTCAACATCAACTCTTTGTGCACTAATTACAGTTGTCATCAACAATGCTGCCAACAATACAAAAAACTTTCTCATTTTCCTTTAATTTAAATTTTTAAACTCTTTCATTAAACATTAAACAATTTGCAAAATTATCATTTTTTTCAATTCAAAAGAACACATGTCCAAAATAAATATCAACATTTTTTGCAGAATGAAAGTCAGGCAGAAATTTACATGCCTATGTTAACAACCAATTGCATTACGGTACGAACGAACCACATGTTTTTTGCAACTTTGCAAAAAATAAAAAGAAATGAAAACACCTCCATATCTTTCGAAAGGCAGCAGGATTGCAATAGTTAGTCCTGCCGGATACATAAATCCAGACTTTGTAGCATCGGCAGAATCGTACCTGAAATCAATCGGATACGAAGTGGAAATTTCGGCACATTGCCTCGGCAGGCACAATCAGATGGCTGGCACCGATGAAGAACGGCTTGCCGACCTCCAGCAAGCGCTGGACAATCCAGAAATTGACGCAATACTTTGTTCGCGCGGTGGTTATGGCGTTAATCATATAATCGACAAATTAAACATGTCGAAATTCAAGAAACACCCGAAATGGATTCTGGGTTTCAGTGACATAACCAACCTTCATATACTAGCAAGTCAAAATGGTGTAAAAAGTATGCACTGCCAGATGGCAAAGGCAATTCACAACAACCCTAACGCCGAATGCATAAGCGATATTTTCAAGATTTTGCAGGGAGAAAAAATCTCCTACACAGCAGAGCCAAACGAACTTAACAGGAAAGGCACAGCAAAGGGCACTCTCATTGGCGGAAACATGTCAATAATCTACAGTCTGCAAGGAACCGACTTTGCCATCGACTGCGACGACAAGATTCTGTTCATCGAGGATTTGAATGAATACTTGTATCATCTCGACCGCATGTTGATAAACCTGAAAATGAGCGGTAAACTGGCAAAACTGCGCGGACTTGTCGTTGGCACATTCAGCGACATGAAGGACAATGCCAGTCCGTTCGGCAGAACCGCCTACGAAATCGTCAAAGCCCATACCGACGAATATTCCTACCCAGTTGGATTCGGCTTCCCCATAGGTCACATTGATGACAACCGTCCTTTGGTCGAAGGTGGAACATACAAACTGGAAATCACAGACACAATTTGCACATTGAAAATGGCGTAAAAGTTTTTCAAAAAAGTCTTTGCCATACTGACAAAAAGGATTACTTTTGCAGTCCAATTCCAAAAGCGGGGTGTAGTGCAGTTGGCTAGCATTCTTGCATGGGGTGCAAGCGGTCGCGCGTTCGAGTCGCGCCACTCCGACAAAAGGCGGTTATATCGACCGCCTTTTTTTGTTTTTCACGCACTTATTCCCACAATTAACATCAAAAGTTAGTAACAAATCATTTTTTAATTGCATCTCTCAACAGAAAGTAGTATCTTTGTTTGTTAAAATTGACAGCAATGGCACTGACAGCAGAAGAACAGACATACATTGAACAACTTTACGATGACCTTATTAAGTCGGCTAAACGGCTTAAGACAGACGAGGACATTGCCTTCGTGCGCAAGGCATTCGAACTGGCAAACGAAGCGCACTCGAAAATGCGGCGCAAAAGCGGTGAACCATACATCATCCACCCGATAGCCGTAGCAAAGATTGTAGCCTCGGAAATCGGTCTGGGACGAAAAGCCATTGCCAGCGCACTTCTGCACGATGTAGTCGAAGATACCGACTACACAGTAGCCGACATTGAGCGAATGTTCGGTCCGAAGATTGCAAGCATTGTCGAAGGTCTTACCAAAATTTCAACCATCCTCGACCAGGACGCATCGAAGCAAATCGAAAATTTCCGCAAGATGCTCATGACAATGTCAGAAGACATCCGCGTGATAATGATCAAGTTGGCCGACCGTCTGCACAATATGCGCACCCTCGACTCGATGCCAGAATACAAGCAGGTGAAAATTGCCAGCGAAACTAGCAACGTGTATGCACCATTGGCCGAAAGACTTGGTCTTTACTCAATAAAAACCGAACTCGAAGACCTTTCGCTGAAATTTACAAACCCAACAGCATACAACGAAATTTCAAAAAAGATAAACGAAACCCAGATCGACCGTGACAAATACATAGACGACTTCATTGCTCCGCTAAAGAAGATTATGGACGACAACGGAATCGTATGTACAATTAAAGGAAGACTGAAATCAATATATTCCATCTGGCGTAAGATGCAGAAGCAAAACATTCCATTCAAGGATGTCTACGACCTGTTTGCCATAAGGATTATATTCGACCACCCCGATGACATTACCGACGACAAGGCACGTGAAACCTGCTACCGAATAATGACGCTAATTACCAACGTTTATGAGTACCATCCCGACAGAATCCGCGACTGGGTGAAAAAACCGAAACCAAACGGATACGAGGCACTGCATATTACCGTCATGGGACCGCAGGGACGCTGGGTTGAAATTCAGATTCGCAGCCGCAAGATGGACGACATCGCCGAAAAGGGTGTCGCATCGCACTGGAAATACAAGACTGGGGAAAAAGGCAACAATCCAGGACTTAACTCCCTCATTGAAAACATGAAGGAAACATTAAGCAACTCGGAAAGTTCGTTCGACTTCCTCGATGACTTCAAGCTCGATATATTTACAAAGGAAATTCACATTTTCACGCCAAAAGGCGAAATTGTTGACATTCCGAAGGGGTCAACTGTTATCGACTTCGCCTACGACATTCATACCGATGTCGGAAACCACGCAATCGCCGCAAAGGTAAACCACAAGATGGCACCGCTATCGCAAACGCTTTATAGTGGCGACCAGGTGGAAATCCTAACATCACGAAAGCAGACGCCAAAAATAGAATGGCTCAACTTTGCAATGTCGGCACGCACCAAGAGTTTGATAAAGAAGGCCTTGAAAGCAGACAAGAGCACCGACATCGACAAGGGACAGCGCATGTTCGAGAAAAAGCAAAAGGAACTAAACCTCTGCCTCGACAGCAAGGACATCCGTCATTTGCGCGAAAAATTAGACATAAATTCCGACGACGAATTCTTCTACCAGCTTGGTTCTGGGCAAATTAAGGAGAACGACATTACCGAAATCATGACGATGCTCGACAAGCAGAAGAACACCAAGCAGGACGGTTTCTTTACAAAGTTCTGGAAACTCGGAATGGGTAAGTCGAGCACAAGCACAAAGGACGGAAAAATTAGCCACAAGAACACTTTTGTAATAAATGATGCAGAAAAGCGTTTTTCACTTGCCACCTGCTGCAACCCAATACCAGGCGATGAAGTCGTTGGCTACATAACACCTACCAACATGGTCATAGTCCACAAGAAGGACTGCCCAGAACTAAAGGGACTAGCCGCCACACATGGTGAAAAAATCGTGACAATTGAGTGGGAAAGCTACAAGGGCAAATCCTACGAAGTGCAAATAAATATCGAGGGAATTGACCATTTAGGATTGGTTTACAACATTACAAAACTCATATCACAGGAAGCCAACGTGAACTCAAATATGCTGCATTTCGAGACAAAGGGCGAAATTTTCACAGGAAAGATCAACCTTTTCGTGCAAAACAAGTACAACCTCGACAACCTAATACGCCGTATGCTTGAAATAGACGGAGTAATAAAGGTATCTAGATGCGAATAGTATGGAACAGGAAAAGATAAAATCAATTTTAAAGCTTCTCGACGACCCCGACAAGAGGGTTTTTGACGAAATCAGGGATATAATAGTTGAGAATTTCGGTGATTTTTCCAGCGAATTGACAAAAATATTGTATTCGGGCGAATGCAGTGAAATAGAAAAGACTAGAATAGCAGAACTCGCCCAAATGTCTATTTCCAGGATATTCTTAAACGAATTTCAGAACTATACAGCAAAACTCAGTCCCGAACCATCTCTACTCGCAGGAACGGTAATGATTGAAAAACTTATCGACAACACATTCGACGCCATAGGTTTTTCCAACTACCTCAGGGCACTTTCCAGAAAAGTATGGATACGGCTAGGCGAAAATACTGGGATAGAAACACTTGGCATAATACGGGACGTTTTTGAACACGAGAATATTTTTTCCGACTCGCCAGCAAACATGATGCTCAACGGTATATTTTCTGGAGAAAACAAACCTATGCACAAGTCGATGCTATACCTAGTGCTGCTGATTGTATGCCAGGAAAACGGTATAAATGTCAGACCAATACTAACACCATCGAAAAACGGAACCGAAATTGAAATCGGCTATGTAAACATGGAACTTGCAAAAACGTCGAACATTCCGTCGAAACACGGCGCAATATTCGCCATCGACGACAAACTGTTCATGAAGCGCGAAGCGAGAATACTTGTCGGCAAGCCACTACCCTACTACAAATATCTGAAATGGTGGCATTACAGCAGGTACGCCGAAATGAGTGCCAACAAAAAAAAATATCCAGGATACTATTACGTTATACTTGAAAAAATAAACGAAATACTCAAATCGAACATTAAATACTAACACCTATGAACATTATTATTGCAGGTTCAGGAAATGTAGGCAGGTATTTAGCCAAGAAACTCGTCAAGGAAGGACACGACATAGTCGTGATTGACACCAACAAGGAAATACTTAAGGAAGTGGAATCATCCTACGACCTTATATCGCTATATGGTTCATGCACATCGTTTTCAGTTCTTAAGGAAGCAGGCGTCGCAAACTGCGACCTGTTTATCGCCGTTACAAACTCCGAGGATTCAAACGTCCTTGCCTGCGTGTTTGCAAAGAAGTTCGGAGCAAAGAAGACCGTCGCACGAATCGACAACATGGAATACCTTTCACCTGTCAACAAGTTGTCGTTCATCAACCTAGGTGTCGACAGATTAATATACCCAGAATACATTGCTGCACAAGAAGTTGTAGGTGTTATCAAGCAGACTGGAACGACTGAGATTTTCGAATTCTCGGGCGGAAAACTTACTATGTTCGTAATAAAGGTTGATGAGAATTCACCTCTGCGCAACCTTATGCTCAAGAATTTCTCCACACTAACCGACCTGCGCGACTTCCGCATAGCCGCAATTACACGCGACTTCGAAACGATAATCCCAAATGGAGAAACCATACTCAAGACAAACGACTACATATACATAATAACTCTGCCCGAAATAATGCAGGATTTGCTTGCTTCCGTCGGAATATCAAAACTCGAACTGCACAACATAATGATTCTCGGCGGCAGCCGCATCGGAATCCGCACATCAAAATTTCTAGAATCTCAATTAAACATCAAACTTTTCGAAATTGACCCAGAAAAGAGCAAGAAGTTGGTTGACATTCTTCCCAACACAATGATTATCAATAGCGATGGACGCAACATCGACAACCTGCTCGATGAAGGACTTGAAAAGGCAGACGTTTTCACAGCAGTAACTGGCGACGACGAGACCAACATCCTAACCTGCCTGATGGCAAAACGCTACGGTGTGAAGAAAGTAATCGCCGAAATCGAAAACATGGACTACATTGACGTTGCCTCGCGAATGGGAATCGACACTATAATAAACAAGAAGTTGAGTACCGCCAGCATGATTTACGCGCTAACCATGAAAGCGGAAGTCGCAATGATAAAGTGCCTTACCGGAACAAAAGCAGAAGTTCTTGAATTTGTAGTATCGAAAGATGCCATCGTTACCAAGAACCAACTGAAGGACATAAAATTCCCAGCAGGAATTATCATCGGCGGAATAGTACGTGGCAACAAGAGTTTCATCGCAATGGGCGACACGCAAATCCGTCAGGGCGACAGCGTAGTTCTGTTTGCTCTGCCAGATGCTATAGGCAAGATTTCAAAGTATTTCTAAGTATTATAAAAAAAATAGTGCCACATTTTGTAGCACTATTTTTTTCAGTAAAAATTACTATCCTACTCTAACACCGCACTTTACCAAGTATTTCGGTTGCAAGAGAACCAAACGGCCATCGGCATCCTCGGCAGAGAGAATCATACCTTCGGAAACTACGCCCTTCAACTTGCGTGGCTCGAAGTTGGCAATGAAGCAAACCTGCGTTCCGACAAGTTTTTCAGGTTCGGTGTAATACTTTGCAATACCGCTGACAATCGTGCGACCGCCCATACCGTCATCAATCTTGAATTGCAACAACTTGTCTGCCTTCGGAACCTTGAAGCATTCCAACACGGTACCAACACGGATGTCAACCTTCATAAAATCGTCAAAGGCAACATTTTCCTTTACTAGCTGCGGCTTGTAGTTGTTCTTTTCGTTCTCAATCTTAATATTTTCAAGGCGTTGCAACTGTGCATCAATAGCAGCATCTTCAATGCGTTCAAACAACAGTTCTGCCTCTCCTATCTTGTGTCCAACAGGAATCAAATCCACCTTAACGGTACTTTCCCACTCAGGACGTTCGATGTTCAGCATCTTGAACAACTTGGCACTTGTAAACGGCAAAAATGGCTCTGCCAATGTTGCCGACAATGCACACAATTGAAGCGAATAATACAAAATGGTGCGAGTGCGTGCCTCATCAGTCTTTACAAGTTTCCACGGCTCTGTGTCGGCAAGATACTTGTTGCCAAGTCGGCTGACAGCCATTGCATCCTTCAATGCTTCACGGAACTTGTAGTTCTCGATGTTGCTTTCAAGACTTTCCTTGATGCGAGCGATTTCGGCACGGATTTCCTTTTCATAGTCTGTGTCCTCTGCAGGCTGCGGAACATTTCCACCATAATATTTATGCGTCAAGACAACTGCGCGGTTGATGAAATTGCCCATAATGGCAACAAGTTCGCTGTTGTTCTTTGTCTGGAAATCCTTCCACGAGAAATCGTTGTCCTTTGTTTCGGGTGCATTGGCGGTGAGTACATATCTCAACACATCCTGCTTACCTTCGAAGTCGCGCAGATATTCGTGAAGCCATACAGCCCAATTGCGCGAAGTGCTTATCTTGTTGCCTTCAAGGTTGAGGAACTCGTTTGCAGGAACATTGTCTGGCAAAATGTACGATCCTTCGTGACGCAACATCGACGGGAAAATTATGCAATGGAACACAATGTTGTCCTTGCCGATGAAATGTACCAATTTGGTATCTTTGTCCTTCCACCATTTTTCCCAGTCGTTGGGATATATCATCTTGGTATTTGATATGTATCCGATTGGAGCATCGAACCACACATACAAAACCTTGTTCTTGCCTTCCTCAAGCGGAACTTTTACGCCCCAGTTCAAATCGCGGGTAACGGCACGCGGGAACAATCCCGAATCCAACCACGATTTGCACTGACCGTAAACATTTGGTTTCCACTCCTTATGCTCTTCCAAAATCCAGTGGCGAAGTTCTTCCTCGTACTTGTCGAGAGGCAAATACCAGTGCTTGGTTTCCTTCATTACGGGAGCATTTCCGCTAATCATTGAACGCGGATTTATAAGTTCGGTCGGGCTAAGCGACGAACCGCACTTTTCGCACTGGTCGCCGTAGGCATCTTCGGCACCGCACTTTGGGCAAGTACCCATTATGTAGCGGTCTGCAAGGAATTGCTGTTCCTGCTCATCGTAGAACTGCATGCTTGTCTTTTCAACAAATTCGCCCTTGTTGTACAACGAAAGGAAGAACTCGGAAGCCGTCTTGTGGTGAATTTCTGCACTTGTACGACCGTAAATATCGAACGAAATGCCAAATTCCTCGAACGATTCCTTTATAATCTTGTGGTATCTGTCGACAATATCCTGCGGAGTTACGCCTTCCTTGCGGGCTTTCAGCGTTACAGGAACGCCGTGCTCATCGGAACCACCAATGAAAAGCACATCGCGGTGTTTCAAGCGGTTGTAACGAGCATAAATATCAGCAGGCACATAAACGCCAGCCAGATGTCCAATATGAACCGGTCCGTTTGCATACGGCAAAGCGGAAGTTATGGTTATTCTCTTATAATCTTTCATTTTACGAAAATTTTGCGCAAAATTACAACTTATTTGCGAGTTTGAGATTGTGGGAGCAATGATTTTTGTCAAAATATTTTAGGTTAGGATTCTTGTTGATTTTGTGGATATATATTGTAGGGGTAGGTTTGAAACCTGCCCCTACAATATTCCACAAATATTTTTTGTTTATTCCTTTACATCTGTTAGCCCGTTATCCCTTCTTTGGAAAATATTTCGGTGCCAAGATTATCAGCAAAACTGCTACCATTATGGTTATGAAACCGAAAACGAGCGATATTGTAAATGGCTCACCAAACACAATGCAACCGAAGAAAACTGCCGTTGCGGGTTCCAGCACACCAAGAATTGCCGCCGGCGTAGAACCAATATTCCTGATTGACACCGCTAAGGCAATGAGCGAAACCGTTGTCGGCACAAGTCCGAGCCCTGCAAGGCAAAGCCACGAAAAACCATCGGGAACCGCCTGCAACTGCGTTCCACAGCCAAGTCGGAAGAAAAACAGCACAAATGTTCCCACCACAATGGCATAAAACGACAACTTGACGCTATTCATTTCCTTCAACGCGGAACGATTTACACCTACTATATAAATGGCGTATGTCAGCGACGACATTACCACGAAGAAAATTCCCATCAGCGTCACCGAACCAGATTCGTCACCCTTGTAGAGTAACATAAGACCGCCAAACGACAAGGCAAGCGAAACCACTGTAAACCAACGGATTTTCTCCTTGAAGAATACTGCCATTATTATTGCCGTCAGCACAGGATATACAAAAAGTATGGTCGATGCAATTCCCGCAGGCATCATGCGGTAGCTCTCGAAAAGGAAAATTGACGACGAGCAGAACAATGTTCCCATTATTACAACGGCAACAAGTTCCTTTGCCTTCAATCGGAAGTCAATTTTTTTCACAAGCATAAGGATGGCAAGCGCCACGGCTGCAATGGAATACCGATAAAACAAAATCGAATCCACTCCTACACCACGCTCCATTACGGGCAACGAAAACAGCGGATTCACGCCGTAGCATATTGCCGACAAACATCCGCAGACATACCCTTTTACCCTATTTCCATTTAGTTCTGACATTGCTAAAAAAATTGACCGCAAAATTACAACTTTTATTATTTTTGCATCGTACTCAAAATTCAAAAGTAAGATGAAAAGAATATTTTTTCTATTAGCATTAGTTTTAGCAGCAAGTTTCTGCTTCTCCCAGTCCATTTTATGGAAAGTTACGGGCAAAAAGATTAAGAGTCCGTCATACCTGTACGGCACAATCCACATTCAGGACAAGCGAGTTTTCGCATTCGACAACACAGTTACCGATGCTTTCAACTCGTGCGATGCCTTCGCAATGGAAATCCTCATGGACGAAATAGACCCCAAGGAATCGCAGGAAGCAACACTTATGAAGGATGGCAAGACATTGAAAACCATAATGTCAGCCGAAGACTACAAGTTGCTCGACAGCGCATTCACCGCTGCAACTGGTGCAAGTTTGTTGCTTTACAACAAGATGAAACCATTTTTCGTAAGCAGTGCAATGATGCAAGCAGGAATGAAGCAGGATATGGAAACCGCACTTGACCTCTATTTCTTGCAAAATGCACGCAAAGCAGGCAAATCATGCTACGGAGTAGAAAAATTCATGGACCAGATAAATGCAATTGATGCCATTAGCCTTGAAGACCAAGTTAAAATGCTCATGGACGGCATTAAGGATACAACATCGGATGGCAACAACAAGGAAGAAGAGCAGTTCGCAGACCTTCTCGACGCCTACTTGACCTTCAACTTGGACAAGGCATTGGAAATGAGTTCCGACCCATCGTTGCCAGCAGAATTCAATCAGGCATTCCTAATTAACCGCAACAGCGGAATGGCAAAAAATTTCTTGAAAATAGCAAAGAAACAATCACTTTTCTGCGTTGTAGGTGCCGCACACTTACCTGGCGAACAAGGTGTTATCAGTCATTTGCGCAAGGCAGGTCTGACTGTTGAGCCAGTGGTCTTCAAGTGGAAAGAAGAATAATATCACATTTAAAATTCAGTTGGGGGAACAAATGTTCCCCCTTTTTTATGCTTTCCTATGTTAAAGTTTACATAAAACCACCTTGCGACACTTTTCAAAACGCAATAAATTCTAATTTTGCAAAATCATCATTAAACATAGAATGACTATGAAACGTTTGATAACTACCATATTATTCTTGTCAGCAATTTGCTCAGTAAGGCTTGCTGCACAAAACATTGAAATTTCGGGAAACCTTATCGAAGCCGACACCGGCGAAGAAGTCCCATACGCTACAGTAATGCTTCTTAACGAAACGGACTCCACCCTGCTCGAATATGCAATTTCGGGTTCAGACGGGCATTTTGTTTTCAAAAGTGTCAAAAATCGAGACTATCTGCTTAAGATTTCGCACATTACCTACACGCCATACCAAAAGCACATCAAGAAAACCGATGGCAAAAGTATAAATCTTGGTAACCTGAAGTTATCGCCGATTGCAGAAGTGCTAATGGAAGTTGTTGTTCATGAGGCACAGGCGCCACTGCTTTTCAAAGGCGATACTGTGGAATACAACGCTGCCACTTTCAAGGTTGCTCCAGGTTCAACGGTTGAAGACTTGCTTAAGAAACTTCCCGGCATTGAGGTTGATGCCGATGGTGGAATCAAGTCGATGGGAAAAGATGTAAGCAAGGTATATGTTGATGGCAAGAACTTCTTCGGCGATGATCCCAAGATGGTAACGCAGAACATTGATGCAGAAGCAGTTTCGAAGGTTCAGGTCTACAATGACAAGTCGGAGCAGGAAAAACTCACAGGCATAAAGGACGGTACTCAGAACAAGGTTATGAACCTCGAACTGAAACAGGAATACAAGAAGGGGTACTTCGGCAAGGCAAGCGTTGGTGCCGGTTGGGGCGATGGCAATTTCATTCCATGGCTTGCAAAAGGCAGTTTCAACCGCTTCAACGACAAGTACCAGCTTTCTGTTATCGGCTACGGCAACGACATCAACTCTACCCGTACCGACTGGGAAGACATGCAGGAATTTAAGGGTTCGAGCGCTTTCACATACGACAGTGGTGATTTCGGTTTTGGCGGCAGCAGATGGTGGGGGGGCTTTGGTAGCGGCCTATATTGGGATGGCAACGGCTTTGCACAGAACTACGGTGGAGGAGTAAACTTCAACTACGACAACGGCAAGACCATTCTTTATACCAACTACACCTATAATCAAATTAATTCCAAAGCCGACATTTTTGCCAACCAGAAGACAATGCTCACCGATACCTCGTACTTTATGACTGACACGTCATACAATGCCAACAAGAATTTTTCGCACTCGTTGTCGGCTCGTCTCGAAGAAAAAATCGACTCCCTCGACTACATTATCGGCAGAATCAATGTGAATTTCACTGGCACAAGGAAAAACTATGAGAATACGGCTCTTTATCAGGCTGCTAATCTTGACCTTATCAACCAATACGAAGAACTCAGCAACAGCAAACTCAACAACATAAATACCGATGCTCTTGTAATCTACAACCACAAGTTCATGAAGCCCAAACGCTCGTTCTCTATAAGTGCCGAAAACAAAAACACGATAGCGTTGGAAAAGGAAAACGAAGAGAACATGAATGATTTCTTCAACGCAACAACACCAGACGAGCGTATAAAGGTTGCATCTTCGCAGAACACTAATACCAACAATCTGAAATCGAGCGTAATGTATGTTGAACCTATAGGCAAACGATTCACATTCAGCACTTTCTACAATTTCGCAATGAACACCGAAAAACTTTCGCACGAAGCTCAGGACGAACTTCAGTCGAATGCTTTTATCGACTCGCTGTCGCTCATTTCGCAGCGCGACCTTTTCTACAATCGTCTCGGAGTTGCATTTGCATATTCGTTCAACGGATTGTATATCAACGCAGGTGCAGCATACAAGAACTTGCAGCAGAACGGCAAATATACCCGTGCAAATGTCGATGGCGACCCACTCAGGCGCAACTACGGAAGCGTTATCCCATACTTTGAAATTAACTGGGAATCACCAAATAACATCTGGATGTCGTTTGACTATTCTTACGACATCGAAGAGCCTGATTTCACTTATCTGCAACCGATTTCCACCAATATGGACCCACTGTATGTAGTAAATGGAAATCCAAACCTCTCGTACACCAGTTCACATAATACCAGTGCAATGTTCGGATATCACAATAGAGCATCTTTTATGGGTGCATTTATAAATCTTGACTATTCGTACCGGCCCGACCTTATAACCTACAATCAGAAAATTGAATATGTAGATGGACTTGGTTACAGGAATGTTCGTACCCCTGAAATCGTACACGGAGGACACAGCACTAGTGAAAATATACACTTGGAACTTCCTATAATAAAGTCGAAATTTACTACTCACATCGGATTCCGTCACTCATATAGCCAAGCCCCAACTTTCATCAACGGAATAGAAAACAAGTCGCAGAGCAATTCGTTCACACCGAACCTCACCTTTCAGATAAACCTTTCGGACAAACTTACTTGGAGAATAAATGGACGCTACGGCTACACAACTACGACATACAAGTCGGAAAACTACTTCAACAACAACAAGACAACGAACTATAATGTCGGCACATCAATCAAGTGGCAGATGTTCGGTCGCACCTACTTGGAGGCCAACTACAAGTACAACAAATATTTGAACAACGAGTTTACCAACAATCCAGACATGCACATCCTGAATGTTTCTATAAAGCAGTACCTTGGCAAGGGTAACAAGTTTGAACTTCGTCTCGCAGCCTGCGACCTTCTGAACCAGAGCGTTTCGATTGCCCAGTATGCATCTGTAAACCGTGTTTACTACCGTGAATCGCCAACCCTGTCGAGATACTATATGCTTACCTTCTCGTACAACATGAAGGGCTTCCAGGATAAAGGACGCAATCGTCCAGAAATAGATTTCTAAAAAAGTGATAAGAGAGTAAAGGAAAAAGAAGTAAAGTAAAGGACGATGCATGCATCGTCCGAACCTAAAACAAAAAAAATGAAACGAACAATCATACTTACAGCGATAATCGCACTTGCAGCAAGTTTTGCAAGCGCACAACAGACATCGGGCACAATCGTTTACGAAATCACCACCGATGTGGAGAAGATGATGAAATGGTTCATGCCTGACAGGAAAATGGACACCTATTCGTGGAAAGAGGAATGGAAATTCCGCAAGTCGAAGGCCGAACTGAAATTCACAGCTTCGGAAACTCTCTACGAACCAATTGTAGAAGAAACTATGGACAGATGGGGTGGCGCAACCGAAGAGCACACAATCTACAGCAACAAGGACAAGAACAAAGTCTGCTATGTCATCCGCCAGATGGGAAAACTTAGCATCGTTGACGACAGCATCCCGAAGATGAAATGGAAAGTCACCAACGCAATGAAGGAAGTTGCCGGACACATCTGCATGAGCGCAACCTACAACGACACTATTATGGGTCAGGAAATTACCGCTTGGTTTGCCCTCGATATGCCTATCCCCTACGGTCCCGATGTTTATCACGGACTTCCAGGAATGATTCTCCAGATTGACCTCTACGGCGGAGGACAGATTTATGCAGCAAAAACCATCACCATGAGCGACACGCCTGTGAAAATAGACAAGCCAAAGTACAAGAAGAAAACAAAGACAATGACTGTCGACGAATACAACGCATTGGTTTACAAATTCATGCAGGATATGAAGAAGCGCCCTGGACCAATGATGTTCTAAAAGGGCGAAAAGACTAAAAGGCAGCAGAATCAGCAATCGTACAGTCGCACCATGGTGCGACTCGACAATGAAACACAGATATAACCATACAAAGGGAACAAAGATTTTACTTGTTACATTACTAATCTTTGCTTTAGCAATCAGTTGCAAGCAAAATAAAACTACCGAAACGCCACCGTCACCAGAAACAGATACCGTTGCAGAAGAAGTTCCGCCCAAAGACACCACATACCGCATCTCGCTTTTGTTTGCTGGCGACCTTATGCAGCACGAAAGCCAATTCAAGATGGCACTGCAAGATGACGGCACTTACGACTACAGCGAGTGTTTCCAATATATAAAGCACGAAGTTGAATCGGCCGACATTGCCGTTGCCAACTTCGAGACAACTCTGGCAGGTCCACCCTACCATGGCTATCCTAATTTCTCTTCTCCAGACAAATATCTTGTCGATTGCATGGCTGCAGGTTTCGACATTATGCTTACCGCCAACAACCACACCTGCGACAGACGACAGCAAGGGTTGGAACGCACCATACGCGTGATGGATTCTGTTGGAATACAGCACCTCGGAACATATTTGGACACGGCATCTTTCGAACAAAACTATCCCCTACTTGTCGAGAAAAACGGATTCCGCATCGCCATGCTAAACTACACCTACGCAATAAACGGAGCAACAGTTCACGCACCTAATATTGTAAACCGCATAGATACCACCAAAATTTCCATCGATATAGAAAAGGCAAAAAGCATGGAACCAGATGCTATCATTGCCTTCATGCACTGGGGCGTGGAATATATGCTGGAACCTGATGCATACCAAAAGCAACTGGCAGACTGGCTTTTCAGAAAAGGCGTCACACATATAATTGGCAGTCATCCGCATATCGTGGAACCGATAGAAATTCGCACCGACAGCATTACTGGGGAAAAACATGTGCTCGCCTACTCCCTTGGCAATTTCATTTCCAACAGCACCAGACAAGGCACCTACTGTGGCATGACCATTCGCCTCGACTTGGAAAAAGACAGTACAGTACGCATTAGCAATTGCGACTACACGCTATATTTTGTAACGCATCCGCCAATTAACGGGCACAAGCAATTTAGGATTTATCCGACAACAGTCCCCGACTCGCTTCTTAATTTCCATGAAGCTTACCGCAAGCACATCACACTCGACTCAATCAGACCATTTCTGAATGAGAAAAACAAAGGTATATATGAGCGTGAAGTAGAATTTAAGCAGTGAGTTGCTATTATTTCTTCAGGAAATCGCCAATCAGGTTCTCCGCTTTTGCGAATGTTTCTTCCAGGTTGTCGTTCACAAGCACAACATCAAACTTTTCGGCAAACGAAAGTTCGTAAACAGCCTTGTCAATACGAGTACGGATGGCTTCCTCGCTGTCGGTGGAACGGTCGCGCAGACGCTTTTCGAGAATCTCGACAGATGGTGGCATGACAAACACAGCCAGCGCATTTTCGCCATAATACTTCTTTATGTTAAGTCCGCCCTTGACATCAACATCGAAAACAACATTCTTGCCAGCAGCAGTAAGGCGGTCAACCTCCGACTTCAGGCTTCCATAGAAATGGTCGGCATAAACCTCCTCCCATTCAAGAAAATCATCATTTGCTATCTTCTTGCGGAATTCCTCTGCCGAAAGGAAATAATAGTCCTTGCCATCAACCTCGCCTTCGCGTTTTTTGCGCGAACATGCCGAAATTGAAAAACTCAGATTGAACTCAGGCATAGCAAGCAAGTGCTTAACTATGGTTGTCTTGCCAGCACCACTCGGTGCCGAAAATATCATGACTTTTGGCTTCATTACAAAATATTTAGCGATTGTTCCTTAATCTTTTCAAGCTCGTCCTTCATCATAACGACAATTTTCTGCATTTCGGCATGGTGAGCCTTCGAACCGAGCGTATTTATCTCCCTGCCCATTTCCTGAGCGATAAATCCCAGTTTACGACCTGCTGCATCTTCCGACTTTGCTGTCTCGATAAAATACTCACAATGCTTGCGCAGACGAACTTTTTCCTCGTTGATGTCAAGTTTTTCAAGGTAATATATGATTTCCTGCTCGTAGCGATTTTCGCTATTGGAATCATTCATATTCAGTTCTTTAAGACTCTGACGCAGTTTATCCTTAATGACAGATATGCGCTCGGCTTCGTACTGCGGAACCTTTTCGAGCAAAGCGAGAATAGAATCTATCTTTGCCAGCACATCCTTTTCAAGAATACGACCTTCCTCCTTGCGATAGTTATTACTACGGTCAATTGCATTTTGTATTGCCGACTCGATGGCAGCCCACTCTTCGTCGGTGAGTTCATCGTTGGCATTCTGCATCATGTCGGGGAAACGGATAATCGATGAAATCAGCATGTCGGCGCCATTGCTATTCAGTACAACGCCATTGCGTGCGCAATCTTCGGAAAGACTTTTGTATGCTGATATTACCGCTGCTGAATTTATTGGATTTACATTAGGTTCGTTTTCAACAGATATGGCAAAGTCTATCTTACCGCGTTGCAATCCTTGTGAAAGCATCCGACGGATTTCAATGTCCTTTTCCTTGTATTGGTTTGGCAGTCGTGTTGAAATGTCCGCCGACTTCGAGTTGAGCGTCCTTATGTCAATCGTAATTTTCTTTCCCTGATATTCAAGAAGTTCCCTTCCGAATCCTGTCATCGAGTATATCATCTGTCTTTCTGTGTTAGTCGAAATGCAAAAATAATTTATTTATTATGAATTTTCAATCATTTTTAATTCCCAATTTGCGACATTGTTTTCAATGTATTCGGCAATGCTGTTCATTTCATCTGAATCGCGGATAATGTGGTCGTAGAATCGGGATTGCCAAGAAAAAGGAATGGCATTGGAATTGGCATATTTTGTAATGGATGATTTGATGCCTCCAATCACAACAGACATCCATCCCTGCATATTTGCAATTTCCCGTGGCGACATATTGGATTGTTGGTTTTGTTCTTGTGGTGTCGTGGCGCGCCGCGACCCTACAGAATCAAAACCGACAATCCGCCGTTCGTATGGAATTTTATCATTGTCAATTATCACAATTGCATGAATGTGGTCTGGCATCACAACCCATAATGGAATTTCTGCATAGGGATAATGTTCTGTAACATTCCGGAATTGCTCATCTGCAAATTTCCCGACATTTGTCAGACTCATTTTGCCATCCAATATTTCTCCCAAATAATGTTCCCTGTTCTTTGTGCAGAATGTCACAAAATATAATCCTCCATTGTAATTGTGCCATTGTGCTCGGATATTTTTTGGAAATTGGGGCATAATAAATCTTTATAATATTATCTAATACCCTGTGGCGTCGCGGCGCGCCACGACCCAACAGTGTATCAAAAAATCCTACACAATTCCCCCAATCACCAGCGACCCAATTGCCACCAAACCTATTCCCACTGGGGCAACAAATTTCACCAGTATGGAAATGAACTTTGCAAACTTGACATTGCCTTTTCCGCCGGCGGTAAGCTCCTCGATGAAATTTTTCCTGCCAAAGAACCATCCCACATATATCACAATCAACAAAGCACCGAATGTAAGCATTATGTTGGCTGTTGTATAATCGAACAAATCGAAAACCGTCTTGCCGAAGATTGTAAAATCGCTGAGCAAACCAAACGACAATGTGCAGAATACACCTAGAAATACAATCACCGATGACGAAATCAAAGTTGCTTTTCTGCGGCTCATGTTGAACTCATCGACAAGGAAAGACACTGGTACCTCGAGCAATGAAATTGTACTTGTCAAAGCAGCCACCGAAAGCAAAAGGAAGAACAATATTGCAAAGATGTATCCGCCCGGCATTGCCTGAAATATTGCAGGCAAAGTTATGAACACAAGTCCCGGACCGCCAGTAGATTCAGCACCGAGGAAGGCAAGTGTCGGGAAAACCATTATCGCTCCGAGCAAAGCCACAATAGTATCGCAGGAAGCGATTTCTATCGCAGTGGCAGTCAGCGGAGTATCTTTCTTAATGTACGAACCGTAAGTTATCATCGTGCCCATGCCGATGCTAAGCGAGAAAGCCGCCTGACCGAGAGCCATTAGCACACCTTTGAATGTAAGACTGCTCCAGTCGGGCTTGAATAGGAACTCCAGTCCCTTGCTGGCATTTGGCAAAGTTACGGCACGGATGCAAACAGCGATAATCAGCACAAACAGCAAGGGCATAAGGAACTTGCTGACCTTTTCGATTCCTTTTTCCACACCACCGAGAATTATGAGTGCAGTCAATGTCACAAACACAACCATCCACACCAACGGCATTGTTGGACTTGTTGTGAAATCACCAAACGATTGCGACAGAGCGCCAAGGTCCTGCCCTGCGAACTCATCGCAAATGGCCTTCTTTACATATTCCAACGTCCAACCAGCGACTGTGCCATAGAAAGAAAATATCATTATGGCAGCCAAAATTCCCATCAAACCGACAAGCCACCATGCACCTTTGGGCGACAACTTCTTGAATGTTCCGTAGGCATTGCAACCAGCCCTGCGACCTATTGCAAATTCCGACAGCATTACAGGAACACCTATTAAAAATACGAATATCAGATACACGATAAGGAATGCTCCCCCACCATTTTGACCTGCTATGTAAGGGAAACGCCAAATGTTACCAAGTCCAACTGCCGAACCGGCCGCCACTGCAATGACGCCTAGTTTACCTGAGAAATTGCCTCTATTTTCTTTCATTGTCGCTAATTTTCTTAAACAAAAGGAAAGAACAAAAATAAAGTATTTTTCTAAAAATACCTAACAAAAAAGCATTTATGCCACATAAATACACAATTTGCGAAATCTGCAAAAAAATATTTACACCACTATATTATTTTTCCAAAAAAATTACTACTTTTGCGCTCGCTTGACAAATTGAAGCGAATTATAATTAATTAAATAACAACTTAAAACTAAACACAATGCAGAAGAAAGGTAACAAATACGGTGTACACCGCGTATTAGAGCCAAAGGGCGTATTGCCACAGCCAGCTAACAAGCTTGACAACAATATGGACGAAATTTATGACAACGAAATCCTTATTGACGTACAGACTTTGAATATTGACTCCGCTTCGTTCACCGACATTCACAACTACGCTAAGCAACAGGCTGGTGAAGGTGCAAGCCAGGAAAAAATCATGGAAGAAATAAAGAAGGAAATGCTTCTTAACGTTGAATTGCAGGGCAAGCACCGCAACCGTCGTACTGGTTCGGGTGGTATGCTTCTCGGTCGCGTTGAAAAGATTGGTGACGCACTGAAGGGCAAGATCGACCTGAAGGAAGGCGACAAGATTGCAACTTTGGTTTCT
>JAGCDJ010000007.1 GCA_017651185.1 Bacteroidales bacterium | reverse complement strand
GTTAAGGTTTATGGCGGACAGATTGCTATAGCAGGCAACATTATCGTTCGTCAGCGTGGTACAGTTCACCACCCGGGTAACAATGTAGTTATTGGTAGAGACCATACCTTGTATGCTCTTTGCGATGGTGAAGTAAAGTTCCAGAAGAAGAGAGACAACAAGTCGTATGTTTCGGTTCTTCCTTTCGCTGAAGAAGTTACAGAATAAGGATAGTAATAAATTTTTCATAATAAAGGTTTTAATTGTTTCTTGAGTGATATTCCCCGTATCACTCAAGATTTTTTTGTATTGTATGAAAAAGATTGGTTTGCTTTCCGATACGCATGGTTATTTGGATTATGATGTTATAGATTTTCTTGAACCAGTCGATGAGGTGTGGCATGCAGGTGACATTGGCACAGAGGATGTGCTAGATGCCCTAGAGGCACGCAAGCCTGTGCGTGCAGTCTTCGGCAACTGCGACGGCTGGGGAATACGCATGCGTACCACCGAAATCGAACGGTTCACTGTCGAAGGTCTTGATGTGCTAATGACTCATATTGGCGGTTACCCAGGTCGTTACGAGTACAAAATAAACGAAATTATGAAGGTTTTGCCTCCAAAACTTTTCATTTCGGGACATTCGCACATATTAAAGATAGTAAACGACAAGAAATACAATCTGCTTCACATCAACCCCGGAGCGGCAGGTCGCATGGGCATACATCGCACTATGACTTGCGTTCGCTTTGACATTGAAAATGGTGTTGTGAAGAACCTTGAGCTTTTCGAGAAGGATAGGGGAAATACGCCGTTGTAATTTTGGATTGGGGGAATTTTGTATTCTCATTTCAAAATATTTTATTATCTTCGCTATGAAAATAATATGGCAATGAGGAAATTATACACTACAATACTTCTCCTTGCTATTTGCATGGGATTATTTTCTCAAGGAATAGCAGTCCGTTTCACGGGGCAACTAAATGGCACACAATATTGCCAGTTGGACAGTGTGGTTGTTACTAATCTAACACGCAACTGGGTAGAAACTGTTGAATATCCCGACACAACTCTTATGCTTGAGTTGAGCACTGGTTTTAGTGCAAAAAATGTGGAGAATCAGGGGTTATTGCAAAATGTACCTAACCCGTTTAACGGCAAAACCCGCGTCGAACTCTCTGTTTCGCATTGCGAGAATGTATGTTTGCAGTTGCTTGATATTTCGGGGAAAGTTTTCGCCCAATATGATGGCAAGTTGGATGAGGGCTCACATGCATTTGTTGTCACGGCGACCAAACCGCAGACATATATACTTAATGCGATTGTTGGCGACAAATCCTATTCCATAAAGATGGTAAATGTAGGTTGTGGCAGTGCCAACGATATTAAATATTCTGGTTTTTCTGGCAATATCACAGCAAAATTAACATCGACCAATTATTTCCAGTCTGGCGACAATATGCGTTATGTCGGATATGCTACAATCGATGCTGCAGCAGTGGCAAGTGTTGTGGTTGTGAGGCAGCAGACAGAAAACCAGGATTTGACATTGAATTTTTATTATCCAGGTCAGGGAACTTTGAACGGACACGAGTGGGTTAATCTCGGCCTACCAAGCGGTATTTGTTGGGCTACTTGTAATGTTGGCGCTACATATCCCGAAGGTTACGGCAACTACTATGCGTGGGGAGAAGTAACAGCCAAAACAATATACGATTGGAATTACTATCGCTATTGCAACGGAAGTGCAACGACTCTAACCAAGTATTGCGATAATTCGACCTACGGGAGCAATGGTTTTACCGATAATTTGACCGTTTTGGAAGCCGGTGATGATGTTGCAACAGCCAACTGGGGCGATGGATGGCGTATGCCGACTCAGGAAGAAATGCAGGAGTTATTAGAAAATTGTTATCGTACTTTCACAGATAACGGGCTGTTGCTTATGGGACGAAACGGCAATACTATTTTCCTTCCGTACGCAGGTCATCGCTATGAAACCCAACTTTATCATACTGGAGATGAGGGAGGATACTGGACTAGCACACTCGGGGACTATCCGCCTTATGCAAGTTCTTTCAATTTTAGTTCAAACAGTTTTTACATATTCGATATATATCGTTTCTATGGAATGTCTGTAAGGGCGGTTTGCAATCCGCAGGAATAATCATCACAGATATAATAACGATATTATCGCTTACGATAACTATCGTTTATTGTGTGCGACGTAGTCGTCGCCAATAAAGAAAAATGACTTATCTTTGTTCCATAACAAAAACATTTCGATGCCTAAAAATAACGACAAACGACCATTGCCTCAGCAGCACAAGCGTAGCCATCATAACAACTATCATGGGCGCGGCATTTATATGATAACACTATGCATAGATGGGCGTTTGCCTCTGCTTGGTACTCTTACTGGTGTTAGTCCTGAAACAGCATCCATTAGTCCGTCATCACTTGGGTTGCAAGTGCTTGAATGTTGGAACAATATACCATCAATTCAGAAGCAATTTGCGAAAATTAAAGCAGAACGCACTGGAGAATCTTGTCAACGAAATATTTCACTCATAGCATGCCAACTTATGCCTGATCATTTTCATGGGATTATCTTTGTTCGGACAGAAATGGATGTTTCCATAGGAGATGTTGTGCGTGGTTTTATGGTTGGTTGCACAAAGGCATATAACAGACAATATACCACAGAAGAAAAAAGTTTGAATCCGCTTAAACCTCTTTGGGAGAAGGGTTTTCACGACCGTATCTTGCTTCATGCGGGACAACTCCAGAACATGATAGCGTATGTCCACGATAATCCTCGTCGTTTGTGGTTAAAGAAAATGAGCCCGGAATATTTTGCTGTTCAGCATAATGTACATTGGAATGACCATTGTTTTTCAACTGTTGGAAATATTTTGCTGTTGGACAATCCATTGTGTGCTGTTCATGTACGAAGTCGCTTCTCGGAAGAGGAAGCACACAATTATATAAACGACTGTATTGTTGCTGCAAGGAATGGTGCTGTTCTAATAGGTGCATTCATCAGTCCGAAAGAGAAGTTGGTTCTTGATATTGCGTTAAATGAAGGCCTTCCTATTATCGTTTTGTTGCCACATGGTTTATCGGAGTATTATAAACCTATTGGAAAGTTTATGGAAGCATGTGCGCATGGAAAGATTCTTTTCCTTACAGAAGCATCCTCAGAAGAAAGTCCACAAAAAGGCATATTAAGAGAACAATGCGTAAGACTCAATGTCATTGCAGAGGAGATGATGGAAGAGTCAATGGTTAAAGATGTGGAATAGCGGAAATGATTTGTCATATTTACGCGCAAGAAAAATTCAAAATATATTACCTTGTGCCAATTCAAAGTTCTCGTGTGCGACGTATTCGTCGTCAATAATACCCTTTTGATTAATCAACAACTAGTTAATTATTTAGAATGCTTTAAATTTTACCACAATAAGTAACGTCTTTGCATAAATAAAAATCCTTGTCAACAAAATTTTTACTATCTTCGCACTTGTGATTTTAAACGGTAACATATACACTACTATACTGCGGAACTGCCAAGAACACAGGAGGCAACTCGCAGTTTTGATTGATCCCGACAAGCAGTCGCTGGGCGAAACTGTGGCTTTTGCACGTGAAATTGAGGCTTCATCTGCCGATTATGTGTTTGTCGGTAGCAGTTATATGCTCGGAAACCTCGACCATTGCATCGAAGCAATAAAGGACAACACGCAGAAGCCAGTGATAATTTTCCCGGGACACGCAAGCCACATTTCCGAAAAGGCCGATGCAATTCTCATGCTTTCGCTTATTTCGGGACGAAATCCCGAATTCCTCATTGGAAACCACGTGATTGCAGCCGCTTCGCTTATGCAGATGGACATCGAGGTCATAAGCACGGGATATGTTCTTGTCGATGGAGGCAGGACAACATCTGTGGAATATGTCAGCAATACTCGTCCTATACCAGCCGACAAACCCGATTTGGCTGTTGCTACAGCCGTGGCTGGCGAAATGCTAGGACTTCACATGACCTACTTGGAGGCGGGCAGCGGTGCGTTGAATCCGGTTCCCGACAAGATGGTGGCTGCTGTTCGCAGATGCACAAAGTCTCCGCTTATAGTTGGCGGCGGACTGAGAAATATTGAATCAATAAACCAAAAATACGAGGCGGGTGCCGATATTGTAGTCGTTGGCAGCGCATTCGAGAAAAAAGAACTACAGATAAATCAGTTTAAATGATGACAGCACAGGAAGATGTAAAGAAATATGGTTTTGTAAACCAGCCTATCGACAGCAATATCGACTTGAAATCGGAGATTCTCCGTATGAAAAAGGAAAAGAATGCCGTAATTCTTGGACATTTCTACATTAATTCCGAATTGCAGGATATTAGCGACTATGTTGGCGACAGCCTCCAGTTGGCGCAGATGGCGGCAAAGACAGATGCCGAAATCATTGTTTTCCTCGGCGTTAACTTTATGGGTGAGACCGCAAAGATAATCTGTCCCGACAAGAAAGTTATAATTCCCGACCTCAATGCTGGTTGCTCGCTTGCAGATTCTTGTCCTGCCGACGAGTTCGCCAAGTTTATTGCCGAACATCCAGGCTATACAGTAGTTTCGTACATCAACACCACTGCGGCAATAAAATCGATGACCGACATAACCGTGACTTCTTCCAACGCAAAGCAGATTGTCGAAAGTCTGCCTGCCGACGAGAAGATAATCTTCGGTCCCGACAAGAACCTTGGCGGATATATCAATGCGCAGACTGGTCGCAGCATGGTTCTTTGGGATGGTGCTTGCCACGTGCATCGCCGTTTCGACCTTGAGGCAATCCTGAAGTTGAAGGAAGAACACCCTGGTGCAAAGGTTATCGCTCATCCCGAATGCGAAAAGCCGGTGGTTATAGTTGCCGATTTTGTTGCAAGTACGGCTGGACTTCTTAAGTATGTGAAGAACAACGATGCAAAGGAATTTATTGTTGTCACCGAATCGGGCATTTTGCACCAGATGCGCAAGGCCGTTCCCGAAAAGACCTTGATTCCTGCACCTGCATTGGATTCAACTTGCGGTTGCAACGATTGCAACTTTATGAAACTTAATACTTTGGAGAAACTTTATAACTGCTTGAAATATGAAATGCCCGAGATAACCATTTCGGAGGATGTTCGCGAGAAGGCATACCGTCCAATAAAGAGGATGCTCGATGTTTCGGCAAAGTTGGGATTGTAATTTTAATGGTCATTTCGGAAGCCAGACTGAACACGCGATGCGGAACGGAGATCGTTATGAAGACGGTTGTTCGAAATCTCCTCAAAATGAAGTATATATTGTTTAATTAATAGTAATAATATGAAATTAGCAGTAGTTGGAGCCACCGGAATGGTCGGCACTCAGATATTTAGGGTTCTCGAGGAACTCAACTTTCAGTTCGATGAACTTGTTCCCGTTGCATCGGAACGCTCAATTGGTCGTACTATAACTTGCAAAGGCAAGGAATACAAGGTTGTTGGCTTGGCAGATGCTGTTGCAATGCGTCCCGACCTTGCAATATTCTCGGCAGGAAAGGACGTTTCGCTCGAATGGGCTCCGAAGTTTGCCGAAACCGGAACATACGTTGTCGATAATTCGTCTGCTTGGCGTATGTACCCCGATAAGAAGTTGATTGTTCCCGAAGTGAACATTTCGGAACTTACTGCCGACGACCATATTATTGCCAACCCGAATTGTAGTACAATACAACTTATGGTTGTGCTTGCTCCGCTGAAGAAGTACGGATTGAAGCGTCTCGTGATTTCCACTTACCAGTCGGTAAGCGGTTCGGGTTTCAAGGGCGTAAACCAACTTATGTGCGAGCGCGAAGGCAAACCGGTTGAAAAACCTGCATATCCGCATCAGATTGACTTGAATTGTCTGCCTCACGGTGGCGCATTCCTCGAAAACGGCTATACCGAAGAGGAAATGAAACTTGTGAACGAAAGCCGCAAGATATTGGGACTTCCGCATTTGCTTGTAACATCTACCGTTGTGCGTGTGCCTGTTGTTGGCGGACATAGCGAGGCCGTAAATCTTGAGTTCGAGCAGAAGCCCGACTTGGATAAGATTATGGAAGACTTGAAGTCGGCTCCAGGTCTTGTCGTTCAGGACGATCCGAAAAACAACCTGTACCCGATGGCAATAAACGCCAAGGACAGAAACGAAACTTTTGTCGGTCGTATCCGTCTCGACTATTCCTGTAAGAATGCAATAAATTTCTGGGTTGTCGCCGACAATCTGCGTAAGGGCGCTGCTACCAATGCCGTTCAGATTGCGCATTATGTAAAGGACAAGTTTGTCTCGAAATAGTTTTGGATGGCAAAGCGTAGAAAGGGCAGGGGACGAAAATTCCTATGGGTAGTGCTTGCTGTGGCGGTTGTCGCAGTGGGTGGTTACTTTTCCTTTCCATATTTGAAGAAATATTACAATAGGTTCTTTGGCGATGGTCAAAACGAAGAGGTTACGACAGTTGTCCCAATGAAAACCTATCGCGAAATGTATCCGCAGTACAATCTTTTTGGAATTGATGTGTCGGAGTATCAAGGCGATATCGACTGGGCGACTATGGTTGACAAGAACAAGATTGATTTTGCTTTTGTCCGTGCTACGGCAGGAAACGACACCAAGGACAAGAATTTCGCTGAGAACTGGCGCCAACTGAAGAGATACAATGTGCCACGCGGAGCATATCATTATTACCGTCCGAATGAGAATAGCACTGAGCAAGCCGACTTGTTTATTCGTACAGTAAGGTTGGAAAAGGGAGATTTTGTTCCTGTGCTTGACATTGAGAAATATAGTAAAGTTCAGAGCATCACCAGTTTGAAAAATGGCTTGCTCAACTGGCTTACAATTGTGGAGGAGCATTACAACGTTGTACCTATTATATATACGTATAGCAATTTCTACGAGAAGGTCATTACCGATGACAAGCGTTTCCGCAAGTATCCAATATGGATTGCGCATTATTCCGAGAAGGAAAATCCAAAGAAATTGCCGTCAGAGTGGGTGTTCTGGCAGTTTTGCGAGGATGGTCGCCTCGAAGGCATAGAGGCAAATGTTGACATAGATATTTGTTATAGTGCCGAGAAGTTTAGGGCATTGAGGAAATAAGAAATAGTAATACTTTTTCCATAAAATGGAAATCATAAAATGGAAAA
Source organism: Bacteroidales bacterium (assembly GCA_017651185.1). Taxonomy (GTDB): domain Bacteria; phylum Bacteroidota; class Bacteroidia; order Bacteroidales; family ML635J-15; genus Bact-19. Next base: position 2,961 of record JAGCDJ010000007.1, on the reverse strand, counting down.
ATATGCTATGCGTTGATTAACAGATGTTTGTAGTTTGTGAAATTTTAATTTCGCTCGAGCCGCGAGGGCTTTTACTTTTTGTTGGCAAAAAGTAAACAAAAACCATGTCCGCTGAGTCTGCTTCGCTAAAAATCACTATCTCTACGCTAAAAGTCATAAACTTGCCTACACTTCGTTCCGTCTTCAAACAGTATGACTTTTTACGCTTCGTTCCAGCGATTTTCTTAACGCTCACCAGCCAAGGCGGCAATCAAGGTTACTCGCTTCGCCTCGTTGTTTCAACAGCAAATTTAGCATCGCTAGGATTGCATAATGGTTATCTGGAAAAAATATTTCTTAGAAATAGCCTGTTGATATTTCGTATATTACCTTATCTCAAACTTATGCGTAATGCTTTCGTCCTTTGAGTTTACTCTTATAAAGTACATTCCTGCCGACAAATCGGTTACATTGGCTTCATATTTCAGATAGCCCTTGTGCTGGTTTATCGTATTGTGCTTTACCAGTTCGCCGTAAATGCTGAATATTGAAATGTCGAGGTCGGTAGGAATCTTTGTATATATGTCGCAGGTTATTTGCTCGCTGGCAGGAATCGGGTAGGGTATGCCAACAGACAAGTTCTCTGCATCGGTAATACAAAGGATGTTGTTTGTTAGATTCGTATCGCTGTGACCTTCGGTGTCGGGGACAATTGCCTCCACGCAGATTGTAGATTTTATGTCGTTGCTCTGCGGTACAGGCATTTGTGTGCCGAAGGTGTATGGACGAACTTCACCCTGTGCAATGTAGTCAATACTTTCGCGGAGGGTTCGGTCGTTAAACTTCAGTTCAAGCACAAGGTTTTCTACAGGCAATGTTCCGAGGTTGACTATCACGAAGGAGATTTTCGCAAAAGAGTTTTCGATTGTGGTCTTCAGGTCCATCAGCATTATGTCAACAACAGGTTCCACTACGGTTATTGCCGATGAGGTGTAAATGCTTGTACATCCGTGTTCGCTTGTGCCATATAGGGTAACGTAATATACTCCTGGGTTTGTGAATACAAAGTATGGATTTCTCTGGGTGCTTTCGCCTTCGCCTCCGAAATCCCATAGGAATGAAGCAGCATCTTCAGATGTGTTTTCAAACTCCACGAACATAGGATTTCCGCCCCAGTCGCGCGACTGTGTGAACGATACTTCTGGCGACAGGTAGATGTCCATGGTGTTGTCGGCGTGGGCATGGCATAGGTGTTCTGTAAGAATGTCTATGTTTACGTCGAGGGTGCCGAAGGTGTCGGCGGTGAATATCGGATTCCTTTCGTGCGACTCGAAGTTGTCGCCGATGCGCCAGATGTATTCTACTATGCTGTCTCCAGATTGGATTTCGGCTTCCATTGCGTTGCTGCCGCCGATGCACAACACGCTGTTTGCTATCGACACTTCAGGTGTCGGATATATGGTTAAGGTGGTGTCAATCCGCGAAGTACAATGGTTTGCGTAGGTAACATCCAGTGAAACATTGTAGGTTCCTGCTGAATCGTAGCGGTGGGTTGTGTTTCTGCTTGTTGCCAATGCCGTTTCGTCGCCGAAATCCCATCTCCATGTAACTTGAGGATTTATGTTGCTGAAAGGAGTCTTGTCTAAGAAATTAGTTTCCTGACCTATGCATATCTCAGATATTTCCACTACGGGTATTTCTGCTTGCATTACATTTACCTCGAAAGTTTCATTAGCATGGCAACCTGCATTACTTTCTGACGAAAGCGTTATGTGGTTGATTCCAGTTCCTGTGAATGTTGTGTTTATGTTGTCTCCGTAGTATGTCTCTCCGTTTATCGACCATGAGTGAGATTCGATGTTGCCTTCTATTATGGATGATCTTGTTTGTATTTCTGTAGGAGCATTCTGGCAGAAGAATTTTGGTGCAAAGTCTGGTTGCGGTTGCGGGTCGATGTAGACTGAGATTGTGGTATCGTTTATACAGTTATCGGTAGTTTCGAGGTAGAGTTTGATGTTTTGCTGTCCGTATTCTGTAAATATGTGGGATGCATTTTCATCGGTTCCTATGATGCTGTCGTTTGCGTACCATCTGTATAGCGATATTTCTCCCATTTCTGAGATGCTTAGGTTGGTGGCGTAAACCTCTGCGTTCTGGCAGTGCCCCTCAATGCTGAAGTTTGCTACAGGCACCTGACCCTGCAGGTTTACGTTTATGCTGCTTGTTGCAGTACATCCGCGGTTGTTGGTTGTTGTTACCGTATATGTGCCGGGTTGTGATAGGTAATATTCAAGGTCGGTATTGCCGTCCTGCCATATTGCCGCTATGGTTTCCTCGTAGCCAGATGCTATATGCAATCGGTTTCCGTAGCATAGGGTTGTATCGGCCTGGTTGAATCCTGCGGTATATTCGTAGTTGTCGATTGACAAGTGCATTGTATCTGTTTGGAAAGTACATCCCAATGAGTCTGTTATTATGCAGCTATATGCTCCTTCCTCGGATATTGAGATATCATGATTGTCATTGCTGTATTGTACTCCATCCTTGAACCACTGGTAAGAGTAGTCGTTTTGTGAAAGTTTCAGGTCCCAACGGATAGTATCGCCAGCGCAAATGGTGGTGTCCTGCAATTGTAGCACTTCTGGGAAATAAACCTTTATATCGTCAGTGCTAGTAACTCCAAAGCTGTTGGTTACGGTTACTGTATAGCGGCCAGGTTGGTTTACATGAATTACAGAATCCGTTTCGCCAGTACTCCAGAGGTAGGATGTGAAATCGGGGTTGTAAGCGGTGGTTATGGCGGTATCGCAGAAACCGTATGGGACGTGGATGTCGAGACCGAGGGAAATAGAAACTAAGTATTTGCTTAGTAAGTAGTCGTGTACAATGTTCCTCATGTCGTTGTCAATGGTGTCGAATGCAATAATTTCTGCGATTTCTCCATTAAAAAATACCCCATCTCCAGATTGAGAAATGAAATTC
>JAGCDJ010000006.1 GCA_017651185.1 Bacteroidales bacterium | reverse complement strand
TGTCTCGTCCTAAAATAGCGTTACAATAAAAATAGTAACGAAATGGAAAATAAAGAAAGTAAGTATGTTAGGCGTACACAAAAGGACTACACTATGTCCTTTAAAATGTCAGTTGTACGCGAGTATGAAGAGACGCATGTCAGTCTAGGAGAATTATCCAGGAAATATGGAATCCAGGGAAGCGACACCATACGCCAATGGATTAATAAATTTGGTACCTTTGACTGGCAAAACAAAACATTATTACCAATGGCAAAAACAAAAGATCAGGAGCTTCTGGAGCTCAGGGAAAAAGTAAAAGTGCTGGAGCGGAAAAACGCCCGGCTTGAGAAGGAACTGGAAGAGAAAGACCTCAAGGCAGGCTTTTTTGACCTGATGATAGACATAGCCGAGGAAGAGTATGGAGTTGACATCAGAAAAAAATGTTCACCCGGACAGTCAAAGGATACAGCAATATGAGAAGCGTGTCCATAAGTGAACTCTGCAGGCTGTTCGGGTTTAGCAGACAGAGGTATTACCGTTCAATATGGAGCGAGCACAATTGTCGCAAAAAGGCGACGGAGGTTGTCGAGATGGCGAGAGAGGTCCGGGCGGACATGCCAAGGCTGGGATGCAGGAAACTATATCATATCCTGTGGCCAAGACTGCAGGCCTTGGGAGTCGGAAGGGACAGGCTCTTCGACATAATGCGCGCAAACAACATGCTGATATTGCCATACCGCTCGTACCATACCACCACGAACTCACACCATCGCTTCCACAAGCACAAGAACCTGGTTGCAAGTCTGGACATTGTCAGGCCGGAGCAGGTCTTTGTAGCAGACATCACCTATATAAGAAACAGAAACTCTCATATTTATCTTTCTCTTGTTACCGACGCATATTCCAAAAAGATTATGGGGTACGACTTGTCGGAAAACCTTGATACTGAAGGCGCGCTGCGGGCGTTGAAGATGGCGAACGGAAACAGAATGTATCCGCAGGAACCACTAATCCACCATTCCGACAGGGGTGTACAATACTGTTCTGACGAGTACCAGAAAAGACTTGCCAAATATGGAATAACGCCAAGTATGACAGAGACTTACGACCCTTATGCAAATGCGGTGGCAGAACGAGTTAACGGAATCCTGAAGCAAGAGTTCCTGCTGGAAAGCCTTAATCTTCCGTTCAATCTGATGAAGAAGGCAATAGCAGAATGCGTGGATACATACAACCGTATGAGACCGCATTGCTCTTGCGACTACAATACACCTGAGTTTATGCATAATCAACGCGAATTAAAAATGAAATCTTATAAAAATGAAAATAAAAATACACTGTCGGATATCCGACAGTGTATTTAATTGTATCTTTGTCCCGTAAAAACCTGTAACGGTTATTTAGGACTAGTCACCATAAAAAAAGAAAGACAGAAAAAAATTCTGTCAATAACAACTTAATAAAACGATTGGAAAAATCTTGCAACGGATAAGAGAATCGAACTCTTATTTGCAGCGTGAGAGGCTGCCGTCCTAACCGTTAGACGAATCCGTCAGTTTTGAGGTTGCAAAGATAAGACAATTATTTCAAACCAAAAGTTTTTTTCTAAAATTTATTTTCGGCAGTCAATAAAACCTAAAATCAGTACCTTTGCAAAGAATTTTTCGTCATGAAGCGGTATTTTTACATAATATCCGGTCTTATTGCAGTTGGTCTTGGAGCACTTGGAGTTGTTTTGCCAGGACTCCCTACCACTCCATTCCTCTTGCTTGCATCGTGGTTATTCTACCGCAGTTCACCGCGTCTACAGCAATGGCTATTATCATCTTGGTTAGGCAAATACATACGCAACTACCACAAACGCGGAGGAATGACAATTGCCCAGAAAGCTGGTGCCGTAGGCATTATGACTGCCATGGTATTGCTTGCGACCTTTGTATTTATTCCTCCTGATTCAATTGCACGCATAATTGTCCCAATTGCAGGTGGCATAGGCGACCTTATTGTGATTTTTGCAGTACCAAACGCCAGACACGACGTTCCCGACGACGAACAACCATAAAAAAAGGCCACCCATCGGGCAGCCCTTCTGTATTCGAAATAGTTAATATTATTTGTACTTCTTTTCGAAATCCTGCATGCAAGATACCAATGCTTCTACTGCTTCGATTGTGCAAGCGTTGTAGAGAGAAGCGCGGAAACCACCAACTGAACGGTGACCCTTGATACCTACCATACCACGTTCCTTTGCGAATGCCATGAATTCTGCTTCCTTGTCTTCGCGACCTTCTGCCATTACCCAGCAGTGGTTCATGATTGAACGGTCTTCCTTGCATTCAACTGTTCCACGGAACATGCTGTTGCGGTCTATTTCTTCGTAAAGGAGGTTCGACTTCTTGAGGTTGATCTTGTTCATTTCAGCAACACCACCGATAGTGTTCTTCAACCACTTCAAGGTTTCGTGCATTACGAAAATCGGGAGTACTGGAGGAGTGTTGAACATAGAGATGTTCTTAGCCTCTTCTGCAGCGTGAGTGCGGTAGTCAACCATTGTTGGCAATGGGTTCATGTACTGACGGTCAGCAATCTTGCCGAGGATGTCCTTGCGAACGATTACGAAAGTAACACCAGCAGGACCTACGTTCTTCTGTGCACCACCGTAGATAAGTCCGTACTTCTTAACATCAACTGGACGGCTCATGATGTCGGAGCTCATATCAGCAACAAGCATTACATTGTTGATTTCGCTTGCGTCGAAGTCCTTGCGGATTTCGGTACCGTAGATAGTGTTGTTGGTTGTGATGTGGAAGTAGTCAGCATCAGCAGGAACATTCCATCCCTTAGGAATGTAGCTGTAAGTCTTGTCTTCCGACGAAGCAACGATTTCAACATTACCGAAGAGCTTAGCTTCCTTAGCTGCCTTCTTTGCCCAAACACCAGTCTGCAAGTATGCAGCTTTCTTGTTGAGCAAGTTAGCAGGAACGGTCATGAACTGAGTGCTTGCACCACCACCGAGGAACAATATTTCGTATTCGGCAGGAATGTTGAGGATGTCTCTCCAAAGCTGGCGAGTTTCTTCCATTGTACGTTCCCAACCTGGTGTACGGTGAGAAATTTCCATAAGACCGATTCCGGTGTTATCAAAATCACGGATAGCATTGATTGTAGATTCAATCGCTTCTTTTGGCAGTACGCATGGACCTGCGTTAAAGTTATATGCCTTCATTTCTAAATTTTTATTAAATTGTTTATAATTAACATTTTAAATTACTAAATCGTCTTTGTTAGACTTGTGCAAAATTAGTAATTATTTCAATGCACAAAATTTTTTAAAGATGATTTACAACATAATTTTTAATGGTTTAAATGACTGGCGCCGTTTGATGGGCAAACACCCGTTTCAATGTTTGGCTTACGCCGAGCTAAAGGTTAACTTCGTTGAGGGCTACTTGTGCCGAGCACAGCCGAAGTACGCCGTTCTGTGGTCCAAAGCCCGTTTATAAGTTTCTAAGTTTGAAATAGTTTGATGGTTGTTTGAAATGGTGAAGTTTTGCTGAAGAACTTTTAAATCATCAAATCTTTGAATCATCAAATTATCAAATCTTTGAATCATCAAATTATCAAATCTTTGAATCATCAAATTATCAAATCTTTGAATCAAATTATCAAATCTTTGAATCATCAAATCATCAAATCTTTCTTTATCTTTGCACAAAAACTTATATAGTAACCATTACCGCAATATGAACGACAACTTTATCACACTGAATGCCAACGACTTTGAAAAGGCAATCGCCAACAGCACAACCATAATCCTCGATGTGCGCACTGCCGACGAATACAGGTCAGGACACATCCCCAATGCCATAAACATCGACATGAGCCGCCCTGATTTCGAAAAGAGACTTTCCAAGCACAAGACACTTGCCGTATACTGCAAAAATGGCGTCCGCAGCAAGATGACAGCAATAATTCTCGCCAACAGAGGTTTCCGCGTTGTTTACCTCGACGGCGGAATTACCGAATGGGAAAAAGCAGGAAAAACAACAGAATAGAACCCCAGGAACGGGCGTACTTCTACTTCACTCACTTCGCTCAGTGCTTCGCAGCACAGGCAACATAGAAACTCAAAAACTTTTCTTAACTTTGTCCCATGAAACGAATCATAATAATATTAATTGTCATCGTCATCGTTGCGGCGGGCGTGACAGCAATAATTTATTTCAGCAAGATGAACAGCAACTTTACCACCCTGAATGCCAACGACTTTGAAAAGGCAATCGCTAACGAGAACACCATAATTGTCGATGTACGTACAGCCGACGAATATAGTGGTGGACATATTCCAAACGCCATAAACATTGACGTGAAACGCGCTGGTTTCCTCTACGAAGCCGACGAAAAACTACCAAAGGACAAGACCATCGCCGTATATTGCCAAGGCGGGGTACGCAGTCGCAAGGCAGCCACTCTCCTATCCGACAACGGCTACAACGTGATAAACCTCGCCGGCGGAATTTCAGAGTGGAACGGAGCAGGAAAAGAAACTGAGCAGTAGAAGAAAAAACCAACCGATAGTTATGTATTCTGCCTTCAATACAAAGCATTGGCACAATGAGCGAACCAGCACTGGATTTATCAACTATATTATAGTTTGTATGCTATTTTCAATTATCATAACTTATCCGTCCTATGCCCAGCAATCAGCACAAAACACTGCACAACCAACCAACAAGCAAAACAAAACCATAGGAATAGTTGATGGCTGCAAATCTTTTAAGGACTACGAAAACTGGCTGTCGGAATATGGATTAGCATACAAGATTATTTCCTCACCTGCCGAAGCCGACAGTTGTGGAATAATACTTTTCTGTGGCGGACCTGACTTGGGCATAAATCCCGAACGCGACCTATTGGATTCATTGGTTTTCGAAGAATGCAAGAACAAGAAGATTCCAATTTTTGGTATATGCCGAGGGATGCAAATAGTTTGTTTTTTCATGGGAGCAGAACTAATTGAAGATTTGGGTGAATTGAATATTAAGCATCAGAAAACCTCAAATGGCAAAAGTCGATACCATACTTTGATATTGAGCACAGGCGAACAATGGCGCGTAAATTCGAGGCACCATCAGGCGGTAAAGAATGTTCCGTTTGAATGCTCGCTTACAGGAAAATCGCCCGAAGGGATTTGGGAATTGCTAGTTGCCGCCGATGGCAGCAAAATGCTTGTACAGTGCCATCCCGAAAGGCCTGAAATGCGTGGAAGCGAAATCGAAAAGGCAAGCATCAACTATATAAAAAGCAAACTGGAATAAGCAATCGAACAGCATCACACTACCCTCAAAGCCACCGCTAATCAAGCAGGGACTAGTTTTTTTTGTGAACCCACAAAATTTGTCACAACAAAAACAAAAAAAATTATTCCACAAAAAAATAATTTTATATCTTTGCACGCGATATGAGGACATGCCTGGAAAGACATAAACACCCGGAATTAACCATGAGTTATCTCATAATGCATACGCATTGGGCTTAGTTTGAACAGCAAAAACATACCATTACAAGTCACAAAACAACATTTTCCAAGCAGCCACCATAAAAAAAATACTTTTTCATTTTACATGCCCCGATTCCACGTCGGGGATTTTTTTATTTTAATAATATAGGTATTAAAATTGGGAAAGGGAAAACGAAATAATATGAATAAAAAAAAAGCGACCCGAAGGCCACTTTAATGTTTTCACAACGGAATAATCCTTATTGTGATTCGCAAAAAAATGTACTGCAAAGATATTAACTATATACATTATAGCAAAGAAAATTTTTTATTTTTGCAAAAAATAAATTTCGTATGAAGAAAATTCTCGGTTTGGACTTGGGTACCAACAGCATAGGTTGGGCAGTAGTGAATGAAGCAGAAAATGCAGATGAAAAATCGTCTATTATAAAATTAGGTGTAAGAGTAAATCCACTTACAGTTGACGAATTAACTAACTTTGAGAAAGGCAAAAGCATAACTACAAATGCAGACAGAACACTAAAACGCAGTATGCGCCGCAATCTGCAACGCTACAAACTTCGTCGCGAAAATTTAATTGAGGTTATGAAAAGTAATGGTTTCATAAACGACAATTCAATTCTAACTGAAAACGGCAACAAAACAACATTTGAAACATATCGTTTAAGAGCAAAAGCAGCAACAGACGAAATATCTTTAGAGGAATTTGCCCGTGTTCTGCTTATGATTAACAAAAAGCGTGGATACAAAAGCAGTCGTAAAGCGAAATCTACCGAAGAAGGTCAATTGATTGATGGAATGGATGTGGCGAAGCAGTTGTACGAAAACAACCTTACCCCAGGACAATTTTCTCTCAACCTATTGAAACAAGGAAAGAAATATTTGCCAGATTTCTATCGTTCCGACTTGCAGGCAGAATTTGACAAGGTGTGGAACTTTCAGAAACAATTCTATACCGATATTCTAACAGATAGTTTAAAGGATGATATACGGGGTAAAAACAAATCTCAAACTTGGGCAATCTGCGCAAAACCATTTAATATTGTTGGATTCAAACGCACAGGAAAAACTGCTGAGCAAAAAATAGAAAACTACCAATGGAGAGCCAATGCCCTATCGGAAAAACTTGGACTAGAAGAATTGGCTGTTGTACTTAGTGAAATAAACGGACAGAGTAATAATGCCAGCGGATATTTAGGTAACATAAGTGACAGAAGTAAAGCATTATATTTCAATCATCAGACAGTTGGTCAATACCAGATGGCAAAATTGGCCGCAAATCCAAACTACAGCCTTAAAAACGAAGTTTTTTACAGACAGGATTACTTAAACGAATTTGAAACGATATGGGAAACCCAAGCAAAATACCACAAGGAACTAACTTATGAACTCAAAAAGGAAATCCGCGATGTTGTCATATTCTACCAGCGTCCGCTAAAATCTCAAAAAGGTCTTATCTCGTTCTGCGAACTTGAAAGCAAGGAAATCGAAGTCGATATTGATGGCAAAAAGGTAAAGAAAATTACTGGCAGCCGAGTATGTCCCAAGTCATCACCACTATTTCAGGAGTTTAAGATTTGGCAAATTCTCAACAACATACAAGTAACAGGAAAAGTTATTCCTAACGATAATCCCGACCTATTTGGAAAAGCAGAATCACTAAAGAATGGCAAGCGTTTCCTATATCAAGAAGAAAAAGAAAAACTATTCAACGAACTGAATACCAAAGAAAAGTTATCGAAAAATGAGGCAATAAAACTATTGTTCGACAAGACAAAAGACATTGACCTTAATTATAAGGAAATCGAAGGCAATAAAACTCAAGCAGCATTATTCAACGCATATCGCACTATCATAGAAATGAGCGGTCATGATGAAGAATTGAAGAAAAAGACAATTGCCGATATTTTTAAAGAACTGAAAATAAATACCGACATACTTCAATTCGATTCAAATATTGATGCAGAACAGCAACCTATGTACAAACTATGGCATCTCCTATATTCTTTCGAAGGCGATAATTCCGTTTCTGGAAACGAAAAATTAATAAAGAAACTGAAAGAACAATATGGATTTGACAAAGAATATGCTGAAGTTCTTGCTAAAGTTGTTTTTCAACCAGACTACGGCAGTCTAAGTGCCAAAGCAATAAAAAAAATCTTGCCTCATATGAAAGACGGACTTGAATACAGTGTTGCATGTGAATATGCCGGATATAACCACTCTAAACGCTCTTTGACAAAGGAAGAACTTGACAATAAAGTTCTTAAAGACAAACTTGAACTTCTTCCTAGAAACAGTTTGCGCAATCCTGTTGTTGAAAAGATTCTAAACCAGATGATTAATGTCGTTAATGAAATTATTGACGAATACGGAAAACCAGATGAAGTACGCATAGAACTTGCCCGAGAATTGAAAAAGTCGGCAAAGGAACGCGAAGAATTGACGGCTTCGATAAATCAGACTACAAAACTACACGAAGAATATGTAAAAATACTTAAGTCCGCCCCATTTAATCTTGAACATGTCAGCAGAAACGACATAATAAGATACAAATTATACAAGGAACTTGAGAAAAATGGATACAAGACTTTGTATTCAAACACCTATATACCACAGGAAAAAGTTTTCTCAAAAGAGTTCGACATAGAACATATTATTCCGCAAGCAAAACTTTTCGATGATTCATTTTCAAACAAGACATTAGAAGTAAGAAATGTAAACTTAAAGAAAAGCAATGCTACTGCTTACGATTTCGTTTTGGCTGAATATGGGGAAAAAAAAGCAGACGAATACACAAACCGAATCGAAAACTTATACGCCGATAAGGTAATAAGCAAGACAAAGCGTGACAAATTGCTTATGAAAGAAGCTGACATTCCTAGTGGTTTTATAAATCGCGATTTGCGAGATTCGCAATATATTGCAAAGCAAGCCCGTGAAATGCTTGAAGGAATTGTCAAATTCGTTGTGCCAACTACAGGTAGCATCACAGACCGTCTGCGTGAAGACTGGCAACTTGTAGATGTAATGCAGGAACTAAACTGGGATAAATACGACCAACTTGGACTGACCTATTACGAACAAGACCGAGATGGCAGACAAATCAAAAGAATAAAGGATTGGACAAAACGAAACGACCATAGACATCACGCTATGGATGCTTTGACAATAGCATTCACCAAGCACAGTTTCATTCAGTACCTTAACAATTTGAACGCCAGAGTACAGAAAGGCACAGACGAATACTTTGACCTTGACATGGTTGAACTAATGGATTTAAGCAAGGAAGAACGCTCATCTGCTATTTACGGAATAGAAAAGAAGGAACTTGAACGCGACAGTCACGGCAAACTTCGTTTCAAACCACCTATTCCATTGGACGAATTCCGTGCCGAAGCAAAACGCCAACTCGAAAATATACTTATTTCAATAAAAGCGAAAAACAAGGTTGTTACTCAAAATATAAACACTACCAAGAAAAAAGGTGGCAAAAACAAGAGAGTACAACTGACTCCACGCGGACAACTGCATCTTGAAACGGTATATGGAAGTAGCAAAAAGTATGTTATCAAAGAAGAAAAGGTAAACGCTTCATTCGATACCGAAAAAATAATGACAGTTGCAAGTCCTCGTTATCGAGAAGCATTATTGGCAAGACTCAACATTTTTGGCAATGATCCGAAAAAGGCGTTTACAGGCAAAAACACACTCGAAAAACTTCCAGAATGGCTAAACGAATCGCATACAGAAAAAGTTCCCGAGAAAGTAAAGACCATAGATTTTGAAACAATATACACCATAAGGAAAGAAATATCGCCCGACTTGAAAATTGACAAAGTTGTTGATGCCCACATAAGAAAGATTTTGGAAGATAGACTTGCCAAGTTTGGTGGAGATGCAAAGAAAGCATTCTCTAACCTTGACGAAAATCCTATATATCTAAACAAAGACAAAGGCATAAAGATTAAACGAGTAACAATTACCGGAATTAACAACGCAATCGCATTACACGACAAGCGAGACAAGAACGGCAACCCAATACTAGATAGCAATGGCAACAAAATGCCTTCTGATTTTGTAAACACTGGCAACAACCACCATGTTGCAATATTCAGAAAACCTAAATTAGATAAGGAAGGAAAGCCTATCACCAACGAAAATGGAGAAATTGTATATGAACTTGACGAAGTCATTGTGTCATTCTTCGAAGCAACATCAAGAACAATGCTCGGAATACCTATTATAGATAAGGATTACAAAAAGGATGAAGGATGGCAATTCTTATTCACAATGAAACAGAACGAATATTTTGTTTTCCCACGTTACGATGAAGACGGCAATATGACTTTTAATCCACATGAGCACGATGAAAACTGGTACAAGAATCCTGAAAATTATGCAGAAATAAGTCCAAATTTGTACAGAGTACAAAAGATTGCGACAAGAAATTATTTCTTTAGACATCATTTAGAAACAACAGTTGCCGAACCAAAAGAATTAAAAGGTATTACATATAAACCACAACTTGGACTTAACGGAATTGTTGGTATTCTAAAAGTACGCGTTAACCATATTGGTAAGATTGTTTCGGTTGGAGAGTATTAATATCAACGGCAAACCCATAAAATAGTACCGCAATGGCAAACATTAAACTATTTCAGGACAAAAAAATCCGTTCTGTGTGGAACGAAGAGGAAGAACAATGGTACTTCTCCATTGTGGATGTGGTGGAAGCATTGACCGACTCTCCAAATCCAAGACAATATTGGAGAAAAATGAAAGACCGTGATTTAAAGGAATATGAGTTGTACCCATTTTGGGTACAACTGAAATTACCGAGTGCCGATGGGAAAAAATATGCTACCGACTGTGCAAATGTAAAAGGCATTTTCCGCATTATCCAGTCTATTCCATCACCAAAAGCAGAACCTTTCAAAATATGGTTATCACAAGTTGGCTACGACAGGTTGCTTGAAATCGAAAATCCAGAACTCGCTCAAGAACGCATGAAGGAACTCTACGAGCAGAAAGGTTATCCTAAAGACTGGATTGACAAGCGATTGCGCGGAATTGCAATCAGGCAGAACCTTACCGACGAATGGAAAAAGCGTGGCATAACCGAAGAACGCGACTTTGCTATACTAACAGCCGAAATCAGCAAGGCAACTTTTGGAATGACTCCTTCTGAATATAAAGACTTCAAAGGTCTGACAAAAAAGAACCAGAACCTACGCGACCACATGGACGACTTGGAACTGATTTTCACAATGCTCGGAGAACGCGTAACAACTGAAATATCACAACAAGAAGAACCTAAAACATTTACGGAAAGCAAAAAAATTGCCCGTCGAGGAGGAAATGTCGCTGGCATTGCAAGGAAAGAAACAGAAAAGGAACTTGGAAGACCAGTATCAAACACAAGCAATTTTCTACCAAAATCCAACGACGATATTGATTTATTGACATCAACCAACAATGAAGAAAATTAACCATGATTAAGCGCACTCTATATTTCGGCAATCCTGCCTACCTATCGCTGAAAAATTCACAACTTGTTGTAAAGATTCCAAATACGGAAGGCGATGATACTATTCGTACCATACCAATAGAGGATATTGGCTTTGTAATACTCGACAATCCGCAGATTACCATCACTCACGGAACATTGGGCGCACTGGTCGAAAACAATACAGCTGTTGTTACATGCAACGACAAGCACATGCCAGCAGGACTTCTATTGCCCTCCGAAGGCAACACCACCCAGAGCGAACGCTACCGCAACCAGATAGAGGCCTCGCTCCCACTGCGCAAGCAGATTTGGCAGCAGACAATTCAGGCAAAAATACGCAATCAGGCGGCGGCATTGGAGAAAAGACGCGGAAAGGAATTCGGCAATATGCTCGCGTGGGCAGACGATGTGCGTAGCGGCGACAGCGAAAACCTTGAAGCGCGTGCAGCCGTATTCTACTGGGACAACCTTTTTGCAGTAGAAATCGACAAGTTCCGCCGCGACCCCGATGGCGATATGCCTAACAGCATGCTCAACTACGGATACGCCATACTGAGGGCGATAATTGCAAGGGCTTTGGTCGGAAGCGGTCTACTACCCACCCTCGGCGTTCACCACCGCAACCGCTACAACGCCTATTGCCTTGCCGACGACATTATGGAACCCTACCGTCCGTATGTAGACCTTATGGTGTGCAACATCCTCGACGACATTGGAATGCCCAAGGAAATAAACCGCGACATAAAGGCACGGCTGTTGACAATTCCGACCATCGATGTAATGATAGACGGCAAACGATCTCCTCTTATGATTGCCGCCTCGCAGACAACAGCCTCGCTTGCCCGATGCTATGCTGGCGAAATCCGCAAGGTAAGTTATCCCGAAATGTAATGGAACGATTCAGCGAATACCGTATAATGTGGGTGCTAGTTTTCTTCGACCTTCCAACCGAAACCAAGAAAGAACGCAAGGTCTATGCCGATTTCCGCAAGAAACTCATTGCCGACGGATTCACAATGTTCCAGTTCTCGATATACATTAGGCATTGCCCAAGCCGCGAAAATGCCGATGTGCATATACGTCGCGTAAAGATGCACCTGCCCGAAGCGGGCAGTGTAGGAATCCTGTGCATTACCGACAAACAGTTCGGCAGTATGGAAATTTTCTTCGGGCAAAAGCAGGAAACCAACAATCCTGTAGTTCAGCAATTGGAATTGTTCTAACTAGACCTGCCCGTCATCACAATAAAAAATCCTCCCGAAATCGAGAGGATTTTTGTTTCTGACAACAACTTTTTTTAATTCTATTTACACCTCTAAACATTTGGTACTCAGCGAGTTTTCCATATCGTGTTGTTTATCAGTGTGTCAAAGATACATTTTTTTTGCGAATCACAACGCATATTTTCTTGCAAAAATCAACGAATGTGTTGTTTATCAGTGTGTCAAAGATACATTTTTTTTGCGAATCACAACCCATTCCCTGTTACTATGACTGTAGTTTAAGTTGTTTATCAGTGTGTCAAAGATACATTTTTTTTGCGAATCACAACAAGCGTCTGATAGGTTGTTCCGACAGCTATGTTGTTTATCAGTGTGTCAAAGATACATTTTTTTTGCGAATCACAACACGCAACAGCGATTTACGCAACTGTAATTTGTTGTTTATCAGTGTGTCAAAGATACATTTTTTTTGCGAATCACAACCTCAATTGACTTCATCAGAGTTCGCAGTCCGTTGTTTATCAGTGTGTCAAAGATACATTTTTTTTGCGAATCACAACTACAAACGTTTTGCAGGTGCTTCGGTGCGAGTTGTTTATCAGTGTGTCAAAGATACATTTTTTTTGCGAATCACAACATTTAAGTTTGAGAGCCAGCCAGAGTATGAGTTGTTTATCAGTGTGTCAAAGATACATTTTTTTTGCGAATCACAACATGTAGCGCATTTGTAGCGCGTTTGTATCAGTTGTTTATCAGTGTGTCAAAGATACATTTTTTTTGCGAATCACAACACATTGAACAAGGTCAATTTACGCGCATATGTTGTTTATCAGTGTGTCAAAGATACATTTTTTTTGCGAATCACAACACATACCCGACATGGTTGCAGACTTGGCAAGTTGTTTATCAGTGTGTCAAAGATACATTTTTTTTGCGAATCACAACCGGAAAAACTTGTTGCCGATTTCTCCGTTCGTTGTTTATCAGTGTGTCAAAGATACATTTTTTTTGCGAATCACAACGCACTAACCGAGCATCGAAATTACAGGTAAGTTGTTTATCAGTGTGTCAAAGATACATTTTTTTTGCGAATCACAACATTGCTCTTATGGAGGACGAAATGAAAAAAGTTGTTTATCAGTGTGTCAAAGATACATTTTTTTTGCGAATCACAACATTTACAATAATATGCGTGTATTGTGAAATGTTGTTTATCAGTGTGTCAAAGATACATTTTTTTTGCGAATCACAACACGAACCGCGCGAAATAATGTTTGGCGACTGTTGTTTATCAGTGTGTCAAAGATACATTTTTTGCTACGCAGATGTTTGGCTACGCCTCGGCATACAAACTCTGGTTTGTCTGCTCTCGACTTGCACAAACATTTTCGCGAATCACAACAAAGAGTGTGCGAGTGTAAAATATTCATGTTTCAGTTCCTACTCGACAAAGATACATTTTTGCTACCGCAGATGTTCGGCGACACCTCGGCATACAAGTGGAATTTGTCTGCTCTCGACTTGCACGAACATCGCGAATCACAACCTCACGCCTTCGCCTGCGTTGTTTACAATCGATTGTTTATCAGCATGTCAAAGATACATTTTTGCTACACAGATGTTTGGCGGCGCCTCGGCATACAAACTCTGGTTTGTCTGCTCTCGGTTTGCACAAACATTTTTGCGAATCACAACAGGTATATTACAAACATTATCCGCAAAATGGGTGTTTTCAGTATGTCAAAGATACAAATTTGGTCTTTAGCTCAGCACACAAACCTTCTGATTGTATACTCATGGTTTTCAAACCTTTACTTCGCTACTAGCTTATAAAATTTGTAGCCACCCTATCCTCTTTTTCGGGCAAACCAAATTTCTCCTTGCCCAAGGCAATGCTCTTTACAAGAAACGACATATTTCTTGCCAATGTGCGCATTGTCTGCAAACCTTCTGCATCCTTTTCTGCTTCACCTGGTAAACGTCCGTGAACACTATTCCAATACTGGCTCGATGCAACCGGCATTCCCGCTATGGTAAAGTATTTGTTCAATTCGTCGAAAGTTGAGGACAGTCCTCCACGACGCGCCACAACTACACTAGCACCTACCTTCATGGTCGTATCGTAATTTGCACTGTAGAAAAGTCTGTCGAGAAAAGCAACCAAAGTTGCATTTGCCGATGCGTAGTAAACAGGACTGCCAACCACAATACCATCACACTGCTTGAATTTCGGAGCAACTTCATTTACGACATCATCAAACACACATTTGCCAGCATTGGCACAAGCGCCACATGCCATACATCCGCGAATTGGTTTATTTCCAACTTGGATATACTCTGTTTCAATACCTTCGGCAGCAAAAACCTTTTCCATTTCGTGCAATGCAATGGCAGTATTTCCATTTGCACGCGGACTTCCATTAATAAGCAATATCTTCATAATTCAATTCAACAATAAGTTTATTTCTTCCGTTTCATCCAGTCGTATCGGATGTAGTACCCCAATGTAAATCTTCCCGCTATTTGCCAACGGCGATTTTCGTTACGGATAACCTCTCCCACTGCCACATCGTCGTAAGTAGGATTAACAGACAACACTTCCCTACTATCTTTTGATATGCAATAATACCTCGCACCGACATTAAAGTCAATGGATAGCGTATTCTTAAAATTGTGCTGATAACCAATCAACATTACAATCGACAGATTGTCGAGACGAACATCTGCCCTGTAGTACGGCCAGTTAACATCATAGTAAACAGAACGCCCATAATCGTATATCTGTACTTCGTAAGCCCAGGAATGACTGTAATCGACATTTACCTCATAATACAATCCAAATGGCGCTATCCAATAGTAGCCATCAAGGTATTTATTTGGTAGAGTCATAAGGTACATACGGGCACCAAGCGCAATTTCCACCCCGTTGAATTTCACTTTGCTTGGATAACCAAACCAATCATTATCAAAGTATTGTCCTTTTATGCTCCCATCAACAAAATTATCGAACTTGTGATACGCGACTTCAGATGTAATACTAAACATTGATGATATCGGCTTTTCAAGTCCGACATTCGGATTGAAAAAGAACTTAAATGGGCGTGTCTTTACCAAAGTGTTGTCAAAAAACTGGGTATATGCCATATTTACGGCACACACTAAGAGCAATATTGCCACCAGTTTTTTCATAAAATCCTAAGTCTTTTGTTTCTTCTTCTTTGCCGCTGGGAACAATACATTGTTGAGAATCAACCTGTAACCTGGCGAATTCGGATAAAGCGACAAGTCGGTCTTTTCATCACCAACATAGTGACGGTAATCCTCTGGGTCATGTCCACCGTAGAAGGTCCACATTCCCTGTCCGTACTCGCCGTGAATGTAACGTGCCTCATTCAAAGACTTGTTCTCGCCCATTATCAGCACGTTAGGCTTAATAAGGTCACGCTTGAAGGCAGTCGTCTGTCCCATGAATCCGTGAATCAGCGCAGCGTGGTTCTGGCAGAGCATTGTAGGAACAGGGTCCCACTTTGCCGAAAACTCGAACAGCGAGAAATAATCTTCGTTTGTACCAGCACGCTTCGACTGAGTTACATCAATGTCGGAAAACTCGTACTCGTATGGATTTGTCTTTACCGTAAAGTTCTGGAAGGCGAGGCAATTATCGTAATCAAGGTTCTTTTGTGCATTCGGATCCATGCCGTCGCCATCGAACATATATTCGCAAATATCGGTATTGGCGGCGGCAAGCGCAATGTCGAAAGTATCGGTAGCGGCACACATTGCGAACATAAAGCCACCGTTGAAGACATACTGCTTAATTGCCAATACAACAGCAAGTTTCAATTTTGAAACCTTGCTAAATCCAAGGTTTGCTGCTTCTTCCTCGCTCAACTTCTGCCTTTCCTGATACCACTGCATACGGGCATAAGATGCGTAAAACTTTCCATACTGACCTGTAAAGTCCTCGTGATGAAGGTGTAGCCAGTCGTATTCAGCAAGTTTGCCCTCAATGATTTCGGTATCGTAAATCTTGTCGTAAGGAATTTCTGCATAGGTAAGCGCCAATGTTACGGCATCATCCCATGGTTGGGAAATAGGCGGAGTATAAACGGCAATCTTGGGCGCTTTTTCCAATTTCACAGCGTCCTGATTCACCGATGGTGCTGATATGTCGTTGAAAATGGCATTCTTCTGTGCATCGGCAATAATCTCGTACGAAACATTTCGGAGAATGCACTCTCGTTCCAAGTTGGACGAAAATCCGATTATAAAACTTCCACCGCGATAGTTAAGCAACCACCATGCTTCAAGTCCTTGTTCCAACGACCAATATGTAAGTCCGTAGGCCTTCAAATGGTCGGTCTGCGATTCGTCCATAGGAATGAGCATATATGCGCAATTCCCTGACAACGAGAACACAAGCATCAATAATATTACAACAAGTTTTTTCATTGCTTCATTCCGCCAATAAGTTCAGAAATATATTTCACGCCATACTTTTCGCAGTACAATTCGATGCCATCCAGTACACGCACTGTTGCATCGGGATAAAGGAAGTTGGCTGTTCCAACCTGAATGCATGATGCACCTGCAAGCAAAAATTCTATTGCATCTTCAGCAGTTACAATGCCTCCAAGTCCGCAAACAGGAATCTTTACATTGTGAGCAACTTGCCAAACCATTCGCACTGCTATCGGCTTTATTGCAGGTCCCGACATTCCGCCAGTTATGGTTGAAAGTTTCGGACGGCGTGTCCTTACATCGATTGCCATACCCAAGAAAGTGTTGACCAGCGAAACCGAATCGGCACCAGCATCTTCAACAGCCTTTGCTATTGATACAATGTTGGTTACATTGGGCGAAAGTTTAACCATCAAATGCTTTCCGTATGCCTTGCGCACTGCAGAAACCACCTCGCCTGCCGATTTCGGATCGGTGCCGAAAGCCATACCGCCTTCCTTCACATTGGGACAGGAAATGTTAAGTTCGATTGCAGGAATATTGGGCAACTCCCCTATCCGTCTTGCAGTTTCGACATAATCCTCTATGCACGACCCGCTAACATTTACAAGCACATTGGTTTTCAAGTCCTTCAACTGCGGATAAGTTTCCTTGCAGAAATAATCCACGCCCTTGTTCTGAAGTCCTACAGCGTTCAACATTCCCGATGCGGTCTCTGCCATACGCGGATAAGGATTTCCTTCGCGTGGATTCAAGGTCGTGCCCTTTACAATGAAACCGCCAAGTCGTTCCAGGTCAACAAAATCGGCATATTCCAAGCCAAAACCAAAGGTTCCCGATGCTGTAAGCACAGGATTTTTCAGTTTCAATCCGTTAATATCTACATTAAGGTTTACCATAACAATTGCTTTACATTAAACACTGGGCCTTCGGTGCATACGCACTTGTGACCGTCTTTTGTATTCTGCACGCAGCACAGGCAAGCGCCAATTCCGCACGCCATCTTGTTTTCGAGCGAAACCTCGCATTCGACCTTGTGTTCCAAAGCCCATTTTGCCAACGCGCGCATCATAGGTTCTGGTCCACAGGCAAGGATTTCGGTATAAGGGAAGTTTTCGGAATTAAATATCGAATGCTGCATTACAGTTCCTTTTTCGCCGAAACTTCCGTCGTCTGTAGCATAGAACACATTGCCAAACTTCTCGTAAACTTCCTTGCGCAAAATGTTTGACTTGCTGCGGTATCCGAGCAGAATGTCGGGACGGAAGCCGAACCTCTGCATATACCTTGCCGTGAACAGCAATGGAGCCACGCCTACGCCACCACCGACAAGCAACACCCTGCCCGACAATGGCAAAGCGAAGGTGTTGCCCAACGGGAATACCACATTTACCATATCGCCATCGTGCAAATGCGCGAGAGTTGCTGTTCCATCGCCGGCAATCTTCACCAAAAGTTGAATTGTCTGCTTGTCGTAATCGACATCGTGTATGCTTATGGGACGGCGAAGGAAAGTTCCCACCGAATTGTTAATCTTGACTTCGGCAAACTGCGCAGGCATAATCACCGGCAGTGCATCCTCGCTTTGCAATGTGAGCATGAAGAACGAACCTCCTATCCTTTCGTTCCCTACTACACGCAAGTCCCTGATTACCTTTTTGCTCATATATTATTCTCCTTTGTTTTCGTATCTTGACACTGAACTGAAATTTCTACATTACTATTCACCCAAACCGTAATAATAATTTGAGACAAAATTAAAGATTTTTTTCTTATATAGATTACATTTCAAATATCATCACCACACTCATCTTTAATTTTCATCACTATTATTTTCCGATGCGTTTGCGTCTATGGATAAGATTATTCCATCTCGGGCATTGAGACTCGTTACAACTTTTTTACCTGTTTTCTGTTCTAGTTCCATTCTGGCATTTTTAGCTATTGTTGCACCATCCACAGCATTTTGTATATGGTCGTTAAAGTCTTGCGGATTTGAATTTTCCGATATTTCCTTTGTAGAAAGTTCAGCGAGCATATTTAAGACTAATTCCTTGTTAGTCATATTGTCACGCAGATTTTCTTTTTTCAAACCTTTGTATTCCTTGTATTCTTTGGCGGTTTTACATGCCCATGTCTTATAAATTATATCGGTAAGTGTTGCAAACTGCACACCCTCTTTCAATCCGTGCTTTTTCCACTCATCGGTAAGGTCTTTGCGTATTTCTATAGATTTGAGCCTTTGGTTAATCCAAGCATCGGAATACCCCAACGCCCTATATTCGAGCAATGCACGCTGTATTCCTTGTTCCGGATCTTGCATTTCATCAATGCGTTCTTTTGCAACCTGTGCCATCCATAGTTTAAACGGTTCTGCCTTGGGGGAAGGAATAGACTGGATAAGACGGAAAAGCTGTGCAACATTCATACAATCAGTCTTGTACATTTTCCCATCAACAGCCGGCATTTTCAGTTGACTACAATTTGTAGTCAACTCACTACCTTCTGATTTTAAACGAGTTTTCAACACACTCCAGTATTTCCTAGGACTGGGACTATCGGTTAAAATCTCAATTGCATCTACTACCGAGAAAAACCATTCTTCGGTTTCCTTATCCCAAAGAGTTCGCACTTTTTTGTTTTCAAAAAGTTTTATCTGCGTGTCCATCAGTCTGCTAATTTTTGTCAAATTTATCTTGCGAATATAATAAATCTAAACAAAAAATGCAAAATTGCTAGTGTAAATATTTTTGTGAAAGAAATTAAGGTGACGACTGAGACTTAAAACCCCAATTGCGCCCACATCATTCTGTTGTTTTCTTACTAGGTCTTCTGTGGCGATGTTGCTTGCGCGACTTTGCCTCGCCAGCAACACCATCAGTATTTTTTGACACGGTTTTCTTTTGTCCCGAAAATTTTCGGCCGCCACGATGCGAACCGCCATGTCTGCGTCTTGATGGCTTTCTGCCCGGTTTATATTCAGGTGCTTCGCCAAAGCCATCGGGCAATGGCGACTTCTCGACCACGCGTTCAAGCAGTTTCTCAATACGTGAGAAATGTTCTATTTCCTTTTCGCCGATGAAACTTATAGCCAAGCCGTCCTTTCCAGCGCGGGCAGTACGACCAATGCGATGAACATAATCCTCGGCTTTGTGCGGAATGTCGTAGTTCAGAATCAGGTTCACATTGTCGATGTCGATGCCTCGCGATAGCAGGTTTGTCGTCACCACAATGTTGATTTTTCCGCTCTTGAAATCAAGCACGGCATTTTCGCGCTCCTCCTGAGTAAAGTTTGAATTTATCGGTCGGTTGGGAATATTGTTCATCCGCAAAAATGACGACACCTCTCCTACGCTCTGTTTCTTACCGACAAAAATTATCACTTTCTCGCCCTTGTGTTCTGCCAAAGTGTGAAGCAAAAGTTTCATCTTGTCGTTTTCATAAACCATATAAACCTTCTGGTCGATTTCGGCGGCGGGTTTCGAAAAGTTAAGGTCAACGAACTTTGGTTCAATCAGAATCTGCTCGGCAAGTTTCTTTATCTGCGCAGGCATAGTTGCACTGAACATCAACGACTGTCGCTTTTTAGGCAACTGACTGACAATCTTCATAATGTCGGGATAGAAACCCATATCGAGCATTTCATCGGCTTCGTCCAGTACAAGGAAATCGAGTGTGGAAAAGTCAGCATAACCGAGGTTCAAATGCGAAATCAAGCGTCCAGGCGTTGCCACCACAATGTCAACACCATTGACAAGTGCATTTTTCTGGTCACCAAAACCCTGCTGGTCGTTTCCACCGTAAATTGCGATTGATGACTGATTGGAAAAATATGCAAGTCCGTCAATCTGCTCCTCGATTTGCTGGCAAAGCTCGCGCGTAGGTGCAATCACCAACGCCCTGATGCCTTTCTTTGGAAAACGCAACATCCTCTCCATCAACGGAAGCAGGAAAGCAACCGTCTTTCCGGAACCTGTCTGCGAACAAGCCATCACATCGCACCCATCCACCACAGGCTGAAAAGTTTCCGCCTGAATGCGTGTCATTTCCTCGAAACCGAAGGATTCTACGGCCTCGTGAAGACAATCGTGCAATGTCAGTTCGTCAAATCGCATTTTACTCTCAATTTACAAATAGCAAAAATAAGCATATCCCGTGAGGAAATACGCGTTATATGGAATATATTTATCAACAAAAAAAGACAGCCGACTTTCGCCGACTGCCTTATATTGAAGTTCGTCCTTCGTAAATTTCTTTATTTCTGTGCTGGCATGCAAACTGGACGCACACTTAATCCACTTGTACGTTCAAAATCGTTCAAATGGTAGGCAGAATTATCATAGAAGAAGAGACTAAACGCACCTTGGGGACTATCTGTAGCAAGAGTACTTGACCAATAGAATCCATCCGCACCGGCACTATAAAGAGTATTATCACCATACGAGCCAGCAGCTGGAAGGAAAATAGAATTTCCATTGCTTGCAGTAAAGAGACGTCCGTTTACTCCGTTCCGAGTTGTATATTCGTGAGTGCAGTTATCGTACAATTCCTGCATTTCAGCCTTAGTAGGCATTCTCCAGCCAGCACCCCAGTTGGCAGTTGCAGCGTCGTCGGAAGCCACAAGGACGGTCAAATTATCTGTATAACCATTGTTGCCATAATCCGATTCATCACAATACTTAGTGATACTATGGTCATCGCCATTACAATGAGCATAGGTAGCCCAGTTGTAGTTTTCTTTAGCTGCTGTTTCTCCCCATGCAAAGTAACTGCCATAACCTTCTGGCGTTGTTGCACCTACATTGCAGGTTGCCCAAAGAAGTCCGCTAGGCAATCCAAGGTCAACAAACTCGTGTCCGTTAAGAGAGTTAGTAGGTGTAGGACTAGGCGTTGGACTTGTGCCGTTGCTTGTCCACTGCGCATACAAGGTCATATCGCTGGTGGCAGTTAGTGTATATCCATCGGGATAAGAAGCGCCACCACCACCCTGCACAGTGTTCCAACCAGCAAAGGTGTAACCATCGTAAGTAAATGCATTGAGTGTAAGTGCCTGCGCCTCGCCCTCGGTAAAGGTCTGGGGCTGCATTGTGCCAGTTCCGCCATTTGCATTGAATGTAACCGTATAAGTTTCCGGTTTGTCACAACCACTAATCGCTATCATTCCTGCTACAGAAACAATTGCGAACAACAAAAACAAAGTCTTTTTCATAGTGAACAAAATTTAAATTTATACTTAATTAACAATTACTGACTTTATGATAATACAAAAATTTCTGCAACAGAAAACGAACTGCCATTGCAGTATGTACAAATATGTAAAATATATTATAATCTAACCTTGCGCTAGTTATAGAAAGAGACAATTTGCCAACATTCAACACATAACAAAGCACCACCGAAATATATCCTACAAATATTGAATTAATATGAACATCACAAAAACTAGGCACAACTAAGACTAAAATAGATAACTTGGTGCAAAGTTAACATTTTTATATTATCCGCATTGATTTTTTAAAATTTTAGAAAAATAAATCAGGAAAAAAAAGACAGCCGACTTTCGCCGACTGCCGTTTATCAACATATTGCTATTTACATATACCTTTATTTCAATTTTGCCGAAAAAGCAGGTGCATTTCTTACACCAGCTGGTGTAGAAACCTTAATTCCGATGAACATTATTGTAGAACCAGATGATTTCTTCTTTATATCGGCTAGAATATCAGCGGGGATTTCATTTCCAGTTACAAATTGTGTTGATGTTATACCATCTTCTTCTTTCAAATATGTGAAATTAGTTACTGTATATTCGACATCCTTGAAAGGAAAGTTCACATCGCTTATTACAGCATCAATTTTTGTCGAGTTTTTAAAAACTGACACCGGAATTTCGTCACCACTCCAATATTCTCCAATTTTGATAGTTGGCGTAGGGAGATTCAACACCTTAAACTGACAAGAGGCCTCTCCTACACTTATTGTCACCGACTTAACATCCGGATCGGTTATTTCAACTACATATTGGCCGTCGAATCCAGAAACTTTTCCAGAATATATTTTTGCACCGTTTGATATTGTCGGTGCGACATCATTTGCACAGTTTACTATCGAAACAGGATTCTTTACGCCCCGATACAACACATCAACTGCACTGTTTTTGATTTGAACACCCTGTGCATTAGCCATCATAAAAGAAAAGCACAGCAGCGACACTACTAAAATTAGATTTTTTGCTCTCATATCATTAAAAATTTAATTGATGGACTTCTATTTTTTAACATTTTTATGCCGCATCTCCAGTTCTGCGAAGTCCTTTAAACAAAAGCCAAAGACAACGACACTGCAAATATATATTTTTTATATTTAAAATCCATGCATTTTACCTTACTTTTTTTTACTTTTATCAATAGAGTTTAATTATCAACACATTAGCATGTTTAATTCTTGCAAAATCCCATTACAAATCTGACACAAGAAAATTTCTTAATTCGTAAAACAGCACCCTGCTAGTTATGTGGCTTATAAACAGGACGAACAGTCAATCCGAAACAGCGAGGATAGGATATTACATCACAATTACCGCCAGCAAATATGTACCAAGCGGAATGGTCTCCAGTAAGAGAACTTGACCAGTAAGAACCGACCTCGTCATTGTATGTTGCATTTTCTCCGCGAATACCTGCAGCGGGCAGAAAAATAGAGTTGCCATTCCGTCCAGTGAACAAGTTACCTACAACTTCGTTAAGAGTCGTACTAGTTACGGTACAGTTATCTATCAGTTCTCTCATTTCTGTTTCAGTCGGCATTCTCCAGTCTTCGCCCCAGTTTGCAGTGGCTGCATCATCGACGGCTTCAAGGGTAGTAAGGTTGTCGGTTAAACCATTAATGCCAAAATTTGAGTTGTTGCAGTATTTTGTCATAGAATAGGCACTTCCGTTGCAAAGGCTGTAGTTTTCCCAACTGTAAGCGTCCTTAGGAATGGTTTCACCCCAAGCAAAGTAGTCGCCAAACTCTTCGGGAGCCTCTGCCCCAACATTGCAGATTGCCCAAAGAGTACCAGACGGGAGCCCAAGGTCAACATATTTTTTCCCCCATTGCGCATACAAAGTGATATTCCTAGAAATAGTTATTTCCTGAGTATTGGCGTAGGCGGTTCCACTGCCATCGGCAGCGGTGTTCCAATTAACAAAAGGAGTGTTGGGGTTCGTAAATGTATTTGGTCTTAGTACTTGCGGAGAACCGACAATATACCGCTGCGGTTGCATTTCACCAGTACCACCATTTGCATCAAAAGTAACGGTTACGAAAGTGACAATCTTTTTCCACTGTGCATACAATGTCATGTCGGAAGTGACGGTTATTCTTTGACGGTCGTCATACGATGTGCCAGTACCGTTCTTCATAGTGTTCCAACATTTAAAGGTATGATCTTGGTATGAAAAGAGATTACCAACAAGCGCATGGGGTTCTCCTTCTGTAAATATCTGTTCCGCCATTTCACCAGTTCCGCCATTGGCATTGAAAGTAACCGTATATGTATCCTTCTTCTTGCAACCGCTAATCGCCAGCATTGCAACCATTGTAAAGATTGCAACAAGCATTATGGCGTATTGCCGTGTTTTCATATTACCAAACTTTTATAATTCCTGCAAAATTAATGATTATAAGGAAACAAACAAGATTTTGTCGTTTTTTTGTGGCGGTAAAGTATAGTTATAATGCCGAAGGAATATGACAGCAAAACACCTTATGCTAATTTATTGTCAATCAGAAGCGGTGCAACATTGCACTGCTTCCGATTATGATTTATCACTATTACAATCTATTTTCAATTACCTTCCAGTCGATTATGCTCCACAAAGCATTAAGATGGTCGGCACGACGATTCTGATAGTCGAGATAGTACGCATGTTCCCATACATCAAATGTCAGCAATGGTTTCAGACCTTTGCGAACTGGATTTTCAGCGTTAGGTTCCTGAGTGATGACAAGTTTTCCCTCTGCATTCAGCGAAAGCCAAACCCAACCAGAACCGAACAGTCCTACACCCTTCTGCACAAACTCAGTCTTGAAAGCATCGAATGAACCGAAATCCCTTTCAATCAACGACAACAGCTTTCCTTCGGGCTGATTGTTTTCGCGTTTTGCAGCAAACTGCTCAAAGTACATTGTGTGGTTCAGCACCTGACCTGCATTGTTGAACATACCGCCTTCGGCACGCTTAACAACCTCAACCAACGACAAGTTTTCGAGACCGCTACCAGGCAACAATTTGTTCATATTGTCAACGTATGCCTTTAGATGCTTTCCATGATGGAAACCCAATGTATTTTCGCTTATAACGCCACCCAATGCCGCTGCTTCGAATGGCAATGCAGGCATTTCAAAAATCCCGTTTACAGGCATAATTTCTTTCATATATCTAACATATTAAAGGTTAATACGACAAAAGTACAAAATATTTTTGAATTACGAAATACGATTTAGGATTTGTTTTTGTTGCCGTTCATCGCAAAAAATGCCACTTATTCGCCATAGCGTCGAATCGAAACATCGCAAAGCATTGCGATCTATGTTTAGCATTTAATCACCTCTTTATTGTAACGCAACCCTTCAAAGTAGGGAATCCGTCGCCGAGATAAACCACATACCAGTACGAATCGCTAGGCAACGGACGGCCTCCATACATGCCATCCCACTCGCAAATAGCACCCTTCGACACGAAAACTTCCTTTCCATAACGGTCGTAAACGGCAACCTTCGAATCTGGATACATATAAAGGCCTGTCAGTACCCACGTATCGTTGAAACCGTCGCCATTTGGCGTAAAGAACGAAGGTATGCCAACAGAAGCATCGAGGAAAGTCTGCATCTGGTCAATACAATGATTATTGTCCTGAACCATAATATCGTAATATGCAGACGGCAGATTGTCGAATATATTTGAAGACTGCCACGTTTGGCCATCGGCAGAATAGTAATAAGGCGGCGTTCCACCTTCAACCTCAACTATAACGAGACCTTTGCCCGAAGTAATCTTCACAATCTCTGGATAATTGTCAGAGAAACTTGCCCTCATGGAAGTGCTTGCAGTACAACCTTCGGCATTGGTAACACTTACCGAATAATATCCACCAGGATTTGAAATATCAATGTACGGATTGCTAGTTCCGTTGTTCCACTGATAGTTGTCGTATGTTGTGTTCAGGTAAAGACGACGCGACTGCAATCCGCAGAAAACTGTGTCGTTGCTGAAAAATGGTTTTATTATAGTATGCTTGGTAGCGTTGACCTCGTCGCTAATGGTACAGCCGCTCCTGTCGGTAACTGTTACAGAATACACTCCTGATGAATGTATGTCAATATATGCAGAATTGTCGCCCGTACTCCATTCATACGCCTCATATCTATTAGTCGACGAAAGCCGAGCCGACTCCTCACAGAAATCAAGAACATCTGGCAGTCCAAAAGGTGGAACGTTTATAACATTGATATGCAATGTATCGGTAGTCGAACACCCATACTCGTTGGTTACACGCAACCAATAAGTTCCCGACGTTGCCACATTTATCGATGCCGTTTGCTCATGCGTATTCCATACGAAACTGCAATTCTGATAAGAAATAGACGAGAACAGTTCTACTTTTCCATCGGTACAATATGTAGTATCGTTGCCCAAATCGACTTTGGGTGCCTCAATCTTATCAACATTTATGGAGTCTACAGCCTTACATGTATTTGCATCCGACGCCTCGACCGTAAGCTCACCGGCACCAGAAACCCAGACAGAACGACCTTCTGCGCCATTGCTCCACGAATACGAAACAAAACCATCAGGAGCAGTAACCCTCACACTGTCACCATCACAAAAATATGTGTCAGCACCAAGTTCTATCGTCGGCCGCGGATACTCGTGCGTAGTAATTGTATCGTAATAGTAGCAGATGCCATTGTATGCTCGTACCCAGTATGTGTATTCCAACGGCGTGAAAAAGGTTGGCGTGGAATTTCCATTCGACCAATAATACGAAAGGAAACCCGTCGCTTCTATCGTAAGATATTCGTCGGGACAGAAATAATAGTCGGTTTGCGGAAGCACATCAATATTAGGGTACTGCGAAACAGAAAATGAAGCAGATGCCGTACACGAATTATCGTTGGTAATTGTAACAGAATATGTTCCAGGACTATAAATGGATATTTCGCGTGTATTGGCACCAGTATTCCACATATACTCCGACATACCGCTGTTCACAGCAATAGATATGGTATCCCTAGGGCACAAGGTGGGAATCGAAGGCAACTCAACAACCGGTGGCTGTGGCGCTGTCAATGACAACGAAGTGGTGATGTAGCAATGGTCACTATCAACAACCGTAAGCGTATACGTGCCAGCCGAAACTCCCGACAACGATTCTCCTGTGGAACCATTCGACCAATAGTACATATAAGGCGACATACCTCCTTCGACATCAATGCTTGCATTCATATTGCTGGCACTGCATCCGACACTGGCGATTTCCGACTGGCCGAAACTCATATAACGTTCAAACTTGACAATTAACGCATCAAACGAACCATTAGAAGTTTCTGTATCTGAACCCAAGGTTATGGACCAATCAAACGAACCTCCTGCCACAACATTGTTGGCATAGTCGATTGCCAAGGTATTTATTGCATTCTGCTCCGACTGGTTTCCAAAGAAATACATATCGGCTACATTATTCGAGTCATACCTTACTATAAAAAAGTCGATGTTATTTCCATTCGCTGCAACTGGACCTCCGCCCAAATCAAACAAAGCGCTATAACTTCCTGCAACATATAAATTTCCATACGAATCGCAAAGAATATCTCCAATAACAACCGAACCGCTTCCCGGATACGAAATTGTACTTGAATTAACACCTGCAGACGAACATATTGCAATCTGTGGATTTCCAGACACCTGCTTATACGCAAGATATACATTGCCAGCCGAACTTACAGACATTGCCCTTACGCTATCGTTTCCTGCTGCGCCGAACTGCACAGCCCACTGTGCCACACCTGTAGGATTCAACTTGGCAAGATAAACACCAAGGTCGTTTGCCGACTGCAAGTTATTTCCTTCCATCGACATTGATCCCTTGAACTCACCTGCCAGATATATATTTCCAGCATTGTCGCATGCCACTCGACGTCCATAGTCGTTACCAGCAGAAGCATAGGTCTTAGCCCATACCATATTGCCCTCCGTGTCGAACTTTATCAAATACGAATCGTCTCCTCCCCTTGCATTCTGGAAAAGAGAAGTCGAACTAACCTGCAATGCATAATTGAAATGTCCAGTAACAATCACATTGTTGTTTCCGTCGACTGCCACATCGTATGCATTGTCGTTCTGGTAGCATCCCATAATCTTGACATACACATAGTTACCATCGGTATCAAGTTTCAGCAAGAAACCATCCTTGGCACCCAACGACGGGAATCGATTGCCTTCGAAAGAAGTATTATCGCTCGAAAGACCAACTACATACACATTGCCGTCAGCATCGACAGCGATTGAGTTTGCCTGTTCAACAGCGCTACTTCCTCCGCTCTTCAGCCACAAGACAGTACCTTCCGGTGACATCTTTGCGATATAGAAGTCGGTGTTACCTTCCGAAGTAACAGAACTACCACCAATGGGAAGCGTTCCCGAGAAAGAACCAGTAAAATATATGCATCCTGTTCCGTCAACAGCAACATCAGACACATATTCTGAGGCGGAATTTCCAAAACCTTTCATCCATGAATAACCTATACGGTCGCTACAGTCGATGCTGTCGCCCCTATGCTGAGCATATACCACCGAAACACCTATTATAAATAATATCAATGCTAACGTTCTCTTCATGGACATATTTTAAAAATCGTAAACCATTGATGCCTCATTATGCTTGTCGAGCGTTGTAAACTTATCGCGGTACAACCTGAATCCCAATGCAATCTGATGAGTTCCGTAATTGTATCTCTGCAATCCAGTAAGTCCCAAGTCACACAGATACGACACCGATATTCCCTTCATGACAAGACCTACCATCGGTGAAATCGAAAGCGGACTAACGTTGCCCACATCCAATGTCTGCTTGTATGTAAGACCTAAGACAAATTCATTTTCGTTCTTGGTATAAATTGTGCGAATCTTGTGACCGGAAAGGAACTTGATGCGTATGCCCAAATCCATCTGGTTGAGGTTCTTCATGTTGGTCTTGTATATCAGAAGCGGACACAACTGCATTGATGCAGTAAGCCAAAATGTCTTTCCTGCATGAACATTCATGTTTACACTTGGGGAACGCTCGAGCACAGAATTGAAAACAGGGCAAGTCCACTGCAGCAAGTTGTTGAAACTTACACCAGCGATTAGTCCCCCATGCGTCAGAAGCACACCGAAATTGGCATCGTAACCTAAATAATTTGTCTTGCTGTAGTTAACTATCGGGTCGTATATATCCCTGTCGAAACCTGTCTCATCGTATGTGTGCATGAACACCGTTGCTCCAAAACCGAACGAAAGTATGGTACGTGTCATTCTCTTTGTACGCATAAGGAACTGGAACGAGCCATTAACCTGAAGTCCAGTCTGCGAATTTACGCCGTTGCGGTCGGTATAAAGGAAACCACCGAGACCACCATCATACCCCTTTATTCGCGAACGAAACATAAGGAATGTGGTACTAGGCGTATTGCGCGTTCCAAAACCAATCCACTGCTGACGATGAGCCGCCTTCACCTGTATCATATCCACGATTCCGACAAAAGCAGGATTAAGCAACGTATTATCAAAGACATACTGCTCATACACAGGAGCATCCTGCGCATTTGACTTTCGTGCCACGAACAAGCACAAAACGCTAAATGTCAATATCAAGCACAAAACCTTTCGCATATACGCGCTTTTGCAATAAACGGCAAAAATAGCAAAATTATTTTATATAGTAAAGGACAAATGCATTACGATGCATATCATCCTGATTACTAACCTCTAACAAAATGCGGCATTTCCTCGGGAATGACAATCGAAAGTTCCACAAGACCTGCCACCTTGCCATCCTTATGCCAAGGACTCTGATAGATAAGTTTCTTCTGACCGTTCTTCAGTATTGTATATGCATTTGTACTGCCAGTTGCAAGCATATTCTTAATCATAGCCGTTGCCCTTTCGCCGTGGCAGTCGTAAAGCGACTTGCCTACCAACGAAGCACCGCCACGGGCTTCCCATGTTGCAGCCGCCTTGTCGTTCATATATACAATTATGCCTTCGGCATCGCAGACAGTCACTGCAAACGGAGTTTCCTTCAAGAAGTCTTCAGTAATTTCCATTATTCAATATTTACTTTAAGCGTCTGAACCCTGTCGGGACCAACAGACAAATACGAAATTCTAACACCAGTTTCCCTTGCAATAAACGACAAGTAATCTTTCAACTGCTTAGGCAAATCGTCCTCACAGGTGCATTTCGAAATATCCTGCTTCCAACCGTCAAACTCGATGTATACAGGTTCTATGCCGTCGTTAACTTCAAAAGGCACATAATCCACTTCCTTGCCGTTGATTTTGTACGCAACTGCCACTTTCAACTTGTCGAAGTCGTTGAGCACATCGGCCTTGGTGATAATTATGTCGGTAACACCGTTGAGCATCAATGCGTACTTGAGAGCAACCAAGTCGAGCCAACCACAACGGCGCGAACGACCTGTAGTTGCACCATACTCATTACCAATTCTACGCAATGTTTCGCCTGTTGCATCAAAAAGTTCGGTAGGAAACGGACCGCTGCCCACGCGTGTGCAATACGCCTTAACGATACCAAACACCTTGCCTATCTTCGACGGTGCCACACCTATGCCCGAGCAAACACCAGATGCCAAGGTATTTGACGATGTTACAAAAGGATATGAACCATAGTCAACATCAAGCATCGAACCCTGTGCACCTTCGGCTAGTATTGACTTCTCCTCCGCCAATGCCTTGTTGACATATATTTCAGTATCAATGAACTTGAACGTCTTGAGGTATTCTATTGCCTCGAACCATAGTTTTTCGTAATCCTCGTTTGTCTCTGTAAATCCATATCCGGCAAGTATCTTGCGATGATGCTCCTTGGTGGAATTATATTTCCGCACAAAGTCAGCACTGAATATATCGCCCATGCGCAGGCCTATGCGCGCAGTGCGGTCGGTATAGGTCGGACCAATACCTTTCTGCGTTGAACCAATTTTCCCTGCGCCCTTGAACTCCTCGTATGCCTTGTCGAGCAGTCGGTGCGACGGCATTATGAGGTGTGCCTTCTTGCCTATGAGCAGATTTTCGTGCAAATCTACGCCGAGTTTCATTGCCGCTTCAATCTCCTCCTTCAAAATTACAGGGTCAACCACCACGCCGTTACCTATAACATTCATGGCTTTCGGTCGGAAAATTCCAGACGGAATGGTATGAAGCACATGCTTTATGTTGTTGAACTCCAAGGTATGTCCAGCATTGGGACCGCCCTGAAAACGGGCAATAATGTCATACTGGGGCGTAAGCACATCGACAATCTTGCCTTTGCCTTCGTCACCCCACTGCATACCTAATAAGATGTCTACTTTCATTTGTCTTTGCTGTTTATTTTTTGTTCTTTAATTCTTTACAAATATTGCACACCCCGTACATCGTCAGGAAATACGAGGACACATCGAAACCGTATCTTTTTGACACTTCTGCATTTACATCCATATTACCCGACAAAGGAACCTCATATATCCGTCCGCAACCGGTACAGATAAAATGGTCGTGCTTCATGCTGTCCATGGTCTTCTCGTAGGTATTGCCCTTCTCGAACCTATGCTTTACGAGCAAACCGGCGTCGATAAGTATATCGATGTTGTTGTACAAGGTTGCGAGACTTACACGATAGTTCTTGCTCTTCATGGACTCGTAAAGCGTCTCAATGTTGAAATGTCCCGAATTGGAATAAATCTCATCAAGAATTGCAAACCGCTCCGGAGTTTTCCTCAACGAGTGCTCCTCCAGATAGTTTTTCAGAATATCGTTTGGCGACAACCTTTTCTCTTCCATCTCCTAATAGTAAAATTCATCCCCGCACTTGGGTATCTGTATGTTGCTGTATCCCTTGCTCATAAGGTACTCGCGGTAGAACTTCTGAGCATCGTAGTCGCCATGCACGAGGAAAATGTTGCGCAACTTCTCGGGATTCTGGCATGATATGAAATCAGCCATCTCGATGTAGTCGCCATGACCGCTCAACGACTCTATCCTCTCGATGTCGGCATTAAGCGGATGGACAAGTCCGAATATTGAAATCTCATGCAGTCCTTTCTCCTGAATTCTTGCGCCAAGAGTTTCGGGAGCACAGTATCCTACAAGCATTATAGTGTTTCGCGAATCCTCGATGCTGTTGGCAATATGATGCTTTACTCGACCTGCTTCCGCCATTCCCGATGCC
The DNA here is from genome assembly GCA_017651185.1 of Bacteroidales bacterium. Lineage (GTDB taxonomy): Bacteria > Bacteroidota > Bacteroidia > Bacteroidales > ML635J-15 > Bact-19. The sequence continues at coordinate 219,680 of JAGCDJ010000006.1, read as the reverse complement.
GAAATTATTATGCACGGCTTCTTGGTGCTGTTCAATTCCTTCGATTCCTCAGCACTTTTAACATAATGCAAGGTGTCGAAATAAAATGGATGCGGGTCGTTCTTCATGGACTCGATAATGTCGTCGTTGTAACATTCCTTGTGCATCTTGAAGATTTCGGTAGCATCAACCGACAACGGGCTATCTACATATATGTCAATCTTTGGAAGTATACCTTCCTTATAGAAGTTGTTGAGCATATAAACGATTTCCTGTGTACGTCCAACGCTAAACGACGGGATTATCAACTTGCCGCCACGCTGTACGCAGGTGTTGTTTATCACGTTGTATAGGTCGAGTTCCGTCTCGCGGTCCTGTTCGTGAATACGATTACCGTATGTGGCTTCAGTAATGAGGATGTCGGCCTGCGGAAACGGTACTGGCGGCTTAACGATTCTGTTGTGCGGACGACCAACATCACCGGTATACGCGATTCGCGTAACCTTGCCGTTTTCCTCCAATGTTATGTTTACCACCGCACTACCAAGCATGTGTCCGCTATTGGTGAAACGAACTGTTATACCCTCGTCAACCTTGTAGTCCTTATCGTACGGAACAGGAACAAAAATCTTCATGCACTGCTCGGCATCCGAATGAGTGTAAATTGGGTTTACACGCGGAAGTCCCTGCTTGAAAAGTTTCTTGTTGTACCACTTTATATCAAGTTCCTGAATAAAACCGGAGTCTGGAAGCATAATCGAACACAAGTCCCTAGTTGCCTGTGTACAAATAACCTTTCCGTTGAAACCATTCTTATAGATATAAGGGATAAGTCCAGTATGGTCGATATGAGCATGCGAAACCAGCACATAGTCGATTTCGGACGGTTCGAACCCAAGGTTACGGTTAGCAGCATCAGTCTCCATTCCCTTTCCCTGAAACATTCCGCAGTCGAGAAGAATCTTCTTGCCCGAATCGGTAATTATCAAGTGTTTACTTCCAGTAACTTCGCGTGTTGCACCAATAAATTTTATCTTCATCTCAAATTCACATTTACTGTCCAACGGGAAAATTCCCGTCCAAAAAAACAAGGTTCAAACTTACTGCTTTTTTACCTTATAAGCAGTTTATCGGAACAAAACTTATGAACAACGGAAAGTTGTAGCACACATGTAAGTTGCGAGAAAATTGTTAATTAGACACTCTTAATCGAACCTCATAGAATCCGCAGGCGTAATCTTCGAGACAATGAACGATGGAAGTATAATCATAAGCACAATCACAGCCAAGGTTCCCACATTAAGTATCAGGATGTTAACGACATCAAGGTTTATTGGTACGGTTGTCACATAATATGATGTCGGGTCGAGTTTCACTATTCCGAAATATTTCTGCAAGATGCAAAGCAACAGACCAATAACATTGCCCCACAGCAAGCCCTTTACTATAAGGTAAGATGCGAAATACAGGAAAACCTTCCTCACCGAACGGTTTGTCGCACCAATGCTCTTGAGTATGCCAATCATGTTCACGCGCTCGAGTATCAGCACCAGCAGACCTGAAATCATATTGAAGCCCGTTACTGCCACCATTAATATAAGAATTATCCACACGTTCATGTCTAGCAACGAAAGCCAGTCGAATATGCCGGGATATTCGTCCTTGATACTTATAACCTTTAACATTTCGTCGTCGGGATTGTACGAACAACACTTTCGTGACACCTTTTGGCAATACTCATCGAGACGACCAATATCATCAACCTTGACCTCGAATCCCGACACCTGCCCTTCTTTCCAGTCGTTTAGTTTGCGCAAATGCTTGATGTCGGCAAGAATATACATCTTGTCAAACTCCTCGAGTTGGGTATCGTATATGCCAGCAATGGTAAATTTCCTCATTCGCGGAGGATTCTGTATAAAGTATGATGCAAACGAATCGCCTAGTTTTAAATTCAAGGCATTGGCAATACTTTTTGACACCAGGACATCGTTAGTTCGAGCAGTATCCGAAATTTCAGGGATTTTCCCATCGACAAGGTATTCCTCGAAGAACGACCAGTCGTATTCACTGTCAACACCTTTGAACACAACACCCTGCAAGCATTCATCCGTCTTCACGATTCCTGCCTTGGTAATGTAGCGACTTACCGACTTTATGCCATCCATCTCCCTCAACGAGGCAAACCACGATTGTTCTCCCGAAATAGGAACTGTTTCAAAAGACGAATTGCTGTCGTAGTTCGTAATGCTTATATGCGACCCAAAACCAACAACCTTACGCGATATTTCGTTCTTGAAACCAGTTACAATTGCAATAGAGACAAGCATCACAGCGATGCCGACAGCAATTCCTGCAACAGCAATCCCAAGAATAGTCCTGCTGAAACCTGAGGTTTTGTTCTGCCGTGCAACCAATCGTTTCGCTATGAAAAACTCGTAGTTCATCCGCAATTAGTTTTTATCAATCTCTTCGAAATCCACATATTCCTCATCAACCTGCTCTTTTTTAGCATCATCCTTTGGCGGAATATGGTCTACCTTTATGTCACCGAATGTCCGTCCAGAACCATTGTTTTCATTTTCTTCCTGCTGCTGGTAAAAATTATCACCGAACTGCTTCATCCTTTTCTCTACAAACCTCCGCAAAAGCCATGGCATCAAGTAGCGGAATAGCAGTTTCGCAACCAGCATGGCAAGCACCAAGAAGAATATTATGTTAAGAAAAACTTCCATCTAGTTAAATTTCAACAAGCACACAAATGCTTCGACTGCAAAAATACTATTTTTTCAGTTTGGCAAATATTTAATGCTTATCAATTTTACCAATTAAACATCCCAACAGAAAGGCAAATACCAAGATGATTATTACATAAAGAAGAAGTTCCATCTCTGTTAAATTAAAACGACTAAACTAATACTTCGCCAATCATACGACTACAAAATTACTGTTTTTTTCAGTTCGGCAAAAATTTAAAATCCTTCCTGCATATCCGCGCAAGCAAAACAATCAATGAAATCTTCTGCTAACAATCCTGCAATCCCTAAAATTTTCTTAACTGTGATTGTACATTCACAATTATTACTTAACTTTACGGCAAATTTTTCATCAGGAATGAAAAGGTTTGTTTTGGCAATAGTATTTCTGGCAATTACCGCTGTAGCAATGGCACAGGACGGCAAATTGTACTTGTACGAACCCGACTCATTATCAACACTTAACGTAAAACAAGACAAGGAATCGCGTTTTGTTTGCAGCTTCAATACCGGCGTTGCTGTTGGCGGATTCGGAGGCAATGCCTTTGGAATGGGTTTCGTAGCACCAGAATTTGGCTACAAAGTAACCGACAAATTCACTCTGTCGGGTGGATTTGCGGTTTCGTACTCAATGTTTTCTCCTGTAGAATCGACTGAAAACAAAAGTTTTTACGGACATCCACAATACACGCTGTTTGCAAAGGGTTCGTACTCGCTAACTCCGAAAATCAATGTTTATGGTGCTGCTGCCGTAAGTTTCAACGATTACTACAATCCAAACAAACCATCGTTTTCGGGATATTTCGGAGCGGACTACAAGATTACCGACAAGTCAACTATCAGCATAGCCGTAAGCATTCGCGAAGGCAACCGCCACCCGCTTATGCCTGATTACGGATTGTACCCGATGGCACCATCAACGACATTTTCACCAATGTTCCAGAACGATATTTTCAGCAGATAGTCAATCTCTACAAAAGTGGAACAGAGAAGCATCCTCGATTTTTTTCCAACATCCATAAAGGAACTGAAGGCATTCGGATGGGATTATATTGATGTTATTCTCATTAGTGGCGATGCTTTTGTTGACCATCCATCTTTTGGTCCGGCAGTGATAGCAAGGGTTTTGCAGAATGCAGGCTACCGCGTGGCGGTAGTTCCGCAACCCAACTGGCAGGACGACCTTCGCGACTTCCGCAAATTCGGTGCTCCACGACTGTTCTTCGGTGTATCGGCTGGCAACATCGACAGCATGCTAAACCACTACACCGCCAACAAGCGTCTCCGCAGCGATGACGCCTATACACCTGGCGGCAAAAGCGGTCATCGTCCCGACTACGCCACAAAAGTTTACTGCCAGATACTGAAGGACATATTTCCCGACACTCCAATCGTCATCGGTGGAATTGAGGCATCGATGCGCCGTTTCGCCCACTACGACTACTGGCAGGACAAAATACTTAGTTCGATGCTTGAAATGTCGGGTGCCGACATTCTTTGCTACGGAATGTCCGAAAAGTCGATTGTGGAGGTTGCCGACCGCATAAACCGCGATGGACATCACTACAACTGCTTCAACATTAGGCAAATCGCCTACCTCAGCGATGAGAACGACATAAAAAAGGACGACATTGTATTGCACTCGTACAGCGAAATCCTTGCCGACAAGCGCAACTACGCCGAAAACTTCGTCATCGTCGAGCGTGAAGCCAATTCATTTACAAACAGACGAATAACCCAGCAGTTGGAACATTCAAAACTTATCGTCAACCCCACATACGAACCGCTATCGGAACGCGAAATGGACAGCATCTACGCACTGCCATTCACAAGGCTTCCACATCCGCGCTACAAAGGCAAACCCGACATTCCCGCCTACGAAATGATAAAGAATTCGGTAACAATACACCGCGGATGCTTCGGTGGATGCTCGTTCTGCACAATAGCCGCACATCAGGGAAAACTAATTTCAAGCCGCAGCGAACAGTCAATTATTGCCGAACTCGAACGCATTTCGCGAATGCCAGAGTTCAAGGGACACATCTCCGACATTGGCGCACCATCGGCAAATATGTACAAGATGCACGGCAACGATGAAAGCCTCTGCCGCAAATGCAAGCGACCATCGTGTATAGCACCAAAGATTTGCCCCAACCTCAACACATCGCACGAAGAACTTTGCAAACTTTACCGCAAAGCACTGGAAGTTAGAGGAATAAAGAAGATAAGCATAGGCAGTGGAATCCGCTACGACATAGCCCTGCACAAAACCGGCAATGCCGAAACCGACCGCATTAACGAAGAATATCTCGAACTCGTGATTTCAAAATTCGTATCGGGACGACTGAAAGTCGCGCCAGAACACTCATCGCCAAAGGTTTTGGAACTCATGCGCAAGACACCTTTCACCAAGTTCGAGGAACTGAAAGCCCTGTTCGACCGCACCAACAAGAAATATGGTCTGAAACAGCAACTTATCCCCTACTTCATTTCAGCTCACCCAGGATGCAAGGAAGAGGATATGGCGGAACTAATGGCACAAATCAGCGACCTCGGCATTTGTCCCGAGCAGGTGCAGACCTTCACGCCAACACCAATGACATTATCGACCGTGATGTACTACACCGAATTGAATCCATACACAATGGAAAAGGTTTATGTCCCCAAGTCGCGCCAAGAGCGTGAAAACCAAAACATGTACTTCTTTTGGTACACTCCCGATGCCCGCAAAAAGATTGAAAAAAGACTGAAACAGTTGGGAAGAGAAGATATAATAAGGAAGATGAAAAAAATCTAACCGACATTCACAAAAAAGGCGTACCTTTGCAAACCAATATAAAAGAGTAATGAAAGCAAAAGAAATAGCAGAACTGCTAAACGGAAAGATTGTTGGCTGCCAGGACAGCCAGGAAGAATTGACAAATGCATTTTCATCAGACCTGATGAGCGATGTTCTCCGTCTCGGAGGCGAATGTTCGCTGCTAATCACTGGTCTGTGCAACATCCAGACCATACGCACTGCCGAAATGGCAATGATAAACACGATTGTGCTTGCCCGTGGCAAAACGGCAGATGAAGAAATGATCGAACATGCAATAGACAACGACATTACAATAATCGAAACCGAGTTCAGTATTTTCAAGGCAAGCGGAATACTGTATAATCACGGAATTAAACCAATGTATTAATATGCACTACACATTTGACATTGAAAAAGGCAATTTCACCAACGCAGGCAATGCCTCGGGAAGCGTAAAGAAAACTTTGAAGCAGCTGAATGTAGATCCTGCAAGCATAAAGAGGATTGTAGTTGCATTGTACGAAGCCGAGATTAATGCAGTTGCCCACGCATACGGTGGAAAAATCGACATCGACATCGATGGCGACAAGATTGTTATGGTAGTTGCCGACCAAGGACCAGGAATCCCCAACATCGAACTGGCAATGACCGAAGGTTATTCAACGGCATCGCAGAAAGTCAGAGAAATGGGCTTCGGCGCTGGAATGGGACTGCCGAACATGAAGAAGAATACCGACAAGCTTGATATCCAAACCGAATTAGGTGTCGGAACGACTATCACGATGACGGTTTTCCTAAAGAATTGACAAACAATAGCAAAAACGCGCCATGGCGCGTTTCAACTTAGAAACGGCGAAGCCAAAGAACGGCGAAGCCCTCAACGAAGTTAAACGCAGAAACTTAGATACAAAGAAACAACAGATTAGCCCATGAGTGAAAACGGATCATACTTCTACCATGCACTGCGCGTCGACCGCAACGCTTGCACCGGATGCACACACTGCCTGAGGTCGTGTCCTACCGAAGCCATCCGAATCAGGAAAGGCAAGGCGGTAATATACAACAACAAATGCATCGACTGCGGCGAGTGCTTCAAGGCCTGCCCGATACATGCAATTTACATCAAGCAGGACGACTTCGAACTACTCGACGACTACAAGTACCGCATCGCACTTGTTCCCGCCACTTTCATCGGTCAGTTTCCAAACGATGTAAAGACCTCGCAGATATACGCCTGCCTCAAGAAAATCGGTTTCACCCACACCTACGAAGTCGAGCACGCAGTATCGTTCCTCATTGAACTATACAAGCAGTACATGGCCGAACACGATGAAATAGACACTTTCATATCGCCATACTGCCCTGCTATCGTGCGACTTATACAGGTAAGATTCCCATCGCTCGTGCACAACATCATACACCTTAGCGCTCCTTTGGACATCGCATCTATTGTTATCCGCCAACGACTGGTAGAAGCGGGAATTCCAAGCGAGGACATTGGTATTTTCTACGTATCTCCTTGTGCTGCAAAGATTGCCGCTGTGAAAAGTCCTGCCGAAGGAAAGAAATCCTTCATTACCGGCGTAATCAACATGGACTTCCTCTACAACAAGGTAAAACTTATGCTCAGCAATTCGAAATCAATCGTAGAACCAATAAATCATAGTCTTACAGGCAACGATGTGCTCTGGGGACTTACGACTGGCGAATCGCGCAACTTCAACAATTCGTGCTTTGCTGTGGATGGAATACGAAATGCCATCGAATTCTTGGAAAAGGTTGAAGACGAAGACATTAGCGCAAACGGTCTAGTAGAAATGAGAGCATGTGACCAAAGTTGCGTGGGCGGTGTTCTCTGCCCTACCAACCGATTTGTAGCCAAGCAGAAACTGAAAGCACGTGCCGAAATCATCGACAGCAAACCGAAAAATGAAGACAGCGACCAGAAAGTTGCCTTCAATAACAAGGAATTTGCAGAAAAAATTGCCGAAATGGTAAAGGTTGACGAAATAAAACCTCGTTCAATCTTGAAACTCAACGACAACTTGCAGATTGCATTCCGCATGGTCGAAAACATGAAACGTATCGAAGGAATGTTGCCTGGAATCGACTGTTCGGCTTGTGGCGCACCAACCTGCAACGCACTTGCCGAAGATGTAATCAGGAACGAAAGCAAGATAGAGAACTGCATTTTCGCACATAAGAAGATGGAAGAATTCTACAAGGTGATGTTCGACATCTGGGGAGAAGACCTGAAGACGTTATAAAGTTCAAGGTTCAATAATTTAAAGTTCAAAGTTCAATGATTTGAAAATTTGAAGATTTGATTGATTTGAAAATTTGACGATACAATTGTAGAGACGTTGCGCGCAACGTCCTCAACAAATTAGATGATGAAAAAGAATGGAAGAATTTAAAAGGCACTGTATCAATAATTTTTATTATCTTTGGCGTAACAATAAAATATAAGAGATATGAAATATACAAGGATTACAATTTTATGCATTATCTTGCTTGCAACATTATGCTCGTGCACACGCGAAAACTGGGCAAACAAAACTGACCAACTTTATCGTCAGAACAAGAAATATATCACTATCAAACAAGGAGTTTGGGGAACAGTAACAAGACGAACAGGAGATTGGATGCCATATCTTGGAGAACGTAAAAGCGGAGGTCCCAATGAGGTACCTATAAAGTCTAAAGTTAGAGCATACGAACCTGTATCACTCGCTGATTTTGAAAGAGAAGGCATTTCAATATACAATATCACAGACGTTCCCTCAAAACTTGTTGCAGAAACGACATCCGACAGAAACGGATTCTTTGAAATGAATCTCCAGCCTGGAGAATATTCCTTATTTGTTACTTATAATGGCGAAACACAAGCATACGGATTTGACGGAATAGGAAACATTGGAAAAATCGCGATTTTTGAGAACGACATAGTTGAATTCAATTTGGTTGTTGATAATGCTTGTTATTAGAGAAAATGATATTCATTTGAAAATTTGAAAATTCATTTGTAGCGACGTTGCGTGCAACGTCCACTACAAATAAACGATTTAAGAATAAAAAAATTAACGATATGATACTGAAAGAAATAATAGAAAAGCTTAACCTTAAGGTTTACAACGAGGTAAACATGGACGCTGATGTAAAGAGCGCATACTCATCAGATTTGCTTAGCGATGTTATGGGAAACGCAAAGAGCGGTCAGGTATGGATTACAATGCAGACACACAAGAATGTTGCTTCTATCGCAGCATTGAAGGATGTTCCTGCTGTTATCATCGTTCGCAACGGTGTTCCCGACGACGATATGCTTGAATTTGCAAAGGACAACGATGTCGCAGTTCTTTCTAGCTCGGAACCGACATTCCCACTTTGCGGAAAATTGTACGAACTTATAAAGTAAAGAAAAAACTAGTCGCATGAAATTCCGTGCCGACCTACATACGCACACTGTCTTGTCGCCCTGTGGCGACATCGAGATGAGCCCCTCGGCTATAATCATGAAAGCCAAGGAGAAAGGTCTTGACATAATCGGAATTACCGACCACAACAGCACGCTGAACGCCGAGGTTACGCGCAGAATAGGCGAGCAAAACGGAATCGCTGTGATGATGGGTGCCGAGGTAACAACCAAGGAGGAAATCCACTGCCTCGGATTCATGCCCAACGCCGAAAAACTTGCCGAGTTCCAGAAATTCCTTGATTCAAAGGTAATTTTCTACGAAAATGATCCAGATAAGTTCGGTTACCAGTTTGTTGTTGACGAGGAAGAGAATGTGCTTGACGAAATCCCTCACCTATTAATAAATGCACTCGACCTGCCAATGCTCGAGTTGCAGAAAAAGGTGTATGAAATGGGCGGAATCTTCATCCCGGCACATGTTGACCGCAGCACATTCAGCATCAGTTCGCAACTTGTGTTTGTTCCCGACAAACTTAAGTTTCAAGCACTTGAGCTAAGTTACCACGCAATGCGAAACAAATTCTTCGACAATTTCCCGTGGTTCAGCGACTACAACTACATACAAAGTTCCGATGCCCACTACATCGACGACATCGGTAAAATTTCGAGCATTCTGGAAATGGACAGTTTCAGTTTCGACAATCTTAAAAATTCACTTCATACAGGAGAACAGATAATATTATGAAAACACTTGATTTACACATAATTGACATAGTTCACAATTCAATCCGCGCTAAAGCGACGGAAATAATAATAGAAATGGTTGACAGCGAAAAACAGGACTTGCTGTCGCTCAAGATTGTCGACAACGGCTGCGGCATGCCAAAAGAAATGATGGATGCCATAAACGAGACCTTCTACTCCTCACGTCCCGAACGAAAAATCGGTATGGGCATCGCCCTGCTGAAATTCCACTCCGAACTCTGCAACGGCAAGTTCCACCTGACATCCGAAGTTGGCAAAGGCACGGAAATTTACGCCGACTACCAGCGTTCCCACATAGACCTACAACCCAAAGGCGACCTCGCAGGATGCTTCAGCAATTTCATCTGCCAGTATCAGGACATCAACTTCATCATCCGCTACACCACTGACGATGACTATTTCGAACTTAGCACAGCCGATGTAAAGGAAGTCTTCGAAGGCATGAACCTCAACGATGTCAACATCATCAACAACCTAAAGGAATTAATTGCGGAGAATATAAATCCAAGCGAGGAGAAATAAAGGAAAAACATTAGCAGAACAAATCCTAAATCCCTTAGATTTTCCCTTCTGCGTACCCCAATTTCACATCCAACTCGTAGTTGTACGACGAGCGATGACTGTAGCGACCTTTGGAATAAACCAACTTGTCCTCGTATTTCTCAAAATCCTCATCTGGAACAAGTTTCCCATCTATGGAAACGCATCCATCGCGACCATCAAGGATTGCACCTAGAACCTCGTCTGTATCAACAATTTCCGAGAACAAAATCTCATCGTACGATGGCATCACGCACTGCCCGTCCATTGTGAGAACACCAGACTTGCCATCGCAGCGTAATTCAAACATACAGTCATCGTACCACGAGTGCCCGTCATCTGTATGGGTTATATATATCGGCTGGAAAATGACATCATCCATATCGCAAGGCACAAGCAAACGACCTTTGCTATCAAGCACCCCTTTCCTACCCGACTTCGAGACAACGAAAAACTTGTCAAAGCATTGAATATCATCGTATTCAAAAGAGCAAAGCGCTGTACCCTTGCCATCGGGCAAAACAAGTCCCCACTTGCCATCAAGCATAGCGGTCACAGGAAATTTTGGCTTGTTAACCTTACCCACACAACATCCCAAATGCTCATACTTCGATGGCACAAGAACCTCGTCCTTAACATTTACAAGTTTCTCGCAACCATTTTCTTCCTCAACATAGTCCATCCAGTCGTAGTTGTCGCAGACGTTGTAAAATGCAATTCGCGATGCTTCTACATCCTCATCAGGCAACTTGTTTGCCACTGCCGAATTATATTCGGCGTAAAGTTTCTGCATTTCAAGAAGTTGTTTCTTGTGTGCGTGCGGTTTTTCCATTTTATACAAATTTGTTTCGAGCGCGAAAATATCAAATAAAGCCATTTCAACACCGACAAAGAAAAGTTTTTATTAAAGCGGTAAAGTTAACAAATCCGCAAATTATTTGTTACCTTTGCCCAAAATTCAAAAGCAATGATAGTAGTAACAGGAGCAGCAGGATTCATAGGCAGCAACTTGGCAGCCACGCTGATAGAACGCGGATATACCGACCTTGTATTGTCGGACGACTTTTCGCGCGAAAACAAGAAAGGCAACTTCGAGAACAAAAAGGTTAAGTTCGTCAACCGCGACGACTTTGCCGACTGGCTCGATGCCAACCACAAGCAAGTTGAAACCATTTTCCACCTTGGCGCCCGAACCGACACCACCGAGTTCGACTTGTCGCTGCTTCTGAAGATGAACACCGAATACACCAAGATGCTTTGCCTGAAATGTTGCAAATACGGAATTCCATTCATTTACGCATCATCGGCTGCAACTTACGGAATGGGCGAAAACGACTTTTCGGATACCACCGACCCCAACATTCTGAAACCGCTCAATCCGTATGGCATCTCGAAGAACGAATTTGACAAATGGCTGCTTGCACAAGAACAAAAACCGTTTTTCTGGGCAGGATTCAAGTTCTTCAATGTGTATGGACCAAACGAGTACCACAAAGGACGCATGGCATCGGTAATTATGCACGCATTCAACCAGATAAACGAAACAGGAATGCTCAAGTTGTTCCGCTCGCACCGCCCCGACTTCGCCGATGGCGAGCAAAGCCGCGATTTCGTGTATGTCAAGGATGTCGTTGATGTTCTGATATACTTCATGGAAACACGAAAGCACAGTGGCATCTATAACCTTGGCACCGGCAAAGCCCGTCCGTTCAACGACCTTGGCAAAGCGACTTTCGCAGCAATGGGACTTGAACCCAACATCACCTACATCGATACTCCCGCTGACATTCGCGACAAGTACCAGTATTTCACCGAAGCCGACATAACATCGCTACGCAAAGCAGGATACATTGCCGAATTCCATAGTTTGGAAGATGGTGTAAAAGACTATGTACAGAACTACCTTGCAGGACACAAATACAGATAAAAACTTTTGTTATGGAAGATTCATTGTTATCTAAACCGGGAAATTATAAATCACTCGTTGCATATCAAAAGGCAGAAGCAATATATGAGATTACCTATTACTTTTGTAATAAATATCTAAAAAAAGGAGACCGCACAATAGATCAGATGATTCAAGCCGCCCGTTCTGGAAAACAAAACATTGCAGAAGGGAGTGCTGCTGCGAGTACATCAAGTAAAACAGAAATATTCTTGAAAAATGTTGCCAAAGCCAGCCTAAAGGAACTTTTGGAAGATTATACGGATTATCTTAAAACAAGAAATCTCAAAATCTGGGAAAAGGGTTCTGCAGAATTTGAAGATATGCGAAAAAAAGGTGCGGAACACAGCGATGCTGGCTATTTCATGGACATTGCAAAAAATAGTTCAGACGAAACTATTGCAAATATGGCTATTATTCTTCTAAACCAAACCGATTACCTTATGTTCCGTCTGCTTGAAAGACTAAGCAAAGATTTCCTTGAAAATGGTGGCTTTGCAGAAAGAATGAAAAGAATGAGAATGGAAAGCAAAAAAGAAAATGCTTCTGCCCCGATAAAAGAGAGTGGCGTTCCCACTGTCACTAATGCCACTAAAGACCCTAATGCCCTTAACGCCACTATGGATCAGAAACATTTCATAGGAGAAGTCGAAGAAAGCAAGGCCGACAACAGCGCTCTTGCTGTGACCGATGGCGTATCGCAACCGCCACAGGTAAATCCTAACATTGCAAGATTCCGCAGACATAAGACCACACTTACCGCAGACGAATACATAGACGGAATTTTGCGTTCCGACACCAACATACTCGGTCAGGCAATAACAATGGTCGAAAGCGTACGACCTGAGCATCATGCCATTGCACAAAAAATAATCGAAGGTTGCCTACCTCATTCGGGCAAGTCGATACGAATTGGCATAACTGGCGTTCCTGGAGCAGGCAAAAGCACTTTCATTGAAGCACTTGGCGTAAAAATCTGCGACTTAAACCATAAACTGGCAGTTCTTGCCGTTGACCCAAGCAGCGAACGCAGCGGAGGTTCCATTCTTGGTGACAAAACCCGCATGGAAAACCTCACCTCACACCCAAATGCCTTTGTTCGCCCTTCTCCATCGGCAGGTTCGCTTGGCGGTGTTGCACGCAAAACCCGTGAAACCATAATCCTCTGCGAAGCAGCAGGTTTCGATACCATATTTGTAGAAACCGTTGGCGTTGGACAGTCGGAAACCGCCGTACATAGTATGGTCGATTTCTTCCTGCTCCTGCTTGTAACAGGTGCAGGCGACGATCTTCAAGGCATTAAACGCGGAATTATGGAAATGGCAGATGCAATAGCCATCACGAAAGCCGATGGTGAAAACATCACCCGCGCCGACCTCGCCAAGACGCAATACCAAAACGCTCTGCACCTTTTCCCAATGCCGAAATCACGCTGGACACCTGTAGCAACTACCTGCTCCTCACTTACTGGCGCTGGAATTATGAATATCTGGGAACTGATAACAAAATACGTCGCACATACAAACGCAAACGGATTTTTCGACTACAACCGCAACGAACAGGCAAAATACTGGCTGTACGAAACCATTAACGAATCGATTCGAAACAGTTTCTACCAGAACAAGAAAATAATGGAATGCCTACCAAACTACGAACAAATGGTACTCGACAACAAAATCAGCAGTTTTGCTGCCGCTCACGAACTATTAGCAAAATACTTTGAGAAATGATTGGACAGGAAATAGTTTACAAGGCGCTCACCGACTTAAACATAAAATTTGAATACTACGAATCACCTCGCGACTTCTCGTCAGAAGACGATGGCGCATTCTGGAAACGCATTGGTGCTTGCCGATGCAAAAACCTGTTTATGCGCAACCACAAAGGCAACCAGCACTACCTGCTCATCTCCGACTACTACCGCGACATAAACATCCACGCCATCGAGCACAAACTGAAACAAGGAAAACTATCGTTCGCATCGCAAGAAAGAATCGATAAGTGGATTAAAGGTACGATTGGTGCAATTTCAGTCTTTTCGTTACTCAACGACACCGAAAACCACACCATTGCATTCATCGACAAGACCTTGCTAACAAAAGGACACCTAACTTTCCTGCCGAACCAACTCAACGCATTGATTTCCATCAGCACCGAAGATTTTGTAAGAATACTCGATTATAGCGGCAACAGATACGAGTTTGTGGATTTGGAAGTGGCAGATGATATCTAAGAAAGAACTAAACGGAATCCTGCATAGGCACTACATCCATCGGGATTATAATAATATCTTTTCCAAACACTACACCCTTTAGAATCGCAATTCCAACACCCGCCACGAAGCACTCGCGATATTCCCACATTTGGACCTATAGGATTTTCTTGATTGTGTTCACTATAATTTCCAAACCAGTCACAACACCATTCACAAACATTGCCACACATATCATATATACCCAATTCGTTTGGCTTTTTTGTCTTTATTTTATGGGTTGTTTGATTGCTATCTTCTACATACCATGCCACCTCATCAACATTGTCACTACCAGAATACTTATAACCACGACTTACAATTCCTCCACGTGCAGCAAACTCCCACTCCGCCTCAGTTGGCAAACGATAATTACTACCCGTCATATCATTCAATTTTGCTATAAATTTTTGGCAATCATTCCAACTTACATTGTCAACAGGCAAATCATCACCCTTGAAATGACTAGGATTACTTCCCATTACAGTAATCCACATAGATTGTGTAACTGGAGTCTCTCCAATACTATAACTACTTAAGGTCACTCTATGAGCAGGTTGCTCTAATTCACCACCCAAATTATCAACCACTTCACCCATTATAAACGACCCCCCTTCAACTTTTATCATATTTACACTAGTCATTTTTATTTTTTCCACTACAATATCTATTCTTTTTTTTATAACACCTACATTTTTGACAATCAACTTACTAAATATAAAACTCTGCTTATTCAAAACCTTTAATGAATGAATATTCTTATTAAATTCAGCTGATGAAAAAAGACTCCTATTCTTCAAACTAAAGAAATAAGACTCATAATCTTTAATCATCGAAATATCTAATATTTGTATTTTCTCATAATATTCTTTTAAATCTTCTATGATAACTCCAAATCTTTCTGGTTTATACGATATCAATTCATTGTAATATGAGATAAAATCTTTTAGATTCTTTTCAAAATATTTTATCTTCAATAATTCTTTCTCAAATTGGACAACTTTAGAATTCCACATCAATTTTATTTTTTCTTCCATAAGATGTGTTTTTACAACCAAATCCCGCTTTAGTTTTAAATTATTATTTATTTTATTACAATAAGCATTTATTTCTATAGCAGACAAATAAGTATTGATTTTCTTGACTCTATTGTAATACGATTCAAAATCTTTATGAGAAGATATTTCAACAATTAAATCTTTGTAACTACTATTAAAATCTCTCATAACAACGGAAGAATTATAAGCAATTAAGTTATTATAACACGATATAAAATCTTTTGCTACTTTATCAAAATCTTTTATGTTCAATATTTTTTCTTCAACTTCGTGATATTTTTTAATACGTAACATATCAATATGCTCTAACAGAAACGGATTTGTTAGTATATCCCTATCTTGTAGCAGCATCATAACTGCATACGGATTCTTATTAAGCAATTTGGACACCACCTTCATAGCCTGTTTCTTTTTTGCATCGCTACAGAGAGACAAATATTTAATATGTTGAACAAGGACCTTTTCTGAATTTCCTATCTGCTCTTTTATTGTTCTTATAGCACAAGGCAAATTGCCTTTAATATAATATCCGAGTGAAAGATTTAAACAAGCATCGTCCCACAACGATTTTGCCAAAATCGATTCATTTTCGACCCTTGCATAATGCATATACTGTTCAAAATGGTAGATAGCCTTATCTACATTTATGTGCTTCATTGAATACATATAGATATAACCAAGATAATAATGTCCGAAGAAATCCTTACTATCAATGGCAATGACCTTTGTAAACTCATCCATTGCATCTTCAAAATACCTATCTGTATCTTTTTCTGATACTGTCGCTTGAGCAAGAAACTTCAACCCATTCCGTATATGAGCACGGACATTTCTCTGATATTCTGGAATTTTTAATTCTTTAATGATAGCATCAAGATTAGAATTGATTACAGACAGTTTGATGCTGACATCGTAAAAACCATGCGAAATTGTTCTATCTATTGCTATAAGATTGTTGCAAATACCTACCAATTTAGAATTCACGTGTTGAACTCCAACATTTACCTGTCCTAACCCTAAATTTAACTGTCTTGTTGCTCCAACCAACTGCTGCGAATATTTATTGGACATTTCTATACCTTTTTTGACATCAGACAAATATGCATTTGCAATATCAGTTTTGTTGCTCAAGTCTGTTAAACTATAATTCATAGCTGCAAAACCATTCTCCAGAGAATCGGCAATCATGCCACCAACCTGCTCTATACGATTACTAACACTTTCTACAGTTTGCCTATTGTATGCAAAGTTAGCATTTGTTTCATTACGAAATCCCTCTGTTTGATAATACCCTGCGGTCATTATGTTTTTAACCTGCTTAGCCTGCAGAACTGAAACTTTTTGCAAAAACAACGGATCATCCAAATCATACCGCATTCTCATAGCAACATCATTTTCAATATAATATATCCACTGCATAAGTGGATCATTATTGGCTTCAATAGAAAAATTCGACATATACAATCAATTTAAGTAATTTAAATGCAATATCATATAATTCAATGTTACAAAATTAACAAATTAAACTGACACAATAACCCCTAAACGCTCATTAGAGATTATATAAAAATTTGACCAACCTTGCAAGTCATTGTCATACATTCATTTGCAATTCAATCTTTTCAACGACAACCACTAGAAAGATACACATAACTAACTATGAATCAATTCATTACAAATAATTCACACATAACTTCTTTATAATAACCGATTGAGGATAAATATTTACATTTCAATTATGTTCAGTAAAGTGGACAGATTGACGAACAAATAATTATCGCAGTTTTACCCATACTTTATCCACCAATTCTGGTTCAAAGCCCCTGCTATACGCGAAACGGAAAACCGACGCTTTGATTTTGTAGTCGTCATCACCATGCACCGATTTCAATTTTGTACGTAAAATAGTCTCCAACAACGACATATATTCTGCATCATCAATTTCGGCAAGAGGTTCTGACATAATCTTATCCGAAATACCCTTTGCCAGCAACGCCTGACGAATTTTCAACTTTCCCCACTTGTTGAACTTAAAAGCATCAGAAACAAAGGCACGAGCATAACGATCATTATCAACAAATTTGTCATCAACAAGACTTTCAATTATCTTTGAAATCGTTTCCGAATCAACGCCCTGCTTATACAAATAGGTCCGCACATCACTTTCACACTTTTCGGCACGCGAACAATAGGCTTGCGACTTGATAAGATATTTTTCGAATTCTTCGTTATCCATTACATTTTCTTTCTTTTATTGACATCATTGCACGCAACGATGCTACATAATGGTTAATTTTATTCTATACCCCGAATGACTGCGCACGTTGAAGGCAATTCCATTGTCAAAAACCAAATACTGACCTTTTATCCCCACAAGAACGCCACTGATTTTGTCAAAATTATTAAGCGATACTACCTTGACATTTGCCAACTTATAATCGTATGGGTAAACTATTTCTGTCACCGAGTCATCGAAAGAAGCATAGTCCACCAGTTCATCTGGCAACATAGGCAAAAAGAATTTCTTTCGCTCTACCAAATCAATATTCTGCTTTGAAACCGACAACATCGCCTTCCAGTTAGTCTTGTCAGCGATATGCTTTTTCATCTCTACCTCTATCAGTCCTGCAAGATTTCGGTTTGGTGTCTTGGCAAACTTTATCGCGGCCACAGCACCCTGGTCAATCCATCGCGTAGGAATCTGGTTATGGCGCGTAACTCCAACCTTCAAATCGCCAGTAAATGCGAGATAAACATAATGGTCAATCAGCGAATATTTTTTCGACCATTCCATGTCGCGCGAAATGCCCAGATGCGACAAGTCCTTTTCAGGATTGAAAACACCCTCGTCACATTCCGGCAAAGTCGTATAGCAGTCGTAACAGTGCCCATTCATATAACTACGACCAGTAACCTTACCACACGAAACGCAATTAATTACATGCTGGTATTCAATAGAAATGCGACTACCAATAAGGTCATTCATAAAAATTTCACCATTATCAGACGCGAGATAGTAACGGACTGGGAATCCGTACTCGGTACGCATCTTCGATAGATTAAAATCTATTGTCATAAGTCAAATTTAGCACTGATAATCACAATCTACAAAGGTAATATTTTTGTTAATAACAATTAGCGCAAACATTTTTTCCTCGCAATTTAATTACTATTTTCGCAGAAAATTCGCAACAACATGGCAGACAAGGAGAAAGTATTGGTTATCATAAATCCTGTTTCAGGCACCGGAAAGCAAAAATCTGCACTCAAAGCCATTGACAAACAGATTGATAGAATCAACTTTGACTACGAAATCGCAGAAACCCAGTACGCACACCACGCTACCGAAATCGCAAGACAGGCGGCTGCCGACGGCTACGACATAGTTGTCGCAGTTGGTGGCGATGGGACTGTCAACGAAGTTGCATCAGGACTTGTTGGAACTCAGACAAAAATGGGCATAATACCCTGTGGATCAGGCAACGGACTTGCAAGATGTCTAAAAATTCCCGTCACACCAGCAAAAGCCATCAAAGTGCTGAACGACAACAAAATGAAACGCATAGACACAATGGAAGTGAACGGACATTTCTGCACAAGCATAGCAGGAATAGGTTTCGATGCACTGATTGCCAAGGAATTCCAAGAAAAGCCAAAGAACACTCGAGGATTTCACTCCTACCTGCAACTTATTGCTGCAAAGTACCCGAAATACAAACCCAACCAGTACAAACTGGAAATCGATGGAATTTCGTCCGTCCACAAGGCAATGTTCATCTGCCTTGCAAATGCTAACCAGTTCGGTTACAATGCGATAGTATCACCCGATTCAAGGATTGATGACGGACTCATCGACATCTGCATTGTGAAAAACATACCGCTTCTTTCGGCTACGCCAACCGCACTGCTATTAATGACAAACAACCTGAATCACTCGCCTCGAGTAAAAATTCTGCGCGGGAAAAATGTAAAAATATGCAACAACACCAACGGATACGCAAACATAGACGGAGAAGCAATAGAAGTTGGGAAAACAGTTGAAATTTCAATATTACACAAATCGTTAATGGTAATATGTTAAACAAACGCTTCATATTATTTTTGCTGCTGGCAATAACATTTTCCCTCGCCTCTGCACAACAAAATGAAGCAGACACTGTCCGCTACGACTACTCTTTTTCTTTCAACAACGGTCTATATACATCCTTCTACTCATTCAGGAACAATGCTCCCATACCGTTCGAAAGGTTTGTTTCGCCAACATTCGATGAAAAGTTTTTCAAGAACATACTTAAGTGTGAAACAATAAGTTACTATGATGAAAACGGAACATTAAACGAAATTCCACGTAAACTAATATGGGGGTATGCAAGCAACGGGAAACCGAACATCCTATGGGCAGGGAAATTCAACCTTATACCATACATCGGAACAATATCGCACTTCATGTCAACAGAAACGGTTACACGATACATAAATAGTACAGGAACCATGATGTACGACCCAATGTACATTCCTTCTACACAAACATATACGACAGAAGAGTTAATGCATTACTTTATAGACATGAACACTGGAAACATTACCTCATACGGTAGCAACTCTCTACTCGAACTAATCAAGGACGACTCTGAAATATATGAAGAATATGCAAGTTTACGCAAACGTAAACGTAATCGCAGCGTAATGGAATATGTCCAGAAATACAACAAAAAACATCCAATATACTTTAACAAATAACGCAATAAAAATGAGACGATTAACTATATTATTAATAACAATCGCAACTGCACTGCAGGGATTTTCGCAGATAAAAATGCCAATGGGCAGCAGTGCTGAAGTTGAAAAGTTCTACAAGACAACCACTTATGTCGTAATGAAAAACGAATTCATGAGTGATTACAACGAAAAAATAAAGGAAACCATCGAAAAGCACTGGACCATAACTCCTTATAAATTCATAAAAGCCAGCGAGTTCGAGAAACTAAGCCACGACGACGACAAGTCGTTCCTTATGGCGAATATTGCATATTTTGACAATGATGACACCAAATTCGAATTCCTTATTTTGTCGCTTGGCGGAAGCAAGTACAAGACATTCAACGACATGCCTACCCTATGCGCCATTCCGTTATGCTACTACGAGGATGAAGACGAGGACAAATACCTATATAAACTCGGTGCAATGCTGAAACACTGCCAGACTCATATCGAAATTTGTCACAAGCACCCAGAACTAAAAAAGGAAACAATTCTCGACTACTACATGAACAATTCCAGCAGTCCAGCCGACAAGAAATTATACCTGCTAAAAGACGAAGTGTCAGAGGATTTGCGTAGCAACTCAAACCTCAAGTCGGCATATCCATACGAAGCAGAATTTGTAACATCCGAAAGGATTGAAGAACTGATAGACAAAAACGATGACAAGGCACTAATTGCATTAATTATCAATCCTTTTGAGGATAACGGACTACAATACTGCATCAAGATAATCATCGATGTAAAGGAAGGAATGATATACTACTACGATTTTCAAAAACTAAAGAAGAACACTTACGGATACATCACATCCGACGACCTGAAAAAACTATCAAAACAATGAACTACCAGGAAGCAATAGACTTTATGTTCAACTCTCTGCCTATGTACCAGCGAGTTGGCAAAGCAGCATACAAAGCAAATCTCGACAACACCTTGGCCCTTGACGAACATTTCTGTCATCCGCACAAGACATTCAAAACCATACATGTAGCGGGCACAAACGGCAAAGGCTCTGTATCGCACTCGCTTGCAGCGATACTACAGTCGGCAGGTTATAAGACAGGTCTCTACACCTCGCCTCACCTTGTCGATTTCCGCGAGAGAATCCGCGTCGACGGCAAAATGATTACCGAGAACTATATATGCGACTTCATCAACAACAATACAGATATTATAGGTAGACTTAAACCGTCTTTTTTTGAAATGTCTGTTGCATTGGCATTCAACTACTTCCACGACATGAAGGTGGATGTTGCCGTAATCGAAGTCGGCATGGGCGGAAGATTGGACTCGACCAACATCATAACACCCGAACTTTCGGTAATTACAAATATTGGATACGACCATACGCAATTTCTGGGAAATACTCTACCGCTAATCGCTGGCGAAAAAGCAGGAATTATAAAGCATAACGTACCAGTCGTGATTGGAGAGACACACCCCGAAACAAAAGATGTCTTCGTGGCAAAAGCAAAAGAACAGGAATCTCCCATCTCATTTGCCGACAAGGAAATAAAAGTGGAGAAAATCAAAGTCACCGACAACCACAAATATGCAGAATACCTAATTAACGGTACAGAAAGCATCAAATTCGACCTTTTCGGCGAATACCAGACCAAGAACCTTGCAACAATAATAGAAGCGACAAAGGTGCTTAAAACACGAGGTTTCGCAATAAGCGACAATTACATTTCTGAAGCGCTACAGAACGTAAAAGGACTTACTGGTTTGCACGGCAGGTGGGAAATCCTTGCAGAAGAACCATTAACAATTTGTGACACAGGTCACAACGTTGACGGACTATCATACGTAACGACTCAGCTGAAAGCGATAAGATGCCAGAAACTTCACATTGTGCTGGGATTTGTCAACGACAAGGACGTGGAACACGTAATGCCACTCTTCCCGAAAAATGCAAAGTACTATTTCACCAACGCCGAAATACCTCGTGCAATGCCTGCGAACGAAGTAAAAGCATACGGAGAAAAGTTCGGACTTGAAGGCGAAATCTACGCAAATGTTCCCTCGGCATACGAATCCGCGAAGAAAAATGCCTCGTCAGACGACGCAATTTTCATTGGAGGAAGCACATTTATCGTTGGAGACTACTTCAAACACTATGGTTTTCAATAAAATAAAAGTTTTTTTTGAAAAATTATTGATTTTATTTTGTCAGTTCGGAAATTTGCAATACTTTTGCACCGCTAATGACAAGGGAGCATAGCTCAGCTGGTTCAGAGCACCTGCCTTACAAGCAGGGGGTCATAGGTTCGAATCCTATTGTTCCCACAAAAAGCGGTCAAGAAATTGACCGCTTTTATTTTAAATATAGTACCTCAAACATGAAAAAAACATTAACAGCACTATTTATATCACTATTAATAAACAACATTTACGCTCAAATAGATGCATTCAATGATTTTACGCTTCCAGTAAACTTTCCAATACAACTTTCTGGAAATTTCAGCGAACCACGAGCAACTCATTTCCATTCGGGAATAGACATACGAACCTACACCGATGGCAAACCGCTGTATGCCCTCGCCGACGGATACGTATCTAGAATATTCATTTCGCCATACGGATACGGCCATGCAATATACATCGACTACGAAAATGGTTACCGCTCTGTTTATGGACACATGTCGGCATTCGCAGGCGAAATAGCAACATACGCCAAGAACATACAATACGAAAAGAAATCCTTCCGCATCGATGTCTCTCTCTCCCCTCTCGACATCCCTGTGAAAAAAGGTCAAATAGTTGGATATTCGGGTAATACGGGACAATCGGGCGGACCTCACCTGCACTTCGAAATACGTGAAACTGACACCGACATTTCGCTCAATACCATTGGCAAATACATAAAGTTAACCGACAACGTCCCACCCGAAGTTTCATCGGTTGTAATTTATCCGCAATCAGCGAAAGCATCAGTATTAGGAAAAACAGAGAAGCAAATGCTCACCATCACAAAGACATCGGCAGGCGACTACAAACTTCCCTCATCGGTTTATGCCAAAGGCAGAATAGGAATAGGCGTGGAATACTGCGACAGAATGACCAGTTCGAACAACAGATACGGAGCAAAACAAGTCGATTTGTTTGTCAACGGCAAAAAAATATACACTTCCGTTTTCGACAAGGTTGATTTCGACAAGCAGTCAAGTAAGAACAGTTGCTTCGATTTCAACTACTACGTTACCGACAGCAAATATGTGCAAAAACTTTTCGTTGAACCAAACAACAACCTCGACATATACAGCAACCTGTTGAACAACGGCTATCTGAACATAGGAGAAAAAGATTCTGCCAACATTCAAATCAAGATTACCGACTTCAACGGAAATGTAAGCAACGTAAAGTTTGCAATCGTAACCGACACGACATGCAACATAAAATACAACAATGTCAAAAAACTAAAATGGAATGAATCAAATACATTGGAAACCGAAGGTTGCCGTGTAACAATGGATTCCGCAACTCTGTTCGATGACCGCGAAATAAACCTAACTCGCAGTGGCAGCAAGAAATATTCTCCCATATTTTTACTTGGCGACGAAACCGAAACCGTTAAGAAAAGTTTTACCATTTCGTTGAACGACAGTCTTGTACCACCACGGTGCAAGGAAAAAGCATTCGTCTGCCGCGAAATAAAGGGAAAAACCAACTACCTTACCTCATCGCTGGAAAATGGTTGGCTAACAGCCAAGACAAATAGGTTCGGCAAGTTCTTCATACTGATAGACACCGTTGCTCCAACCATAAAGCCGATTATAATCGCAGGCGACATGACTGGCAAGAAGTATATGGAATTCAAGATTACCGACAACCTTTCGGGCGTTAGCACTTACAACATCTACATCAATGACCAATGGGTACTTGGTGAATACGAGCCAAAGAAATCTTCGCTACGCTACAATTTCGACAATCGCCTCCAGAAAGCCGACACCTATAAATTAAAGGTTATTGTCGGTGACAACATGAAGAACGAAGCCGTTTACGAATACGAGTTCAAGCGGAAATAACTACCTGAATACCTGCAATCTGTCGGCATCAAGCCGCACAAAGATGAATAGCAGGATAGTGAACGCCCACAGCGATGAACCGCCATAACTAAAGAACGGCAAAGGAATTCCAACAACAGGTGCAAGTCCAATCGTCATACCTATATTGATAGCCACATGGAAGAACAATATTGATGCGACGCCATAACCATATATACGAGAAAATACAGACCGCTGCCGTTCCGCCTTATTTATAATCCTTACTATCAATATTCCAAACAAAACAAGGATAACGGTTATACCCAGCAATCCCCACTCCTCGCCTATTGTGCAGAAAATGAAATCGGTACTCTGTTCGGGCACAAACTTGTATTTTGTCTGCGTACCATGCAGAAATCCTTTGCCCAACATTCCGCCCGAACCTATTGCAATTTTCGACTGGTGAACATTATAGCCCGTACCAAGCACATCGTCGTTCTTGCCAAGCAAGTCCATAATTCTCGACTGCTGATGCGCCTGAAGCACATTGTTGAAAATATAATCCACCGAATAAACAAATCCACCCATGCCTATCATCAATATCATTGTGAAGATCATAGGTTTCATCTTACTAATGAAGAACATGACTAGCATCAGCAACGACATTGCACCATATCCTATCATTGCAAAATTGATGCTCTTCTCTGCCAATTCAGGAGAGAGAATGCATAGCACTACTGCCAATAGAGAGTATGCAACTGCTGAATACAAAACAATGCGCGTATATTTGTTGCGTCCGCAAAGCATCGTCAGACCTATGACACATATAAGCCCGACAATCAGCATCAGCAACGACGTTTCTACCAATAATGCAAATATGAAAAGGAAAATCAATGCAAAAGCCGAAACAAAAAGCACCTTGTTCATACCCTCGCGGAACATCACAAAAATGAAAGTGCAGAACACAAGTGCCGATCCCGTATCGTTCTGAAGCAGAATCATTAGCATAGGTATGCCAAGAATAATACCAACGTACATATAGTTGCGTACATCCTTGAACGTAAAGTTCTCGGAACTCATAAGCCGTGCCATAGCAAGGCAGACGGCAATCTTGGCAAACTCAACAGGTTGCATTCGGAATGTACCAATTTCGAACCACGACTTTGCCCCGTTTACCTCCTTTCCGAACAGCAATACCGACAGCAAAAGCAAACACCCAAGCCCATACATAATGTACGCGAAAGTAGAATAGAACTTACTGTCAATGAGAAGAACAACTATAATCACGCCTATTGCCGCACCAATCCAAATCAACTGCTTGCCGTACTGGCAACTGACATCGAGAATGCTCTGGTGTGTATCGTCGTAAACTGCCGAATAAATATTTATCCAGCCCATGAACACCAATGCCAAATAAAGGATTACTATAACCCAGTCGATATTAAAAATGATATTATTTCTCCTACCTTGTTGCATTTGGCAAAATTGATGTTGTTAATATTCGTTGTTCCAGATTCGGGTCGGATATTTCACCCTTAATGTACTTTTCCATCATTAGGCGTGCGATTGGAGCCGCCCATGTTCCACCGAAACCTGCATTTTCCACATATACTGCTATTGCAATTTTCGGATCTTCCTTTGGTGCAAACGCCATGAACACGGAATTATCCTTGCCGTGAGGGTTCTGGGCTGTACCCGTCTTTCCGCAAACCGTAATTCCCGGAATATATGCATTGTGCCCTGTACCACCCGGTTTGTTTACAACCCAGTCCATACCTTCAACGCAGATATCGAAATACTTTCTGTCGAAAGGCGTTTCAACCCTCTGTGCCATTTCTCCTTCATAGTCCTCGCCGTTAATTTGCTTCAGCAAATGCGGGGTAATATAGTAGCCACGGTTTGCAAGTATCGAGGCATAGTTTGCCATCTGCAACGGCGACACAAGCACCTCGCCCTGACCGATACTTACAGAGTATATCGTACTGAATGCCCAGCGGTTTTCTCCATAAAGACGGTTATAATAGTCTGGTCCAGGAATCTGCCCTTTATTTACACCCGGGACGCCCACATTGAAAGCATGATTGAAACCGAGCGTTTCTATTTTCTCTTTCCACAAACCCAACCCGATAGCAGCATCCTTATACAAGTTGCGGTCTAAACCTCGCTGTACCAAACGCCTAAACACAAAGTAGAAATACGGATTGCACGACATCTGAATTCCCATCGACACCGATGTAGGCGTTGGATGATTATGACATCCTACCTTGGACTTATCGCAAGGGAACGACTGGTTGGGAGTAATAACGCCTTCCTGCAACGCTACCAACGCCTGCGCCACCTTAAATGTAGACCCCGGTGGATAAGTTGACGACACAGCCCTATTTATCAACGGTTTATATGGAGCACGCAGCAAACTGTCGTAATTTTTGCCACGCACACGTCCAACCATCAATTGAGGATCGTATGTAGGCATCGAAACCATGGCAAGCACTTCGCCCGACGACGGTTCAATTGCCACCACCGCACCAACCTTGTTTGCCATCAGCCGTTCGCCATACTCCTGCAATTCGCTAGAGATAGTCAAAGTTATGTCATTACCCTGAATAGCAACAGTATCGTACTTGCCATCCTCGTAACTTCCCTGCACGACACCCTTCACATTGACAAGATAGAACGACACTCCCTTTTCACCACGCAGAATACTTTCATAGCCACGCTCTACACCGCTTTTGCCAACATAGTCGCCACTCTGATAATAAGGGTCGGCCTCTATCTGCGATTCCGAAACCTCACCTATGTCACCCAAGACATGAGCGGCAATTCCACCGTTATACTTTCTCAACGTTCTGTTCTGCACATAAAATCCCGGGTAACGGTAAAGATGTTCCTGCATTTGCGCATACACCTTCGAATCAATCTGCTTCATGAAGACAGACGGCCTGTACATCGAATATTTCTTTGCCTTCAGTATGCGCGACTCAACATCTTCTTTGGTTATGCTTAAATCGGCACAAAGCATTGTAGTATCGAACTCCTGCATCTGATGAGGTGTTATCATAAGGTCGTAAGCGGCTTCATTGCAAACAAGTATATTACCGTCACGGTCGTAAATGATACCTCGCGATGGATACTGCACAATGCGCCGGCGGGAATTGTTTTCGGCAGAATGCTTCAGCGAATCATCGAACATGAGCAGCAACGCCTTTATCCAGATTGCAATCATTACAATCACGAATATTGCGATAATAGGATATCTACGAATAGCAAATTCCTTCATTTTCTTGACATTAGCAGAAGATGGAACAGCAATATGACAACAAACGAGGTAGCAGAACTGATAACAACCTTGCCAAGCGTAAAAAATATGTTAGCAAAACTCAGGTTTTCAAAGAAGAAAATCCACAGGTGATGCACAAGAATCAATGTAATTGCGTACTTAAAAAACCAATAGTAGCCATAATTGCGTACACTTAACTGCTTATTGGCCTCATATCCGTCGTGAGGAGAGAATATGTCGAGTGCAAATGTCCTCACAAACGCAACCAGCACACCACCCGAAGCATGAAGACCAAGTGTGGAATCGAACAAATCTACGCCCAATCCCATAAGAAGTCCCAGCAATAGCACCATATACTTGTTGGTTTCTATTGGAAGCATCATTATGAAAAGTATGTACACGAATGCATTTACATAAACGCTAACGCTTATCTGGTCGAGTATCAGCGTCTGCACAAGAAGCAATACGAAAAAGTACAATATGTATTTCAGTTTCTCTATCATTTCTTTTTCTGCTCTTTGTCAGATGCCTTCAACTCCTCTCGGTTGTTGTTTCTGACGATATATACATACTTTATGTTATGGAAATCGGTATATAATTCAACATCAATGGTATAAAAGTCGGTAGAAAGGTCTTTCTCGAAACTCTTTACATAACCGACAGGAACACCTTCGGGGAATATTGCAGAAAATCCGCTGGTTACGATTTCATCACCAATACGCACATCCACATATCCGGGCACCTCGGAGAATGTTGCCACCCTCACATCGCGTCCATCCCATGAAAGCGAACCAAAATATCCATTTTCGGCAAGTTTAACGCTTATTCTAGCATCAGGATGTATTATTGGCATAATTACCGAATATTTGTCGGACACCGAACTTACGATACCGACAACGCCATCGCGACCAATGACACCCATTTCGTTTTCAACGCCCAGTTTTTTTCCTGCATTTACAGTTATTGCATTTTTCTCCCTGTTAGTTGTTGCCGAAATTACCGATGCCGCAACATATTCGAAACCTTTTTTACCTAGCACAGGAATACTGCTACGCCTATACGCTTCGAGACGGTTGCGCAAATCGGCATTTTCCTTCTTTAATGCCTCATTTTCCTCCGACAAACTTACATATTGAACTACACCAGCCCACTTTTCGGCAATAGTTCCGGTAACGGCATTGGCAGATGTCGCGAAACCATACCTTTGATACGGATTGGCTGAAAATAGCAGCACGAGGCACAAGACCTCGAGCACTATAAACAGAATGAAATAAGCATATTTAACGACAAAGTCGAGCAGATTCCTCATCGCCAGAAACTATCTCAGCAGGAACTGGAACTTGTCCACATTCTTCAGGGCTATGCCTGTGCCGCGAGCAACAGCATGCAGCGGATCCTCGGAAACATGCACAGGAATATTGGTCTTGTCGGACAAACGCTTGTCGAGTCCCCTAAGCAAAGCACCGCCACCTGTCAGGTAAATACCCTTGGTATAAATGTCGGCATAAAGTTCAGGCGGAGTCTTTTCCAGCACCGACATGAGCGCCTGCTCAATCTTCGAGATGGAACGGTCGATGCAATGCGCAATTTCCTGATGCGAAACTGGAATTTCCAATGGCAATGCCGTCATCTGGTGAGGACCTCTAACGATAAACTCTGCCGGAGGATTATCAAGGTCGGGAATTGCTGCACCAACGTTAATCTTTATCGACTCTGCGGTACGCTCACCAACCCTTATGTTATGCTGGCGGCGCATATATTCCATAATATCGTTTGTAAAGTCATCGCCTGCTGTACGCACCGACTCCTTCTCCACTGTTCCACCAAGTGAAATAACAGCGATTTCGGTAGTTCCACCGCCTATATCAACGACCATATTTCCCTGCGGTGCTTCGACATCCATGCCGATACCTATTGCAGCCGCCATCGGCTCATATATCATATAAACCTCGCGTCCGCCAGCATGTTCCGACGAGTCACGAACGGCACGGAGTTCAACTTCGGTGCTACCCGATGGAACGCCAATGACCATCTTCAACGAAGGGTTTATCCAATTTCTGTTCTTGTTCACCATCTTAATCATTCCACGAATCATCAGTTCGGCAGCATTGAAGTCTGCGATCACGCCATCGCGAAGCGGACGTATGGTTTTCAACCCTTCGTGAGTCTTGCCATGCATCTGCCGCGCCTTGTCGCCTACCGCTACAAGTTTGCCTGTTTTCTCCTCAATCGCCACTATTGATGGTTCATCAACGACTATCTTGTCGTTGTGAATTATGATGGTATTTGCAGTACCGAGATCCATTGCGATCTCCTGCTGTAAAAATGAAAAAAATGCCATACCTCTTTACACTAATTTTAACTTTGCAAGTTACCTCTTTTACATTTCATAACAATAACATTAATCACTTTTTTTTGCAGACATATCATTTTGAATATCAAAACCATATTTTTCATTGTTAATAAAATTATTCGCCGTTTTTAGAAATTACCGAGAATAAAGAGGAAAAAATAGACGCACAACCAAAATTTTTGAAGAACTGCAACATCAGTTTTTTCCCAGTTTTTCCTCCCTCGACAAAATATTTTTTTTGCAACTGCGTTTTTTACATTATCTTTGCTTAATTTTACTTAAGAGATGAAAAGGTTTATATTTGTCATATTACTGATAGTCACACCGTTCCTTGTAAAATCGAAGAACGACCAGACATTCAAGCCAGTAGTTGATACAATAAACAGTCTTTTCAACGAAATCGTACAGGCACGTGCCGATGCCGACAAGGAAAGGTTAAACGACGAAATCATGGAAGTAATGAACGATTTCCTTCACAAGCAAGGTTCGTTCGACCACGCAATCGACACGCTTAAATACCTTTCATGCCTAAAATCAAGCGACAATGCTCTTCGAATCTACACATGGAACCTTTGTTACACCGATGGTTCTTTCAAATACTTCGGATACGTACAGCAAAAGGCAGGCGGAAAGATAAACGTATACGGACTTTACGACCGACGCAACAAGAATCCGAACGCGCCCAATAAAGACCTTGAATACTACACAACATCAGAATGGTACGGATGCATTTACTACGAGTGCATAACAAAGACATGGAACTCGCGCACCTACTACACTCTAATTGGCTGGGACGGTGCCGACAACCTCACAAACAAAAAAATAGTTGAAGTTCTTTCGTTCACTCGCCGTGGAATTCCTGTGTTTGAAAAAAAGATGTTCAAGGTCGACAGAGTAATCTCAAGCCGTCTGATCTTTGAATATGCCGACCGTGCCACAATGCTGCTTCGCTACAACGACAAGCACAAGATAATAGTAATAGACCACCTGTCGCCAGCCGAGGACAGGTTCAAGGACATGTACCAATACTACGGTCCCGACATGTCGTTCGACGCACTAGAGTTCAAGGGAGGACGCTGGCAACTGGAAAGCAACATAAATCCCGAAATCGCTATCAACTACCAGAAGAACGCCCTGGTCAACAGGATAAAGAGGCGCGGCATTTCATACGACTTCTAAACCGATGAAAAGCACAAAAAAAATCGAAGTATATTTTGTGGACAACGACTTGCTGTTCCTAAGGGAAATAAATGAAAAATTTTCTATCGAACGGCCATATAGACTTCACACAAAGGTTTCGGTAACAGAATTCCTTTCAGAACTTCAAGACAAAACCGAAAACAACTTCATTATGGTAGTTATCAACGACATGATTATAAGTCATGGACTAAATACAAAATCAGTGGTTGAAATTCTGCCAATGATAAAGGGAATCGACAAGGAAATTTCCGTCATCGTACTCACCGACAACGCCAACCGCGAACTAAAACTGACTTCGAGCGACCTGCGCCCAGACGCATACATAAAAAAAGACAACTCAATGTATTTCAAGTTGCCGCCTACAATAAACAAAATAGTCTGCAACTACGAACTGAAAAAAAGCAAACGCAAACTGCAAATAGTCATCGTCATCGCTATTGCCATAATTGCAATCACAATCGTATATTTCGCTACAGCATCGATAATTGGCTAGGAAGGATTTGTTAATAGATTTGCCATACAACCAGAAACATAGAAACGCTGCAGGCATTGAAACCTTGAAACGGCGTAACCATAGAAACGCCATAGGCATTGAAACCTTGAAACGGCGTAGCCATTGAAACCCAAAAACGCCGTAGGCACAACTGGCGTCAGCACCCATCTGCCAAAATGTCACTATTTTTCCACTGGCACGGCATTTGACAAAAATGCGGCAAAACTAAAAATATTCAAACTATGGCAAATAAAGGAAATATTGGTGTTACCACCGAAAACATCTTCCCAGTAATAAAGAAGTTCTTATACTCAGACCATGAAATATTCCTCAGGGAATTGGTATCAAACGCCGTTGACGCAAGTCAGAAACTGAAAACTCTTTCGCAGTCTGGCGAATACAGCGGCAATACGGATGACATTAAAGTAAAGGTATCGGTAAACAAGGATGCCAAGACCATCACTATCAGTGATAACGGTATAGGTATGACAGCCGAAGAAGTTGACAAATACATCAACCAGATTGCATTCTCGGGTGCAGGTGACTTCCTCGACAAATACAAGGACATTGCTAATTCTATTATAGGTCATTTCGGACTTGGTTTCTACTCATCGTTTATGGTTTCCGAAAAAGTTGAAATCGTAACCAAGTCGTACCGCGATGGTGCACAGGCTGTTAGATGGGAATGCAACGGCGATCCGGAATATACCCTCGAAGAAACCGAAAAGCCCGAAATAGGTACAGACATCATCCTGCACATCGATGACGAATCGGCAGAGTTCCTCGAAGAAAACAGAATCAAGGAAATGCTTGAGAAATACTGCAAATTCCTGCCAGTTCCAATCGTTTTTGGAAAGAAAAAGGAATGGAAAGACGGCAAAGAGCAGGAAACCGCCGAAGATAACATCATAAACGACACCAACCCTGCTTGGAAGAAGAAACCGACCGACCTCAAGGACGAGGACTATATGAAGTTCTACCACGAACTTTACCCGATGAACTTCGAGGAACCGTTGTTCTACATACACCTGAATGTAGATTATCCTTTCAACCTGACAGGTATCCTCTACTTCCCGAAACTGAAGTCGAACCTCGATGTCAACAAGAACAAGATTCAACTGTATTGCAATCAGGTTTTCGTTACCGATTCGGTTGAAGGCATTGTTCCTGAATACCTTATGTTGTTGCACGGCGTACTCGATTCTCCAGACATTCCTCTGAATGTTTCGAGAAGTTACCTGCAGAGCGATTCAAACGTAAAGAAGATTTCGAGCCACATAACCAAAAAGGTTGGCGACCGTCTTGCCGAGATTTTCAAGAACGACCGCAGCGAGTTTGAAAAGAAATGGGACGACATTAAATTGTTCATCGAGTTCGGTATGATGTCGGACGAAAAGTTCTACGAAAAAGCAGAAAAGTTCGCACTTGTAAAGAACACCGAGGGCAAATATTTCACCTTTGAGGAATACAAGAAACTCATTGAACCAGAGCAGACCGACAAGGACAAACAACTCGTTTACCTCTATGCAACCGATGTCGAAGACCAGTATTCGTACATTCAGGCAGCCAAGGGCAAAGGCTACGATGTATTGCTGATGGACGGCCAACTTGACATACACTTCATCAACTTCCTTGAACAGAAGTTCGGAGAGTGCCATTTTGTCCGTGTCGATTCCGACATTATTGACAACCTTATCCGCAAGGAAGAAAAGATTGAATCGGTACTTGGCGCAAACGAACAGGACGACATAAAGTGGGCATTCCAAGGCGTAACACCAGAAAACAAACGCTTCTACGTAGTAAGCGACAGCATGTCACCCGAAGATATGCCTGTTGTGATTGTCCGCGAAGAATTTATGCGTCGTATGAAGGATATGTCGGCATTCAGCGGAGGAACAAACTTCTATCGCGATATGCCCGACGACTACAAGGTTATCGTCAACACCAACCATCCGCTTATCGTTGGCATAAGCAAGGACTTGGAGAAGGCAACAGCCGACAAGCGCAACGAAATTAACGCCGAAGCCGACAAGTTGAAAGCAGAAAAAGATGCCCTCGATGAAAAGATGAAGCAGTACAAAACCGAGGATGAAAAGCCAGTTGAGGACAAGAATCGTCTCGACGACTTGCGCAAGCAGATTAACGAAAACGACGACAAGCGCAGAGACCTTTACAAGGAATACGGCAAAAACCAGAAGATTGTCAGCCAGTTGTTCGACCTCGCTTTGCTTGCAAACAATCTGCTCAAGGGCGAATCGCTCAGCAAGTTCGTTGAACGCAGTGTCGATTTGCTGAAGAAATAACCTACACAATACTTTATACCGAAAAAGGCGGAAACAATTCCGCTTTTTTTATTGTATATCAGCAACATAACCCAACATAAAACAAAATTGCACTATGATAGTGCAATTTTTAAACATTTTTGCACTACAATAGTGCAATTTTAATTATATTTGCAGCACTGAATTATAAATGACAAGGTTATGGACATTTCGATTACAACTTATATGGAAAGGCAACTGCAACAGACGGACACTGCTTTTCATCGTTATATGTACACCAAAATCAATTGGGAATCACGTATGTTTGGACTTGTAGGACCGCGCGGTGTGGGAAAATCCACAATGATTTTGCAATATATTAAGGAACACAGAAACGACAGAAACATATTTTATGCTTCCGCCGACCACATATATTTTTCGTCCCATACACTTGTTGACTTAGTTGATGAGTTTTCGAAAGAAGGCGGGGAACAGATATTTATAGATAAGATTCACAAATACGAAAACTGGTCGCGCGAACTGAAACAGATTTACGACTCTTATCCCGATTTAAAGGTCGGATTTACAGGGTCATCGGTACTTGACATTTATAAAGGATACGCTGACCTAAGCCGCCGTGCACCTATTTTTATGATGCAAGGTTTATCATTCAGGGAATATCTGAATATGTTCCATCAAATTGGAGTACAAGTGTATTCGTTAAACGAAATTCTTGAACACAAAGCAAATATTCCAGATGTAAGCCATCCCCTTCCTTTGTTTCAAGAGTATTTAAAGCACGGATATTATCCGTTTGCAATTGAAGGAGACTTTGACCTGAAACTACGGCAAGTAATAAATCAAACGATGGAAGTTGACATTCCAATATTTGCCAATATGAATGTTTCTACTGGCAGAAAACTGAAAAAACTGCTGGCGGTAATCTCACAAAGTGCGCCATTCAAACCTGTAATGGACACAATTGCTACCATTATCGGTGTAAGCAGGAATGTTTTGCCAGACTATTTCTTATATATGGAACAAGCAGGTATGATAGGTCAACTCCGCGACACTACCGGTGGCATCAGAGGTGTTGGAAAAGTAGAAAAAGTATACCTCGACAACACAAACCTTGCTTATTTGCTTGGCGGTGAAGCAACAGAAATTGGCAATATCCGCGAAACTTTCTTCTACAACCAGTTGCGAGTAACAACCGACATTATAAATTCCCGCATAAGTGACTTTGAAATTGATGGAAAAACATTTGAAGTCGGCGGAAAAAAGAAAGGCAAAAAGCAGATTTCGGATGCGGAAGAAGGTTACATTGTAAAGGACAACATTGAGTTCGGCTCTGGAAACATTATTCCCCTGTGGGCTTTCGGATTGATGTATTGACAACCCAAACCTCAGTTAATTGCAAATGCACTATTGCAGTGCAATTATTTTGAAATATTGCACTATCATAGTGCAAAATAGTGTATAATTTATGCAAATCGTAAAATGCCATTTTATGAATTACATAAAAATTAGGCAGAATTTATGCAAATCATAAAATCAAGTATTAGAGATGTGCAAATATAAATTTTTTTCAAAATCCAACCTATTTTAGGTTACCTATTTTAGGTATGATTTTTCTGGATTACAAATGCAGAAATTCGATTGTTTATAGCGCATATCAACCAAAGTATTCAATCAGTCCTATTATGCAGGGAGGAATGAAAAAGAACTGAACGGCATAGCCAAGGGCTGTAACAACACGGCTGCCAGCCAAATCCATACGGCTCTTAATCCAAAACCAGCGGGGCGGCACCGTATCTGCCCAACCTACAATACCGACAACAAGTCCAAATACTGCCGCCACGCCTCCTAGTACGAGTGACAATATAGACGGATCTCCTATAAGGTACAAAGCCCCAAGAATGACCATTATTGGGCTGATGAACTGAAATATCCAAAGAAATATTGCCATATTACTGCATTATTGTGTTGCTTGTGTGCAAAAATAACAAGAATCTTGATTTTCACACTGATTTTTTTAATGCACGAACATTTAGGCAAGGCCATATTTGAATGCAGATGGGTGCATGTAGGGACAGATTTAAAACCAACCCCTACAATGCCACCAAGCAACACTGTCACTATCAATTTGCAATATTGTATGGAAATAATAATATGTTCGTACTCTTTCGCATTATTATTTTGAATTAGTAATTTTGATACTCCGTGAAACCATAAGCATATCTATTTTTACCTAAAAATTTATGAAGGTTATCGTTGTTCCATTTTAAACTAGCTAAATAACATATACCGTCTTTTAATTCAATCTTATATTCATATATTGGTCTCGAATCAAATTCGTATGCGCATTGTATATGAGGCACATTTACCCATTTGGTAACAGTTTCAATTTCAATATTATTGGGAAAAGCATCTGTAAATTCAGCCTCTGTCATTTTCCGACCATGCTCATTCTCAAATTTATTAAGTTTGTCCATTACAATGTCAACAACCAATTTCCCCGTACTAGGAACCAAATTTCTTACGCTAGAATAATAGTTCTCTTTAAAATAATATGCATATTCACCCCAGAAGACTACATTCCACTTTTTTAGCAAATTAGGTGTTGGATTGCCATTTTTAACATACTTTAGCCATATTTGTTTAAGGTCATTATTAACGCCACGTTCTTTACTGTCAATATAACGTTTATAATCCAGAGAACTAAAATCTTCCATCAATACGCCTAATGCATATTCTGGTGGTTGTGACAACATAAAAGATTTGGCATATTCATAAAAATCTGTATCGCCATATTCCTTTATAACTCGAAGTGCAAGTGCATTCGCCATTGATTCTTCTCTCCATCTGCCATATTCAGAACAATAGTTTATCCTAGCATATATAAAATCAGTCTTTCTATAATTGTTAATATCAAATAGGGCGTGGGAGAATTCGTGTATTAACACTTTAGTAAATAACCATTTGAATTGTTGGACATTACCGTTAACTGAATCTTTTATTGAACTTACAAATAATTCAATACGCGGGTCTCTTTTTGTTGTTCGTGGGTAGTAAGCCCCTAACAGGTCTATTACGCCTTCTTCATTTTCGTCATCACCATTATCCCTTAATTTAATTGGGATAGTTTGGAGTAAATTCAAGTCATTTATACCTTTTAAACCTCCTAATTCTTGTTCGAACGGACTAACTGCAGCGCATATAATACTTTCGACATTTTTAAGGTTAATTTCCCTTAAATCTTCTTCTTTTGCGTCAATGTTTACTATTTTCATGTTTTTAATATTTATGGGATAATACTATTGTTAATCAATTGATACAAAAACGACATATACATATTTTTCATTCAAGTCCATACCTCTTTTATATAATTTGATTTTATCTCTTTTTTCTTCGTGTTCTCTGTAAAAACTTTCAATCAAACCCTCCATACATGTTTCTATGTCATCACATTTCATAACAACAAAAAATTTGTAATAATCATTTGTATTGATTCCATTTTTCCCATCAAAGAGGTGTTTAATGTCTTTTTTTATATGGGAATCTTTATTCTCACCAAAATGCTTCTTATCTTTAGGAATATTACATTTTACTTCTGCTAAGATTTTTTTCTCTTCATTTTTTCCATCATACTGCACATCATAACCTTTTGCATTTGGATTCGTATTTGATAATTTTGTCAGCATTCCTTTTTTTTGCGCTTCTTTAATAAATCCATATTCTTCCAATTTTTCTACAAAAACTTCAGCCGCTTTAACTGCTAAAATATTATTCACGCTACTTACGATTTTTTTCAAAGGAATTAAATCTTTTGTTTTCATTTTGGAGACAATGTCATCACCATTATAACCCAAACCGCTAATAAAAGACTTTAAATCATTTCTTAGGTTCTCCGCCATTATGCTACTAGTATAATTACCCATTTTCTCAATTCTTGAATTCATACTCATATTTTTACTCCTATAATTTACTCATTACTCAATTCATAATAATCCACCAGCACAACAGTTGTTACAACCAAGCGTTTTTGGTGATAACTGCTCGACAATTTGATGTCGATAATTTCAATCCTGCCTTCATTGGCATCCAACCAATCATTTATTTTCACATCTACGGATCTGTCTCCCGAATCTGTAATGGCAAAGAATTCCTTTACACGTCGTGTTTTTTTGATTTTTTCCATCATAATCGTTTTGTTTTTAAGGGTGTTTTTTGATAAATTATATTACACAATTGTTCTATAATGCATATGTTTTTTTCAACTTTTTTCGTTAAAAAGCTTCAGAAACAAGGACATTGCTTTTCTTCTTATTTTTCATGGATTTAATTAAAATAAGTGACTAAAAGTTTTAATTACCTCATTCTCGCTGAAAGCCATATTATTTACTTTGTATATCTTCGCCATCGTATCGGCAGAAAAACTTTTGCAACCGTAAAAGGCGGAACTTCCGATTTCTACAACGGCATCAGGAATGACTATCGAAGCCAACACTTTACACGCGGCAAAGGCACAAGCACCAATTGTAGTAACCGACTCCGGGATTACGACCGATTCCAAAGCCGAACAATGCGAAAAGGCGCCGTTTCCAATTTTCGTCATCGAATTTGGTATTACGACTGACTTCAGACTCCTACAACCGCTAAATGTAACAGCGCAAATTTCTGTCACTGAAGCAGGTATAACTATGGAAGTCAAACTACTACATCCGCCGAAAGCACATTCGCTAATGAACGTGATAGAATCGGGAATGGTTACAGAAGCCAAACTATTGCATTCGTAAAATGCCCATCCGCCTATTGCTTCAATAGAATTAGGAATTACGACTTTCGTAAGATTGTTGCAATTAAAGAATGCTCTATCGCCAATTTTCGTCACGCCATCTTTTAGCGTTATCGTTCCCTTGCCATTGGCGAAATCGTGCGAAACGGAATTTTCGTCAATCCATTTGCTATTCAACTTTGCAACTGCCTCGTAAATAATAATGTTGTTGAGCATAGTCAATGGTGTTTTATGAGTTAAATTTTAATGTGTTTATATTGCCAAAAATTTGAAAAACGTCATTTTTTTTAAGAATTTTATTAAAGTATGCATAATTTATTTTTAGTTAAGTTGTTGATAATTAATATTTTTGTTGCTGTTAGCAAAAAAGTGTGTTTTTAATCAATATAATCCGAACACCCAAAAATTTTCAACTGTTTAACAATTCTCTAAGAATTTTTAACTAATTGACAGAATTCTAAAGAAGACATAAAAAAAGTAGCGACGCTTATTCAGTCCGCCACTACTTTTGGGAAATAATGACTATAACTGTCTTACCGTCCACCCATTGGCATTTTGAATAACCGTAGGTCTTCCAACATTTTTTTTCCACACAAGACCTGTCTGTTTCAAGAAATCATCCGTATAAATACGATCTTTATAATTCGACTCAACCAACCATGATTTAGAGTCAAGTGTCGATCTACTTACTGGACTTCCGTCTGGATTTACAACCCATGATAGTTCACTACACCCTTTTGCTGTTACCATTAATTTGTATGCCATAAAAACAAAATTTAAAAATTGCGCCTACTCTTTAAAGGATTTTCGGCAAATAACTCCTTATATATTTTTTGCAAAATTCATCATATTCCCAACATCATCCAAAGTTCTTGTTTAACCTATATTCTCACAAAAAAATGCCCCAAGATATTGCTTATACGCACAAGCAAGTCGGTGTGAATGCTAGGACTGTTGTATATCTTATATATGTGATTGGGAGAACAGTTTATCTGCTTGGCAAGCCATGAGTGTTTCCGACCCTGCTCCTCCACCTTAGCCTTTATCAGCGAACCTATATGTATGTCCTTAACTTCGTCCATAAAAAAAAGCGTGTGCCGTTCGTTTTGATTGCTTATTTCTGCTGACGGCGTCTGGAAATTGCCTTGTAAGTAAATAAGCACGAATCAGTACACGCCAAAGACGCGACCACTCGCTTGCTTATTCTCACTTACGAATTAGTTTTCCAGACTTTTCAGCAGGAGAATAAGAGCGTAAAGCTCAAATTGTTAATATTTTAAGTTGTCTATATCATTAAATTTTTAGTTGCTTCATTTAGTTAATTGATATATCGTTTATAATTATCTGTTTACCAAAATAGTACCTAATTCATACTGAACATAAATTGCGAAACGGACTGTTTCGTATTTATTTTTATCTCTGCAAAATTATAAAAAATTACTTATTGGCACCCAATCGAAACTCGGGAATGCAAAACTTTTTTTCACAAAATGTTATTCGTTTCAAATAAAAAGCATTATCTTTAACCGATTTTTTGTAGAGGCTCATTTTGATGAAACGAATACACCTTATATTAATAATAACCATTGCAATTATACTGCAATGCAGGTCTATATTCGCACAGTACGAGTTCATCGAAAACAAAGGTCAGTGGCACGAAAATGTTAAGTTCAAGATGGAACTCAACGATGGCGCTCTTTTCATCGAGGACAACGGCTTTACTTTCAACATTACCGACATCAAAATGGGACACCACTCCCACGCCCACGATGAGTACGAATGGCATGACGACAATTCAGCCGGTCGCGGACATGCATACAAAGTAACATTCCGCAATGCAAAAAAGCCAAAAGATATAACAAGCAATCACGCCACAAGCGACTATTGCAACTACTTCATAGGTAGCGACGAATCGAAATGGGCATCGAATGTGAAAAAATTCCGCGAGGTGGAATGCTCCGGCATCTACAACAACATCGACATACGCTACTCATCGGATGGCAGAGGAATGAAGTACGACTTCGTTGTACATCCAGGCGGAAACTACAAGGACATTCAACTCGAATACATCGGCACCGATGGCATTGAAGTAAAAGACGGCGTACTGATTGCCCACACAACCATACGCGACATCATGGAATACACGCCCAAGGTTTACCAAATCGTAAACGGCGATACCATAAACATCAGTTGCGAATATGTATTGCGTAAGAACATTGTTGGCTACAAGATTTCGGAAAGCTACGACAAAAACTACGACCTTGTAATCGACCCATCGCTGGTATTCTCGACCTACACTGGTTCCACTGGCGACAACTGGGGTTTTACCGCCACCTTCGACTACAACGACAATGTTTTTTCGGGCGGAATCGTGTTTTCAACCGGCTACCCTACCTCCACTGGCGCATATCAGGTTAACTACGCCGGCGGAACTCCGTGGGCAGACAACGCCACTAGCTACCTCGAAGGTTGCGACATAGGCATCATAAAGTACAACCCGGATGGTACAAGCAGAATCTACGCAACCTACCTCGGCGGACACAACGGTCAGGAAATGCCTCATAGCTTAGTCGCCACCGAAAGCAACCAACTCGTAATAATGGGAACCACCGGTTCTCCCGACTTCCCAACCACGGCAAACGCCTACGACCGAACATTCAACGGTGGAACAAGCGTGACATACGACAATGTTATAGGTTTTCACGGTGGCGTTGACATTTTCGTTTCAAAACTTTCGGAAGACGGGTCTCAACTGCTTGGAAGCACATACATCGGCGGAACAGGAAATGATGGTCTTAATTTCAAGGCATCATATACACAACCCGACCCGACCACTGGCATCAACTATGTGGAAATGCACGGCAACGACTCGCTTTACTACAATTATGGTGATGGTGCCCGAGGTGAAGTTGTTGTAAGCAACAAATCATACATTTATGTTGGAACAAACACTTTCTCATCCGACTTTCCTCAAGGCATAAACGAAGGTTTCCAGCCAACACACGGAGGCGGTCAGGACGGTGTTGTGTTCGCACTTAGCCCCGACCTTTCGCAACTTGCATGGAGTTCGTATATGGGCGGTTCGCAGGACGATGCAATATTCAGCGTTTCGCTCGACAATAATGAAAATGTATTTGTTACTGGCGGAACCACATCATCCAACTTCCCCACTACCGCAAATGCATATAACCAGATATTCAACGGCGGTAGTACCGATGCTTTTGTCGCCAAGATAGCCCACAATGGGACTTTCCTGCTGACATCTACCTTTTTCGGTTCGTCTGCCTACGACAACGCCTATTTTGTTCGCAGCGACCGCAACGACAATGTATATATATGCGGACAAACGAAATGCGGAGGAACAACACTAGTGCAAAATGCAGGATACTACGTTGAAAATAGCGGCCAGTTCATCACAAAATTCAACAACGACCTAACTAGTGTGGAATGGTCAACCCAATTCGGCACAAATACTGGCAAACCA
The DNA here is from genome assembly GCA_017651185.1 of Bacteroidales bacterium. Taxonomy (GTDB): domain Bacteria; phylum Bacteroidota; class Bacteroidia; order Bacteroidales; family ML635J-15; genus Bact-19. The sequence goes on along the minus strand of JAGCDJ010000006.1, from coordinate 177,552 downwards.
AACATTTCAATAACCGCCTTTGCCGTAGATGTTTGCAACAGAGTTTACCTATCGGGCTGGGGACGCGAATGGCCATTCAACTATTACGATGCACAAGCACACTACTACACTTGGGACCAAGAATTTGGCACAAAGAACATGCAGGTAACCGCAGATGCCATTCAGGACACAACCGACGGCATGGACTTCTATGTGCTTGTTCTTAACGAAGATGTAAGCGCTCTGGAATATGCAACTTTCTTTGGCGAATTGCGATACACATCATGCGGTGCATCTGGTCGCGACCACGTGGATGGCGGCACAAGCCGTTTCGACAAGAAAGGACATATAATACAGTCGGTATGTGCAAGTTGCGGTGGATGCCAAATGTTTCCGACAAGTCCAGCAGATGTATGGTCAACATCCAACAACTCAACAAACTGCAACAATGCAGTATTCAAAATCAGGATAATAGAAAACCTTGCCGAAGCAAACTTCAATCCGGTGCCTGTTGGGTGTGCTCCATACAATGTGCAGTTTGAAAACACCTCGCAGGGAACATCCTTCCTGTGGGAATTTGGTGATGGCACAACTTCGACACAAACAAATCCGTCGCACACTTATACCAATGGCGGCACATACATCGTAACACTAGTTGCACGTGACCCGGCAAGTTGCAACATGACCGACACAATACGGAGAACAATAAACGTTGTATCGCCAAGTCCATCAAATCTTGACGACATTACAAGCTGTCCGGGCGAAAGCGTAATAATCGGTCCCGAAACCGAATATCCCGAAGGCACGACTTTCCAATGGATACAAGGCAGCGGATTTAGTAATCCGAACATACAAAATCCAAGTGTAACACCAACACAAACAACAACGTACACACTTGTTGCTCATGGAGTTTGCAACGACACCGTAACCCAGACCGTTAATGTGATAATCCCCGATGTTGGACTTACAACCTCGAACGACACAACAATATGTCCAGGAGGAACCGCTACCCTGCAAGTTTTCCCGACAGGCAATGCAGTAGCTTGGGAATGGTCTGCCGACCCGAACTTCTCGTCAATATTCTCAACAGAACAAATCGTTGATGTTTCGCCTATAAATAGTCTCACATACTATGTCAGGGTTCGTGAATCGGAATGCAATACCTACGCTACTGGTCAGGTAAGAGTGACAATACACAGGTTCAACTATAGTCTCATACCATCTCACATCATCTGCCCTAATGCTCAGGTGCAACTTACCGTTACCAACAACAGCAGCGACCAGCTAACCTACCAATGGCAAGGCGCAGGAATCGTAAGTGGCGAAAATACAAACTCGCCAACCGTAGCACCCTCAACGGCAACGACATACACCGTCACAATTACAAACCAGATGGGCTGTACAACCACCGACCAAGTTGAAGTTACAATAGACTTCATAACCAGTAGCATCGGCACGACAACCCACAACATTTGCCACGGATATTGCGAAGGAACGGCAGAAATAATTGCAAACGGAATCGAACCTTATTCGTACAACTGGAGCAATGGTCAGTCAACGCAAACAGCAACAGGACTTTGTGCAGGAAACTACACAGTAACAGTTACCGACGGTAACTCATGCACCACGACAAATACTGTCACAATTTCCGAACCTACAGCGATAACGATTAACTTCACTAACATACAGGAGCCAGTATGCGATGGCATTGGCTATGGTTCGGCAACAGCAAATGTTTCGGGCGGAACTCCCGGATATTCGTATCAATGGGACATCAACGACTTCACTACTGCGACTAATAACGAATGCTTGGTTGGCATAAACACAGTCACAGTTACCGACCAAAACGGCTGTACCGCTTCCAACTCAATAAATATGCCATCACCTGGAACTCTGACATCGCAGACAGAATCGGTAGCACATGTATCATGCAACGGTTTCTGCGATGGTGCAATAAGCATTTCGGCAAGCGGTGGAACTCAGCCATACACCTACAACTGGTCGAATGGTGAACATGGAACCGAAATCCACGGACTTTGCGCCGGCAGATACACCATAACAATTGTTGATGCCGAAAACTGCGTGTCGCACCAATTCGCCAACATTACCGAACCGGATGTTCTGCAAACTCTCATTCAGGAAACCAGTCCAATCCTATGCTATGGTGGCACAGCAACAATAAACTCGATAACCTACGGAGGTACAGCACCATACGCTTTCCTTTGGTCAACTAACGAAACCATAAACACACAGATAAATGTCCCGGCAGGAAACTATTCGATTGTCGTAACCGACAGTCATGGTTGCACTGCCGAAGCAAACATAACAATATCGCAGCCCGAAGAACTTCGACTTTCTAGCAGTGTTACCAACCAGTTATGCGACAACAACTGCAATGGAAAAATTGAAACCACAGTCATAGGTGGTGTTCAACCATACCGATACAGATGGTCTAATTCGGAAACGACAAGATATATAGAAAATCTTTGCCACGGAGACTATTCGCTGACAGTTACAGATGCAAATGGCTGCCAACTATACGATGATTATTCTATTACCAACATGGGATATGTTCCTGCCCTTGATGCCAGAATAAGTTCCGACGTGATTTATCGTGGAGAATATGTCCGACTGTCCGCAATAACCGAAACCGATGGCACCTTCGAATGGGACAATGGAAAAATACTTGACAACAACATGGTTGCATCCCCGTTGGCACATCCATCGGAAAATACGCTTTTCACAGTTGTATTCCACGATGGCAACAACTGCATTGCAATCGATACAGTATCGGTGATTGTCAAGGAAGTAATCTGCGGCGACCCATACATTTTCGTACCTAATGCATTCACACCCAACGGCGATGGCAACAACGACTTTTTCCGTCCCTTCTACCCAAGTGCAATTGTAACAGAATTGTATTTCGCAGTTTACGACCGCTGGGGTTCAGTAGTCTACGAAACCGACAACATCCGCACCGATGGCTGGAACGGAACATACAAGGGCAAACAACTTGCCCCCGATGTTTATGTTTTCTGGTTGAAAACCAAGTGTATAAATGGTGAAGAATACGAACATCGCGGCAATGTGACATTAATCAGGTAAAAAAGCATGGAAGAAACAATATCAACTATAAGTTCATACGTCTGGAGCGCACCGCTTGTTATATTGTGCTTGGCAGCAGGACTATACTTCTCTTTTGGCACAAGGTTCGTACAAGTAAGACACTTCGGGAAAATGGTAAAACTGCTATTTTCAACCGACAAGACGCAAAAGACAGGAATTTCATCGTTTCAGGCATTTGCAATGGCATTGTCGGGACGAGTTGGCACAGGAAACATTGTCGGCGTAGCAACAGCAATAGGTTATGGCGGTCCGGGTGCAATAGTTTGGATGTGGATAATCGCCTTTCTCGGTGCTGGTTCTGCCTTTGCAGAAGCAACGCTTGCCCAAATCTACAAGGAGGAACATAACGGACAATTCCGTGGCGGCCCCTCCTACTACATCGAAAAAGGACTGAAATGCAAGTGGCTTGCAATAATATTCGCCGTATGCTCAGTGCTTGCCTGTGGAATATTTCTTCCGCCAGTACATTCTAACGGCATAGCCACATCTTTTTCAAATGCCTTTGGCATCGACACCATGTACGTTGGAATAATCGTTGCAGTGCTAATAGGACTTGTTATCATAGGCGGAGTGAAGCGTATTGCGAATGTAGCACAGATAATTGCCCCGCTGATGGCTATTATTTACATAATTCTTTCGATTGTCGTTCTGATTTGCAACGCTGGAAATGTCCCCTCGGCATTCAAGGACATGATTTCAAGCGCTTTCGGAATGAACGAAATGCTTGGTGGAATCCTCGGCAGCACCATTGCATGGGGAGTAAAACGTGGCATCTACTCCAACGAGGCAGGACAAGGTACAGGTCCAATCGTGGCGGCAGCGGCAAAGGTCTCCCACCCTGTAAAACAAGGACTTGTACAAGCATTTTCGGTTTACATCGACACCTTGCTAGTTTGCACCGCAACGGCAGTTATGATTCTCGCCACAAAGACATATAATATATACGATGGTGACGGTAACCTGCTATTCGCTTCACCTATCGCACAACTTGGCGCACCCGATGTTTCATATACCTCGACTGCACTCGGAACTCTTGTAGGCACATCGTGGGGAAACATCATAATTTCGGTAGCGCTATTCTTCTTCGCATTCACCACAGTGATGGCATATTACTACTACGCCGAAACCAATGTCGTATATCTTTTTGGCAAAGGACGCAAGGAAAAGATTGCAATATGGTGCGTAAGACTTTCGGTTATTGGAATGGTGTTCTTCGGATCGATGCACGAAGCCAAAACCGTGTGGGACTTAGGCGACATTGGCGTTGGTTCGATGGCATGGATAAATGTAATTGCAATCCTATTGCTCTCACCAAAGGTTTTCAAACTGCTAAAATCGTTCGAAAAGCAGAAGAAACAAGGCAAGGAACCTGAATTTCACCCTGAAGAAATGAATATCAAGGGAGCAGATTTCTGGGAGAATAAGAAAAATGACAATGCTTAGTCAACCGTTTGAAAAAGTTGCTATTAACAAAATTATACGCTGATGTTAAAAAAAATCGCCCGAAAATGAAAAAATATTGACAATATAAGAATAAATTTGCATCTGCGTTGATTTTGGCGCAATAGTGGAATTTTATATTTAGTAACAATAAATTATACGAATATGTTAGAAATTACAGAACAGAACTACGATGAATTAATAGGCAATACCAATCTGCCAGTAGTATTGGATTTTGGTGCAACATGGTGCGGACCATGCCAAGTTATAAAGCCATACATTGAAAAGATGAGCAACACCTACGAAGGCAAGGCAATAGTTGCAAAGGTTGACATCGACGAAGCAGGCGACCTGCCAATGAAATTCGGCATTAGAAATGTGCCTACCGTTATTTACCTGAAAGGCGGAAAAGTTGTTGACCGCGTTGTCGGTGCTGTTCCAGAAGCACAGTTAATTGAAAAACTCGAAGCCATTTTATAAGTCAGGGAAATGACAATAAATGAAATACAAGACGGAATAATCGAAGATTTTTCCGTCTTTGAGGATTGGATGGACAAGTATGCCTACCTCATTGAGCTTGGCGGAGAACTGCCAGCATTTGACGAGGCTCATCGCACCGACAGCAACCTTATAAAAGGATGCCAGTCGAAAGTATGGTTCAATGCGGAATATGTTGACGGTAAAATCGTTTTCACCGCCGACAGCGATGCAATAATAACTAAGGGAATAGCATCGCTGCTGATAAAGGTTATGTCGAACCAGACACCAGAAGACATTCTGAATGCCGACCTGTACTTCATCGACAAAATAGGACTTACGCAGCACTTGTCCCCCACCCGTTCAAACGGATTGCTTTCGATGGTGAAGCAGATAAAGATTTACGCACTTGCATATTCAAAAAAGTAACGAAATGAAAACTAAACTCGAATTGCAGCAGGAAATTATCGCGGCCTTGCGTACTGTAAGCGACCCCGAAATCAATGTAAACATATACGAACTCGGACTTATCTACCGCATCGATATAAACGACAGCAATGATGTGGAGATTGACATGACCATGACTGCACCCAACTGTCCTATGGCCGAAGACCTCCTTGTCTGGGCACGCGATGCCGTAAAAAACATTGAAGAAGTAAAATCCGTGAACATAAATCTTGTTTTCGACCCGCCTTGGACACCATCAATGATGAGCGAAGAAGCAAAGTTGGAACTCAACATGTTCTAACAAGAACTTTTAGTTATAGTTATAAAAAAGTAGGCGAATTTTCATTCGCCTACTTTTTTATTGATGACAATTCAAAAATTATTTCTTTGCGAACTCGTAACCGGCCTTTATTGCAGCAAGGTTCGAATTAACAACAGCTTCGCCCTTGCGACCGAAAATGCGCTGGATTGAAGCTTCGAGTTCTGCAAGTTCCAATCCGAGGAAAGGAATTGTTGCACCAAGCAGAACCATGTTTGAACGAGCGTTAACTTTCTTAGCAATTTCGTTTGCGTTGAAAGCAACATTTGTCTTTACCTTCTTGATTTCTGCCATAACCTTGTCCATATCAGGATAGTTCTTGATATTAACGAAAGGTTCAGAGTTAGTAACTACGCAACCGTCGGCAGCAAGGAATGGCAAATAACGCAAGGATTCCATTGGTTCGCTCGACAAAATAATATCAGCCTGACCTTCGGGAATAACGTCTGCATAAATCGGCTTGTCGGAAATACGCAAGTGCGAGAAAACCGAACCGCCACGCTGCGACATTCCGTGGATTTCGGACTGCTTCAAATACAAATTCTTGTTGAGTGCTGCATCAGAGATAATTTTGGCAACCGATACTATACCGTCGCCACCTACGCCGCACAATATGATGTCTTTTTTCATGTTTATTTCTCCTATTATTAAAAGGTTATTTCTTTTCGCCTATATGCTTCTTGAGTTCTACGATACAGGTTCTGCGCGGAATAATTACCGAAACGCCGTTGTAGTTGATCTCCTCTTCGAGAATCTTTACAAATTCGTCGTGGTTATTTGGCAGCGGAACAATCTCACGAATGTGTTCTGGTTCAACGCCAAGACCGATGCAAATCTGTGCAATCTTGCAGTGTGCCGACGATGGCTGACCACCTGTCATTGCGGTAATGTCGTTGTCGAGAATCATAATTACAACATTTGCCTTTTCGTTTACGCAGTCCAAAAGACCTGTCATACCGCTGTGACCGAAAGTACCGTCACCTATTACAGCAACTGACGGGAAAATACCTGCCTCAGCAGCACCCTTTGCCATGGTTATTGATGCTCCCATGCAAACGGTTGTGTCGATAGCCTTCATGTTGAAGCCCAATGTGTAGCAACCTATATCGCCGAATACCTTACCATGATACTTAGCCATAACATCGTTCAAAGCAGTGTAGCTGTCAACGTGAGGACAACCCTGGCACAATGCTGGAGGACGGTTGGTTACCAATTCAGGAACAGGCATTCCCTTTGCAGGAGCGAGTTTCAATGCAGCAGCAATTTTTTCTGCGTTCATTTCACCATCGCGACGGATAGTTTCGTCCAAGCGACCCATAACCTTCTTGCCCTTAGCAAGGAATCCCTTTATGTGTTCTTCGATGAATGGCTGACCATCTTCGAGAACAAGGAGTTCGTCGCACTCATCATACAACTTGCTGAGCATATTGTAAGGCAACGGATACTGTGTAATCTTTACAACTGGATACGGGCAATGTCCGTCCTTGAAGTTTTCCATCAGGTAGTTGTAAGCGATACCGCTGGTGATGATACCGAGTTTCTTGTTTTCGCCATCGAAATACATGTTGTATCCAGATTCTTCTGACGACTTTGTGAACAACGGCTGCTTGTCGATAAGGTTTCTGTACAAGCGCTTAGCATTTGCCGGCAACAAAACGAATGAACTAGCGTCAGCTGGTTCTGTCAATGGGTTTTGTGGCAACGGATTGCGACGTTCAACACCTGCACGGCTGTGAGCCAAACGGGTAGGAATTCTGTAGAGTACAGGAGTTCCAAGTTTTTCCGAAAGTTCGTAACCGAAGAAAACCATATCGTAAGCTTCCTGCTGGTTCGATGGTTCGAGCATTGGAATCATAGCCCAGTGTCCATAGAAACGGCTGTCCTGCTCGTCCTGCGACGAGTACATGCTTGGATCGTCGGCAACAACTACGAGCACGCCCTTAGTACCGATGATAGCTGCGTTCATGAACGGGTCACCGCATACATTGAGACCAACATGCTTCATGCAGGTCATAGCACGCTTGCCAGCGTATGCAACACCGATAGATGCTTCGAGAGCAGTCTTTTCGTTTGCACACCAGTTGGCGATAACACCTTTTTCCTTTGCTTCCTTTGATTTGATTACATATTCGGTAATCTGAGTGGACGGAGTTCCAGGATAGCTGTTGATTGCGCTTCCGCCGGCATCTATGAATGCCTGAGCTATCGCTTCATCTCCCAACAATAATAATTTCTGCATATTTCTATTCTTTTATTTTTACATTTAATTAGTCCACGAAGATACAAATTTTTCGACACTTACAAAAATGTTTCAAAGCATATTTTGAATGGAGTTATTCACGATAACATTTTTTTACAAGTAGCTTTAAATCAAAAACATAATCGTTAACAAATATTTCTTTGTTAAAAAAGCATTAGCATATCCTTGGTGGTAGCAACCACATTATTAACAATGGCTGGCAGAATATGCAACAAACAATGGAGGTCTATTCCTTTACGAATTTCCGCAAAGTCGCTCCCTGAGCTTGTCGAAGGGCGCGAACTTTTACCACATACACCCCACTCGGCAGATTCTCAACATCGCAAACCGCATTGCAGCCTTTCACTTCCGTGCGATATACAACCTGACCCATCACATTAACGATTTCGATTTCGGAAATTTCTTCCGATGATGATATGTTGAGTATGTTGGAAACTGGGTTGGGGAAAATTTGTAAATCTACGATTTCGTTTTCCTCAACATCAGAACAATCTTCCTGAATGTTAGAAAAATTGTTCCAGTATTCGGCATTGTTGTATGCGGATGCACTACCGCAGGGAACAATGATGGGAATTGCATAATTTTGATTCGGGTCGAAGGAATCGGATTGTAACGCAGGAGGATTTACAGCATTAGAATAGACAGTTTGTAGCCACCTGTTATCTAAAAAAGCATGTGCTGGAATATTTATCACATTTTCTCCGATATTGATAGTTCTTAATTCACATCTATAGAAAGCCGAACTATAAGAACTTCCCATACTTATACAGTTTGTTGCATTATAATTTAAAGTTCTCAAACTTTCGCAATCATAAAAAGCATAGTTTCCAATCGTTTTTACTGACTCTGGGATTGTTATTGATGTTAGATTTCTGCATCCAGAAAAAATATATGCAGGAATATCCCTTACATTTTCTCCAATATTTATGGTTGTTAATAATGCCTGACTAAATAAAGGAGAATAATTATTCCCACAATACACACAACTTATTGCATTGAAATTTACCGTTGTCAGGCCCGTGCAACCGGCAAAAGTTTCTCGTCCTATTTGCGTAACTGATTCTGGAATATCTATAGATGTAAGACCATTGCAACGCATAAAAGCATATTCTCCAATACATTCCAAGGAATTACCCATTGTAACCGACATAAGTTCACGACAGTCCATAAAGGCATTTGGTTCAATGACTGTAACAGAATCGGGAATTATAACCGAAATTAAACCACTATGGTTAAACGCATCAGTTCCAATGCTCCTTACCTGATGCGGGATAGTTATCTCTGTTAGGTCTCTACAACCATAAAATGCATAACTGCCTATAGATGTTACCGAATTGGGAATTTCGCTATTCTTACAACCGGCAATCAATATATTGGTAGCAGTTTCTATTATAGCATTGCAATCGTCGTGCGAATCATATATTTGATTGCCCGATTCCACTATGACAGATTCAAGTGCGATACAATTTTTAAACACGCCGATTCCAATGTTTGACACAGAATTAGGTATAACAACAGAATTTAAGTTCGAACAATTCTCAAAAACAAAATGCCCAATGCTTGTGACCGAATTTGGAAATGAAACAGATACAAGGCTAACGCAATCTTTAAAAACACTTCCGCCTATATTTACGACCGAATTAGGAATAGTAACAGAAGCCAGGCTTGCACAACCGACAAAAGCAAAAGCGCTAATGCTCGTTACAGAATTAGGAATTGTAACATTTGTAGCCAAAGGGTTGCTCCCAATCAATACTGTTTTTGTTTCGTCTGAATATATCAAGTCTCCGTCTATAATGCCATTAATTGACAATGCTCCCCAAGGACTTCCTGTTGCAGTGCCATTATATTGGATGTTTCTAATTTGACCAAAAGCCATGTCGCCAATTTCGGTTACAGAATCAGGAACTGTCATTGAAAACAACTTGATGCAACCTTTAAATGCACATCTTCCTATATTTCTAACAGAATCTCCGATTGTTACTTCTGTTAATCCATTACATCCATTAAATGCATACGATGGAATATTTATAACATTTTCTCCGATGTTCAAGGTTGAGAGTGACGCACAGCCGCTGAATGCAGAAGTACCCGTTACAGAATTTCCCATAGCCGTACAATTGGTAGCATTGAAATTTACTGTAGTCAATCCGCTACAATTATTAAATGCAAGTCCAATATTCTTAACAGAATTACCGATTGTAACTTCTGTCAGTCCACTACAACCAGAAAAAGCATATAAGCAAATGCTTATAACTGAATTGGGTAATGTCAACGAACTTGTAATTTCTTGGCAATTCCTAAAGGCATAGGCAGAAATGCCTTTTGTTCCTTCATCTAAAGATAATGTGCCAGTTGGTTGGGCTCCTTTGTACCCCAAACACCATCCGTCATGATACAATATGCCATCGGGCTGACTATTGAACCATCCAGTACCAACAAATACCCCTTCGCCAATGCTTATTACCGAATTAGGAATTGTAAATTCCATCAATTCACGACAACCATAAAATGCCTGAGATTCAATTATTGTAACCGAGTTAGAAATAGTTGCCGCCGCCAGTCCAACACAACCATAAAATGCTTGGTCGCCAATCTTTGTGACTGAATTAGGAATTGTAACAGATGTAATATCGTGACATTCACGAAATGCATGAGAACCAATACCCGTTACTGAATACATAGTACCGTTGAAAATAACAGAAGAAGGAATAATAATGTCTCCAGCAATATCATCATATGACGGTTCATAAAATTCGTAAAAAGATTTGTCAAATATAGTTCCATCGTCTTCATAAGTCACATCTACCGTATATGGCATGGTATCCGAGGTTATTTTATAACACAATGTCTGCCCACTTTCACAAACCGCAGAAAAATCGTAGGCAAATGCCGAAGCACAAGACAAGACACTCAGAAGTATAATTGCAAACATTCTCTTCATACCAAAATTCTTTTATGATTTTTCGTTCACAAATATACAAAACAAAACATTATCACACAAGAACTTTGTGCAAAATTAATCGAAACAGAAAAAGCCTTTATTACACCAATCTCAGTTCTTCAACAAGTTCCGCCTTCAAACTTATCGCCTGCTTCAAATCGGCATCCTTACCTTGTTTTGCAAAATATCTCCATCTGTGGTAAAACTTCAAGAACCAATGCCTTAGTGCAATGAATGGAATCGGGAAAAACGTCAGCAATGCCAAAAAGATAAGGGAACACCACCACGGCCACGGAATTATGAACGAAAGTCCAAACAATAATAGATTCCATACCGGATACGACACAACAGCGCCGATTCCCAGACGCATAGATGCCGACATTCGCTTGTCTTTCAACTTCTTGACAACCAGTTCTGGTATCTTGTACGGGACAATGTTCAACAGCCATAGCACTGCATAAAATGGTGCAAAAACAAGCGCCAGCAACGACAAAAGCAACATTGCGAAAAAGCCCAACTTCTTCCCTATCAGCCAGTTCCTGAAATTCAACTTGCCAAGCAAATCGGAATACGACTTTGCCTTCTCCACAAACCATGTAAACTTTTCTGGCTTTTCTTCCTTTAGTTTCCTAAAGTTTTTGAGCATAGCCTGGTCGGATGCCAACCGTTCCGACATTCGCATACGCCTTGCCGACTTGCCCTGCTTGGCTTCGCGGTATATTTCCCTCATCGAATCCAACTGCGCGTTGTTTTCCTTGTCGGCAATGTCGAGCATAAGCGGACGCACATGATCCTGCGCCTTCAATGCAAGTTGACGATATGCCGCTTCGGGATGCTCGCGGTAAGTGTCAAGCAATTCGCCAAACTCGAAAGGCTTTCCAATGTTGAGCAAGACCTTGTGGCCTGCGCTGAAGAAATTTTCGTAATAGTTCGCCATCGGAAGCACTTTCAAGTGCATATTAAAATTCGAAATTTCCTCTGCACGGAAAGCTATTCGCGCAAAACCCTTCTTGAACGAACCCATCGACCTGTCGTACTGCAGAGCCGCCTCGGGGAAAAGTCCCACAATCTTGCCATTGTTGAGGATATTGGCTGCAAGTTCAAAAATCTTGTCGTTCTCGCCAAGGTTTTCCTTGCCAGTATCACGCACACGGAACGCAGGAAGCACCCTGCACCATTTCAGAATCTTGGCAACTTTGTCCTTCTTGAAAATATCGCCACGGGCAATGAATACCATCCTATGGTTTGGAATGCCAAAAACTGGCAACATAGCATCAATCAAACCGTTCTGGTGATTGCAAATTATCAAAAATGGTTCTTCGGGAATATTTTCCTTTCCCTTGATTTCAAATTTGCGGAAAAACAATGCTTTGAGAGCATAATGAACCCAAATGTAACATATTTCGTATGATGCTCTGCGTTTCTCTATATTCGTAAAATCAATCATTAGTTTTCTTTTTTGTGCAAAAACAAACATGAATCGCCATAACTTAAAAAGCGGAATCCGTTTTCAAGCGCATATCCGTAAACCTTACGCCAGTCGTCACCGATGAAAGCCGACAGCAAAAGCAACAATGTTGACTTTGGCTGGTGGAAATTTGTAATCAACCTGTCGACAATCCTAAACTTGAATCTAGGCACAATCATTATCTGCGTTGCACACCTTATGCTGTCGAAACCTTTGTCGTCCATCCATGAAAGCAGGTTCAGTAGAAGTTCCTTTGCGTCGTAATCCTCTTTTCCCGAATATGCCTCCCATTGCGAAACGGCAAACTCATTGGTTTCATTGTCTTTATTTTCAAACACTTGCACCGCCACACGATACAAACTTTCCACTGTTCTAACCGTTGTAGTTCCCGTAATTGTGATATTACCAAGGTTGGATGCAATTTTTTCAATTGTAGAGCGGTTTACGACAAAATGCTCGGTGTGCATTTCATGCTCGGCAGCATTGTCGGTTTTCACTGGCTGGAAAGTTCCCGCACCAACATGCAAGGTCACGGCATCGCAATTGATTCCATGCTTACGGATATCGTCCATGACCCGCTCGGTGAAATGAAGTCCAGCTGTCGGCGCAGCAACGGAACCTTCATAGTGGCTATAAACCGTCTGATAGCGAACGCTGTCAATTTCTTCGCTGTTTCGGTTCAGATATGGCGGAATTGGAATATTGCCTGCCGCATCAATTATCTGCGAAAATGTAACATCGGGATTGTCCCACTCGAAAAGTATCTCGAACGAATTTCCAATTTCGCGCACACGAGTAATATATAGGTACAGCGAAACATCACCTACGCAAACCTGCTTGCGCAACTTTCCTTCCTTCCACTTCTTGCTGTTTCCAACCAGACATTTCCACAAACATGACTTGTTTTCGGCAAAAGAAAGTGCATAATCAGATGGAGAAATCGGATCAAGGCAGAAAACTTCAATCCTCGCCCCTGTTTCCTTCTCGAAAATCATTCGGGCATTTATAACCTTGGTATCGTTGAAAAGCAGAAGTCCGCCAGATGGCAGATGAGAGCTTATATTGCGAAACCTGTCCTCCTCTATCCTTTCGCCGTCGAAAATAAGCAATTTCGACATATCACGCTCGGCAAGAGGGTACTTGGCGATTTTTTCATCGGGCAGGTCGTAATTATAGTCGTTTATGTTAATGTTGCGAACCACTTTTTTATTAAATTTGCGCAAAAATAATAATTCTTATGGATTTAATTAGCATTGGCGATAAAGTTAGGTTCCTAAACGATGTTGGCGGAGGAACAGTTGTAAAGATACTTCCTAAAAATCAGATAGTTGTCAGGGACGACAACGATTTTGAATATCCGATTCCTGCGGCAGAGGTTGTCGTGGTAGAAAAGACGAAGGAAAATTCCAAGCAGCAGTTCAAGGAAATTGCCAACAACATAGTCGAAAACATAAAGGAAAACTTCAAGGACAACATAAAAAAGGTTGAAGGCACGATTATTCCCAAACCAAAGATTGAAATCAAAAAAGACCAGAAAACCGAATACATGTTCGCCTTCATCCGCAACTATGACGACAAGTTCGACGGCTTCGATTGCTACCTTGTGAACGACTCCAACTACTTTGTATTTTACCACATCGTACTTCGTGGCGAAAACGGATTCGAGAAAATTGATACTGAAACCCTTGAACCAAATACAAAAATTCTTGTTGGACAACTCACGCGCGACCAAATCAACAACTCCAAGGAAATTATAATCCAAAGCATTCTGTACGACAATCCGCATTGTACCTACCACGAGATGCTGGAACGCAGAATTAAGATTACACCGATAAAATTCTTCCAGGAACACACTTTTGTTGACAACGACTTCTTCGATGAAAAGGCATACATCTTCGAACTTCTGAAAGAAGACCTCGGACTTGGCAATTCCATAAAGACGCAAAAGGAATTTGAGGAACAGATTGCCCGCAAGGACGAAGCAGAAGAAGACAATTCGCACCGTTATCAAAAACGCAAACAACCCGAAACAATTGAAGTTGACTTGCATATCAACAAATTGATTGACAGCGTAATCGGCCTTTCGAATGCGGAAATACTGAACATACAATTGCAGACTTTCCACAAGACGATGACCGATGCTATAATGAACAAGGCAGAGAAAGTTGTCCTAATTCACGGCATCGGAAACGGAACGTTGAAAAATGCAATCCGCGAATCGCTTGAAAAACAGTACAAACTGCCATACGAAGATGCTTCGTTCAGGGAATATGGATTTGGAGCAACGATGGTGATAATGAGATAAAGGAAAGTTGAAAAGTGAAAAGTGAAAGTTGAAAGTTGAAAAGTGAAAGTTGAAAAGTTGAACGGCGTACTTCGGCTGTGCTCAGCACAAGTAGCCATCAACGAAGTAAAATATCAGACAAGACGCAAAAATATTTTTCGCTGTGCTCAAAATAATAATCATCAAATCTTCAAATTATCAAACAACTTGAAACTTAAAAAACTTAGAAATCCATAAACATTGAAACATACATTCCATGACAATTCAAGAAACACTAACCAAAAGATACACAGAGTTCTACAAGGCAGAACCGACAAAAGTTGAAGCAATAACAAAAGCAGGATCAAACAGAAGTTACTACAGATTCTACGATAAAAACGGAGAAACCGTACTCGGTGTTTACAGCAACAACATTCCCGAGACAAAAACATTCCTGTACTACAGCGTAATTTTCAGCAATCTAAACCTAAATACGCCAAAGATTTACCATGTTAGCGAGGATACACTCTCCTACTTTATCGAGGATTTTGGAGACGATCTGTTGCTGAACATTGTAGAACGCGAATACAAGCAATACGGCAAGTTTACCGATCATCTTGACGAACTTTACCGCAAGAGCATAAGTTCATTGGTGAAACTGCAGATTGCTGCGGGCAAAGCCATTGATTTCAGTTTGGCATACTCCATTTCGGAATTCAACACCCAGAGCATTCTGTTTGACCTCAACTATTTCAAGTACTATTTCCTGAACCGCCTCGATGTTCCATACGATGAGAAACTTCTTCAGGACGACTTCGACGCACTTGCTGCACACCTCGCCGAAAACGGAACCAAAGCATTCATGTTCCGTGACTTCCAGGCACGAAATATCCTTGTCAAGAGAGAACAAGTATATTTCATTGACTACCAAGGCGGACGCAAAGGCGCAATACAATACGACATGGCATCGCTGCTATGGCAAGCAAAGGCAAAAATTCCAAACGACAAGAAGTTGGAACTGCTGAAATTCTACATTGACGAGGTTGCCAAGAATACCGAAATCGACAAGACAGATTTTGAACGAGAATTCTGGTTCTACCTGTATGTACGTATCCTTCAAACACTTGGTGCATACGGAAATCGCGGTCTAATTGAAAAGAAACGCCACTTTATCGAAAGCATACCATTTGCCATCGACAACCTGAAGGAACTGCACGAAACACATCCTATACTTGGCGAATACAAGGAACTCGACAGAGTAATATCCGAAGTGGTTAAGTGCAAACAAAGGTTCGAATATGTAAAATACAACGAACTCACAATCAATGTAATGAGTTTCGGTTTCAAGAACGGACTTCCTGAAGATAAGACAGAAAATGGCGGAGGATTCATCTTCGACTGCCGAGGCAACCACAATCCTGGTCGCTACGAGGAATACAAAAAAATAACAGGCCTCGACCAGCCAGTAATCGACTTTTTCAAGAAGCACGGCGACATTGATGTATTCATCGAGAACATCAAAGCAGTAATTTCGCCAACCATAGAGAATTACATTAGCCGAGGCTTCACCAGTCTGATGATTTGCTTTGGTTGTACAGGCGGTCAACACCGAAGCGTCTATTCTGCCGAAAACATAGCAAAGTACATACACGAAAAGTACGGAGTAAAAGTTATCCTGAAACACAGGGAATTAGGTATAGAAAGGACAATGGACTAGTAGCAGCGCAATGCATTGCGTCGGTTCAATAAAAACATTCGTAAATACCCAATATTATTGTACCTTTGCAACGAAATTTCAAACAAACGAATATGAAAAAAATCGCAGTTATACTATCGGGATGTGGAAGCCGCGATGGCAGCGAAATCCACGAAGCAACATTATCGTTGTTGGCAATCGACATGAATGGTCTTAAATACCAATGCTTTGCACCGAACAAGAATCAAACCGAAGTCGTAAACCACTTCACACAAGTCCAAGATTCTGAAAAAAGGAACATGCTTGTCGAAGGTGCTCGCATAGCACGCGGTAACATAAAACCTATTGATGAAATTAACGTTGCCGACTTCGATGCACTATGGATTCCTGGCGGACTTGGTGCTGCAAAAAACCTCTGCTCCTACTTCTACGAAGGTGCTAACATGAAGGTTGATTCCGATGTAGAATCCGCAATAAAGGCATTCAACAAGGCTGGAAAGCCGATAGTTGCACTCTGCATAGCACCTGTGATTATTGCAAAAGTCCTCGGAGCAAATGTAACATCAGGAAAAGACGCTGGTACAGCATCAAAAATTGAAGCAATGGGCGGAAAAAATACCGTTTGCAACTTCGATGAAATTGCCTACGATGCCGAAAAGCGCGTAATAACAGCACCATGCTATATGCTCGATGCTTCTATTTCACAAATTTGGATGGGAATAAAGAAAGCCGCCGACAAGCTAGTTGAACTGATCTAAGGTGAACAAGGAAATCCTCAGGCTCGCCCTGCCAAACATAATAACCAACATCACCGTTCCGCTGCTCGGAATGGTAGATTTGGCTATTGTCGGACACATTGGCAACGAAACCTACATTGGCGCAATTGCTCTTGGCACAGCACTTTTCAACCTGATATACTGGAACTTTGGGTTCTTGCGCATGGGCACAAGCGGACTTGCCGCACAAGCATACGGCGCTGGCGACAAGGACGAAGCCATGAAGATTCTGGTGCGCGGACTTACAATCGCTCTTTGTGCCGCAGCAATATTAATCGCACTGCAATATCCTATTGCAAAACTTTCGGGACTAATCCTAAATTGCAGTGACGAAACTCTAAATCTCACACTATCATACTTTTATGTACGAATCTGGGCAGCACCTGCAACGCTCGGTCTATATGCACTGAAGGGCTGGTTCATTGGAATGCAAAACTCAAAATCACCAATGACTGTTGCCATTGTGCTGAATATTGTCAACATAATTGCCAGCCTTGCTTTCGTCATCTGGTTAAAAATGGACATTGTTGGCGTAGCACTGGGAACTGTTATAGCACAATATTCAGGACTTGCATTAGCTATAATCTTGTGGTTCAAGCACTACGGCGACATGCGTCATCTCATAGACATTCGCGGAAGCTTGCACAAAGCCGAGATGAAACGCTTTTTCAAGCTCAACGGTGACATATTCCTGCGAACATTGTGTCTCTGCGCTGTATTTACTTTCATTCCTGCCATTTCGGCCAACATGGGTGACCTTACACTCGCTGCCAACACTCTGATAATGCAATTGTTCACACTATTTTCTTACATTCTCGATGGATTTGCATACGCAGGCGAATCACTTGTAGGAAAATACATTGGAGCGAAAAAACGCGAACCTCTGCAAAAAGCAATAAGGTATTTAGTCTATTGGGGACTGATATTCACAGCGTTATTTACAATAATTTACTTCTTCTGGAGCGAAGACATCTACTACATACTCACAAGCGACAGCAATGTCGTTGGTGAAGCCATGAATTTCAACCGCTGGACACTGCTGATACCGCTATGCGGATTCTCGGCATTCCTTTTCGACGGGATTTACATTGGTGCAACCGCAGCAAAATCAATGCGTAACATAATGTTCGTAGCCACATCGGTATTTTTTGCAGGATATTTCATTTTGCAACCTATTTTCGGCAACGATGGACTTTGGGTTGCATTCCTCATATTCCTTGTTTTCCGTGGCGGACTAATGTGGATAAGATACAGGAAAAATGTGGTAGAACGTTGCTAAATCAACTTCCTCCAATGGCATTCCATGATTTCACCAGAATCGACAGTGTGCAAATGCATTGCACCACCCAAGCAATTCTTAAACTCACGGCAATTAGCACAAACACCACACCTTGCCCACTCCCTATTGCGGAACTTTTCGAATTTGTTATCCCACACATCAATAAGATTGTCGGAATAAATGTTGCCCTGCGCAAACCTACGGTCAATATTTGGACAAGCGGAAATAGAACCGTCGGCAAGCACCGAACCGATGTTTATGCCGGCACGACAGAAATAATGCCAGTCGCGAACCTTGCGGTCGTACTTTCCAAGATAGGCCTCGCAACTGAACTTTGCATCAATCCTCCCCTCCTTGCGCGTGGCAACTATAAAGTCCATAAGTTGCTTCAACTGAGAGCCATCTAGCCTCAAGCCATCGTCCATAGCAGCCCTGCCAATAGGCGCAATAGTAAAGAAACGCCACGCCTTCACCTTATGCTCAATCAGCATCTGCTTCATCTCGCCCAACTGACTTAAATTCATCGGGTTTACGCAGGTGACAATGTCGTAGGTCGGCAAGTTTTTTTCATTGGCAATCAAGTCTATGGCGTTCATTGCCCGGTCGAAACTACCAACACGCTTGCGAAAAGCATCATGAGTTTCGCGCAAACCGTCAAGACTGACAGTTATACTAGACATTCCTGCCAACATAAGTTTGCGATGCATTGCGGCATCGTAGGCATAGCCATTAGTGACAATACTCCATAGAAAACCGTGTCGGCGCAACTCACGTCCGCATTCGGCAAGGTCGTTTCGCAACAAAGGTTCGCCACCAGTTATAACGACAAATACAGAATTTCTTGGATAGCGCTTTTCCACGGGTTCAATTGCTCTCAGAAAATCAATGAAAGGCATATCGGGCAACAACGACGAAGCCATGCAGTCGGAACCGCAATGCCGACAATTCAAATTGCAACGCTGCGTGCACTCCCAAAAAAGGTAGTTAAGTTCGTGAAGCTGGGTTTCCTTTTTCCGGAAATAGTTATGAAATGCCTGAAGCATAGCTACTTTGCAGCAAGCGAGATGTTAATATCGGAAAAATCGGAAACAATTAGCGTATCGAGCGGTGCGTAACGGTCGAGGGAATCAGAAAAATTTAGTTTAAATCCTTCATCGTCATCACTATATACCATAAAAGACAAGCAGAACTGTCCGTTTTCGTCAGAAACTGCAACTTCATCAGAGATGTCGGTAGATACATTTATTCCAGGCAACGGCTGAGCCGAAGCGCTATCTGTAACCATTCCCGACATTTTTACCTCATAACTGAAACTTTCTTCGTTGCGATAGTTTGGAGTTCCGTAGCATGCCTGCATTATGAACATCACCGAAGTAAAAGCAGATGCGGCAAGAAGCCCACGCACCCATTTGTATGTCCTATTGTTTTTCATTATCCAATTATTAACAACTTGACAAAGGTATGAATTTAAAATTGAACGACAAAAAATTATCGAAGAAACCCTTAACAAGAACAGCATCCAAATGGAAAAAAGATATTTAGGCACATTTGGCAATAACTTCTATTATTTCAGGCAGTTGACAAGATTTTTCAAAAAAAAAGCATAACTAGTTGTATTCTAAATACATATACACAACATTTGTTTCAAATCACAAGTATATTTTCAGAAATTTTGTTCCAAATCACAAGTATATTTTTCGGATTTTTGTTTCAAATCACAAGTATATTTTTCGGATTTTTGTTTCAAATCACAAGTAAACAAAGGAACCTATATGTATGCGTGTTGACAAAAAAATGCAGCCCCGAAACGAAACTGCATTATATTAAACGCGATTACTCCAATTTACTTTTTGCGATAAAGGCAAAATTCCCAGCCAAGGGTAACTTCGGCAATGCCAAAGAAATCAACCCAATTGTCAGAACCTATACCATGGAAGTTTGTTCTACTATATGGATCATAAAAATCATTTTCATAAATCCTATTAAATACAGACACGCCAAAGTATCCTCCCAAAGTAAAATAGAAACCTTTGTCTATATGGTAACTATATCCTAGGCCTAAACCTGTGCTTCCTACATCTACATCCCAATCCAGATGAAATTGTTCGCCGTCATAAAAACCATCAAAATAGCAAGAATAGAAACCCCATTCATTGATAACCCCAATATGCATTGCCGAATTTGAATTCTTAAACGGGAAAAGAAATTTCACAGTAAACCCAACGCCATTGCCTTTTAAACCCTGAGGAGGATCATCGGTTCGATAACTGTCCAGATAAACAGAATTCATTGCGCCAATACTACCATATTTATAAAAAGCATTTGCCCAAAACCTGCGGTATCTAAATTCCAGTCCTGCCCGTGGACCAGTGAAACCAAAACCGCCTAAATCGGCAAACAGCGAAATGCCTGCAATTCGCTGATTCGTCCAATAATGCGATTCCCAGAATTCTCCGTCATCGTCGTTTTCCTTGGAAGTAGAAACGTTATTTTGTGCCGGCTGCTCGTCCTTGAAAACATCTTTCTGCCCGTTCTGGTACTTCACCATAAAAATATCGCTCTTGTTAACGGTATATGTAGGACCATCGGGATTGTCGAAACGCTTGTACTTCACTTCGGTCTGCCCTACTTCCGTAACCTTGGCCTGAATTTCATCGCCACTCTTCAATGTTATTACATCTTGCGCACTGGCAAAAAGCGGCGACAAACAGACCGCCAAAACCATAAAAAACTTAAAAAACTTCATAAACCTTATTTTTAATACATTCTAGGACTTCTATTTCTTAACATTACCACCGATTTTTACTATACTGCGAAGTCCGTTTTACAGAACATTAAAATATCGGCACAACAAATCTAATTAAGTATTTTTTAACAATTGCTGTTTTTATAAAAAACTTTTCATTTCGTAGGGGGGGGTAATTCATTAATACACAATAAGTTGCATACAAACACACATGTCGTTTGCAATATTTGTTAATAACTTTTTATTGCATATTCGTTTTTTTTCTGCGTATTATCGCCACAAACAGAATAATTGACAGCACAAAAAACTATCCGAAAAACAAAAGCAAGAACATATTGCTTTTTAATTATAGCAAATATTATGAAACAAATTTAATGAGAATTGGAAATATTTGCGGACTCCGTTTTCGTCAATTATATCCACAAAAAAAACTGTCTGGAAATTCCGAGCAGTTTCTCATATAAAGCACTAATAACCTTTATGTTACCACTTCGATTTTTGAATTTTCAGTCATTTGTGGAAAATTTTTTCAGTCATTTGTAGATTTTCATAATAACCATTTGGGTTTTAACCATATAAGAAATTTCAATTAGTAGATAGCAACAACAAAAACGAACAACGCCTTGCATTATTCGGCAAAAAGATTTACCTTTGCAGTCGTCAAATAAAATTGGCTGTTTAAAAATGTTTTTTCTAAAAATTAGACTGTAAAATATATGGCAAGCAGAAGAAAAGAAATGTTTCCGAATGTTACCGATGCAGAATGGAACGACTGGAAATGGCAAGTGAGAAACAGAATTGAAACTCTGGAACAATTGAAACAATATGTGAAGCTGACTCCCGAAGAGGAAGAAGGCGTTGCAAAGTCACTGAAGACTCTCCGTATGGCAATCACTCCATACTACCTGAGCCTTATTAATCCCGACGACCCGAACGACCCTGTTCGCAAGCAGGCTATACCTACAGCAGCAGAACTTCACCAGTCAGCAGCAGATTTGCTCGACCCGCTTCACGAGGACGAAGATTCTCCAGTTCCGGGACTTACTCACCGTTACCCCGACAGAGTTTTGTTCCTTATCACCGATATGTGCTCGATGTACTGCCGCCACTGCACACGCCGCAGATTCGCAGGTCAGCACGACTGCCAGTCGCCATCGGAACGCATACAGGCAGCTATCGACTATGTAGCACGCACCCCACAGGTTCGCGACGTTCTTTTGTCGGGCGGTGATGCTCTTATGGTTGATGACGCTATGCTCGAATCTATCATCAAGAGACTTCGTGCAATACCTCACGTAGAAATTATCCGTATTGGCTCGAGAACTCCGGTTGTATGCCCGCAGCGTATTACCGACAACCTCTGCGAAATGTTGAAGAAGTACCACCCGATATGGTTAAACACTCACTTCAACCACCCGAACGAAGTTACCGAAGAATCGGCAGCAGCTTGCGCTCGTCTTGCAAACGCAGGTGTTCCTCTGGGCAACCAGTCGGTATTACTCCGTGGCATCAACGACAATGTCGATATCATGAAGAAGTTGGTTCACAAACTCGTTATGATGAGAGTTCGTCCGTACTACATCTACCAGTGCGACCTCTCCATGGGTCTCGAACATTTCCGCACACCTGTTTCAAAGGGTATCGAAATCATTGAAGGTCTTCGCGGACATACATCGGGCTATGCAGTTCCTACATTCGTAGTCGATGCACCGGGTGGCGGCGGAAAGATTCCTGTAATGCCTAACTACCTCATTTCGGAAAGCCCGACAAAGGTTATCCTCCGCAACTACGAAGGCGTTATCACAACCTACTCGCAGCCAACCGATTATGTTGACAACCAGACTCCTGCTAACGTGGAAGCACAGATTAAGCCAGAAGGCGTTCTCCGTCTGATGAAGGGCGAACAGATGGCTCTCGAACCAAGCAACCTCGCTCGTAAGGAACGTCACGTAAAGAAATAAAACAGAAATATGCTGATTGAATAAAGGCGTGTTAATCACGCCTTTATTTATTCAAACCTAAGCAGATGCCGTTTATCAGCGAAATATTGAAGCACAAGTCATTGTCGATTGTCGGAATGGAAAAGAACACCGGCAAGACGGAGTGTCTCAATTATATAATAGGTAGACTCAAGGACAGCGGAACAAAAATAGCCATAACCTCAATCGGCATCGATGGTGAAACCGTTGACCAAGTTACCAAAACGCACAAACCCGAAATAGAGATTTACCCCGACACATTGTTCACAACCTCCGAAAACCACTACCGTACACGCAGAATCACCTCGGAAATACTGAACATTTCGAAGCAAAGCACATCACTTGGACGACTTGTAACAGCAAGGGCAAAATCGCGTGGCAAACTGATATTTTCAGGGCCGACAAACACAATGTGGATTAAGGATGTAATTAGCGAAATGAAGGATTTCGGCAGCCAGTTGACAATTATCGATGGTGCTTTGTCGCGAAAATCACTTGGCTCACCATCCGTTACCGACTGCATGATACTTTCGACAGGCGCTGCTGTTTCGCACGATGCAAACGAACTTATCCGCAAGACAAAATTCGTCTATAACCTGATAAACATCGAGGAATACAAATCGCCAGTAAGCGACAAACTTGTCGAAACAGAGCGCGGTATCTGGGCAATTGACGATAAAGAAGAAATCCACGACCTCGGCATCGACTCAACCCTCCTGCTCGAAAACAAGAAGGACAAGCTTTTTGAGTTCGGCACTACCATTTTCGCCAGTGGAATCGTTACCGACAAGGTTCTGAACCTTTTGCGAATGCAGAAGGAAATTCAGAACACCAAATTGATTGTCAAGGATTTTACAAGGATTTTCGTCACCCCCGAATCGCTCTACTCCTACCTGTCTAAAGGCGGCAAAATCAAGGTTCTGCTACGCACAAAACTCATTGCCGTCTGCGTAAACCCCACATCGCCAAGCGGATACATAATGAATTCGGAAAAAATCACGGCAGAACTATCAGAGGCACTTAATATTCCTGTGTATGATATATTTAAAGAAAAGGAAAACAATTTTGAAAATAGCTGACAAGATGCAAAGGCGTTTTCGCTACGCTCAAACGAAAGGATAACCACGAATAACACGAATAGCACGAATGTTTTTCACTATACTCAAAGAATCATCAAATTATCAAATCTTCAAATCATCAAATAACAATAAACAACCATAAACAACTTCAAACAACTTCAAACAATTTCAAACAATTTCAAACTTAGAAACGTTAAACATAGAAACTCAGAAACGGGCTTTGCCCATAGAAACCAAGAAACTTAACAATGTACAAAACCATATCAATATCAAAGGCCGGCAACATCACCACTATCAAGTTCGACAACGAACCGACGATGAACGCCATGAGCCAACTTTTCCTGAAGGAATTCCACGAAGCCGTTGAATCGGTACGCAACGACAAGGAATGCCGAGTGCTAATCATCCGTGGCACAGAAAAAGTTTTCTCGGCAGGTGGCAATCTGCACGAAATTTCTGGTGCCGACTACGAAAAGGCCGTCCTAATGGCGACAAACGCACACTACATATACGACGGACTGCTAAACCTTGAAATTCCTGTCATCGCTGCACTTGACGGCATAGTTTATGGCGGAGGACTGGAACTCGCTCTGCGCTGCGACATCCGTTTCTGCACTCCCGAAACACGCATGAAATTCCCCGAAGTGGATATGGGCATAATCCCCGGTGCTGGCGGAATCTCGTTCCTGTCGAAGTACATCTCCCCTGCCGACATCGCTTACTATGTGTATTCGTGCAAGCAAATTCCTGTGGACTACGCAAAGCAACACGGAATCGTACAAGAGGTTTTCCCCCGCAACGAACTGTACGCCAAGGCAGAAGAATTTGCACAACTGCTTGCTTCAAAGCCATGCGAAGCATTACGCGCCGCCAAACACGAAATCACAGCCACAATGTCGCGACCATTAAGCGAATGCCTGCAGATTGAAGTAAAAGAATTTGCAGCAACATTGCAAACCGATGGCAAGAGGATTATAAACGAGTGGTTCGAAAAGAAGAAATAGCGCAATGAAAAAACTTATCATATTCGACCTTGATGGCACACTGCTCAACACTATCGGCGACCTCACAAACGCCTGCAATTACGTATTGCACCAGCATGGATTTCCGCCTCATACCCACGATGAATACAGATACTTTATAGGTTCGGGAATCCGCCGCCTTATAAAACTAGCATTGCCAGAGGAACACAGGGATAATGACGAATTTTGCAAACAAATACTAGATGAGTTCATAATCCGCTACAATGGTCACCTGCACGAAGAAACCTGTCCTTACGATGGCATTATTCCACTACTCAAAGAACTGAACGACAAAGGCATAAACATAGCAATCGCCTCAAACAAGTATCAGGAAGGTGTTGATGCTGTTGTTGATTTCTATTTCCACGACATAAAGTTCGCTGCTACAATAGGCACAAGCACAGAAATCCCCGTAAAACCAAACCCGACAATAGTACACAAAATTATTGAAAAATGTCCAACAGCCAAAAAAGAAATCCTATATCTCGGTGATTCAGGCGTAGACATGCAGACAGCAAAGAATGCAGGACTAACTGCTCTTGGCGTCCTCTGGGGCTTCCGCACAAAGGATGAACTTATTGCAAATGGTGCAGACTATACAATTGAAAAGGTTGAAGATATTTGGGATTACATTAATGAGGATTAATCATTCTCTATCGCTCTTTTCATTCCAGCTACCATTTCATCATATTGTTCTTTTGTCATAATGCCCATATCCAATTGAAGTTTACACAACCCCTTAAATTCCTCAATATATGTGTTTTTTGTGATTTTACCACTTTCGTACAAATCATACAAATGAGGAGACTTGTACTTATCCTGAATATTAAAGAAATTTCTTTCGAACAAGACATTCCAGTGTGAAACAAACTGCGATTGCAACATACTGCCATCTTCCAGTCGCGAGGCAATAGAATCACATTTACTCTGCGACATATTAAGAAACATTGTAAGATATGCAGCAACTTCTTCGTCTGTCAGCAATGTATCAGATGACATTTTTGCTATTGTTGCAGCACTTAGTGCATCCATCTGTGCTTTCGCCTCGTCATACAGCGACTGCGCATAAATGGTGTCGTATTCAGCATCAACAATTGTAACAACCCTTTGCGGAACAACAACAGTATCAACAAGTTCTGAATCGTACCTTGCAGAAAATACAGTATCAACTTTCACAATGGTATCCGCGACAATATCAGGCACATCCGAAGACGAATTCATCACACTGCGTCCCCAAAGCACAGCAGCACACACAACAGTAGTCAAGATAATTACAATCGGAAGCAAAATCCTCAATTTCCTACGAAAAGCAATGGCATTCTGGATTTCTGTGGCATTTGCATAGCGCTTTTCCCTGTCGTATTGAATGCAATTTCGCACGACCGCTTTATATCCACCTATTTTTGTAACCGATACAATGTCCTTCAGAACCATTCCAAAAGAATAAATATCTGCACGACAATCGATTGCAACATTTTCATCGTATTGCTCAGGCGCAGCGTAACGTGCCGTTCCTGCAGGCTGCTTCAAAATTGCGTGGGAATCGGTATCGGAGAAGCCAAAGTCAATGATTTTTACATTGTTACCATTTCGCGTTACTAGAATATTGCTAGGCTTTATATCGCGATGCACAACCTGCAAGCCGTGAAAGTACGACATTGCCGACAATATCTCGTCAACGACCTTCCTTACTGCCTCGGAAGACGGCTTTGAATCAAGGAAATCAGTCAAAGTCATGCCATCGACATACTCCATTACAATACAATCGCCAAGAACGGCATCGTATTCCCTGCCATAAATTGTGACAATGTTCGGATGCGAAAGCATCATACCGAGTTCAAACTCCTTGTCAAGCAACTCACGGTAAAAAGGATTGGATGAATATTCTAACTTTAAACCTTTCAGGACAAACCATTTGCCATAACGCTTCGCACGGAACAGACGATTGAAACCACCACACGGCATCTCAACATGATCTGTAAACTCGTTTGTGCTCTTATCCTCAAACGGTTTTCCTACAAATCCCGAATCCGATGTCTGTTCCATTGGCAAATCAGCTTATATTTTTATGCAAATTGAAGTACAACTGCAAAAATACATAAATAATCATTTGTAAAAATCGTAGAACAATGAATCAACGCAAAAAATTTATGCCAAAATTTCGCAAAAGATACCAAAACATAAATTCATTTATTACCAAGAAATTACGCGAATACAAATTAGTTCATTTGGGAACTTGGACGATTTTCACTTGGGAACTTGGCTTGTTTTTCGTTAATCTCTTAAACAGCCAATAGGCACAACAATAACGCCATCGTCCCTCCTGTATGGAAAATCACCGACACCAGTAAGCACCATCATAAACGAAGGAGATTTCATACGAGTAGTATCTATTTCGTTCGCAAGTTTTTTTAGCGAATTTGCCCCCTCCTCTATAAGGTCATCGCCACCCAACTTGATTTCAATAAGACCATACGATCCATTTCTAAGATGCAAGATGGCATCACATTCAAGCCCCTTCTTGTCGCGATAGTGATACACCTGCCCGTCAAGAGCATCGGCATAAACACGAAGGTCGCGCACAGCAAGCGTCTCGAAAAGCAAGCCCATTGTATTCAAATCGTTAATAAGGTCATCGGGACTTGCGCCCAAAGCAGACGTCGCTATAGCAGAATCTATAAAGTAACGATTGTCGCTTGTGCGCAATGCGGTCTTGCTACGCAAGTTAGGATTCCATGCCGGCATATCTTCAATGACAAAAATCTTTTTAAGTGCATTTATGTAATCGTACACCGTATTGTCCGACAACGAACTGGCTTCATTTGCTTTCATATCGGCGAGTATCGTACCAATCGTTGCCATTGTCCCCTGATGACGAGCATACGAACGCATTAACAATCTGACTCGCTGCGGGTTGCGCTCCACATTGTCAACACGGGATATGTCGCTGTCGCAAACCAAATCATAATAATCGTAAGCCTGAGCAAGAGCATCTTTTTCCTTCAAATCCAACGCTCCCGGCCAACCACCACGGCAAATAAGAAAAGCCAATCTGTTTATATCTATATTGCTACTGCCATTAAGCGATGACTGTGGATTTTCGAACAAGTCCCTAAAACTGACCTCGCCGGATGAATCCTGCGACTCGTACAGCGACATCGTTCGCATTTTCAATTTGGAGAAACGGCCCGTTCCCGAGTGAAATATATCATCCATTGAAGGCGGAACACTACTGCCAGTGAGAATGAAATGTCCGTATCCACTCCTTTGATCGACTTCAAAACGGACACTATCCCATAGCGATGGTGCAATCTGCCATTCGTCAATTAGACGAGGTGTTTCTCCCTTTAGAAGATGCTGCACATTGACTTTTGCTGCCTGAAGGTTCTGCTGTCTTGACATTGGGTCGGCCATATAGAGGATGCTTTTTGCCTGCTGTGCAGCGGTAGTTGTCTTGCCGCACCACTTTGGTCCTTCTACCAAAACAGCACCTTTTCTTCTCAATCTTTCTGCCAACATATAGTCAGCAATTCGATGTCTATAAGTACTCATATAACAGCATATTTAAATCCACCGCAAAGATACTGCATATAAATGAGTTATGCAAATTTATTTTTATCCATTTGGGAACTTGGACGATTTTCACCTGGGAACTTGGCTTGTTTTTACTTGGGAACTTGGACGAATTTTGCTTGGGAACTTGGACGAATTTTGCTTGGGAACTTGGACGAATTTTGCTTGGGAACTTGGACGGATTTTGTTTGGGAACTTGGACGGATTTTTTCTTATTATCCATTTGTACTACCCATAAAAAAAGGACGCAATGCATTGCATCCCTACAGAGGGGGACAAATACATTTATCAACAGGATGCGTTATGAATTTGTTTCAAATTGTTTCACATTGCCAATTCCCTATCTCCTTTATAATCTCTGCAATACCCTCGGCAAGCACCACCTTATCCATCGAAGGAGACTTTTCCTGCTCCGTAATATACGGCAGATGGACAAACAATGTCTTTGTCGGGAAATGCTTTTTCGCAACAAAGTAAAGAGCCTCATAATAAACGCGATTGCAAACAAATGTACCCGCCGAATTGGATATTTGCGCTGGAATATCCTTCTGCTTGCAAACATCCACAAGCCTGCGGATAGGAATAGTCGTCATATATGCTATATCACCATCTGCGTGAATTGGCTCGTTTTGCGGCATATATCCGTAATTATCAGGTTTTGCAGAGTCCATCAGGTTTAGCGCAACACGCTCAATGCTTAGTCCTGCAAACTTGCGGCTTTGTCCGAGCGAAACCACAACATCGGGCAAATGCTTTTCGATAAGGGCACGAAACTCCTTTCCTGCCGTCATAAAATTCACAGGAAGCAACTCCTTTACAATTAAGCAATTGTCTATTTCGTCTGGTAGTAGCGATGCAACTTCCCACGACGAGTTAAGGTCGTTGCCGCCAAATGGTTCGAAAGCCGTAACTAGTATTTTCATTATACAAGTCCATACAGTTTTTTCCAGTAGTCGTTTTCTACTGGTCTTTCCAGATATTCCTCCTTATGCAAGCCTTTTGGTTGCTTGGTCTCTAGATTGCGATTAAGCACATCGGCAAAATTGAATATTGCGGAATGTAACTCTTTGTCGAATATCATAAGTTTGTAAGACACTGTAATAAGCAGCACATTGGCTTTTGTTCGCGTCTGTATATACCTTGCAATATTGTCCTTGTTCAGTTTCGGCTGCACCTGATGAGCATCTGTCTTAAGATTTAATTTTTCAGCCATTGTCTTGCTGAAATCATCATACAGTTGCTTTAGCATTACGCGGTCGTGAGTGATACATTCGGGGAAGTCGAAGCCAGTCTCGCCTTTTTCACCACCAAATTCAAAGTGAAAATCTGTAATGTTTTTGCTTACTTGTTCTCCTGCAACAACTACTATCCAGTCATTTTCATCCCTGTCGCGAATAATATCATCGATAAACTGCTGGAAAACTTCATTTTGTTCGGTAATGTCCGAAATAGCGTAAAAGTTGAAACGTTTATCTTTTTCCTTACCGTTTTGCCTTGAATAGAACTCATTTGCAACATAATTAAAACCTCCAAGTTGCGCAATATGCCAATCGAAAAAACTCAAGCCATTGTCTGTTCTTCCAAGCGGATTAACAATAGTTACACTTGAGTCGCGATTAATAAAACTTCCGTATTCTTTGTTTACGAAAAACTGGTTTACGACAAGCATATCATTTTTAGGACCTTCGAGAATAGCAGCACTCTGATTCTTTACACGAAGATTTTGGGATGCAAATACAGATCTTACAATGTCATCTTCAGTAATACCCAAATCCAGTTTCAAGTCGCCGAAACTCAAATTCTTAGCTGGCCAAAACAAGCCTTCGCGTTTTATGCTTTTGATAAGCATGAATTCATTGATTCGTTTTGCATTTTCTCTCAATTCGGTTTCTTTCTGCTCTTCTTCCATAACCTCGGTAAAACCCGAACCAATAAGTCCGGCAGGCACGGCAAACATTGCTATTCCAAGTATTCCAATTATGAAAGCAATAACTTGTCCGGTTGCGGTAATAGGCGGATATTCACCAAATCCACCCGGGTCGCCGACATACTGTGCAAACGCCCAAATGACCGAATACCAGCCGTTGTCGTATGCCTCTGGCTGGGCATCATGCTCCACAAAGAAAAGTATGAACGAAAGTATCAGCGTGATAATCACCAAGAACTGCATAGAAACCAGAAGTTCCGACTTTTTCGACCGAAATGCGTTTGTCAAAAGTTTGAACGAGTGCAAATACCTGAAAACGCGGAACAAACGGGCAACCCTCAGCACCTTGAGTGCCATATACGGTATAGTCATAAAGAAACTCAGGTAGAACGGATAAGTTGACAGCAGGTCGATAAGTCCGTAGAACGAGAAACAATACCTCACCCTTCCCCAAAAGCCCTTGTACTTCGGGTCAAGCATATCGGCATTCCAGATACGCAAAGTAACTTCTATCGTGAAGAAAATCTGCGTTATCCAGTCGATGACCGTCAATGCCGTTTCGTACTCTTCGTTTACCGCGTCGAAAGTTGTAAGGAAAACCTCGACCGTACTCAATACAATGAAACCGATAATTGTATAATCGACAATGTTGTGCCACTGCTTGGTGTGCAGGTTGTCGTCGAAAACTCGGTTGAGTTCCTGCTTGAATTGCTGTTTTCTGTTCATTTTTAATGATTTTGCGTTAGTTTATTAGCCATGCCACTCCGAAACCTATGCCGTTGAACGACTTTGGATTCTGGCAGTTGAACATTCCGTATAGGTCGAGTTGTACCCTAGGATGCACTGTATATGTGAGTCCGAAATCAAGGTCACATTCTACATCGGTGTTTTTCTTGCCATAGCGTGTAAAATAATTATAACTTTCAATGAATGCGCCAAAATTGTCGCAGAAACTAAACCCAAGACAAACTGCCAGAAATGTTGAAGGGACATGCGAAACACCATACCATTCTGCTCCGACATTGTAGCCAATGTTGAACCAATCGGTAATGTCATTCTGGAACAGCAGATAAAGAGACGGCGCCACATGTTCGTACTGTATTGCGCCTTGCTTCTTCATTGGTATAGCTATGTTTGCCAAAAACGAGATCTTAGGAATCCAATTTTCACCTTCGAAAACCGTCAACTTAGTGCCTAATGTGAGCGGCTGTACCTCGTAATCCCACTTTTTGCTGTAATTCTGTATCAATGAGCCGTCATATTCAAGGCGAAGTTCGGCAAATTTTGTAACACCGAAGCGAACCATTGTCGTAGGCAGCAATATTTCGGTACTGCCGCTACTGCTAACCTCGAATCCAGTTTCCAATTGTACTTTCAGGAAAGGCATAACATCAGTGCCTGTAGCCATTCCCGGACGGTCGGCAGAAACACTAGATTCATCATTCTGTGAAAAAGCGACCATGCTAATGAACATTAGCATAACTAAACTAAAAAGTCTATTCATAATTTACAATTATCCTATCGTATATTACTTATAAATTCACAAAAAATACGCTTTAAAACATTCCGACTCTAACCGCAACTTAACAGGCGCTTATATTATATCCGAGTTTTTTGCAGAGGTCAAGAAATTTGGAAAAGACAGCAGGTTTGCCGCTTACGCTTGTCGGCCAATTGGTTGTGACGGTAAACTTTGTATCGCTGGCCTGCAACAAATCTTCATCCTTTAAATTATCCTTGAAAAAACTTAGTTTTTTGTAGTCGTGTTCTAGGCATTCTTTATGTAAGGCAAGCGACATAAATATTGAGTCCATATTGCGGCTGACAGCAAAGGCAGACTGTATCTGGGACAATGTATCGCCCGGATGATCAGCAATATAACTAGCCAGCACTGCATATACCAACTGCACCTTCTTTGTATATACCACTCCGTTGAATTTATAATTGTTAAGGTCGCGGTTGAATTTGTACACCTGCTTGGGTGTGTCAAATGCCTTAAGGTTTGTCACCGCCGACATTTCTATGGTGGCGGCAATAATCTCGCCCAAATTAGCATCATTGCCTATTATATCCGCTATCTTGTTCAGCAGTTGTGAAACTTGGAATGCCCTGTTGCTCAGGTGGGTTTCCTTCTGGCACATACGGAAACAAACCTTTTCCCAATCTTCGTCGAACTCTTCGGCCTGGTCAAGACTTTCCTGCTCGTCGGCTGTGAGTTTGCGAAGTTTCAACTTTGCGGCAATGCCCTCGTTCCATTTCTTGAAATCGGGAGCCTCTGCCAACTGGTTGTAAATGTATGGATAAGCAATCTGCATACATACCAGTGCGAAGTTTACAATCTTGCTTTGTTTTTCGTTCTTTTCACCACCTTCCTGCATACGCCTATTGATTATGGAAATAAGCGAGAGGGTGTTCGACAGTCGTTTCAACGAACGCGGATTTGTGCCTACCGACAGACGGGCAATTTCCGAAAGGTTTTCGCCAAGTTCGTTATCCTTAAGTTCATCAGCCGTGAAAAATTCAATCTTGCTCATTGCGTCAATAAGGAAAGTATCGACATTGTACGAAGCAACTGGCATCGAGAACGGCAATTGTATAATCTTGTCGAAAAAAGCACGGAACTCACGCTCATTCTTGTCGGTAAGTTCTCCAAATTTTGACTTCAAGCCCTTGATTACCACATCGTAGTCGATTGCAAGGATAAACACACACTTGTCGAGGTCGAAAATATTCTTCAGGAGTTCCAAGATTTCAACGGCAACTGGCGGGTCGATACGGTCAAGGTCATCAATGTAGAATGTGAATCCTCGCCTTGACTTGTCGTGCTCGAGTGCGCCGTCAACAAGTTTCTGTATTTCCTCTTTCAGTTGCACTATGTCCGACTTTTCGGATGATTCGCCACCAAACAAGTCATCAACAGCATCACCATCAACGCCAATAGTACTAGCGGCAACCTTTGCACCAACGGAAGCCATTTTCTTGAAAATGCCACCTATTTTCTTCTTGCTCTCATCCCACTTGTGCTGTTCGGGATTCAAAGCGCCTATCTGATTTATACAACCTTCGAGTATGCTCATTATTGCCTGCGAAGGAGTCTTCATCAACGAAAACTGCCATGTGTTTATCCATACTGGGAAATACGGAGCACCGTCCTTGTCGCACAACTCATAGCGAAGCTGGTTCATCAGCGAAGTCTTTCCGCTTCCCCACTCGCCTTGCAAAGCAATAGTTATTGGTGTATCCGTATAGTTTACAAAATCAATTAAAGCATCTTGGTAAACTTTAATACCAAACAAATCAGCCTCCGAATATTTACGAGGCACATCTATAATACTTGATTTCATATATTATTTGTTTTTCAATCATTTACTTTTTCAATTCCTTTGTAAATTCACTTTATGTAACATAGCAGATATGACCATACAATCAAAACTCCAATTTACCGACATATTCTTCCACCAAAGCACGTGCTTCCGCGTAGTTGACCTCTGGCAAACCTAACGCCACCATACATTGAAACAGGAATTCCGACACTTTTGCATTGGGTCCGCAAAAATTTATCACGCTCAACAACGAAAAGAGAAACTTTTTCTTATCCGCCGACATTGATTTGGCAACATCAAACGAATCGCCCTTTGCTGTTTTATGCTTGTCATCTTCGGTCACATCAATGCTTTTCATTACCGAACTAAGAAGATTATACTTTGCCGCCCACATTTCGTTAACGGTCTTTTCAATCATTGCATTGCCAAATTCCTTTATGGCTTTTGCTTCCGATTCTGTAAACTCGAGTTTCATCTTCTATCCAAAGTACGCGACCAACCCTATTATGCAGGGAGGAATGAAAAAGAACTGTAGTGCATAGCCAATCGCCGTCATAAAACGGCTGCCAGCCAAATCCATACTGCTCTTAATCCAAAACCAGCGTGGCGGCACGGTATCGCCCCAACCAACAATGCCTACAATAAGTCCAATTACTGCCGCCACTCCGCCCAATACAAGTGCCAATGGAGACGGGTCTTCTACAAGGTACAATCCGCCAATAATTAGTGCTATAGGACTGATAAACTGAAATATCCAAAGAAAAAATGCCATAATGTTATTATTTGTCGTTAACCAAGTTTATTCAAAATTTCTCCGCCAAATTTGCCTATAACTTCGCCGCCAATTTTACCGATTGACTTTGCTTTTCCAACAACATCGTCTATTTTCCTGCTCTTATCCTCGCTTGCCTTGCTTTTTTTCGCTGTCCGTTCCTCTTCCGTTAAAAATACAAGGTCAAAATCATTGTCGAAATCTTTACCATCAAAATATTTGTCATAACTGACTTCGCCTTTTCCGATAAGTGGTTTTTTGCCTGCTTTTTTCTTTTTTGCAACCAGTCCATTGAAAAGTATCTCAAATTCATCGGCATCCATTCCAAGACTGACGGCTTTTTTTCTTAATGTTTCCAAAGTTTTTTCAGAAATTTCGTCGTTCATCAGCGCAGAACGGACAAGAGACCTTAATCCTTCGTATTTAGGTTCTGCTTTTACATTCTCCTGTACTTCCCTTGCATTGGTTGGTGCAGGTTGCCCCGAATCTTTATCCGTTTTTCCCGGAATGATATTGTTTAGAAGTCCCATATTGATAATTAAAATTAATGTTTGTGTCCATCCTTATCGTCATTCCGTAAAGCAGAACGAACCGACTAAGGTACGTGTCGTGTGAGTTCGCTTATACGGAATCTCCTGTTGAATTTGTAGTTCCGCTGGAGATTGTTCGCGTTGCTTCACGAGTCTGTGCGTTCCGCACAGTCGAACATTACAACGCTCCCCTTTCCGTATCGCGTGTTTGTTCTGACTTGCGGAACCTTTAGTTCACGAAGCTTGCGAGTAATGACGGTCTTTTTGCATTACTATTTCTCTCTTTTCAGCGATTCCTTTGCGCTTTCAATCTGCCGTTTCAACGATTCTATATTGCGGTCGTGGCTGGCTGCATGGTCTATTTTCGACTTGCGGTACGAAGCCTTTGTTGATGGCGAGGTTGCACTCTTTATCAATCTTGCATAATATTCATTGTCGCGCTTTTTTGCTTCCTTTTCCTTCTGCATACTTGCACGAAGGTCAATGATTTTCTTCCTGTAATATTCATTACTCATAACGTTTTAAAAATTTTATTTTCGGACATTGCACGCAACGTCGCTACAATAATAATCGCAACTGGCGGTCTGTCCAGACGTTGCACGCATTTTTGCCATTACATGTTTTTAGACGTTGCACGCAACGTCCCTACATTAATATTCGCCTCTGGCGGCCTGCCCTATTGTGATATTGTTCGGAACGCACACTTTTCCTGCCTTGTCCTTTACCTGTACGGTTACGCCAAACTGCTGGTCGAACATTTTCTCTGCTTCGCTTACCTTGGTGCTACCCTTGATTTTCAAGCCGTCGGCTTTGGTGTTCACATCCTTGGTTGTCTTCTTGTTCAATGCAGCGAGTGTCATTTCGGGGTCTGCTAATACTGCGCCCTTATAGAATGCCAATGTCAGGTCGAAGGTCTTCTTGAAATCGGCTGATATGGTTTTCAATTTTTTGTTCGGTGCTACTGTAAATTCTGCCTTGTTAAAATGATCCTTTAAATTGTCTAATAATCCCATTTCCTTTAAATTTTATTGTTAATACTTAAATTACTTCCATTCTCCTTTCTTGCAGCCGTCTGCTTCACACTTTTTGTTAAAAGCAGAAAGTGTCATGTCATCAGTAGAACCGCTGGTGTAGTAGCGATGGCCGTCCTTAGTGGTATAGCATACTTGAGCGTAAAGACCGAAAACTTTGTCAAATTCTTGCTCCAAAGTCTTGATTTTCTTGTTGCCACTGATGGATATGTCGCCTCCTGAATCGGCACGGCGTACAGATGCAAGCGTCTTGTCGGCGTCGATGTTGTATATTGTGCCGCCCTTTGCCACTTCCTGACGAGCGTAACTGTAGAAAATGCCCAGACGGATGTATGGGAACTGCTTGTTGAACTCCTTCATCAGTGTTCCGATCTTCTTATTGCCATTTACCGAAATTTCAACTGCGGTCTTTGCTGGAGCAACTTTCTTTGCTGCAGGTTTTGTCGTGGTTTTCGTTGTTGTAGTTTTCGCTACGGTTGTTTTCTTTGCGGCCGGCTTTGCTGTTGTTGTCTTTTTTGCGGCAGGTTTAGTCGTTGTTGTCTTCTTTGCTACCGGTTTGGTGGTTGTAGTTTTCTTTGTCGCAGTTTTTGCTGCTGTTTTTTTTGTCGCTACCATAATTTATTAGTTTTATTGTTTTTGCACTTTTCTACTGTTCGTTAAAAATACGGCAGGCAACAATTACCTGCCGTATTTGTTTTTACCCTAATTATTTTGCATACTTAGCCTTGAGAGCATCCATATCGGCTTTCTTGGCATTCTTTGGAATTTCGGGCAACTTAGCGAGAGTCATCTCGTCGAGAGCAAGTACAAAGTCGTCTCCAGAAGCAACCTGAACCTTAAGTCCAAAGTTAGCCATCATGTCCTTCTCGAAACCACCAACGGTCTTGCTGCCGCGGCATTCATAACTGCCGGTCTTGGTAGCGATTTCGCTAACCTTTTCCGAACCTGTTAAACGCTTCTGTCCCTGGTACACGCGAAGTGTGCCGCCAAATTCCTTCTTGAAATTGCTGCAAAGGGTTGACACCAAAAGGCGTCCATCTACTTTAATTTCCATGTTTAAAATATTTAAATTATTAATAAAAAACTGTTATTTGCCATTGATAAAATCCACAAGTTTGGAACCTAGTTGCTGGGTAGTCCATTTGTCGTCAACAGAGAATTTCTTTGATGCCGCTACCTCGCGCAAAGTCGCTTTGGCATTGGAGCAAGGTTCTCCGCCTTTGGAAACTACAACACTATTATTAGATTGAATACCAATAAAATAATCGCCACAGGTAGCAGATTTCTTGTAGTTATCTGTCTGCGGGGACGCAATCATACTTTCCATATCGGCTTTTGTTGCGCTCTTCTTTACCTTGCCTGCCTGTTCGAGTGTAAGTCCGTCGAGTACAGCCACCCACTCGTCGCAGGTGTAAACCTTCACTTTCAGTCCTGCATTAGCCATCTGCTCGACGAATGCACCTACGGTCTGTTTGCCATCGAATGTAGTGTTTATTTCCTGCTTGAGACCTACCTCCTGCAGCGACATTCCGTCGTCGGCTTTTGAACGGCCATTGTAGATGCGCAAAACTGCACCAAACTGGCTCTTGAATGCTTGGGCAAGAAAACCTACGGTCAGTCCGTCCTTGTCGCTTGTTGCGGGTTTTGCAGCAGGTTTTGGTTTTTCGACTTTGGTTTCAGTCTCGGTGGGCTTGGATTCTGCTTTGGGAGTTTCTTCTTTGGGCATTTCTTTTGCCTGTGTTGTATCTGAATCGGCAGGCTTGGCTTCTTGTTTTGCAACTGGATTTTCTGTTTTCTTTGCAAGTTTTTTCCCAAGATAGTTGATTTTCACCCCTGAAGGAAAGGCTTTTCTTATCAGTTCAGATTCTTCATCACCTATAACATTGACAGTCTTGAGATTATGACAATCAGAAAAAGCATCCTCATCTATCTTCGTGACTGAAGATGGAATTGTTACCGATGTCAGACCACAACTCCGAAATGCCTCACTTCCAATTATCGTTACAGAATCTGGGATTGTTACCGATGTCAGGTCGAAACAACAACCAAAAGCATAATTAGCAATTCCTCTTGTGCCTTCATTTATTGTTAATTCACCTGTGGGCGTGTTGCCCTTGTAGCCTAAACACCAGTTGCTCAAATAAAGAATGCCGTTTGATTGATTATTATACCATCTCGTATTATAAAATGCATCCCTGACAATGCTCGTGACAGATTCTGGGATTGTAACCGATGTCAGTCCGCTGCAATACCAAAATGCACCTTTGCCAATGCTCGTAACCGAATTGGGAATTGAAACAGAGGTAAGTCCGCTGCAATAACCAAATGCGTACTCTCCAATGCCCGTAACCGAATTACCGATTATAACTGATGTCAGTCTGCTGCAACCATAAAATGCTTCATCACCAATTCTCGTTACGGAATTTGGGATTGTTATTTCCGTCAAACCACTGCAATCGTAAAATGCATAATAGCCAATGTGCGTTACAGAATTGGGTATATTAACTGAACGCAAACAAGTTGCGCCCTGAAACGAGCAAGGTTTTATCTCCGTTAAGGTTTCTGGAATAACTAAATTTGTCACAAGATTATTATCAATATATAAATTGTGTGCACAAGTAAGAGGGTTACCGTCGATACCGAATGATATACTGCACCATTGTGCAATACTACCTGTATAATATACTGCTGTCAGTCCACTACAACCAGAAAATGCATGAGTCCCCATGCTTGTTACAGAATTTGGAATTGTTACCGATGTCAGGCGGTTGCAATCATAAAATGCAGCATTAGGAATATTTGTTACATTTTCGCCAATAGTCAAAGTTTTCAAAGCAAAGCACCCCTTAAAAACAGGAGAATTATTACTTCCCATAGTCGTGCAGTTTGTTGCATTGAAGTTAACTGTAGTCAGTCTATTGCAAAAGGAAAATGCACTTTCTCCGATTTCTGTTACCTTATCTGGTATATTGATTTCAGTCAGGTATAAATCTTTAAATGCTTCTTTTTCGATTTTCGTCCACGAAACGGGAATCGTAACTTTTTCCAAATTTCTCATATGTGCCATCTTTTTAATAGATGGAATAACTTCATCTCTCCAAGTATCGGGGAAATGTACTGCCTTCAATTTATCCGCAATAAATTGAAATGGTTTTATAAGATTCGTATTTTCAACAGTCGTTGTACCCGCATAGTATCCACCTTCTTTCATTCGTCTATCATCTTTCCAACCAGTTCCAATAATCTTAGTGCCTTTTTTATAGTATGCCATCGCAAATCCAACCACGGTATATGATTTAAACAAACTTTTTACGGTGGATGGAATTGTCAGGACACCGTCTCCACTTCCCAAGAGGCCATTTTTTATTTTCTTTACATACAGCAATCTAGCGGTGTTGTCATTGTCGTATAATTGATATACAGCACCATTATGTTCAGTAGTTTTTCCATCTCCTTCAATATAGATTTCACCACCATCATATCTTTCTACATGAGTTTTTTCTGACATTTCTATTAATTATTTAGTTATTAAATCTTTTGCTAAATCAAACATTGCTTTCAATTGCTGGTTGTTATTGCAGAATGGAGCATTGCCAATGTTAACTTTGTCAATTAAAAAGTTGTTGTCCTTGTCGCGCTCTTTCCAGTTTTTTGTACACCACTCGTAGTTTTTGCGATCCACCACCAAAGAAAGATTTCCACGGTAGATTTTGCCAACGAACCACAACAGACGGTCGAGATGGTCGTAACTGATATTGCCACCCAACCGCTTTATCAACTCGTCGATAGATTCTACAAACTTTACAATAGTGGCATCTCCCACCATCTGCTGGCTGCTATCCTTAACGGTTAATAAAGGCGGTTTGTCTTTCCACCCGCAATATTTCCAGATTCGCGGATACATCTCACAGGCTATTGAGTCGTAAATGGGAAATCCGTGGTTGGTCTCAAAATAGGCATATTTGCTTATCAGCGAAACAGCCACGCCTTTGTCAGAACCATCTTTCCCAATGCCGTATTTCTCTGCAAAAAGGTTGAATTTATTTGTTCCGATTTTGCCATCGAACATGTGTATGTCACGCTTTTTGCCAATAAAATCTTTGAAAAGTGTCGGCAACGGCTTTATTTGGTCAAGGCAATGTAATTTTTCCGCCAACTCCTGTAAGGCATAATAACGCCTGTTCATCTGGGTTGAGTACATGCTGTCAATAACAGTCAAGCGTAAGAGAATATCACTAAGAGTTCTCTTGCTGGTCATATTGAAAACATTCTCTATGGCTGTCTTGTCGGATGAAAAACCATCCTCTTCATTATTATAGACATCACACTGCTTTAAACTATCAAGGATAGACTTGATTTGCTTTATGCGATCAAGGTTAGGACTATTGTCTGTTTTTTGTGTCTTCGGTTTTGTCGTTGCAGACTTCTTTGTTGTTGCCATAAATCTTACCTTTATAATTATATTGCATCGAGCAATTTACCATTATTACTCCAACACAATAAATTCCGTCCTTCTGTTTTCCGGAGCCATCGGGTCGTCGGTGTTCTTGAGTTCTGTAGAACCTTTGCCAACTGCTTCGAGACGAGATGCGTCAATGCCCTCGTGGTTTACAAGGAAATCAACGGCTGCCTGTGCGCGGTCTTCCGAAAGTTTCTGGTTTACCGCTGCATCGCCCTCTGCCGATGTGTGTCCTTCGAGACGCAAGCGAATCTGCGGATTCTTCTGCATAACCTTTGCCAAGTCGTGCAATACGAATGTTGCACTTTCCGACAAGTCG
Source organism: Bacteroidales bacterium (assembly GCA_017651185.1). Taxonomy (GTDB): domain Bacteria; phylum Bacteroidota; class Bacteroidia; order Bacteroidales; family ML635J-15; genus Bact-19. The sequence goes on along the minus strand of JAGCDJ010000006.1, from coordinate 136,318 downwards.
GCCTTGCCCTGTACAAACTCGGCGGCATTGTAGTTCTTCTCGATTTCCTCAATCTGCGTAAGGAACACCGTATCCCTAACCACAACCGTATCGGTAACAATCTTCTCCTCAACAATAACCTGCTGTTCCCTGCATCCGCGGAGAGCCAAGATGACGATTACCGCAATAACGACAACTGCGAGTGCAATCCATACCCACATCGGAATCTTCTTCTTTGGTGCGGGCGGAACATATCCGTTAAGGTACTCGAGACGGAAACTGCCCTTTTTGCCAGCACCTTCCGATTCCTCAAACTTGGCGACCTCGATACCGTACTGCTCGGCGTGGCTTACCAAACGCTCGAAACTTGGCTTGGTCCACATACTTACCACAGCAACCTTGCTTCCGTCGCCCATAGTCAGCAACTCGTCATCCTTCTGGAAAAAGCCGTTCCAGTTGGCATCGGTACCCTTGTCACCTGCCTTGACGAAATTCTTCTTAACTCCGCTGTCGGGATTCAACTCGTTCGGGAACGCCTTTTGCAAATCTTCCATAGTTGCGTGCGGATACATAATCATATAGGCGTGCATAATGCCCAGTGCTGTGCGGTTCTGCGCTTTTCCGTAAACTCTAACTTTATTTGTCATTTTTGTTTATATTTAATGTTAATTCATTTTTATTTCCCGCAAAATTCATCATAAAACAAACACCATCCAAAGTTCTTGTTGGTTCTTGTTTATACCTAATTAATAAAGCGAAACACATTACTGCAATCAATTTCGAAATCACCCACAAATATAAAATCAAAATACAAAATATCAAAATTATTATATATTGACTTTTATTCAATATATATATTGCAAATATAGCAATATTATCATTGATATATTATCAATAAAAGTGTTGAATATTTTGCAACAAATGGTTATAGGAATAATATGGCAGCAATCAAAGTTGTCCGTAGGCATTTTCGAAAAACTACATCAGTTTTCCAACGTCCTTCTTGTTCTTGTCGTACTGTTCTTTCATTTCGTCAAACATCTTGGCATAAACCTCGAAGAAATTGTAGTCAAGGACAACCGATAGTTTCATAAGCAATTCGCTGTCGAGGTGTTCGCGTTCGAAAATACGATAAACATTGCTGCGGTCACATCCGATTTTTCGTGCCAGCCACGATATGCTACGCTCCTCATACTTTAGTCGTTCTTGCACCAACTTCCCAATGTGGAATTTCTTGTCAGCCATATCTCCATTTTTTGCGCACAAAATACTGACAAAAATATTTTCAAACCAAAGTTCTTGTTGGTTCTTGTTTTGCGCAAAAAGAAACGTGAACTTGTTTATTCAACTGAGGCCCTAGGATAGCCCAATCACGGATAAAAAGTCCACGTTGTGTGAACATTTCATTACCTTTGCCGTGATTGTTCATTGAAATTTCCTAGGTTTCAGTTGAATTTATTGGCTCGAAACGTCAATATATTATGCAATTTCTACTACATTTTCCTTTTATATTTTAATTCATACCGCAATTTTAGCGAATATTTCCGAATCTGCAATAAATGTGTGGAAAAAATTGCAACAAATTGGATTGTATCACCAAAATTTTGTTTCAAATTCGGAGTATGTTCAACAAAACATCCATTAAACTGCAACTATTATAAAAATAAATATTCGTTTATTTCGCTACTAACATCAATTTTTAAGTTTCGTAGCGGAATAAGATGATTTTTATCCAAAAAAAATCATTTGCAATTAAAAATAAATTAATATCTTTGCCGTTGATTTACAAAGTAGAACGATATGTGTAACATCATTGGACGAAAACAGGAAATAGAAGAACTGAACCGCTATTGCAACAGCGGTAAGGCAGAATTTGTTGCAGTATATGGTCGCAGACGCGTTGGCAAAACCTTTCTAGTCAACGAAGTACTTGGCGACTATACGACCTTCCGCCACGCCGGACTATCACCATACGACCGCAAACGTAAGGTCTCGCTTAAAGACCAACTGCAGAATTTCTATTTTTCTCTCATACGCTACGGCTTGGAAGGCATAAACCAGCCAAAGTCGTGGATGGAGGCGTTCTTCTTGCTCGAACAACTATTGGAACGGAAGGACAATGGTTCGCGACAAGTCGTTTTCATCGACGAACTTCCGTGGATGGACACACCACGGTCGGGATTCCTGACTGCACTTGAGGCATTCTGGAACGGATGGGGCAACGCTCAACACAACCTCTGCCTTGTGGTATGCGGCTCGGCAACCTCTTGGATGCTCGACAATCTCATCAACAACAAAGGCGGTCTCTACGGACGGCTTACAGGAGAAATAAAACTATCGCCTTTCACTCTTGCCGAGTGCGAGGAGTTTTTCGAGAGCCGAGGCATAAAAATGTCAAGATACAACATCACACAGGCATACATGATACTTGGAGGCATACCTTATTATTTAAACTGCTTCAATCCGTCATTAAGTCTCGCGCAGAACATAGATGCATTTTTCTTCAATCACAAGGCAAAACTCGGTGACGAATTTGACCGTCTTTTCAAGTCCATTTTCGACAATGCCGATGAATGTATGAAGATAGTAAAAACTCTTGGTCGGCGACACGCTGGCTACACAAGGGATGAGATTGCAAAAAAGACAGGCATTAATCCCAACGGTGATTTTTCGAAGATGCTTAAAGCACTGGTCGGCAGCGATTTCCTAATCAAGTACGTACCTTTTGGCAAAAGCAAGCGCGAAGAACACTACAAGCTGTCCGACTGTTTCTGCTGGTTCTGGCTACATTTCAAGGAATTTTCCGACCATCGCGAAACAGACTACTGGCAGCACCACCAAAAGGCATCGGAAGTAAAATCGTGGCAAGGCGTTGCTTTTGAAGAAGTCTGCCTGCAACACATTTACCAGATAAAGGCGGCAATGCAAATCGCCGGCGTAGCATCAAGAGAATCGGCAATGATTATAAAAGGTAGCAAAAGTACTGATGGAATGCAAATAGATTTGCTGATAGACCGTGCCGATGATGTTGTAAATGTCTGTGAAATAAAATACAGCAAATCGCAATTTGTTGTCACAAAATCATACGCTGAAAAGCTATTAAAACGACAAAACGTTGTGGAAAATATGCTCCAAGACAAATCTATTCTCTTGACACTCATTAGTTTCAATGGCATAGAGCGAAACAAACATTCCGAAATATTTACGCACACAATAACAGCAGATGACTTGTTTAGATAAAGTTATATTCAAGCATAACAATTTGATTATTAGCATTATCATTTTTTAGTCAATTTGCAATGATAAATAATTTTGCGCTTATTTCGCTACTAACATCAATTTTTAAGTTTCGTAGCGGAATAAGATGATTTTTATTCATAAACCAAAAAAGTCCGCTAACTTACCTATCGAATAAGAACCAACAAGAATTTTGCAGATAAAAACGCAATGGCATAACTTTGCCGTCGAAAACAAAACAGAATTGCGATGAATAAGAATTGTCCTGAAATACTACAGTTGCGCCGCGACATCGAAAAGTCAGTTCAGCGCAGTATCAACACACCTTCCGACTTTGAATTTCTATCGGGAGTAATTTGGGAACGTACAAAGACCAATATCAGCACTTCTACACTGAAACGACTATGGGGATACATAGATGGTGCCGACAATACAAGGCAATGCACGCTAGAACTGCTGTCGAAGACTCTCGGTTTCAAAAGTTGGAAGGCATATACGGAACACATTGCCGAAAACTGCCCCGAACAGTCGGATTTTCTTACTAACTCGTTCCACATCTACAGCGAAGACCTACAAATAGGCGACACGTTAGAAATAAAATGGATGCCTAACCGTGAATGTACAATAGAATATCTGGGCAAATGCAAATTCAAGATTACACAAGCAATAAACAGCAAACTAAGCATCGATGACACCTTCTATTGCCGTTTCTTCATAACTGGACAACCACTATACATCGACAACCTTGTCCACAACAAGGAACTGCCCACTGCATACATCATCGGCAAGCGCGATGGTATTACAAGCATAGAGAAGAAATAAGACCTCGCACTACACATAAAAAAAAGTCCGACTATACAACCGGACTTTTGTAAGTTTAAGATAACCTTTGTTTACATCAACGATGCCCAAAGACTTGAGTAAAGTGTTCCAAATATTGCAACCCAGATAACCCAGTAAATAATACCCAATGCACTGAGAATAATACCAATTATTGACGTTATCTTACCTGCCCTAAGCATTCCGTCGCCTGCATATTGATCCGGAGCAGCATTAAATGCCTCGGTTCCCTTCTTTGCAAGGACAAGACCTACAATACCGCAAACTAAACCTACAATCATGCATCCAAATACTATGGAGCAAATACCCAATACCAATGCAGCTACTGCATACGGTGCATTCTGTTTTTGAATCTGATCAGTCATATTATTAAATTTTTAATTTTTGTTCTGCAAAGTTAATCAAATCATGCCTCATTGTATAAAATATCTAAATATTTTTTTCAGTACATTATTCTTCTAATTTACAAGTTATTGCTACAAAAATTCATCAAAAAGCAACATTCTGATATATCCAGTTGAACAGGAAAACGCCAAGATTAATCCAGACAATTATCCAGCCAATGCGTTTTGTAATCTTTTTTGTGGCAAACAAGACAATGCAAGCGAGCAATGTGAGCATCCACGCCGCCAATGGCGGGAAACAAACTATGCTTCCACAAACATCCCCTTGCAACAAAAGGATTATCCCTCGCTGGCATCCACACATCGGGCAACTAAACCCGAACAACTGCTTGTGAAAACAAGGCAGCATGTGCGAACTCAACCATTCTACTATACTTTCCATATTCCGCAAAATTATTCAATAACAGGCAAATGCCAAACAAAAAATTAGTACTTTTGGGGCAAAATTAATTATCATGCGAAAATACGCACTGCTATATATTATCGCCATTGCGCTTGCCACTAACGCATTTGCGCAGGACGACTTCACAATAGGGCATTTCCAGAACCTACGCGACAACGAAATATATTTCAAAGGAATAAATACTGCTGTTCGTCCAGCAACCGGTGTCGAAAACGAAGTTTACGACAGCATAATCTTTCCAAAAAACGACAAGGTCGAGAAAAACTGGTTCGTCCGCAAGCTGTTCCACGAACACCTATTTATTATAGGTAACGAGAAATACAAGGTCTACTTCGACCCTATTTTCGACTTCCGCTACACCAGGTTAAACGACCTCTCCGACCCTACCAATCCTACTACCGTCAACGGATATACCAACACGCGCGGTGCAATAGTAAATGTAAAACTCAGCGAATATGTCTATCTGAACACCAGCCTATACGAAAATCAGGCTGTGCTGCCAGCATATATGGCAGAAGTTTACCGAATAAAGGGCAACATTCCCGGATATGCCCGCGTGAAGAAACTCAACGGTTTCTCCGAATTCGACTACGCCAACGCCTACGGAAATGTTTCGTTCCGCCCCATCAAATGCCTCAACTTCACCATCGGCTACGACCGCCTTTTCATCGGCGACGGACTGCACTCGATGATACTTTCCGACTACGCAGCACCAATGCCGTACGTAAAGACAAGCGTAAAGTTTGGCAAATGGGAATATGTGAACCTAGTCACACGACTAATGCAGTACAACACTATGCAAAATGTTGAAACAGCCGACAAAACCAGCAAGGTCGCCACATATAACTTTATGATTTTCAATCCGCAAAACGGATGGCAGTTCACATTCTTCGAACAAAGCGTAATCGACCACAAGAACAAGACATTCTGGGAAGGTCTTGCACAGGGAATTCCAGTTGCTAGAATCTTCTACCCCATTGCAGTAAAAAACACAAATGCCCGATTCGGTGCAAATGTCATGTACGAACATCCGAAAATTGGAATTTTCTATACGCAGGCTGTTATGGACATTTATAACTCCTTTCTTAATTTTGATTTTCAAATAGGATACAAAAACCATAACCTACTCAATGTAAAAGGTCTGTATATTCAACTAGAATGCAACTTGGACGCCTCACGCATTCTTAAACACCATATCGGCTACCCAGATTATTATACACAATTTATTATAAACTCAAACTACGGGCAATCTCTTACTATACCAAAGAATCGGGAGACCTATCTATTTTCCTCTGTACTTTCGTACCAGATAAAACAGTTTAAAGTGATGGCAAGGTATAATCTTTCTCCTGAAATATTGGTATTTTTAGATGCAGCAAACGGATACAATTCATACGGAACCCCTGACTGCTTCGTTCACCCTCGCGACCAATTCGACTTCCAGTTCATTTACGAAATGAACCCCGTGAACAGAATGCAGTGGTTTGCAGGAATAACAATGTACAACCTAGGGGACAAACCTTTCGACTACTACTTTAGCATTGGATTCAGAACAGCATTAAGAAACAACTATTAAAATCGACGCAAAATGAAACATATAGCATTAATATCAATCATAATCATCGCGTCGGTAACAGCCTTCGCACAGAACCTACCAGTACGCGACTTCCGCATTGCCCGCGACATTGAAAAGTCGGCAAACGGAAAACTGGCGACAACACATTCATCTATAAAGCCATACAGAACCGACATAAATACAGAAAAAACAGACAGTTTAGAAGAGTTTTCGGACTTCCTGCAATACAAACTCGATAATGGTAATGTCTATCTCAACATACTTCCTGTATATGAATTGGGCGGTTCGTTCAACTTTGCAAACAAAAAGGATTTCCGCATAGGTGAAACTCTTGGTGCAATTGTGGATTTTTCGCTGAAAGGCAAATTGAACATCGCCTATATGCTGACAGAAACATACGGTTACAAGATTAGAAAATCACATTACGAACAATATTCCGAGTTATTTCCATACAACTTCGACAAGATTTGGGGCTTCTACAACGATAAAAACAAGACAAGAGGCTTCTTCATGGAACAGACTTTCAGCATAAACTACACACCAGTAGAATTCTTCAGCATTGAAGCAGGAAATGGCAAGCACTTCTATGGAGACGGACGGCGTTCACTTCTTCAATCTGACATTTGCAACAATTATCCGTACTTGAAAGTTGAAACAGAATTCCTCAACTTCAAGTACTCGTGCGTATGGTCGATGCTTGACGAAGGCATTAATGTCAGACAACTTCAGGATCCCGACTGGGGTTGGAGTTATTTTAAACCATACTGGGAAAGGCGTAAATACAATGTAACCCACTATTTGGATTATCGCATTGGCAATCATGTAAACATTGCAATTTTCGAGTCGGTAATGTCAAGCAAATTCCTTTCGTTCGAATATTTCAACCCTGTGATTTTCCTACGTCCATTGGAATTTTCAATGGGAAGCAACGAAAATGCCTTAATGGGTATAAATATGAAAGTATCGTTTAGTCAAAAGAACTGCATATATGGTCAGATTGTACTTGATGATGTAATTGTCGGACAACTTATGAACGACATAAAGCACAGGTTAAGCAACTCATATACTGGACAATACGGCTGGTTTGCAAACAAATGGGGAATTCAAGGCGGAATGAAGTTCTTTGATATGTTCAAGGTAAAGAATTTGGACTGCTTTGTAGAAGGAAACATTGTCCGCCCATACACTTACTCACATAGCCAGCAAGAACTTACATACACTCACGCATACAAACCACTTGCCCACCCGCTTGGAGCAAACTTCGTGGAAGCATTGGGCGGCATCAGTTATTTCAACGATGTGATAGAATGCGCTCTTGAACTGTCGTATGCCATTGTCGGTTGCGACTCCTCATTCAATTCGCATTTCGGACAAAATGTTTTCTATCCCACAATGGACGCCTATCAGCCCACCCAGAACAACATTCCAGTTTCAAGCTACAACAATGTTATGCTTCAAGGAATACGTACAAATGTCGCAACCGTAAAACTTGATTTTGCATATTATCCGCTCAAGAACAAGGCATTGTCAGTTTTTGCAGAAATGGCACTACGCTTCAACAAGAACGAACTAAGAACAGACAAGTATCTTGGTGTGAGTGTGGGTGTTAGGTCAAGGTTGATAAAATAATCCGCCGTTTCGACTACGCTCAACGAGCGGAATTGCCTAACTACTGATTTCTCTTTGTCGGTTTCCAAACGCCTGACTCTACGCCCTTCATTGCCTTGAACATACCGACAAGCAAAGCCAAATTCATTGAGAAAAAGTGGGTTACGAACCTTAAAAGCACATTGTTGCAATTCAATTTTTTCAGAATATAGTCTATTGGAATCAGCAAAAGCACTGCGGCAAAAAGCAATAGTGCTACAAGATAAAATTTCAAATAGAACACCAAGGCTACGCACAAGCCAAACCAAATAATCATCAGCACTGGCGTTATCCAACGCAGAACCTTGTGCGACCAAAAGCAGAACGATACTCCCCTGCGCGATGTAAAAAGCATATCCCTGAACTCGTGCAGATTCTGGAAATCGCCAGTCGCAATGCGCACCTTACGGCGAAACTCGTCCGAAATATTGTTAGAAACATCTTCGTAAACACGCGCATCGACATTATTCACGGTCTTGTAGCCCTTGCGAATAACATTCATGCAGATATAAAAGTCATCCACGAGGAAATTCTTCGGTACAGGAGAATGCAAATCCTTTCTCATTGCAAAGCAACCGCCGAAAGGTCCCATCATACTGCCCCACAACAAACCTTCCTGGTTCTTTATGCGGACTTCGCGCGATATGTACGACTTCTCTTGAATGGAAATTCCGTCCTTTTTCAGTCCAGTATTTATCATGTTTGAATCCACAAGACCAACTTTTTCATCGGCGAAGGGTTTCATCAGTTCAGAAATAGTGTTCTTGTCGAACATCACATTGGCATCCGACAAAATCATAATATCTGACGGGCATTCTGCAATAAGCGAATTTATCACATTTGCCTTGCCCCTGCGCTCGGTATATGCAAACAATTTTATAAATGGATATTTCTGCGCATATTCCGACACAATCTCATTTGTGCGGTCAGTACTATTGTCGGAACCTATGAGAACATGCAATTTTTCGAGCGGATAATCGGAATCGGCAATGGTCTGCAACTTCTGTGCAATAACGTCCTCTTCGTTGAAAAGCGACATAATTACCGTAACATCAGGCAAACCCGACAACGGATGGTATTCGTTTTTCTTATTCCGAGAAAGCAAGGACAACAATACAGGAAATCCAACATAAGTATGGAAAACCAATGCCACTACGACCCAAAACAATATCTGCAACGCCAATATCATCTTCCCATCTTATAAAAATCCAACAACCTTGATGCAATTATATTGTTATCATAATTTTCCACAACAAATTTACGCGCATTTGCCGAAATTTCATCGTACAGGCATTTGTCCGATGCAAGTTTTTCCATGCAGGCAATAAAATCCTCAGCGCTATCGGCAACAAAGATATTTTTCCCATTTTCGGTAGCAATTCCTTCTGTTCCCAATGTGGTTGTAATCACTGATTTTCCTGCCGACATTGCCTCAACAATCTTTATGCGCATACCGCTTCCGGAAAATAGCGGAACGACAAAAATCGTCCCTGATGCATAATATTCTACCACACTTTCCAATTCTCCCATATAATCAACGCCATTGGAAATCAAGAACTTTTCAAACTCCTTGTCAGCATTTCGCCCCGCAATGCGGAATTTTGCCCCACTATGCATGAAACGATATTTGTTCCAAACATTTCTAACAAACCATTCAAGTCCTTCGACATTTGGTTGCCAGTCGAGCGCACCGATGTATGAAAATGTCGGATACTCCGCTTTTGTGCCATCAATGGAAAGCAACGGATTGTCTGCCCCTATTCCTGTTGGTGCGACGAAAATCGGCCTTGTATTACCGTTTTCCGAAAAGAACTTTGCGTCTCGGTCGGTTATCGGCACAAGGTAGTCGTATGAATTGATGTGCGAAAGTTCAAATTTCCGCATACGCCTTGCGATAATGCGCTTGTAGAACCTTTTCGGAAGCGACTTTTCATTCTCCACCATGCGCGACCAGATTTCATGCTCCACGTTGTGTGCCCTCAATGCGACTTTTGCCTGCGAGCATTTCCTTATGGCAGGAATATACGGACACAAATACAAACCTTCGAGCTGCACAACGTCATAGTTGTTTGCTGCTAAAAGTTCGCACAACTTTTTCTCAAAGTCCTTGTTTATAAACCTTTCAGCATTGTATGGCAAAGACGAGAAAAGAAGGTTCTTCAATGCAGCCGATGCCCGTATAGTAGTATCAATTGGAACGGCATGAAATCCAATTTCCGATGATATTTCGTCAGGAATATCGCCAATATTGCAATAATGCTTGGAAGTATTCATCGCCAGCAAATCCACAATGCAACCACACTTCCGCAGCGACCTTGCGAGCGAAAGTGTAGCTATTGAACCGCCATCCTTGGGCGGATATGGCATCTTGTTGGCAACAATCAGGACTTTCATCGGAAAATCTGAAACCTACTTTAAATTATCCTCCAAAATCTTCAGAACCTTTGGTTGCAAATCCTTGTAAGCGACATACGCTGCCTCGTCATAACTTTTCAGAAAACTGCCCTTTATCGACAACTTATTGTCGTATGCAGGTTTTTCCTCAGACTTCTTTTGCAACGAAATATTCGCATCAACATACGAATAGTAAGTAGTCTGCGTTCCGTTTGACATAGTATTGTACTTTCTTGCCGATGACCTTATCACAAGCACCCAGTCGGCCTTGCCCTTATCGGTAACATAACCAATACCACGGGTTTCAAGCCAATCCTTTATGTCTTCCTGCATAGTCCAGTACGGTTTTCCAAAAACATCAGCACTATAATCAACAGCAACCATTATTTTTGGACCAATAGTGTTAAACAAAGACTTGACCTCCTGTATCAGTGACGAATGTTTTTCACGCATCGCATCGATTGTCTCCTGATTACAACCGAAAACCTTAAGAAGGAAAAGTGCATTTGAATTTTCCGTAAGTCCCGGAACTACGGCCTCAAGCGCCAATCTGGCCAAGTCGTTACGACTTGCTGCCATGTACTTTTTTGCAGATGACAACGAATCGGTCACTCGTGCCTGAGATGATTTTATCTCATTGCAATAATAATTGCTTGCGACTTCCTTCTCAATGTATGCAATAGCACAGCCGTGGTGCGTATAGTTGTTGTAGAACCTTTTCTTCTCAATAATCGAAGATCCGACATTAGCTGCATAACCATATTCCTCAAGATACTTCACTACAGCATCCTCATCAACGTTCAAAGTTTCCAATGCCACCAGATTATGCACGGCGACCTTTACATTCTTGAGCAAACGGTTCACTGCCGTCTTTTCCAATCCGGACAAAAAATCATCTTCTGGCTTTATTTCTTCGTTTTCGCCAGGTTGCAAACTTGAAAAATATTTGTCGGTTGTATATGCCTGCCATTCTTCGGGGCATTCTTTCTGTGCATTTGCAGCAACCACTATTCCCAACAAAATCAACAAATTAACAAAAAACTTTCTAATCATATCCATAATTTTTACAATAATTCATTACCTGAAAAAACCAACGGTAGCAAATCTGATGCCGAAGCAAATTCGTACACATCGTCCTTGCCCACCAACAAAACCCGCATCGGTGCCTTTTGCCTACTTTCCGTCTCGACAAGCACCTGACGACAAGCACCGCAAGGAGGAATAGGTTCGCACCGATAATCACCCTTTTCATCAATAACGGTAATCAGAAGCGTATCCACAGCCACATCGGGACATTTGGCGTTTGCATAAAAAACTGTTACACGCTCGGCACATAGTCCCGACGGGAAAGCAGCATTCTCCTGATTGCAACCGCTTATCATCTCGCCATTTGCCAGACAAACAGCAGCACCAACCCTGAAATGAGAATATGGAGCGTATGCCCTCGTTGCCGCCTCGGTTGCCGCCTTCAGCAATGCTTGCTCATCGGCCGACAACTCCGAATGGCTACGAACCTTGTAACATATTTTTAATTCGTTAATCTTCATTATTCTTAATTAATTCTTCACATTTCCGGTTTACCTCTTCCAACAACCACGAAGGTGTAGAATTTGCACCGCTAACACCTACATCATTGCAACCGGCAAACCATTCTGCCTTTAAATCGGCAACATCGGTTACAAAATACGACTTTGGATTTGTACTGCGACAAACCTCGTACAACATTCTGCCATTGGAACTTGCATCATCGGTCACAAACACAATCACATCGTGCATACGGCAAAATTCCTGCAAACGTGGAATCCTATTCTTCACGCTTCCGCAAACGGTTTCGTGAACATCCACCCTGCCATTTTTCCTTTTCAGAACCTCAGCAACTTGAGCATACATAAGATAATCGGCAGTAGTTTGCGAGAAAAGTGCAATTTTGCCGTTGAGATTCAGTTGTTCCGCTTCTTCAACAGACGAAACGACAATGGCATTTCCATCAGTCTGCCCAACAAGTCCATTTACTTCGGCGTGACCTTTCTTACCGAAAATGACAATCTGGCAATCGGGGTCATTGTGGAACTTCTGTGCAATAAGTTCTTGAAGTTTAAGCACTACTGGACAAGTTTCGTCAACCACAGTTATGCCAAGACGTTTTGCTTCGGCGTATGTTGACGGCGGTTCCCCGTGTGCACGTATCAGCATCCGTGAAGGCGGATTCGAAAGCATCTCGTTCCTGTCAATCGTATGAAGACCAAGTTTCTCAAGACGGTTTTCCTCCTTCTGGTTGTGGACAATCTTACCAAGACAACATGCAGAACCGTGCTTCGACAGTTCATTTTCCGCCGAAGTTATCGCCTTGGTTACACCAAAGCAAAATCCTGCATATTTATCTATCTCTACCAAAGTGATTTACGATTTTAGATTGACGATTGAATCCTCTCCATAGCCCAATCATAGGCAACTTGCAACTGCTCTTCGCGGGTAATGTGCGAATTGTCGAGCACAACGGCATCATCGGCTTTGCGCAACGGACTTTCAGTGCGACTTTGGTCAATACGGTCGCGTTCCAGAAGATTCTGCTTAACTTCTGCCATATCAGCAGTTTCGCCCTTCGACAACATCTCATCGTAACGCCTTTGTGCACGAACATCAACATCAGCAGTAACGAAAATCTTCAGTTCTGCATTTGGGAAAACCGTCGTTCCAATGTCGCGACCGTCCATGACAACGCCCTTTGCCTCTCCCATTTTCTGCTGCTGTGCAACCATGACATGGCGAACCTCGGGAATTGCAGCGACTGGACTAACCCACTGTGACACATATATCTTGCGGATTTCGCGTTCAACATTGGCGCCATTGAGGAAAGTTTGCAGTTCTCCGTTTGCATTAAGTTCGAAATGAATGTCAATGTCGCCGAGCCTTGATATAAGCTGTTTCGTATCAAGTTCTTCATCTACAACCATATTGTTTCTTAACGCATAAAGCGTAACTGCACGGTACATAGCTCCAGTATCAATGTAAACATATCCCAGTTTTGCTGCCAACTGCTTGGCCAAGGTGCTTTTACCGCAAGATGAGAAGCCGTCAACGGCTATGGTTATTTTTTTCTCCATATAAATTTATATAGGGCAGGTCTAAGACCTGCCCCAACATGTTAAAGATTCATATATTCTTCTACATCGTTGATTTCGATCGGGATGCGTCTGTCACCGACAATGCGTGAACCTGTCGGGGTGATGAGGATATCGTCCTCAAGACGGATACCGCCAAAATCACGGTATTTGTCAACCTCGGCATAGTTGATGAACTGCTCGAACTTGTGCTCGCGTTCCCAAATGTCGATAAGTTGCGGTACGAAATAGATACCCGGTTCGTTTGTCAAAACATTGCCGACCTGCAACCTCTTGCCCATACGCAATGAAGCAACACCAAAAATCTTTATCGGCTGAACTTCCTCGTCATAACCAACATTTATCTGGCCGAGGTCTTCCATATCGTGGACATCGAGACCCATCATGTGACCAAGTCCGTGAGGCATGAACATTGCGTGAGCGCCGAGCTGTACGGCCTCCTTCATGTCGCCCTTCATAAGTCCGAGTCCCTTAAGACCTTCGGCTAGGATTTCGCATGCCTTCAAGTGAATTGACTGATATGTCTCGCCCGGTTTCATCATTGGAATAGAACCGTTTATTGTGTCAAGCACAACCTTGTAAACGTCCTTCTGGCGCTGCGAGAACTTTCCACCAACAGGGAAAGTACGGGTATTGTCCGATGCGTAACCCATATCGGTCTGTGCACCAGAATCGTTGAGCAACAAGTCGCCAGTGTGAAGGATATTTTCGTGAGTATGGTTGTGAAGGATTTGTCCATTCTTCGAAACAATAGAGTGGAACGACGTCAAAAGTCCGTGCTTCAAGCTAATGCCTTCGATTGTACCATAGATTTCGTGCTCAGAAACACCATCCTTTGCCATCTTCATTGCGGTGGTGTGCATTTCGTAACCGATTTCTGCAGCCGCCTTCAGTTCCTCTATTTCGCATGGTTCCTTGACGTTACGCAGATTTACAACCGCCTTAACCAACGGAAGCGACGAGCGTTTCTGCAATTCTGGAATTGGAATATCAAGCACCGACGAAAGGAAAATCATATTGTCGTGGCGATAAGGCGGAAGGAAATGCACATCTTGCTTTGCCGACTTTACATATTTCTCGAATTCAGCAGCAGGACGAACATCAACGACACCGCAACGTGCAGCCAAATCCTTTATGGTAGCCATCTCGCCCATCCAGACAATATCGTCAACGGTAAGTTCGTCACCGAAAATTATGTCGCGGTTGTTTTCAACATCGATTATCGCCTTCAAGCCGGCCTGCGAAATTCCAAAGAAATACAGGAAAGTGCTATCCTGACGGAACTGATAACAGTTGTCGGGATAGTTCATCGGGGCTTCATTATTACCCATAAATATGCAAACACCAGACTTCATCGCCAATTTAAGTTTCTCACGACGAGCCTTATAGACATCTTGACTAAACATTCTCATAATCGTAATTTTTTAAAACAGGTTGTAAAGGTAATAATTATTTACGATTTTAGATTTACGATTTTAGATTTTTTTGAAAAACGGTACAAAAAAAAATCCGCAGACGAAAAACCGACTGCGGATATATTCGCAATAATTTGCCGTTATTCTTCTGGAGCAAACATCGAATCCCACGGCGGAAGAACTATCGGCTTTTGGCCGAGCATCTTCTGGACATCGCCGCTCAAGTACTTCTTGTTCACAACGATACGGAAGGCTGATGCCGTTTCAATGGCTAAAGCCGTTTATAAGTTTCTAAGTTTAATTTCGTTGAGGACTTCGCCGTTCTGTGGCTGCGCCGTTTCTATGTTTTATCCATTGTTAATTGTTTTGTTAATTGTCAATTACATACTGGTCTTACCGAAATTCCATCACTTCTTCTGGAATCGTTTACCTTACAACTACCAGAACTAAATTCGAGATTATAGGCACGGAATACGTTCTCCACATTAAGATTTTTGCACCAATAGCAACCGTTAGAGCCTCTATCAATGATGTTATCAGTCGAACACCAGCCTGCTGCGGGCAAAAATATCGAATTCCCATTGGAACCAGTAAACATATAGCCGCTTACACCATTTTGCTCCGTCCAAGTCGCAGTGCAATTTGATAACAATTCAGCGAAATCAACATCAGTCGGCATACGCCATCCTTTGCCCCAATTCGCCGCAGCAGCATCATCCACGTCCTCTAACACATGTAAACTGTCAGGTTTTTCTCCGTGCTTAACAGTAGTTTCTGTTGAATACTTTTTTAATGTAGCACTAACTTCATCATTGAGAGAATATGTAAGCCCTCCAAAGGAACTCTTGCTTTTCGTTTCTCCCCATGCAAATAAGTCGCCGTAACTTTCGGGCGTTTTTGCACCGATATTGCAGGTCGCCCACTTGGTTCCAGACGGCAGACCAAGGTCAACATATTCGTATCCGTTCAACTTCCCCGACTGGGCAAACAACTTGTCGCTTCCGCCAATAGCAAAAATTACTGGCAACGACAAAATGGCTACAACTATAACTAATTTATTCATATCTATGCTTTTGTTTTCTTTGCTTGATGAGGTTTATTGTTTTGATTATCAATTAATATGCCTACCCTTTGACTACGCTTGCCGTTAGACTCAAGTCATCGCCAAAAGCAACTGATTATCCATTATCAACCTTCAGCTCAGCGTAGCTAATTGTAAATTATTAATTTTCAGGCATAAACATCGGGTCCCACGGCGGAAGAACTATTGGCTTCTGGTCGAGCAGTTTCTGGACTCCACCACTCAAATACTTCTTGTTCACAACGATACGGAACATATACTCGTTGAACCACTCGTCTGTGAAAGTAAGGTAACCATTATGTCCGTAGGATGAACCCCACGAGTTTTCGAACTGCCACTTTGTTGGCACATCCTTATCATCGACATCCACTGCCACAAGCAACATTGCATGTGATGAACCGCTGTCGAAAGTCCTGATTCTCGTAGCCTTATCCATACCGAACTTCATTCCGAGCAACGATTCGAAATCGAAATTATTGACATCCAAAGTACCATCGTTCTTGCTCAGGAACTTTGCCACATCGCACGACGAATACAAAGGTTCCTTATCCTTCAGACTTGCCAAGGCCGCCTTCTTAAGTTCATCTGCAGGCAGATTCACATAAAGCCAGTTCTTACCCTCAAGCACATTGCGGTCGAATTCAATTTCATAAACCTTATTGTATTCACGCGACGGGTCGTTCATCAGCATAACATAATCAGACGTCTTGTAGTTTGGGAAAAACTCCTTGAAAAACGACATTGGAGTATAGTCCTTGTAGGCATCTTCCTTCTCAAAGCGATACTTGAACTCAGTTGGTGGTTCTCCAAGAAACAAAACAAGATAGCGATATACTTCACAAAGCATATTGAACTTCATTTCATCAATTTTCTTCGGAGCCAACTTCTGCGCCTTTGCATCGCGAAGCTGTATTGCATCCTCACGCAACTTGCGCGAAAGCAACTGATTCAACCACGAGGTATTGTTCGAATGGTAAGTTTCGGGCATAACCGTATTCGGCACAAGTCCGTACTTTTCAACCAAGTTAGCAAACGAATTCCACACGCCACCATCGCCAATAGGATTATGCAAAGCCCATTCGTTCGTCCTGTCGTCCAATGGTTTATCGGCATTCTGGAGAATTATTTCGAGGAACAAATTAGACTTCTCGAACATGTCCCAGAAATACAAATAGTTCTGCGAGAACTCAAAACCAGCAAGTTCCTTATCCTTAATAACTTGCGGACGCAAAGAACTCAAACCTGTAAACATCCAGCACCTGCCCGAACTTTTCTGGTCGCAAATGCCCTTTACATCTGCCTTGTACTTAAACTGATGGTCAGCTTTGCCAACCACATCGCGGTTTACCGCCAACGAACGTATGTCATTGTTCGACAAAGCATTGCGAATGCCCTTGTCAGCTTCCGCCTTTTGCTTGTAGTTTTCACGGATATTGTTAACCACATCCTCTGTAAGATTTTTGGTGTTCTGGGCAAACAAAGTCGAACCAGACGCCAACAACATAATAATCAACAACTTTCTCATATAAAAATATTTATTTGTTTATTTGCGAATTTATCAAATCCGACTGCTTTCGTTCTCCTATTCGCAATCGTTTTTTCAACCGTTCAAAGTTAGTACACATAAGCATAGAGCAAAGGAGGAAAGGCATAACTGGAATTTTGTACCTAACCAATGCCCCAATGTTCGGAGTTGTCATTCCAATAAGTGCGTACAAAATAAGCATAAAGCAAAGAGTGAACAAAACGAACCTAATCTGTTTTTCATCAATTGGTTTAAACCTAACGCACATATATAAGAACAGCAACAGGAAAACAACATTTTCGGCACAGCAGACAAGTTTTACGAACGAGTTTGCCTCGGTAACAAAAGGACGGAAAAGCACATTAATGTACGCCGGCACCAAACACGAGGCAAAACCCATAAAAGTAGGTTCAAGCTCCTGAATTTCAATATTGCTGCCAGAATAACTCGCTTCCGCATTGACCATATTTATAAAATCATGCTGCTTCCTAACTATCGTATCGACCAAATCGTAACCGAAAATACTTCCACTAAAAAAGAACAACGTCACCACAACCGCAAACACCGCCACGGACGAAATAAGCAGCTTTTTTGCCCCAAATTTCGCCGGCAAGGCAAACACCACCATTCCGGGCAACATTGCCAGCAAAACATAAAATTTCGCGAGGAAAAGAAACCACGCGGAGACTAGGACTACCAGCAACTTAAGCACTCCGAATTTCTGGCATATCGAAACCCAAGAAAACATCAGCAAACCAAGGGAAAACATAACGAGGCACTCCTTCATCATACCCGACGACCAGAATACCACACTAGGCACAAGAAAGGCCGAAACCACTGCTACCAAACGCCTTCCTTTGCAAAAACCTAGCATCGCCAACGCAAGAAAATACGCACCGCAAAACGCAACAAACGCACTGATTATCAAATTCAACCAAATATTTCCCTGCGTAAACAAATCAAGGAGCGCATTATAGCGAATCACAGTGCGGTTATCGTTCAAAAGCCCGTAATCCCATGCCTTATACCAATAATCCGTCTTATCGTAGTAATACTCAAGCTGCGGTTCATCGGCGCAAATGCCAGAAACCATCTTAAAATAATCGGCAGGACTTTCCTCCAACGCAGAATACAACACAAGCCCCGCCTTGTGATACTTATTTATATCCCCTGTGTTTTCATTCTCATACACAATCTGATACACGCCCACCAAAGCAAATGCTGCCAGCAACTTTGTGGCAAACAGCACAACAAGCCACTTCGGAGCCAAACCCAACCTACGAAACACCTTCAACCTGCATATCATAAACGAAAATACAGCAACAAAGGCAAGCACCAACAATATAGTTATCAATACGTTCATTGTTTTAATGAATTTTGTTGCAACTCTTCGCCCCGTTTTTGCATCATACTCGCCTTCTGCATGTCGCCACGCAAACTACAAACATACGCAAGATTGAAATATGCCACATAATTGTTTGGATTGCGCTCCAACGCCTTGTAGAAATAGCGCTCAGCATCATCATACCTATTCAGTTGGCAATAAGCGACAGCCGTGTAAAAATAGCCATCATCGTGGTTGGGATTGACATCAATCGCCTTACGCCCACACTCAACGACCTCGTCCCAACGCCCAAGCGCGACAAGCGACTTCAACTTGCCCGAATATGCAACGAACAAGTTGGGAAGATTTTCAAGGGCCTTGTCGTACATCTTTACCGACTCCTCCAAGCAACGAACCCTGTCGTCGGCACTATACAAGTCGCTCTTCGACGCCTCGGAATAGCAGTAACCAAGATTATAGTATATTTCCGGACGAGTAGAATCACGCTCTATCTCCTGAATGTAATACATCATGGCGGTATCATATATGCCAAGTTCGTAATAAGAATTGCCAACCTTAAAGTACGAATCGTAAATGTTAGAACCTAAATTCAGCACCTCGGAATAGCATTCCTTTGCCTTTAGATAGTCGCCTTTATCGTATGCAATTTCTGCACGATTATAATATGCAAGTCCGTCATAAGGAAATAGTTCTATCGACTTATCTAAATAAAAGATTGAAGAATCGTCGAAATGTCTGTTAGGATAATAATGGTCAAGTCGCAAATAGCAAAAACCTAGTCGCTCATAGCATTCGCTGTAATTGGGATTTATGCTGATAGCATCACCGTATATGCCCATCGCCTTTCTAACACCATCGAAAAACGCCACAGAATCAGTACCTTCCACCTGCAATGCTTCATCACGAACTGCATCACCAAGGTAGAACTTTATGCGGGCACTTCCTGGAACTTTCGGAGCATCAGCCCTGTACAATGTATACGGATCCTTCCAATCGGCAGCACGAAGAACCGTCTGCGTCGAAAACAGGCAAACCACAGCCAATGTTAACCCAATCATTATCACAGGTTTCGCGCCCATTTCTATTTTATTCGAATCCACCCTGAATAGTTTTGCCAGCAACTCAACAAAAACAATTGCCGACGCCAGCACTGGAACAAACAAAAACCTGTCGGCGAAAGACGAACCGATAAGATAAACAGTATTCGAATATATGCTCATAGTTGTTATCCAAAACAGAATACAGAACGAAAAAACGTCTCTCTCCTTCTTCTTGAACAAACTGTAAACAACATACATAAGCATTGCCACATAAACTAAAAATACAAGTATAAAACGCCAGTCCAACAACCCCACATACGGCAATTGTGCAAACGAATAGTCGCACGACTGCATATACGGTACAAACGCCAAGAACAAGTATTTTCCCATCAACCACACAGCACTGCCGAGACGAATGTCAAGCGACTGGTCGGCAAGGTAGTTTTGCATAAGCGTCACATACGAACTATGGTAATCGTGCCATACAGACAAAACCACATATCTAATTCCAAGATAAACACCTGCAGATAAAATCAATACAAGCATTATACTAAAATAATACTTTAATATTTTAAAATATATTTTTGCACCTTTATCCTGCCTTTTATCTTTCTGCTTAACAATGTTTTTCTCCTCATTTTGCACCTTCCTTTCTCCAAAAAAGAACACGAAAAGAGGAATTGCCACTAGCGCAGTTATCGCGCTTTCCTTCGAGAAAAACGACAAGGTATAACCCAAGAACAACCATAACAGGTTGACTTTCTTGCCATTTTCAAAATATTTCAGTGCAGAAACTATTGCAATCAACAAGAAAAAGAAGTAGCACAATTCGTCCCTGCTCTTGATATTGGCAACCACCTCTGTGTGCATAGGGTTTGCCGTGAAAATCAATGTAATAAGTAGAGGAAAAATCCACGACCTTCGTTTGAACATCATCCGCAGAAGAACAAAAAGCAACACGCTGCACGCTGCATTCCACAGCACATTCATAACATGGTAGAAAGATGGATTGTCAGGAGAAATCTCCCACTCCAATGCGAAAAGCAACTGAGACACAGGACGATACTGAAAAGTTTCTGGCAAAAAATCAGCACCTGCCTGCGAATGGTTCATCATTATGTCCTTCCATCCCGACAAACCAGCTGTCACAAACTTGTTGTCCTTGAAGAGGAAACTGTCATCAAGCACCCAACCATGATGGAATGTATTGACATACAGCAACATGGCAAACACAAACACACCAACACACAAGAGCAAATTACGCAACTTGCCGTGTCTGTCGCCATTTGTCGGCACAACGATGTCAGATACATTCTGCATAGAGCAAACTCAAACGGTCGCAAAGTTAACAAGATTTTTATGTATTGTATCCAAATAAGGATTACTTTTGTACCACAAAATTTCAATGTTATATTAATGAAAGCTAAAAAAATAATCTTTACCATCATAAGCGTGGCAATAGGTTTGTTCTTCATTGTCTCCGCCGTTCTCAAAATATTCACAATCAAGGAATTTGAACTCTACATATATAGCTACGGAATATTCAACTACACACTTTGCACCTTGTTTGCCCGTTGCCTCATTGCCTTCGAAATGTGCGCAGGACTTTGCCTTGCTTTAAAATGGTGGTACAGACTAGTTTGGTGGCTAATGCAGATTTCATTGCTCGGATTTACAGTATTCCTTATTTTCGCACAACTACGCGGTGACGCCAACTGCCACTGCATGGGTGACTTCGTGGAACTGAACCCATTGCAATCGATGATAAAGAACTTTGTAATTATGGCACTTCTCCTCGTCGTAAGGAATCAGGAAAACTGGAATTTCAAGTTTGAAAAAATAGTGAAACCACTGATTGTCATAATTGTAGCCGCAATACCATTCATTGTAGTGCCTCCCGAGGTCCTTTACAATAAAATATATTCAAGCGACAGAAACATTAATACGCCTTTATTCGAAAAAGCACTGGCTGACAGCACTTTCTACAAATGCTATCCGATAATACGTCCCAACTACGAATACGACTCCACAACATTCGTTGCAGAAGAAAAACCAATGGAACTTACTGGCAAAAACATACTTATGTTCGCCCATGCAGGTTGCAAGTACTGTCGCGAAGGCGCAAAACGACTATCCTTATTCTTCCGTGAGAACAAGTTTGACAGAAACAGATGTAAAGTCCTGATTTTTGGCAACTACCCACCATTAAGCACATACGAGTTTATTCAATCAACCGAAGGATATGGATTCGAATACCGCGAAATAAACCCGATTGCATCACTCGACATTGTTGACGGACAGTTCCCCACTTTCACACTCATGCAAGACGACAGCATTGTCAAGTCATTCGATTTGTGGGGACTTGAAGAAAGTACGTTAACCGATTTTTTTGAAAACGAAACAAAACCTATTATTAATAACTAACAACAAAACCACATGAAAATCAAATTTTTAGCATTAGCAGCAATCTGTCTGACGCTATTCTCCTGCAAGGAGCAGAAGCCGAAAATTGAAACCGCAGAAGACGAATCTATCGTTTACTTCTGCAAGGACATTACTCCAGAAAACATCCTGAAACTCTACGAGGCATTAGGCGTAAAACAGGAAGGCAAAATCGGACTTAAAGTGCACTTCGGAGAAGACGGAAACCAAAATTTCCTCAACCCGGAACTTCTGAGACCATTAGTAGAAAAAGTAAATCCCACTTTCGTGGAAACCAATGTTTTGTATGTAGGCAAGCGCCGCTACACCGACTCTCACATAGCATTGGCAAAGGAACACGGATTCACATTCGCTCCTATCGACATCCTTGATGCAGATGGAGAAACCGAAATTCCCGCTAAAGGTCTGAAGCACTATAACAAGATTAAGACAGGCAGCCATTTCAACGACTACGACAACTACATCATCTATTCGCACTTCAAGGGACACGGTTCTGCTGGATTCGGTGGTGCAATAAAGAATGTATCGATGGGACTTGCCTCACCAGGCGGAAAGATGGCAATGCACGCCACCAACTTCCCCACAACTGCCGATCCAGAGGCATGCGTGAACTGCCAGCGCTGCGTAGGTCAGTGCCCTGCTCAAGCAATAACAATAGGAGAAAACGGTCCTGTAATCGACACTACCAAGTGCATAGGTTGTGCAAAATGTATTGCCGAATGTCCTCTCAAAATTTTCAAACCAGACTGGAGAGAAATTGAAGAAAATGTATTCCTCGAACGTCTTGTTGAATATGCAAAGGTTCTCAGCGAAGCAAAACCAATGGTTTACATTAATGTAATGGACAATATTTCAAAGACTTGCGACTGCTCGGCAAAGGCACCTGCTCCATTTATGGAGAAAGTTGGCGCTGTAGCATCAACCGACATCGTTGCAATAGAAATGGCTTGCCACCAGCTTACTGCAGCAAAATACGGCAGCGAAGACGCTTTCAAGGATGTTAACGGCATTAGCGGGTACGGACAAGTTCAGTACGCACACCAGCTCGGCATGGGCAACATTAAGTATGTACTTGTGGATGTAGTTACTGGCGAACGCATTAGCATTGAGGATGCGATAAAATAGATTGAAAGATTTGAAGATTAAAATATTTGAAGATTGAAAGTCACGGCAACTGTCGTGACTTTTTTTATTCTAACTTCTCGGATGATGCATCAGAATCTCCTCGAGCAAGGTCTGCCTATCAATATGAGTATAGATTTCTGTTGTTGTTATCGACACATGTCCAAGCATTTCCTGCACAACCCTAAGGTCTGCTCCTCCCTCAATGAGATGAGTTGCAAATGAATGCCGGAAAGTATGTGGCGAAACATTCTTTTCAATTCCAGCGTCTTTGCAGGTCTGTTTTATTATTGTGAAAATCATTGCACGAGTTAACTTTTTCCCATTGCGGTTCAGGAAAAGAATGTCACCACTGCCCTTCTGCGGTTCAATGTGGTTGCGGAATGATTTCATATAGTTGTCTATTTCCTGCATTGCCTTGTGACCAATAGGGACAAGACGCTGCTTGTCGCCCTTACCGACAACGCGGATAAACTCCTCATTGAAAAACAAATCGGACAACCGCAAGCCAACAAGTTCCGACACGCGCAGGCCACAGCCGTACAAAACTTCGATTATTGCACGATTACGATGACCAAGGTCGGTGCTGACATCAATGGTGCGTATTATCGCCTCAATCTCCTCAATGGTGAGCACAGTCGGCAAATGACGGGCAAGTTTCGGTGTTTCAATAAGTTCTGTAGGGTCATCGTCAATCTGGTTATCCACAAGCAAAAACTTGTACAGCGACTTAATTGCCGAAATTGCATGCGACTGCGATGTTGCAGCAATGTCCTGCTTGGCAATATAGCGAATGTATTCGCGAAGCATATCGGTGTCAACATCAGCGAATCCGCCCGTAAAACCGATTTGAGTGAGATACGAGTCCAACTTATGCAGTTCCTGCATATAGGAAATGTGCGTATTTTCCGAAAGTGACCGTTCCAGCTTTATGTAGAACTCGTATTCCTTGAGTGTTGTTTCGCGCGACTTCATTTTTGTAACTTGTTTCGCAAATAAGTTTTATCTTTGCAAAAATAATAAAATATGGCAAAACTGCTGATAATAAATGGTCCAAACCTTGGAAACATTGGTCGCCGCGAACCCGAAATTTATGGGCACGAGGACTTTGAACCTTTCCTTGAATCGCTGAGAAAAGAATTTTCAGAACACGAAATACAATATTTCCAGTCGCACTACGAAGGCGAAATCGTTGAAAAGACACATTCAGCCGAAGAAGAAAACTACGATGGAATAATACTTAATGCGGGCGCATATTCGCACAGCTCCTACTCTATCCGCGACGCTGTTGCTGCAATCAAAGTTCCTGTTGTCATGGTACATATTTCAAATGTCTATGCACGGGAGAATTTCCGTCACGAAAATGTCATTGCTGCCAAATGCAAGGGCGTGATAACTGGTTTTGGACTAAAGTCATATAAATTGGCAGTAAGAAGTTTTTGTGCAGAATAATTTTGATTTCCCTGCAACCGAAAAAAGCATTACTTTTGCAAACATAATCGGCCCCTTAGTTTAATGGATAGAATTTGGGATTCCGGTTCCTACGATAGGCGTTCGATTCGCCTAGGGGTCACAAGGGAAACGCTTCGGAAACGAGGCGTTTTTTTTATGCAAAAAATGATGAATGTCATTATGAACTTGTTTCAGAATCTATACATGGATAGAAACGAACACAAAAAAAGGTCGCAACAAAAAAGTTGCGACCTCATGCATTATGAAAACTAACCTTTTATTCCTTTACGAGTTTCTTCATAGCCGAACCATTTGCGGTTTCAACTGAGAAGAAGTAAACGCCAGCTTCAAGATTTGAAATGTCAATTGTGCTTTCGTTAGCAACCGACATCATCATACGGCCGGTTACATCATAAACAACAACATTGTTCAAACCTTCTGCTTCAATGTTTACGATACCTGTTGTCGGGTTCGGGAAGATATTTACGCTAATGCTTGATATTTCATCAACAGCACCTTCTGGAGCAAATTCAGCAGTATATGTAGCGTTAGCCACAACTGTTATTGAACGTGGGTTGTCAGTATTTTGGTCATTCCAACGTGCAAATACATAACCATCTGCAGGAGTTGCTGAAATTTGAATTACTTCATTATAGTCATATTCTCCACCTTCCGAAACAGTACCCATCGATTCGTCAGCTGAAAGCACTGTAATGGTATATCTATCAGGAGCAAATGTTGCAGTATATGTAACATCTTCGGTTACAGTAATAGTTCTTGTTGCATCTGTATTATCATCATTCCATGAAACAAAGTGATAATGTTCGAAAGGAAGTGCAGAAATTTCTACTTCAGTACCAGATACATAATATCCTTCACCAGATACTCTACCCATTGTTGGATCAGCAGATACTACAGACAAATGATATGCCTGAACAAAATTTGCAGTAAATGTTGTATCGCTAACTATCACAGCTGTTCTTGGATTGTCGGTATTGTTATCAGACCATGATGAGAAAACAAAACCTTCGTTAGCAACTGCATATACTATAGCATTTGTATTGTACAAATACTGTCCTGCACCAGTAACTGAACCATGAGAAGGATCGTCAGCTGCAACGGTTACAGTATATTGGTCAACAGCAAAATAAGCAGTATACGTAGCATTTTCAGTAACAGTTACGTTTCTTGGATTTTCAGTATTTCCATCATTCCAGTACAAGAAATGGTAGTGAGCGGCAGGAGTTGCGGAAATTTCTGCAACCGCATTATAGTTATATGTGTCAGTACCTGCTACCGTTCCCTGATTTTCATTAGCAGATACCACTGTAATTTCGTATGTATTGATTGCGAACGAAGCAGTAAATTCCTTGTCTGCATCCATTGCAACTGTTCTTGGATTATCGGTATTATCATCGTTCCAAGCCGTGAAATGATATCCGGTATTTGGTATAGCAGATATATTAACGTTTGCATTTTCAACATAAGTACCTGCACCTGCTACAGAACCCATATCTGCGCAATTCTCATCAACATTCAAAGTAAGAGTGTGGGTTGTTGCAGTAGCAGACTCAACAAAATTAGCAGTCAAAGTAACATCAGATGTAACCGTTATTACACGCGGATTTGTGGCGTCATCGTCACTCCATTTTTCAAATATATAACCTTCTGCCGGTGTTGCAGTCAATGTAACCACTGTTAGCATAGGATAAGAACCGCTACCAGTTACAGAACCATGTTCTTCTTCATCGGGAGTTGCAGTAATTGTATAGTTAGGAATAGTTTCAGTCAAACTAAGGTCATCAACAAACAGATAATACTGGTAATTAGTATTATAATTTATCATTAAATATTTTGCATTGGCAGGAAGTGTACCTGTATAGGTCTGCCAGTTTGTCGAATTAGCAGTAATCATCGAACCAAGTGTTACGAAACTTGAAATCTGATTATCGGTTGTTGAATATTTAACATAGAATTTTTCTCCTGTACTATTCGAATTACCTTTCTTATACTTAAATGTAAGAGTCAGTGTTCCAATATGATCCAATTCTGGAGAAATCATATACTGGTTGTAGTCACTTGCTCTATAATAACTATTGAACACTGCGCCAAACATACCATCATCATATTCCAGGACACCCAAAAGTTCATCATTTGCATCATCTGCACTTGAGAAATTCCAGCAACCTTGACCTTGTTCAAAGTTTTCTGTAAATGGGAACTCATCAATAACAGCAGTAGAACAATCGTAAACCTCAATATTCTTTGTTGCTGTAGCAGCTCCATATTCATTTGTTACTGTTACATTAATGGTCTTGGTTCCGAGTGTATTCCATGTAACATTAGCTGTTCTCGATGTTGCCAATGCAGGAGTACCGTCGCCAAATGACCACTGGTACGAAACAATATCACTAACGCTGACAACAGATGGCGATACGCTAGCAGATTCTCCTAAAACAACACGTTCTGGAGCATTTATTTCAACCTGTGGCAAATCGTTTTCACTTGGGCAGCTTGATGTTGCAAAATTGTAATATGCCTGAGCCGAATTTGAGACTACGCCATACATTTGATAAACATAACCTGATGGGCAGAACAGATATACTCTTGGAACGTAACCATCATATATCGAAACATTATAAACTAGGTCAGTTGTAGCATCGATAATCGGAATAGGATTCGTGCCGCCGTTTGTGAAATCACCAGCAGAAGCACCTGCATAGGTGTTTGCTGTTGAGGTTCCCGTAATCTGTGCTGCTGTATTGGTTGTTTCACCTTCAATATATAGCACTACGAACTCATTAGTTCCACCTTGACCGTATGTGTTATACAGATTTTCCAAGGTTCGTGTCTGGTGGAAAGAGTAGCAAGGATTGCACCATGCACAGAAGAAATCGATTACAACATACTTTCCCTGATCCAAATAGTTCTGAATGTTGTGGGAATTACCATTCATGTCAGTTGCTGTAAAATTGGTAAAGGTACCCCATTCAGATGCACTACGGGTTCCTCTTTCAATACGAGCACTCTTATCCATACACTGGATTTCGCTCTTAGCTGCACCTTGTGCAAACATTGTTGCTGCAACAAGGACAGACACAACAAAAAGTAAAATTTTTTTCATAAAATATACGCCCAGTTATATGCCATTAGGCCCGTCGGCTTTTAATTAGTCAAAATTTTGCGATGACAAATTTAATTAAAAATTTTATGCTACAAAGCATTTTTTGTTTTTTTATCACATTTTCTTCAAAGCACCACTAACCGCTTTGCTCAACTGATCGGGACAGGATGTATCCTTGTAGCCACAACGGATACCGCCAAGCTTTGCAATCACCTCTTTTGCTTCCATTCCTTCAACGAGTTTGCCTATACCCTGCAAATTGCCGTGGCAACCGCCGTAAAACTGGACATTGTGCAACTTTCCCTCAACTATCTCAAATTCAATCATCTCCGAGCAGGTTCCCTGCGTCCTGTACTGAAATTTCATCTTTACACCTATTATATTATACTATATGCTATTGCAATATTCCGCTATTTCATCAATGTTTTGCTCGCTCATGCAGCGGAAATGTCCGCGCGGACACTTCTCATAACCTAACTTGGAACACGGACGGCAACGCAAATCCTTGACCTCAAAAATCTTGGACTTCTCCCCTGCCATATACGGTGTCATACCGAACTGAGGAATGGTGTTGCCCCATATCGAAACAATGTCCTTCTTGAAAGCCGCTGCAATATGCATAAGTCCGGTGTCATGCGTAATCACATACTTTGCCTGCCTTACCACCGATGCCGACTGAGACAAGGAAAACATTCCGCATAGATTTATGCAATTCTCATTCTCAGCACAAATATATTCTGCGGCCTCAACATCTGAATTTCCGCCAAGAAGAACCACAAAAGCATTTACCTTGCCACACAATTTGGAAATCAACTCCTTGGGCATCCGCTTTGTTGCATGCTGACCTCCTATCGCGTATGCCGCGTAAGTGCCAGGTTCGAGTCCAAAAGCCAACTTTGTATCAACTTCCTCCGCCTCTGGAATGAAATAATCCAAACCTTTTCCATCGTTGTGAACATCAAACAAGCGAGTAGCCGTCAAATACCTGTCTACAATATGAATGTCGGGAAGGCGATTGATTTTCAAGAATGATGTCGCCAACCATTTTTTCCAGTTCAACTTTGGAAAAGAAAAGTCCAAAATCTTCAACTTGTTGATTATGCGCTTCGAACGTAAATTCTTTTGCAAGTCAATCACATAGTCGAAAGGGATTTCGCGCAGTTCATCAATTGTTTCGGCATAAGTATCTTTAAGCACATGCACCTCGTCAATGTACGGATTAGGTTCCAAAATTCCTGCATTTGCAGGTTTGGTAAGAAAATGCACCTCGGCATTCTCTACCTGCTGCTTCAGGCATCGCACAACCGGCGTAGTAAGCACAATGTCACCAATGCTACTGAATCGAATCACAAGGTAACGGACAATGTATTTTTCTTCTTCCATAACAATAATACGAAAGCACAAATGTAAGGAATATTGGATTAATGGACAATGGATAATTTACAATGGATAATTTACAATGAATAATGAATAATGAATAATGGATAATGGATAATGAATAATGGACAATGAATAATGGACAATTAATACTGCCCCTCTCCGTCATGCTGAACTTGTTTCAGCATCTGCAATAGATGTAATGGTCAATTGATAATTGGCAAAAAGGCAAACAGGCAGGCCAAAAGCCAATTTCAAACAACATCAAACAACCAAAAACGCAGAAACAACTTCAACCCATCTCAAACAACTTCAAACCTAGAAACCCAGAAACGGCGTACTTCGACTTCCCTTCGACAGGCTCAGGGGACGGCTCAGTACAAGTAGCCATAGAAACCTTTAATCACATACAACCCTTATCCTTCAACGCACAACGCTCAAATTCATCACAACGCGAACATTTGATGTTTCGTTTTCGCATTTCGGCATTATTACTGATTTCTGTTTCTGGGAATTTCTTGCGTTTCCCGAAAAATACCTGCACCCCTATTGCAACAAAGCACAACGCCACAAGTACAACCGACACAATTAATATCAACAGGAATGTACTCATTTGCAGCAATGTAAAATATTACCTATATAGTATTGTAGGGATATCTGTCGAAATGTATCTTCTTCACCATCTCGAACAACTTCGACTTGAACTCATCAATATTCTGCAAATCCTTTGCCGACACGAAGACACAATCCTCATTCTTAGCAAAATACATTTCTTTCAAGTCATCCAGCGAATAGTTTTCACGTTTCATCGGTGTAAGGTCATCTTCGTCCTTCTTGACATACGTGAATGCATCTATCTTATTGAATACCACCAATATCGGTTTGTTTATAATACCAATATCCTTGAGAGTCTGCTCAACGACCTCCATTTGTTCCATAAAGCACGGATGAGAAATGTCGACCACGTGCACAATAAGGTCGGATTCGCGTGCTTCATCCAATGTCGACTTGAAGGATTCTATGAGCGTTGTCGGCAATTTTCGGATAAAACCAACCGTATCGCTTAACAAAAACGGCAGATTATTTATCACAACCTTACGTACCGTAGTGTCGAGTGTTGCAAACAACTTGTTCTGCGCCAGCACATCCGACTTGCTTATGAGGTTCATTATAGTTGACTTGCCAACATTGGTGTAACCAACAAGCGAAACTCTTACAATGCCAGTGCGATTCTTGCGTTGCTGAACCATATTGCGGTCAATCTTCTGCAAATCAAGTTTCAACTTTGCAATCTTGTCGAGCACAATTCGGCGGTCAATTTCTATCTGGGTTTCACCGGGGCCACGCATTCCTATACCGCCTCTCTGACGTTCAAGATGCGTCCACATACCTGCCAAGCGTGGCAAAAGATACTGATACTGTGCAAGTTCCACCTGTGCCTTAGCATGCGACGTGCGTGCATTCTGTGCAAAAATGTCAAGAATAAGATTTGTACGGTCGAGAACCTTTACTTTCAGTTCACGCTCTATATTTCTCAACTGAGTAGGTTGCAGTTCATCATCAAAAATCACAAGAAAAATCTCGTTTTCTTGAATATATTGCTGGATTTCCTCCAACTTGCCTGTACCGACGTACGTTCTTCTATTAGGGAAATCTACATTCTGCACGAACTTTTTCACTGTCACCACTCCTGCCGTACTTGCAAGGAAATCAAGTTCTGCAAGATACTCGTCAACCTGCTCGCGCGTCTGCTGGCGGTTTACGATTCCTACAAGGACAGCCCTCTCAAATTCTTCCTCCTGACATTCAAACATCTGGCTATAATTTAAAATTAATAGGAATCGTATATCTTACTTTTACTGGCACACCATCTTTCATTCCCGGCTTCCAGTTTGGCATTGACTTTACGACACGAACTGCTTCCTTGTCAAGAGACTTGTCAACTCCTCTCGGCACGGTCACATCTATAACCTTACCGGTCTTGTCGATTACAAACTGTACAAATACCTTTCCAGTTATATTTTTCTTCACTGCTTTTTTCGGATATTTGATATTTTCCGACAAATATTTGCCTAGACCTGCATTTCCATCGGGAAATTCTGGTTTTTGCTCCAACTGATCGAACGAATATTCAGCATCACTGCCAGCTACTGCATTACCATTCTGCTTGTCTTGCGCATAGAAAAATGACGGAACAATTATACCTATTATTAATAATAGCAATCTGAATCTTCTCATAACAAATCTCCTTTATTCATAAAAAAAGCCCTGTCGAATGGCAGGGCACATTATTAACATATAAACATTTAGTTCAACTTGAAATTGATAGGCACCTGATATGTTACAGGAACTGCCTTACCACGCTGTGAACCTGGTTTCCATGAAGGCATTGCCTTTACAACTCTTACTGCTTCAGCATCAAGTGCAGGGTCAACACCTCTCAAAACCTTAACCTTTGTTACGGCACCGGTCTTGTCGATTACGAACTGAACGAATACTCTACCAGAAACACCGTTTTCCTTTGCGATTGCAGGGTACTTAGTATTTTCTGCCAAATATTTCATAAGAGCCATATCACCGCCTGGATATTCAGGTTTGTTTTCTACTGCAGCGAAAGCTACTGGTTCAACTTCTTCCTCCTCCTCTACTTCGATGGTCTCAACAATGTGAATCTGAGTCTGAGTTTTTTCATCTGCTTCGGAGTTGATATTGATGTCATCAACCTTTACATCGTCCTCAACGATTACAAGTTCCTCGATAACCTGCTCGGGTTCTGGTTCCGGTTCTGGTTCCGGTTCTTCGGGTTGTTCCTCTTCCTGTATAGTATTATCGATTTCCTCCTCTATAACCTCGTCAATTGTCAAATCGCCAAGAGAACCCATTGAAGCATCTTCCGACGACCATTCAAAAGCAACAAGACAAGCAGCCAATGCTATTACAGCACCGATTTCCAAAAAGATGATTCTCAACCTGTCAAGATCGGCCTTGGGTGATTTCTTTACTTGCATAATACAGTCCTTTCTAAATTATATTTTTCGGTTGTAAAAATACGCAAAATATTTTTGACAACAAATTTTTATTCCATTTTTTATTTACCAATGTATGCGAATAAAGATTGCGATTGTAATTTATTGAATAACAATTCCTTTTAATGTAGCAGAACTTGCTTCTGTTATCTTCACTTTTACATAATCGCCCTTTTTATATGCCTTTTTGTCAAACACAACCATCTTGTTTTGCTGTGTTCGTCCGCAAAACATTTCGCTCGAGCGCTTCGACTCGCCCTCGACAAGCACTTCAAACTCCTTGCCAATATCGCACTTGTTACGCTCCAACGAAATGCGGTTTTGTATCTCAATAAGCCGTGCCAATCTTGCCACCTTCTCCTCTTCGGGAACATTGTCAACAAGATTTTTTGATGCAAAAGTACCTGGACGGTTTGAATACTTGAACAAAAACGCAGAATCGAAACCAACAGTCTCCATCATGTCAACAGTCAGCATATAATCCGCTTCTGTTTCTCCACAAAATCCGCAGAAAATATCGGTAGAAAGTCCGCAATCGGGAATTATGCGGCGAATAGCGGCAATTCGGTCAAGATACCATTCGCGAGTATATTTGCGGTTCATGCGTTCGAGCACAGCATTGCTACCCGACTGCACTGGCAGATGTATATGATTGCAAATATTATTGTTACGAGCGATAGTTTCCAAAAGTTCATCGGAAATATCCTTTGGATGCGATGTCGTAAAACGAACCCTCATGCCAGGAACATGCTTTGCCACTGTTTCGAGCAATTTTGGGAAATCCATGTCGCCAAAACGATACGAATTCACATTCTGACCTAGCAAAGTTATCTCCTTGTAGCCCTGCTTCATCAGGTTTTCCGACTCACGCAAAATGTCATCGGCACTACGACTACGCTCACGACCACGAGTATATGGAACTATACAATACGAACAGAAATTGTTGCATCCGCGAGTAATCGACACAAATCCAGAAATACTCTCGCTATCAAGGCGCAAAGGTTCTATGCCAGCGTATGTTTCTGCAATGTCGAATTCTGTATCAACCACTGGCTTAATATCGGTTTCACGCACAAGTTCGGGAATATGCCTATATGCATCGGGGCCAGCCACAAAGTCAACTGCGCCACTGTCGAACAACTTGTCGCCTACACGCTGAGCCATACAGCCAATTACACCAACTTTCAGCCCTTTGTTCCGATGCTTCAGTCCTTTCATATAGTCGAGGCGATTCCAAATCTTCCTTTCAGCATTATCGCGGACCGAACATGTGTTTATAATCACCACGTCGGCAGACTGAACATCATCTGTAGTTTCGTAACCATCGGCATTCATTATCGCTGCAACCATTTCAGAATCAGCAACATTCATCTGACAGCCGTAAGTTTCAAAATATATCTTTCCTATCTTCATTTGAAAGCGTTTGTATGAAGGTGCAAAGATAATCCAAAATAATTATAGGTGAGTTTATAAATTCCATTTCTTCCACCACCACTGGAACACAACTAGCGCCCAGACCTTTGCCGTGGAATCGCCGACATTGGTGGAATGCAGCCGATTTTTCAATTCGGCAATTTCATCATAATTAAAAATACCTTGCTCTTCGACAAATTTCTTCGAAAGCAAATCATTCTCTATCAAGTCGTAAAGTTCATTGTTAAACCATTTCAGCAAAGGCACTTCAAAACCATGCTTTCTACGATTCAAAAGTTCTGCAGGGAAGAAATCAGCAAAGGTTTCGCGAAGAATCTTCTTGCGCGAATGCGCATCAATCTTGTACGAAGACGGCAGACACGAAACATAATCCACAACCGTATGGTCGAGGAATGGCACGCGCACTTCCAAGCTGTTTGCCATCGACATAAGGTCAACCTTTGTAAGCATATCGCCTTGAAGCACAAGATGCATGTCGGCATAAAGCACATCGTTCATGTCGGCAAAACTGCTATCCAAATACAAGGACTTACGCTCACCGAGTTTCGCATTATCATATTTTGGTTTCAACAGTCGCGACACATATCCCCCATCGCCAATGCTTGCCCAACGCCAATAGCGTTCTGCATCGGAAAGATTGTAGCCAGATGCAAACCTGTCAAGTTGACGAAATGTGTTTGAAATCTTTGAGTTACGCGACTTTGGCATAAACTTCCATAAAGGAGCAAACGCAGCAACCGCCTTTTCTTTGATTCCAGCATTCATCACCCGCAAATGCGCAGAATGCTTGTTGTAACCCGAAAAAAGTTCGTCAGCACCATCGCCACTAAGGGCAACAGTCACCTTTGAGCGCGTAAGTTTGCTCAAAATGTCAACTGCAAGCGCTGATGAATCGGCGAATGGTTCATCAATGTAGTCAAGTGTATGCGAAATGTTATCAAGCAAATCCTTGCTACTGATTTTGAAGGCAGTATGGTTGGTATTAAAGCGCTTTGCAATGATTTCTGCACAATCGGTCTCATCGAAATACTTGTTGTCTGAAAAACCAACCGAGAAAGTATTCAACTTTTGTGTAAACTGCGATGCTAAACCTGTAACTATCGATGAGTCAATGCCTCCGCTTAGGAAACATCCCAAAGGCACATCGGCAATCAATCTTCGTTGCACAGATGCCGACAACAATTCACGAAGTTTCTTTTTTGCGGTCTCGTAATCATCGTCAATCTGTACTTCCCTACGGTTTGGAATCTTATAATATGCATGTTCCTCTACACCTGATGGAGTTATCCGCAAGAAAGTTCCGGGACACAATTTGCGTGTATTCTCGAAAATGCCTTGATTTGTAGGAATATAGTTTAACTGGAAAAATGTTGCAAGTGCCTCGTTGTCAATTTTGCGCGGTATCCCCATGGCAATCAATGCTTTCATTTCCGATGCGAACATTATCTTCTCGGAATCGGAATAAACGACAACTGGATTTATACCCATTCGGTCGCGCACCACAAGGCACTCCTTTTTATTTATGTCGTAAAAAGCAAAAGCAAAGCAACCGTTCAGCTTTTCAATTGCAGCGCTTCCGTACTTAATCAGCAGATACAAAAGTACTTCGGTATCGGACTTCGACTGGAATTTCACGCCATCAGCAATCAGTTCCTCACGGAAATCGTTATGATTATAGAACTCACCGTTGAACACTAGCACATAGTTTCCCGATTCATCAAAAAACGGCTGACTTCCAGCATCCGATGTGTCGATAATCGACAAGCGCGTATGTCCAAGCGCAACATTGTCGCGAACAAAAAAGCCATTGCTGTCGGGACCACGGCTATACAAGGCATCAACAGCAGATTTTATCTTACTGTCATGTTCTTTACCACCAAACGAATATATTCCTGCAATTCCACACATAAGCGTTTGTCACCTCTGCAAAATTAGCACAAATTTATTTTCATGAAAAACATTTTAACATTGGCAAATTACAAGTCCTGCTCCACACCTTTCATGCTGAGTTGTATGCGTTTGCGTTCCATATCCACCGACACTACCTTAACCTTCACATACTGGTGAAGTTTCAATACATCGGTTGGAGACTCTATGCGCTTTTCGGAAATCTGCGAAACATGCAGAAGTCCGTTTTCCTTGATTCCAAAATCGACAAAAGCGCCAAAATTGGTAATATTAGTAACTATTCCAGGCAAAATCATGCCTTCTTCCAAGTCATCAATGTGATGTATGCCCTTGTCGAACTCAAGCACCTTCACCTGCCCACGTGGATTTCTGCCTTTTTTCTTCAGTTCGGTGACTATATCCGTAAGACTTGGCATACCAATTTGCTCTGTCACATATTTTGAAAGGTCTATGCCATCAAGAATTTCTGGCGTTTCGACAAGTTTTTCAGTTGTAACCTTGCAATCCTTTGCCATTTTTGCAACTATTCCGTATGATTCGGGGTGAACTGCGGTATTGTCGAGTGGATTGTCACCATCAGGAATACGAAGGAAACCTGCACACTGCTCGAAAGCCTTGCTTCCAAGACGAGTGACTTCCATAAGCTGTCTGCGATTGGTAAACGCACCATGCTCCTTGCGATAATCGACAATATTCTGCGCTAGCACAGGACCTAGTCCCGAAACATAATTCAGCAAGTGCTTGGTCGCAGTATTAAGGTTCACACCGACATTGTTAACCACGCTAACCACAACGCGGTCGAGACTATCTTTGAGCAGTTTCTGGTCGACATCGTGCTGATACTGCCCCACTCCTATCGACTTGGGTTCTATCTTTACAAGTTCGGCAAGCGGATCCATAAGGCGACGTGCGATTGAAACAGCGCCACGCACAGTAACATCATACTGAGGAAATTCCTCCCTTGCCACCGATGATGCCGAGTAAACGGACGCACCATCCTCGCTAACTACGAAAACTTGCACAGGTCGGTCGAAATGTATTCGCTTGACAAAATAT
Source organism: Bacteroidales bacterium (assembly GCA_017651185.1). Lineage (GTDB taxonomy): Bacteria > Bacteroidota > Bacteroidia > Bacteroidales > ML635J-15 > Bact-19. Next base: position 99,369 of record JAGCDJ010000006.1, on the reverse strand, counting down.
TCGGTCTCGCGGCTAGCTGTTCCGTTTCCAATGGCAATGGCATCAATCTTATACGCCGAAACCATTGATGACAGTTTCTTCATTGCCATTGCCGTCTGCTCCTGTGGCTTATGCGGATATATGTTGTCGTTGTGGAGCAGATTTCCCTCGGTATCGATGCAAACCAACTTGCATCCAGTACGATACCCCGGGTCAATGCCCAATATTCGTTTCTTGCCAAGTGGCGGAGTCATAAGCAATTGACGCAGATTTGCGGCAAAAACCTCAATGGCGGCAACATCCGCCAGTTCCTTGCTCGATGCTGCAAACTCATTCTCAATGGATGGTTTTATCAACCTTGAATACGCATCGGAAATCGTTTCAGCAAGCAAGTCAGAGCATTGTCCCTTGCCATGAATGAACAAATATTTCAACTGCTTGAGCGAATGTTCCTCCTCCGGCGAAATGTCAACACGCAAGAAGCCCTCGCTTTCGCCACGGCGCATCGCCAAAATCCTATGCGAAGGACAAGTGGAAAGTTTCTGCTTGAAATCAAAATAATCACGATACTTTTCTGCTTCATCAGCCTTTGATTTCACCACTTTTGATGAAATTACTGCTTCCTGAGCGAACAAACGGCGTACGCGTTCGCGTGCCGACTTGTCCTCGCTGATAACCTCGGCATTTATATCGCTTGCACCAGCTATCGCATCTTCCACCGACTTGACCTCATCGTTCAAGTATTTCTTTGCTTCGGCATATACATCAACTGATTTCTGAGCAAAGATGAGTTTTGCCAACGGTTCAAGTCCCTTTTCGCGGGCAACGGCAGCACGAGTTCTACGTTTTGGTTTATACGGAAGATACAAGTCCTCCAAGTCGTTCATATCCCACGACTCGTTTATTGCACTCTCAAGTTCGGGAGTAAGTTTTTCTTGCTTTGCGATGGATTCGAGTATAGATTTTTTGCGGGCAAGCACCTCCTTGAAATGCTCGTACTGCTTAAAAATCAGCTCGATCTGCGTTTCATCAAGTCCTCCTGTGCGTTCCTTGCGGTAACGTGAAATGAAAGGAATGGTACAACCATCATCAAGCAAAGCAACCGTATTCGAAACTTGCCTTTCGGAAATACCTGTTGCCTGGGAAATCAAATAAAAAATATCCTGCATAAAATTATTCTTCAATTTTTGAGACTTCGTCCCTCTGCCGACGCGAGAAACTGAAGTACATCTGCATAAAGTAACTGTAAACTATCACAATTACCATCGTTATTATCTTCGAAAGCATTGCTGCAATTTCCTTGTTGGTCATTCCAAAGAACGAACAACCCCAGAATCCAATGAAATCGGCATCCACAAATACCACCTCGTTGAACAATTTAAGCAACAAGTAATTGAGCAATATTGAACCGCACACCGTTAGTCCGTATCTAATCAACTGCCTGTATCCCTGCAAGGTAGATGCGGTAAAAGTTATATATTTTGCCAAAAGGAAACCTATGGTGAATGTTATCGGGAATTCTGTTATGAATGCTGCAATATGCGGAGAAATCACAACAAAACCCAAATCCACATTGCTTGCTCCAAATGCGTAATTGTAAAGTATATAGTATAGGAAAATATCAAGCAAAGTGTTCATTCCGCCCGTAAATCCGTATCGGAAAATTGTCTGTGGGATAAACCTGCGAAACGGTTTGTAAAACCAGTCAACTACTGCAATAATGATATTTCTTATAGCCCTTAGCATAGAAATGCAAAAGTAGAATAAAATTTACGATTCAGAATGCTTTTTGCCAGTTCGCCTTTTAACCCAACATTACACATTCTCGAGGTTCCAATCAATCGGAGCAATGCTATGCGCTTTCAAATAATTATTTGTCTGCGAGAAATGCTTGCATCCGAAGAAACCGCTATGTGCACTTAATGGCGATGGATGTGCTGCGGTAAGCACAAGATGCCTATTATGGTCGATAAGCGCTGATTTTGCCTTGGCGTAGTTTCCCCACAACAGGAAAACAAGATTATTTTTCTGCTCGTTGAGAATAGAAATCACCTTGTCGGTAAACCTCTCCCATCCCTTGTTCTGATGCGAACCTGCCTGATGCGCACGCACCGTAAGTGTTGCGTTGAGCAGGAAAACGCCTTGTTCTGCCCAATGAGTAAGATTGCCGTGATTTGGTATCCGGAAACCTATGTCACTATTGAGTTCCTTGTAAATGTTCTGCAAGGATTTTGGAATCTGCACACCATATTGCACAGAAAAGCACAATCCATGAGCAAATCCTGGAGTATGATACGGATCTTGTCCAAGAATCACTACCTTTACCTTGTCGAATGGAGTTGTATCGAAGGCATTAAAAATCTGACTTCCCGGAGGAAAAACCACATACTGCTGTTTTTCGGCAACAAGAAAACTCTTCAGTTGAGCAAAATACTCGCTCGAAAATTCATCCTTTAGCCGTTCGTACCACGAATCATCTATTTTTACCGTCTTCATCAGAATCAAACATTTTGTCGAGCACATTCTTACCAACTGGTTTCTCGTTGGTAATAAATATGCTATGTTTTACAAAACCGCCATACTGGTTTACCTCATCAATTATGCTCTGCACCAAAGCGACAACATCCTCGTAAATCGGAATTAACGCCGTACAAATTGCATAATTGCCATCGTACTGTATGGATTCATCCACCGAATCGCATTTTTCGAGGTAATATTTCGTCTCGTTGGCAATTACCTTTTTCTGGAAATCGGTATACGGCTCCTTAGAAACACCGCCAAGCACAAATATATACCTCAAACGATGATCCTTGCCACCAAGTCCCGATGCTACATATATCTTCGACTCATCAAGCAACGACGACTCAAGAAACATCTGGCACTGCTGATATGCAAGCATCGCCCACTTCCTAATGTCATCATCGCATGATTCGAGATACTTTTCCAAAAACCTGTACGCCTCTATCTCGCCAGTACATGCCAGCGACACGAGCATTTGCTTGCGCTCTTCCAAATCGGTACAATCCGAAATCCGTACAAAAATGGCAGATAAATCCTCTTCTGCATCGGATTTTCCTGCTTCCTGCATCATAGCGTAGAACTCAAGCTGAACATCGGCATCCACATTAGTTTCCACTATCCGAATCTTTTCGGGATGCTTCATTGCGATTTCACGCATCTGCTCCAATATTTTCTCGTGTCCGCCTTCGAGCTTCATTTTGCGTTTCTTACATCCAAAATCTTACCTATGAAATATAGGTCTTCGCCAGCATATATAGGATTGAAGTCCAAAATTACATGGTCATCGGTAATTTCATTGACTACAGCATTCATAATAATGCCGTCCTCGTCTTCCATTGGAACAATGTCGCCTTCCTCGGGCATATCTTCAACGCCAGTCTCGTCAATGAACTCCGATTTCGGGAATCCGATGAACAAATCCTCATCTATATCGCCGTATGCCTCGTCCTTCGGAATCATGAACTTGAATTCCTGTCCGGGTTCCATTCCTACGAGTTTTGCCTCCATCGGCTCAAGAAGTTCGCCCTTGCCACATACAAACTCAATGCAACCAGAACCATCTTCCTCATTCTTTGTTGAATATGCAAGTTCCTCATTATAACCATCAAGGAACAAATCATACTCGACCTTAACAAGCTTTCCTTCTGCTACTTTCATATCGTTAAATTTAAGAATGTAATAATAGTAATAAAAAATGGAACGGCAAAGACATATTTTATTTTTCTAAAATTTACAAAAAAACAACAGCCGACCAAAGCCGACTGAATTATATTATAAAACCATAAATTTATTCCTAATTCCTAAACTATAACCATTAATCATCAGCGATAATAAGATTCTCAACAATACCAAGGAATTGTTCAACCTTTGGAATTAATGGCAAAATATCCGATTCTGTAAGTTCTTTCCAATCATCATAATCTCCTGTCTGGCGCAATTCATACAACTCACTATAAAATTTGCCCATTTCATGAGAAATGATTCCTGTTTTGACAAAATGAAGACCGAACAAACCGATGATTCCGCCATGCGTATGAGCACTTAATCCGTTTTTTAGGAGCAATGCCGACACAATATAATAACAAGCATAATACATCCTATTTGCTGCAGCATACCAGTATTTGCTTTCAATTATGCCTTTGGCTTCCGTCCATGTTTCCCTTGAACGACGCACTTTATTCAATACCAAAGCTTTCCTTTCTTCATCCGTCAGCATAAGACAACACCTTCCCTATTTACATTGTTATAAAATGGCGTTCCTTTTCGTTTTGCCCATTCGCTATAAGTGTAAATTTTCGGACTAAAATATGTGCCGTATTCCCACCCCAACTCAACAAACGGATATGCAAATGTGCCAAAAACATCACCGCTTACATCCTTTTCATTAAGCAGAATCAACAAATCCCAATCCGATTCGTCACGAGCGTCACCACGTGCACGCGAACCAAAAAGGATAAGTTTTGCACCATCCGGCAGCACCTTAGTTCCAAGGGCCTGTATGGAATTCAATATGTCATCTTTTTCTATCGACATACAATTGTTTGTATATCTGCAAAAATACATTTTTTCACTTATATTGTGATATTTTTCTTAAAAAATTGTTTAAACATCCCACAAAAAACATCTATGGCTTTGCTGTTTTTTCAGTCGTCATACGCTTTTGAAAGGATTTTGTCATGAAAATTCGTGCGAACTTCTTGTCATCAACCTTTTTGGTAATCAGGACAAAAATGTAAGTCACTGCAAATGCGAATATTGCGCGAATCAAAATAACTCCCGTCCAGTGTGCACCTGACCCTACTATCAATATGGTATCCTCGAATATGCTGTGGAAAAGGCCCATCAGTGTCATCGAGAAGAAAATATCCTTTGGACGAACCTCTATTTTTGTGCTTTCCTCGACAATAAGGCCACCGCCATACGCCAGACCCATAGTCATACCAATTACGGTAAGCGGCAACATCCGTTCGCTGACGCCAAGCCAACCGAGCAAGGGCAGAAACAACTTATTGATAAACTTCATAAAACCAATTACTTCCAGCAGTCGCACAAACACCACCAGAGCAAATATTACCGCTATTATCAGTCCGTAGTTCTTCAGTTCGTTCAATGCCCATTCGCCCCAGCCAACATGCTCGGCAACAAGGAATTCTGGCATTTCGACAGGTTCCTGCAAAGTGCCTGACAATGAATATACGCCGTTGAGAATTGCACCCAAAGCAATAGCACCTAGGAAACGAATCAGGAACATTACCATGAACTTGACGCCTGTTTTCCGTGCAATGCTGACCTCAACGGGGAAGTTATGGGCAACAATAACCATAGTAAGCAAAATGGTAAGTTGCGAATGCGTAAGCGGTTCTGACAATGACGGATAAATCGAAAATAGCGACAGCAATCCGCCATAAATGTTGACCACCATTGCCGACATCCACACTATGGCAGTTTCGGCAGGCAGACCTACCAGTCCCATAACAGGTTCGAGCGCACCACTGATATATGGAAGAATACCAAATTCCTGAATCAGACGAATTATTATGGAGACGGGAATCATCAGCTTGAACAGAATCCAGCACGCCGATGCCGTCCGCTTTATGCAGTATTTGAAAAATTCTACTACGCTATTGCCTTTCACCTGCAATGCCTTATACTAAACTTGAATGAAATCGCTGTCGCTTATCATTCCTGCTACATCGGGATTATTCTTTTTCAGGTCACTTAGTCGTTCCGACGAAGTCTTTACGACCTCTTCGTTCTTCTTTACAAGACTTTCATCGACTACGTAATTGTAAGTAAAATTCCTATTGTCGAGTTTCACACGAATATAGTTCTGCACAAACTCTTTCTTTGGCGACAATAGCTTAAGTTTTTCTTCATTTTCGACCCTTACCACATACGAATTGTTGGCAGAAAGTTCCGGCAAATGAGAATTGAAATAACTGCTCCAGCGCGGACTATCAGTCTTGAACTTCTCTACAACAAAAGACAACCATGCCGACACAACATCGGACAGAGAATACTCCTTCTCTCCCAATTTTGAATCATCGAAAGTAGCTTCGACAACGACTTTTGGTTTATCCTCGGCATTGCCGCCGAGTCCCACAATCTTGCTAAGGAGATTTTCAGCGGGCGGTTTTGCACTATTTTCCTGATGAACCTTAGGCGCTTCACTTGACTTATTCTCTACTACTTTTGCTGGTTCAGGTTGAGGTTGAACTGGTTTAGGTTCTGGCGTGCTATATTGCTTCGGCGGTTCTGCCACTACGGTATTTGCAACTGGTTGCTTCGGCGCAACATTTTGTGCTGGTTTTGCCTGTGCTACTGCAAATGCATCGGTTGCCAGATTGCATATCCTAAGCAACGACAACTCAACAAGCAAACGCTTGTTTTGCGCCGTCTTGTAACTCATATCGCAGCCATTGGCAATCTGTATGGCATTGAACAAGAATGATGTAGAGCACTTTTGCGCATATTCCAGATACCTTGTCTTTGTCTTGTCACCAACTTCAATCAATCCTATTGTGCCAGGGTCCTTGCAAACAAGCAAGTCGCGATAGTGAGATGCCAATCCACCGATAAAATATCCACCTTCGAAACCTTTCTTCAAAACTTCATCAAAGATTGTCAATGCTTCGGCATAATTTCCTGACAAAAGCGCATCGGTAACCTTAAAATATACTTCGTAATCAAGTACATTAAGATTCTTAATGGTATCCTGATATGTAATGTTCTTTCCGCAGAAACTTACAATCTGGTCGAAAATCGACAAGGCATCACGCATGGCACCATCGGCCTTCTGTGCTATCACATGCAACGCATCCGACTCGGCTTCAATACCTTCACGACTTGCCACAAACTCGAGGCGCTTGCGAATATCCTCAACGCTTATCCTGTTGAAATCAAAAATCTGGCAACGCGAGAGAATAGTAGGCAGAATCTTGTGTTTTTCGGTTGTTGCTAGTATGAAAATCGCATGCTTAGGCGGTTCCTCCAATGTTTTAAGGAAGGCATTGAAAGCCGCCTGCGACAACATGTGAACTTCGTCGATGATATACACGCTGTACGAACCCAACTGCGGCGGTATGCGAACCTGGTCGATAAGCACACGAATATCATCCACCGAGTTGTTTGATGCAGCATCAAGTTCATGTATGTTGAACGACCTTGACTCGGCAAAAGCACGGCACGATTCGCACTCGTTGCACGGTTCATGCTCAGGCGTTGGATTGCTACAATTGATGGTCTTTGCAAAGATTCGCGCACAAGTAGTCTTACCTACACCACGCGGACCGCAAAACAGATATGCCTGTCCGAGCTGATTGTTCTTTATAGAATTTTTCAGTGTTTGCGTTATAGCGTCCTGTCCCACAACCATTTCAAAGGTATCGGGACGGTATTTTCTGGCTGATACAATGTATTCGTCCATATTGGAAACATTTAGGTCGCGAAATTACGAAAATGTTTTTAGATGCGGAATAATACCTATCAAAAAAAGAGCGATACCATTGGCATCGCTCTTCAAATCTAATTGCTTTATACTATTTACTTCTTCATGAATTCCTTTATTGCAGATGCGAGACGCTTTACACCCTCTTCTATCTGCTCCAACGATGAATATGAGAAATTCAAACGCATTGTGTTCTTGCCGCTTCCATCGCAGAAGAAAACTTCGCCAGTTACGAAAGCAACATTGTTCTTGATTGCAACCTGGAAGAGTTCGTTTGTATCGTAACCTTCTGGCAACGAGAGCAACAGGAACAAACCGCCTTCTGGATGTGTCCACTTAACACCTTCTGGCATGTATTTTTCGAAGCAATTGAGCATATAGTCGCGTTTTTCGCGGTACATCTCGATTGTCTTGCCGAAGTTCTTCTCGAACAAACCTTTCGACATATATCTTGCAGTTGCCATCTGAAGGATAGCCGGAGTACAAAGGTCGGTGTGCTGCTTAGCAGTTACGAACTTGTAGATTACATCCGGATGAGCGAGAACCCAACCAAGACGGAAACCAGGAGCCAAAGTCTTCGAGAATGTTCCGAGAGAGATAACTCTGTGGTTCTTGTCGAGTTCGTACATCATGCGCTGTGCCTTGCCTTCGAAACGAAGTTCACGGTACGGGCAGTCCTCGATGATGAACAAATCGTACTTGTCGGCAATGTCTATAATTTCCTGACGGCGTGCTTCTGGATAAGTAATACCTGTCGGGTTCTGGAAATCTGGAATCAAATAGATGAATTTCGGTTTCTTGCCCTGAGCCTTCATTTCAGCCAGCTTAGCATCAAGAAGGTCTGGTTTCATGCCATATTCATCGAATGGAATTCCTACTGGAACAGCACCGTAAGCGCGGAATGAACCGAGAGCGCCAAGATATGACGGCAAACCGCAGATGATTGTGTCACCAGGATTGATGAAAATCCAACCAGCGATGTCAAGTGCCTGCTGTGATGCAGTGGTAATCATAAGGTTGTCGATGGTAACATTCATTCCCTGACGAGCATAATGCTTAACGATTTCGTTGCGAAGATCAACATCACCTTCGGTAGTTCCGTACTGCAATGCCTTTGGTCCAGCCTCATCAAGTATTTCATCGATGCACTGCTTGATGTCCTTTACTGGGAACGATGCAGGAGCAGGCAAACCACCAGCAAACGAAATAACTTCGGGGCGCTGTGTTAACTTCAATATTTCACGTATGGCAGAACGCTTTGCAGCAGCCATATTCGTTGACATAAATTCATTCAAGTTTTCTATCATGACCTATTTGTGTTTAAAAATTAATTGGCACAAAGATAAAATTTTATTCCGAATGACAATCAAACAAAAAACATGTTTACGAACATAAACTAAAAAAACGAAAAAGCCACTTGCGCCTTGAAAAATTATTCATACTTTTGCCACGAAGTTGATGAAGACAATATGGGGCATCCGATTCAACTAAAAAATTGGCCCCTGAAACTTTTAAAACATAAATAAATGAAGAGATTATTTTTTATTGGAATGATTGCATTTGCCTCATGCTTTGCAATGACAAGCTGCGGCAGCAAGGTTACTGAAGCTGACGTTCAGAAGGTAGAAGACGCTATTAACGCTGGCAACTGCGATGAAGCTACAAAGCTCGTTGAAGGTTGGAAAGGCAAAACCGATTTCGAAGGCAATGCAGAAGAAAAGTTCAACAAGATTCTTGAAAACGAAAACATGGACTTGGACTGCATGTTGAAGATGATGGACGCTCTCCAAAAGATAGCTGAATAATCCGCACGTTTTTTCAATAAAAAAGAGGCTCAACGCCTCTTTTTTATTTTATTCCAATACAATTTTACCAATCTTTTCAATCCACGGACGCTTTTCTCGATTGAAGCGCCCCATGTTTGCCGAATCCACTGGTTCTGCTGGTGGCGGGTCGAAGTTGAGCGGATTTATTTTCTTGCCGTTCTCGTGGACTTCGTAGTGCAAATGCGGACCAGTTGACCAGCCGGTACTGCCCACATAACCAATCACATCGCCCTGACGCACATAGTCGCCGACATTGTACTTTCCAAACTTCGACAAATGCATATATACCGTCTCATAAACCGCATTATGCCTAATCTTGACATAATTTCCTGCTCCATTTCCATATTGGCGCAAAGTTATACGACCGTCAGATGCTGCATACACAGGCGTTCCCATCGGAGCAGAAAAGTCAACCGCCAAATGCGCCTTCGGGACATGGTGGATAGGATGCATGCGCGAATTGGTATAGCGTGAACTTATGCGCGTAAACTTCAACGGTGCCTTCATAAAAGTCTTGCGGGTACTCATACCGCTTGTGTCGAAAAACTCAACTATAGAATCGCGGACAAACGGAATTGCCCACATTTCCTTGCCGTTGTGCGAAAAGACACCAGCCTGCACCTTCCCTATCCTAACAGTTTCGCCACCAACGCGATACTCCTCAAAGATGACCTTGAACCAGTCGTCCTTCTGCAAGGCGTAGAAATCCACCGTCCACGCCCACACCTGCGACATTCCAACCGCCAAATCCCAATCATAGCCCTTCGAGTCAAGCACATTCCACAGCGAAGAACTTATCCTTCCCGATGCCGTACAAACCACAGTATCGACATCATGGTACTTGCGGAACACATCTACCGAATCGCGGAAGTCAAAAACCGTGAACATCAGCGGACTATTTTCGTAAACGAAAATCTTTGCAATCGTAGCCGTATCATCCGGCGAAGAGAAAATGCTGTACGGACGACCTACCGCAATGCGCGTATAGTCAACCGAATCCGACAACCGTGCAATCTTGTCAACCTGCGACATCGGAACGCCATACCTATTAAGTATTGTCCCCAAATAATCGCCCTGACGGACTGTGTCGTTGGTAATTTTCCAGTCATCCACAGGAAAACCGAAGCGTGTTTCCACTTCGGGGTCCTCGGCAGGAACTTCCTCCCTATCATCTTTTGTCTTACCGCAAAACATAATGACAGCAATAGCAATTCCCGTCACCACAATCAGCGACAGCACAACAATCAGGACTATGTTTGTCTTTGACAATTTCATTGGTTAGTACATTTAATTGATAACGAAGATAAACACAAAATATTATTCTGCCAGATATTTTTTTGTAAAAATATTATTCTGCACAATCCTAAATTTCTTTCACAAAAATATTTCCAGCTACAATTTTTGCAATGCAAAATGATTAACTTTGTGCCTAAAAATTAAATTTAGGTATGAAGACAAGATTGATTTTTTGCTTGTTTGTTGCAGTCTTATTGTTTTCGTGCAACAATAATTCAGAAAATGGAGGAACAAAGATAGATGCTGCCGATGTTCCTGCCGTGAATGTTGGAGATTCGTTGCCAGCGGATTACAAGGAAAAAACTGTTTTTGCACCAATAACCGGCGTAAAGGTAATTGCAAATCCAGAAGATTCTCTTGCACCTGCAATTGTAGCAAACAGATTGAGCATATTTTTTGAGGATGACGAAACCGACTTGAATGCTTTTGTGAAAGATTTCAAGAAACTTTGCCTTTGTTCTTTCGGATTTGTAATCCGAAAGACTTGAATATAAGGATTTATAATCCGCAACAAATCTCTCACTGCCTTACAAATCCACCGACCGCATAACCTATCTTAAATCATTATTAGATGAGATATAATTATCAATTTCCTCTCTCAAATCCATACAAATCAACTCCCAAAATGAAAGAGGTTTAAGACTCATAATTCCCTCTGGAGATTCCGGAACTATATCCAACATCCCAAGACCGTCAACAATACCTTTTTCCGTCAAAACAAACGGATTACGGTTTATTGCCCATTCTATCATTTCCGACAAGCTGAAATCCTCCATTTATTCATGAATATCCCAATAATCCTTTTGCCTCAATGACATTGTTCCAATAGCCTCCAATTTCATTGCAGCAATTTCTCTTTGGTCTGCCATACGCAAACCTTCAGCACATATCGGAGGAAAAAGAAATTTCTCCGTGTAAAACAAATCCACTTTTATTGGAGGTTGCTCCCCATCGCTCAGATAAACATGATACCCGACATCGGTTTTATTCATATATTCTGTTCCTCGATGAATTGGAAACTCATTTTCAAGGTATTGCTTTATTTTACCAATGGGCATACTTCCATATTCAACATCTGTAAACAAGTCTATGTCAATAGAACGGCGATGCCCCCTTATAAGTGTCAAGGCAGTTCCTCCAACTAACCTAAAATCGTCAAATGCATCAAACTTCAATAATTTTCGCAATATTGACATCAATGATGTTGATACTCCTTCATAGTGCAGTTTCATATTCCTTCTCAATTATATATTTGCTATTACGCATTACTGCCTCATACAGACGGAACCTATTGGATTGATTTGCAATCTTTTTTACTGCATTAATACCATAAAATCTACACATTTCCTCCACCTCCTCGCGGTTACCATATTCAAGCACACGGGCTATTGCCCAGTCGCGTCCTTTGTTCCAATCCACCTTCTGCAAGTCAACATCCCAAAAAGTGGACGACGAAAGGATTGAAAGGTTTGGTTTGCGATTGCAATTGCGCATTTTTGACAAATATACATCGTGATTGGCTTGAATAATATAAAACAGCCCTTCGCATTCGATACCCAAAGCGATTTCTATCTGTATGGAAATTTCTGGTGTAAACCGACGACGCCCCATAATCAAATCGTTTATGCGTTGTGGCAAAATTCCTGTTTTCGAGGCCAATTCCACCTGCGATAGCTGCCGTTTTTTGATAATCCTGTTCAGCACCGCACCCGAAGGCACGGACGGCATATTCAAATACAAAGCAATATCTTTATCTAATTTTTTCATGCTGCAAATGTAGTATATTTTTCCGAATTTCATAACCAAAATTTGGTTATTTTTTTTAAATTGTCAGCATTGGGATGCTGAAAATCTTAATTATTTACGATTACTAACTATGAAATTTCTTTCACAAAAATATTAACACCCACAATTTTGCATTTTATTGTCTTTGCAATAGTTGTGAATTTTCAAAAAAATCCAAAGATTTATTTCGCCAATACATATTTTTTGTACTTTTGTCCTGTCTCTCGCCGGTAAGTCGCTTGCGATGGGTGGGCGGGGACAGACATATAGAAAGACGTTTACTGACGTTTTCCTTTGACAGTTCGGAATCTCGCAAATTTTGAATACTCGTCAAGGAGAAGGCAACGGTGGATGTCTGCGTTAGTGTATATTGGTAATATATCAATAAAATCACAGCGTGGGCTTCGCGTTGCTCAATCTTACGAGTATGGGCAATGCGAGAGCCTCGAACTGTGGGAACGAGTAACAAGATTCCCACGTTTTTCTTTTTTGTTGATACCGTAGTGGGGAATCGGCGGAAAAAAGAAATATGTAAACATGAAAAGATGTTTATTGTACTTTTTGATAATTGTGTTCGGAACTTCCGTTTCTGCACAAAATTTGACTTTGCAGGAGTTGCAAAATCTATGTAAATTACAGAATTGGGAAACGGGCAACAATATTCTTTCAAATAAAGGTTGGGAATTTCATGACACGAAACATGGCTATTCATATCAAGAATCTGCTATCGTTTATGCTTATGGCAAAAACTATTATAACAACAACCGCGCTTCTGCATGGTTTACTTTTTATACCGTTAATAACCGCGTTGAGAAAATCCATTATACGGCTACTGAGTCTGCCTATAAAAGCATTATGTCTTCGTTGTCTTCAAATGGTTATAAACAAATAGGGAGTGATATTGGATACAAGTCGCTTACTGCAACTTACAAAAACCAATCGTTTCAACTTGAAATAACAACAGAAACACAGGAACGTGATGATGATTATGGAGTAACACATGCTGTACATTCTCTTGAACTAGTCAGGCTTGGCGGTGCATACGATGACGACAATGGAGAAAAAACAGACTACTATTACGGCACTTCAAATGTAAAAGCTCGCTATACGCTAAAGGATGGAAAACTTAATGGAAAACTATGCAAATACAATTACGATGGCAGCAAAGATGTTGAAGTATTTTATAAGAGCGGCAAGAAAGATGGTAAATATACCTCATATTATGAAAACGGCAAAGTAAAAGAAACACGTATATATTCAAATGATGTTTTGAATGGGCAAAATATTGAGTACTATGAAAATGGTAACAAAAAAAGTGAAATCACATATAAAGATGACAAAGCAAACGGAAAATGTACAACTTTTTATAGTGATGGTACGATAAAAATAACATGTTATGCGGTTAATGGCAAACTGGATGGACACAGAATTGAATATAATGAGGATGGAACAAAGTCTGCGGAAGCACATTTCAAAGACGATGAGTTAAATGGAAAATATATTGAATACGATTACAATGATGATGGAGAGTTGAATTATCAGGAAGAAGGCTGTTATTCCGATGGAGAAAAAGACGGCTATTGGGAAACGAAAGTTAAGTATGATGACAAATGGCAGATACTTGTTTTTACAAACTATACCAAAGGAGTGAAACACGGCGATGCAAAAGAATGGATTCCAGGATTTGATACAGTTGTATATTGTACATATACAAACGGAAAATTGAACGGTAAATATCAGATCAAAGGAAGTAAGGCTGCTATTCTTGGGTTAACTTATCGCCCTTGGTACGATGATTTAACATTTGTTGACGGATATTATGCCGATGGAGAAAAAACAGGTCATTGGAGTTATTATAATAAACTAGGATGGCTTCAAGAAGAAGGCGATTATAATGATGACAAGATGAGTGGCGAGTGGAAATATTATGGTATGTATTTGCCAGATTTTAATATTTCTGAAAAAGAAGATACGATAGAAGAATCAACTTGGGTTTCCGTCCCAGGATGTCTTGAACGTGTTGAAAACTATGAGAATGGGAAATTGAACGGCACGGTTATAAAATACAGGGCAAGAAGTTTGCATCGAAATATAATCGACGGAAATGATACTATTGATTATATTGCCCATTACAAGAATGGCATTCTTCATGGCGACTATGAAAAACACGACCTAGACAGGATTGTGTTAAAAGGGCAATATTATGACGGGAAGCGAGATGGAGAGTGGTTGGAATTTGATAGCATCAAATGGAGTATGTATGTGTTTAGTGAAATAAACGACAAACCATATTATGTATATACAGAAACTAAATGGATAGGTAATTACGCTAAAGGTAAAAAGAACGGTTTGTGGGAAAAGCATGACGATAAGACAAACCAAAAGATAATGTCTTTGACTTACAGAAATGATGTATTGGATGGTACGCAGATATATTTCTATAATGGTAGAGAACAACTGGTAGATGTATTTGACAATGGGACATTGAAGAATGAAAAGGCATATTCTGATAACGGAGAATTGCTGTTTGAGTTTAATTATATCAACACTAAGAATAATGGGTTTGCAGGGAGAGAAGTTGACAATATTCAAAAGACTGATATAGAATATTTTTATAAAGTTTCCAAGCATGATATTTCTGAGAAACCATTCAACACGCACTTTGATTCTTTGCCCAAAGTAAAGGACGGGCATTATATTGAATATGACACACAACACCGCAAATTTATAGAAGGCGATTACTCGTCGGATAAAAAGACTCAAGTATGGACTTATTATTTTCCAGAACAGGGCATATATTATGAGAAAAATGAAAGCAATTCCGATATTCCAATACACTTTTATCAAAATGGCGGGTTGCCATATACAGGCATAGTAAAGCTGAAAGATAGCAACTCAGAAAATCTGACAATAGCAATAAAGGTCAAAAAATCATTGATTCAAGAATTTGTATATATAAATTCAGAAACAAACAAGACGGTAAAAAAGATTAAATACAAGAATGGGATTATTAAAAAGTAAACGATTGAATATGAAAGGAATGCATATAATAAAAAGGATGTTATTTATTGCATATATAACACTTTGTTATAATGTTTGTCTCGGGCAAATACTCAATGGGCATGAGTATGTCGATTTGGGGTTGCCTTCTGGAACAAAATGGGCAACTTGTAACATTGGTGCTACTATTCCAGAGGAATATGGCGATTATTTTGCTTGGGGAGAAACTTCTCCTAAAACAGAGTATAGTCCTGACAATTATAAATATTGGAACTATGAAGATGACGAACATGAAACATGGATATACTTGCTAAAGTACAATATAGATTGTTGGGGCGTAGAGGACAACAAGAAAGTTTTAGAACCAATAGACGATGCTGCCAGTGTTAATTGGGGAAAAGGATGGCGTATGCCAACTAAAAAAGAATTTGATGAACTATATAAGTATTGCACCTATATGGAAGCAACTAGTAACGGAGTAAAAGGACAACTAATTGTTGGTTGTAACAATAATTATATTTTCCTACCAAATGCTGGCTCATCCATGTACCGAAAAGATTTAGTTGGTTATTATTGGTCCAGTTCGATTTATGATGCAAAAAACGAAAACAATTGGCATTATTATACAAATTATGCATGGATAAATGAAAACAATAAGGAGAACAGATATTGTGGGTTATCTGTTAGACCAGTTTGTAATATCACGTCCAATACAAGTGGTTATAAAACCCAATATAATCTTCCGTGTAACATACCTTCAGTTTCAACAAAAGACGCAAATAGTATAAGCAGTAATTCAGCAATTTCTGGTGGGGTAATTTCTACAACCGATGATTGCTCGGAAATAATAGAACGAGGTGTTTGTTGGACAAAAGATAAGAGAGAGTCCTTCTGTTCTTTATGGAGATAATAGTAATGTTACTAAAGACGGAGGTGGTACAGGCGACTTTTCAAGTAATATTAATATGTTGAGTAAGGTTACAACTTATCGTGTTAGAGCATACGCAGTTGTTTCTCTTCCAAACAATATTGTCACTACAATATATGGACAAATGGTTAGTTTTACGACAGCGGCAAAACTACCAATTATTTCATGTAAACCAGTATATAATATAACGCAAACTTCTGCAATGTGTGATGGAAAGATTATAGATAATGGAGGCGATGATGTTTCTGAATCTGGATTCTGTTGGTCCAAATCAAACAATCCTACCATTAATGATTATCATACAAAAATGACATTGCAACATGATAATTTTTCAGTTCAAATTTCTGATTTAGAACCAAATACTATTTATTATTTAAGGGCTTATGCAGTAAATAGTGCAGGCGTTGCATATAGTCTTACCGAAACATTCACAACAACAAGTACGGATTGGATTGACTATTATAATTATTGATT
Organism: Bacteroidales bacterium; assembly: GCA_017651185.1. Taxonomy (GTDB): domain Bacteria; phylum Bacteroidota; class Bacteroidia; order Bacteroidales; family ML635J-15; genus Bact-19. The sequence continues at coordinate 82,613 of JAGCDJ010000006.1, read as the reverse complement.
CTAATTATTTTGCAGTAAGGTCAATCTCCCATCCATCACCATTCTCAGACCAAATGAAATTTTCCCTACCATATCCAGAAAGAGCCTTATATCCGTCAAGTGATATACCATATTCATAAATATATTCTTGATGATAAATTTTTGACAACGCAATATATTGACTTGATTTAAATACGGAATCATTATGCGATATATCTTTCGCTCTATTTATTATTACGCAATCAATGCAACCTTTAATATCTAAATTTCCATTATTTGCCGAATTAGCTCTTTTTACTATTCTGAATTCTTGTTCATATTGCCAATCTGTTGTCTTCTTAAAAAATGTTTCATGCCAATTATTGGCAATAAATTCTTTTACATTTTCTATTATACAAGAATTGTTATTGCTGTTAATGTTAAGAGTATTGTCATAGTTGTCAACATATTCAATCTTATCAAAGAAGTAATTATGTTTTGAAAGTTTTGTCAATAGTTTTTCTTTGTTTAAAACAATACAGACTCCATTTCCGCTATCAGCATAATGTCCCCACATTGGATTTATGCAGAATCCATATTTATGGGGAATGCATTTAAAATCATCATGTGTTAGACTAATCTGTCTGTATTTCATTACCTCATTATATATGTTTTCAGAATCAAAGTCCTTGTTCTCAAATGCTTTAAGATTAAAAAATATCAATCTATTAGACTCTAAAATATCATTAGCATTATTAGTCTTTGAAAACCTTAGCTCATTGGTTGCAAGTATTTTTACAGCAGCCTCAAAAGTCGTAAAATGATAAAGGTGTTCCTCGTTTTCATTAAACCCCATAGCAGTCTCTTTTTAGTTGTATTTTTTCAATTCATTATAAATTTCATTTGCGTTCTTTATATCATCATTTGCAGAAGAATTGTGCTTCTGAGCCTTAGATACATACTCATTCTTTATTGCTATATGTCTGTTTAGTTCATTATAACAATATCCATATCTTTGGATTCCTTCTATAATTTTGCTTTCTTCTTGAATTTTACGAATGTATTCATCATATTTGTGCCGATTATAGTTATAAGATATGCCAAAAGAAACAAGTTTCTCAAAAGGATTACTCGCCAATTGCTTAAGTGCATTTAATAGTATGTCACATGCAAATTCATTTTGTTCCATAATTCCAACGGTTTAAATTTTTCGCAAAAATACTATAAATATTTATTTGCTACAAATTATTTTTGATTAAATAATAAATATTTGCCTTATATTCGTTTTACGCGTGCTACAAAAACTCCAACTATCTTTCCGTCGTGTCGGATTTATACTCCGACAAACTTAAACGTCATCATTTCTAATGCTTTCCAACATTTTCTCCAATTTTGGAATCTGCTCCATCAAATCTTAGTTCTCAATATCATCCCCCAGATACTTCTTTATGTTAATGTTTCTGATTTTTTCATTCCAAGCGTCTTTCACGCTTCAGAGCACATCAAGAATCTTTTTTCTGCCGTAAAATCGTATTGTTTCCTTTATTTCCGTTCCATTACCATAGTCGAAAACCCTTTGAATAATCCATTCGCTGTTGTGCTGCCAGTCAAGGGCATCGAAATCTGTGTCCCAAAACAATGTTTTTCTAAACTTTGACCTGTCGGGAGATGGTTGATCCAAATGTTGTTTAGTCGCAATATATATATCATAATTCGTTTGCGCTTGATAGAAAAAGCACTGGAAATCAATACCCAACGCCTTTTCCAAGCGGAGAGAGTTCTCTGGTGAAATCCTTCGGCGGTTTGCGATAAAATCATTGATTCGCTGGTAAGGAATACCCGAACGCGAAGCCAACTCCCGCTGGGACAGATGCTCCTTGTTCCTTATCCTATCGAGAATAGCACCAAATGGAATGTGATGGTATTTCAAATATATGTCGTACATAGGCAATATTTTTCGGAGGCAAAGTTAATAAATAATAACCAAATTTGGTTACTTTTTATTGAGAACTTTGCAAATTCATACAACTATATAGTAATCAATTACATAGAATCTAATATCTTAGGAAGGTCAACTAAATGTTACACTCCGATGCTATTAAATATCTGCATCTGGAATTATGATTTTTTTTGTTCCTAGTATATTAAGTTTCAATTTTATCAAATGCCACTTTATAAAAATGCCGATTTTTATAAAGCCACACATTAAAAATTACAAAAAAAGTTTTGCTGTGTGGATAGAAATGAGGACAGGAACTGATGCATAGGATTTTTTCATCTCATACTCAAAAACAATACTATGACATTGTTGTGTGGGATGGTTTGTCGCCTATCGGAAAACGCAGTTTTTTGAAGCCGAAATCTATAGGAAAACGCAGTTTTATGGCGGTGATTTCATAGGAAAACGCAGTTTTTTGAAGTCGAAATCTATAGGAAAACGCAGTTTTTATAGCGGTGATTTCATAGGAAAACGCAGTTTTCATTTGTTTAATTTATTGAGAATGTGTATATTTGCGGCGGATATAAAATTATAGGTTATGCTCGAAAGAAAAATTGAAGGTTTTATAAAGGATTTTCTTGCTCCAAGACCACAAAAAATTCTTATCATTGACGGCGCAAGGCAAACAGGAAAGACATTTGTAATTCGCAAGGTTGGACGAGAGCTTTTTAAGAATTACGTGGAAATCAATATGTTTGACGACAGCATGAACCAACGCAATTTTGAAGATGTGCGTTCTGTCTCTGATTTTTATCTGCAGTTGAGTGCATCGGCAGGAAAAAAACTTGGCAATAAGAACGACACTTTGGTTTTCCTTGACGAAATTCAAGTTTATCCGCATTTGCTTACATTGATGAAATTCATCAATCAGGACAACCGCTATACATATATAGCAAGCGGTTCGCAATTGGGTATAACCTTGTTCAATACGCTGTCGATTCCTATGGGAAGCATTGTGGTTGAGCACATGTATCCGCTTGATTTCGAAGAATTTCTTTGGGCAAATGGTGTCGGTCACGATTTTATTGAGCATTGCCGTGAAATGTTTTTGGCAAGAAAAAGCCTCAAGGAAAGTTTTCACAATAGAATGATGGAACTTTTCCGCAAATACCTTATTGTCGGTGGCTTGCCAGAAGTTGTACAATCGTTTGTGAATGAAGAAAATATAGCCAAGGCGAGGAAACTTCAGTCGCAAATTCACGATTATTATGCAGTTGATGCATCTAAATATGATCAGCAAAAAAGGTTAAAGATTCGCCGAATTTATGATATGATTCCATCTGTTCTGGAAAACAAGAAAAAGCGAATGGTTGTGCGCGACATAGAAGGTATGGAAAGCAAGCGCTATAAGGATTACGAGGACGAGTTCGACTATCTTGTGGCATCAGGCATAGCAATTGATGTGAAGGCAATTCCTACTCCAGTATTCCCATTGGTGGAAACTATGAGCAAGAATCTCTTGAAGCTATACCTAAATGATGTTGGAATGCTGACCGGTATTCTATACAAAAATAATATCAATCCAATCCTGAATGATGAATTAAGCGTTAATTTGGGTACTGTTTACGAATCGGTTGTGGCGCAGGAGTTGAAAGCTCATGGTTTCAAGATGTTTTATTACGACAACAAGCAGAAAGGCGAGGTTGATTTCTTAATTGACGACTACGACGCACTTTCTGTTCTACCAGTTGAAATCAAGTCTGGAAAGGATTACTATGTACATAGTGCGTTGACGAACTTCTTAAGCAACAAGGATTACTCGGTTAAAAATGCATTGGTGCTATATAATGGCGGTATAGTCGAGCAAAAAGATGGTATTACATATATGCCAATATATAATGTGATGTTTCTGTAAAAAAGTTCACTAATACTAGTCTAAAGGCAGGTGTAAAAGCATTTTCCGAATCGCCAAACTTGCTTATCGGAAAACGCAGTTTTTATAGCTATGATTTCATAGGAAAACGCAGTTTTTTGAAGCTAAAATCTATAGGAAAACGCAGTTTTTCAAACATTAAACTACTGAATACCAAAATATTGACAAAATTTACACTTTTACACTCCTAAAAGAACGGATTTGTGTCAACCTCATACCCTATTGTTGTGGATTCGCCATGTCCGGGCAAAGCCTTGCAATTTCGGTCAAGCGTGAAAAGTTTTTTCCTTATGCTTTCAATCAACTGGGCATAGTTTCCTCCCGGCAAATCGGTGCGACCAATGCTTCCACAAAACAAGGCATCGCCACAGACGACAAAATTCCCAGTCTCGGAATACAAGGCAACACTACCCTGCGAATGTCCGGGCACTTCCAAAACTTTTAATACCGAATTACCAAATCGGATTTCATCACCATCAACTATGTTCTGGTCGGGCAACGACTGCTGATTCATGCGAAAACCGAACATCGCTGCTTCCCTACCTACATTCACTATCAAGTCGTTATCCTTGAAATTTGCAAGAACTGGAACATTATACTCCTTTTTCAACCTGTCGTTGCCACAAATATGGTCAAGATGCCCGTGAGTATTGATTATGTACTTTATTTTCAGTTTGTTATTGTCAACAAATTGCTTCAACGCCAACATTTCCCTGTCGGAATTTACTGCACCATCAATAATTACGGCTTCGCTGGTCTCATCGGAAACGATGTAGGCATTAACGCCAAAAGCATTGAATATAAATGTATTGAATTCTGTCATACCAATTAAAGTTTATTAGTTTTCGCTTTGACGCGAATGTTTCCACCTTCTGTGCGACCAAAGCCAATATTCAGGACACTGCCTTATATCTTCCTCCAACCTCTTGAAATACAACTTAGTAATCTCGCCTTGCTCGTACTGCTGCGGATTATCTATAAGTTTCTCGAATGTCAGTTTGTAATGTCCGCGTTTAGGCTTCGAAATCTTCATGAAAAGCGCTGGAAGATTCATTTTTTTTGCATACGCCTCTGGTCCGTGGATGCAAGCGGTATCATGGTTTAGAAAATCGAGCCAGATTGCCCGTTCAAGATTCGATGGACTTTGGTCGGCAGCCATAATCACGCCAATCGGTTTTTCGGGTGGAGTGGCAAAAATGGTCTTCGTCTGCTGCACAGGTACCATCTTCATACCAAACCTTCCACGACGATTCACGCCATAACTCTCAGAATACTTGTTAGTTAGCGGGAGATACAACGCCACCGTCTGATGCTTGATAGCCATGTCGGTTGCCAATATTCCGTACTCCCAGTTTCCATAGTGGCTTGTCAGCAGAAGTACCGACTGACCACGGTCGAAATACTCATTTGGAATATCCGCATTTTCAATGATATAGCGTTTTTTTATCTGCTTTTCCGAAATTGTCATACCCTTGATTGCCTCAAGCGTAACATCAGCCAAGTGTCGGTAGAATTTCTTTGCAAGCCGCGTTATTTCCTTGTCAGACTTTTCGGGAAACGACTTGCGCAGATTCTCAAGCACAACTTTTTTCCTGTAACCTGCCAAATAGTAAATCACAAAGTAAAATACATCAGCCCAAAAGTACAGCAGGAAAAACGGTGTTATGCGCGAACACGCCACCAAAAAGCGAAACGAAAGATATTCCAGACGCTTCATTATAAAGTCTTTAGCTTTGAAATAGCTTCAATAGGATTTTCGGCACCGAAAACTGCACTTCCGGCAACAAGTGCATTAGCACCTGCCTTGACAATTTCGCGATGGTTCTGCGTGTCAACGCCGCCATCCACCTCGATTATTACCTCTGGATTAACAACATTGGCAATATTGCGAAGTTCCGAAATCTTTTTCAGGCTGTTCTTGATGAACGACTGCCCGCCAAATCCCGGATTTACCGACATTATCAGCACAAGGTCTATTTCGGGCAGAATGTCCTCTAGCAACTTGACCGAGGTGTGCGGATTTACCGAAACGCCAGCCTTCATTCCGTGGCTCTTGATTTCCTGCACCGTGCGATGCAAGTGCGTACATGCCTCATAATGAACAGTAAGAATATCTGCTCCTGCCTTTGCAAACGCATCTATGTAGCGTTCCGGCTGAACAATCATCAAATGCACATCCAATGGCTTCTGAGCAAGTTTTTTCACACTTTTCACAATCGGCAATCCAAATGATATGTTCGGAACGAACACTCCGTCCATTATGTCAAGGTGAAACCAGTCGGCTTCGCTGCCGTTTATCATTTCAATGTCATCGGCAAGATGGTTGAAGTCTGCCGAGAGTAACGATGGGGATACGATTATTTTTTTCATGGTTATTTTTGTCTAACGGTCTTGATGTCTATCAGTCTAACAGTCTTGCGGTCTTGATGTCTAACAGTCTTACAGTCTTGATGTCTAACAGTCTTACGGGCTTGCGGGTTTGATGTCTAACAGTCTATCTGTCAACCGTCTTGCGGTCTGGCAGACTGCCTGACTGGCTTCTGCATAACAACCAGACAGGTCTTCCGGCAAGACTGCTCGACTGCTCTTCATTTAAAACACATTTGCATAATTCTTTACATCATCGGCGGTAATTTCTGCACCGCAGAGAATTACAAGCCTTTCAATCACATTGCGAAGTTCGCGGATATTTCCACGCCAGTTTATCTTCTTCAATTCAGCAATCGCATCATCGGTAATTTTCTTGACTGGGAAATTCTGCTCCTCGCAGCAAGTACGGATGAAATCATCCACCAACAGCGGAATATCATCAGCGCGCTCGTTCAAAGTCGGCACATGAATCAATATCACGCTAAGACGGTGGTACAAGTCCTCACGGAAATTGCCCTTTTCGATTTCTTCGCGCAGATTCTTGTTGGTTGCAGCCACAACGCGCACATTTACAGTCACATCCTTGTCGCTTCCGATGCGTGTAATCCTGCTCTCCTGCAAAGCACGAAGCACCTTTGCCTGTGCTGCAAGACTCATATCGCCAATCTCATCGAGGAAAAGCGTACCACCATCGGCCTGCTCGAACTTTCCGGCCTTGTCCTTTACGGCACCAGTAAACGAACCCTTAACATGACCAAACAACTCGCTCTCAATAAGTTCCGATGGTATTGCAGCGCAGTTTACCTCGACAAACGGAGCCGCTGCGCGGTTGCTCTTCTCATGAATCCAATGAGCTACAGCCTCCTTGCCTGTTCCGTTGCTACCGGTTATCAGCACGCGGGCATCGGTTGGCGCAACGCGGTCAATCATCTCCTTGACTTTCTTCATTTCTGGCGTTTCGCCTATCATCTTGTACTTTGAGTTCACCTTCTTTTTCAAGGTTTTGGTTTCGGTAACCAATGTAGAACGATCGAGAGCATTGCGCAATGTCACCAGCATACGGTTCAAGTCCAAGGGCTTCTGAATATAGTCGAAAGCGCCTTTCTTTATCGACTCAACGGCAGTATCAATGTCGCCATGCCCCGAAATCATTACAATCGGAAGTTCCGGAAAACTGTCGTGCAACTTTGCAAGCACTTCCATTCCGTCCATCTTTGGCATTTTTATATCGCAGAACACAGCATCAAACTTTGTTTCGGATGCCTTGCGGAACCCCTGTTCGCCATCCTCGGCAACTTCCACCTTATGTCCCTCAAGACCAAGTATGTCGCTCAATGTGTTACGGATGCTTCGTTCATCGTCAATCACAAGAATCTTAGCCATAATTATATAGTTTTTATTATGGTGCAAAGATAAGGGTTTTAAATAAAAGATATTGACTTGAAGCGAAAAAATGTATATTTGCAACATGGAAAGTTATCAATAAAAACGATGCGCCAAATTACTATATTACTTAACACAAAATAAATAATCTATGATAGAACAACTGAGCACACAAGCCTGCTACCTACACATTTCCATACCTTACGATAAGGAAAATGATTTGATAACATTTGACAATGGCATAATGACCGAATTGGAAATTGATGACGATTTCACTCCGCCAATGCTCAATAAAGAAATTCTAAGATTAGAGTTTATGATTGATTTGAAAAATGGTAAAATGCAAGATTGGAATGAAGAATACGGCTATCTACGAATGTGGGCTAAAGTCCGTGACAGTGGCACTTATACTTTGTTAGACACAGAGAAGAATCCAATTTGTCAAATTAATGGATACGTACCCAACAAACTGATTCCGCCATTTGAAAAAGGATATGGCGACTATATTGAACTTGACATAAATGCTGATGGCACAATTAACAACTGGTCGCAAAATCCAGATTTGTCGGACTTTGTAGAAGAAGGCAAGTCTCCCAAACCAATCAAAACCAACAAATGGCACCGTGCCGAAAAAGCATTATTGCACATCAGATACATGAAACTGAACAAGGAAGAAATTGAGTGGCTGGTTAGGGAATTGGAAAACATACAAACTAACTAATTGTTAGCTACAATTTAATTTTCACATGTTCTAAAAGAAACAATATATATGCCCAGAAAGAAAATCTTTATTAGTAGCGTACAAAGCGAATTCCAAAGCGAACGAAAGCAGTTGGCGGAGTATATTCGTCAAGATGCCTTGTTTTCGCAATATTTTGAACCATTCTTATTTGAGGAATTGCCAGCACAAGACAAGTCTGCTCAGACTGCATTTCTGGAACAGGCAGCCAACGCCGATGTTTATTTGCTACTTATAGGCAAAAAATATGGTTATGAAGATGCCAAAGGAATTTCTCCTACGGAACGGGAATACAATACCGCAACCGCACACCATGTATATCGTTTGGCTTTCATTAAGAACGTCCCACAACGCGAAGAAAAGGAAGAACTTTTCAAACAAAGAATAGACAATGAGGTAATTCGCAATTCATTCGGTTCATACGAAGTGCTACAAAGCAGTGTTTATGCTTCATTGGTGGACTTTATGATAAAAAATAACCTTCTGCATAGTGGACCTTTCGATTCATCAATATATCCTGAGGCCACAATAAATGACCTTGACTATGCCAAAATCCGCTGGTTTGTTGGCATTGCACGTGAAAAGCGACAGTTTCCACTGCAATATTCGGAAGATAATGTTCATCAAATCCTTAGCAGTCTTCACTTGATTACCGACGATGAAAAGATAAAGAATGCCGCTTTGCTATTGTTTGCTAAAGATGTTCAGAAATGGTTTGCCTCAGCAACCATCAAATGCGCTCAGTTTTATGGAACGAAAGTCCAAAAACCAATGCTCTCTCAACAAATTTACGGAGGCAATGTATTCGAGATGGTAGATCAGGCAGTAGGATTTGTTATGTCTCGTATCAATCAGCATGTTGGAGAGCGTATTCATTCTGCACAAGTGGATGTAACGCCAGAACTTCCAGCACAAGCTGTAACAGAAGCAATTGTGAACGCAGTGGTGCATCGTGACTACAATAGTACAGGCAGCGTGCAGGTAATGCTGTTCAAAGACAGACTTGAAGTATGGAATCCAGGACGGTTGCCACAAGGAATGACCATAAAGAAACTAACAGGCGAACACTCATCGCGTCCTGTAAATCCAGTTCTTGCAAACCCTGTGTATCTGGCTGGATATATTGAGCAAATGGGCACTGGAACAACAGACATTATAGACAGCTGTGAAGCGATGAATTTAAAGACTCCGGAGTTCTATCAAAGTGAAGATTTTAGAACAATATTATGGAGAACCGAAGACATTGATAATGAAAGCGATACCACCAAAAATGTCAGTCAAAATGTCAGTCAAAATGTCAGTCAAAATGTCAGTCAAAATGATAGGCAAAAACTTGGCAAAAGGCAACAGAAAATCCTTCGTTTGATAGGAGACAACATTTATATTTCTGCAGAAGATATTGCTCAAAAATTAAATGTAACCGTCAGAACTGTTTATCGAGACCTAAAAACATTACATATCAAATGGTCTGGCTCAGCAAAGACAGGACACTGGGTGTTTGAAAAGTAATGATTGAAAGATTTTACGAAAACCAATATTTTTTCGTTACTTTGCACAATTAAATAATACAAATATGTCAAACGATGCTCTCATGGCTGTAAGTCCGATTGACGGACGCTACTACTCTAAGACAAAGGAACTTAGAGAATATTTTTCGGAATACGCACTAATAAGTTACCGCGTAAGGATTGAAATAGAATATTTCATAGAACTTACAAAAAATGACATTCCTCAACTGAAAGGCTTCGACAAAAGCAAATACGAACTTCTGCGTAGCCTGTACCAGAATTTCACTGCCGAGGATGCCGAAAAAGTAAAAAACATCGAAAAGACAACCAACCACGATGTGAAGGCAGTCGAGTATTTCATAAAGGAATTCTTCGATGCTCACAACCTGTCGCAGTACAAGGAGTTCATACATTTTGGACTTACCTCGCAGGACATCAACAACACAGCCACACCACTCCTACTTAAGGAAGCTGTTGTAAACGAGTATCTTCCTCGTCTAGCAAATACCGTTGCAACAATCGCCAACCTCGCCGAGGAATGGAAAGACATACCAATGCTTGCACGCACACACGGACAACCGGCATCGCCAACTCGTCTTGGTAAAGAAATGAATGTCTTTGTTGTCCGCCTCAACGAACAAATCAGACAACTGAAAGAAATACCGTTCAGCGCAAAGTTCGGCGGAGCAACTGGCAACTTCAATGCTCACAATGTTGCATTCCCGCACATCGACTGGATGGCATTCGGCAACAAGTTCGTAAATGAAACTTTAGGTCTGCACCGTAGTTGTCCGACCACACAAATCGAACACTACGACAATATTGCAGCCCTCATGCACTGCATGGCAAGAATAAACACCATATTCATCGACTTTGCCCGCGATATCTGGACATACGTCTCGATGGAATACTTCAAGCAGAAAATCAAAGCAGGCGAAGTTGGTTCGAGTGCAATGCCTCACAAGGTGAACCCGATAGATTTCGAAAACGCTGAAGGCAACCTCGGAATCGCCAACGCCATCTGCGAACACCTTGCACGCAAACTGCCTATCAGCCGTCTGCAGCGCGACCTCACCGACTCAACCGTATTGCGCAACCTTGGCGTTCCTATGGGACACATTTTCATTGCATTGGCATCACTCGACAAGGGAATGTCGAAACTTTTGCTCAACCGCGAAAAGATTGATGCCGACCTCGAAAACAACTGGATGGTGGTAGCCGAAGCAATACAAACAATTCTCCGCCGCGAAAACTACCCCAACCCATACGAGGCACTCAAGGCACTCACTAGAACCAATGCAAAAGTAACACACCAGACTTTCATCGACTTCATCAACGGACTTGACGCAAGCGAAGACGTGAAAGCCGAACTCATGCAGATTACTCCATTCAACTACACAGGAATATGAAAGATTTCCTGAAAGTAACGAAATATATACTACCCTACAAAGGGTACGCACTGCTTAACATTCTGTTCAACATCTTGTCGGCAGTGTTCAGTCTATGTTCGTTCACAATGGTAATACCTTTCCTTGGAATACTGTTCAACACACAGGAACCTGTGCGCGACATGGTTGCGATGAGCATCACCGACATCGAATCGATGAAGCACAACTTCTACTACTGGCTCACAAGCATAATTGACAACCAAGGTAAATTCCAAGCACTCGTGACAATAGCCATTATCGTGGTAATTGCCACATTTTTCAAAACTTTGACCTTGTACCTCGCCAACCATTTTATGGTTCCAATACGCAACGGAGCCGTCAAAGACATACGCAACGCCTTGTTCAAAAGGACATTGTCGCTGCCAATAGCATACTTCTCCGACGAACACAAGGGCAACATCATCGCCCGAATGACTAGCGACGTGCAGGAAATTGAATGGGGAATCATGAGTTCGCTCGAAATGATTTTCCGCGACCCTGTAAAAATCATCATCTACCTGGCATCGATGATAATAATAAGTTGGGAACTGACGGTATTTGCTTTCATACTGCTTCCTATCGTAGGATTGCTTATCGGCAAAACAGGACGTTCGCTACGCAAAACGTCTATGGCTGGACAGGAGAAAATGGGTTCGTTGTTGTCGCAGATTGAGGAAATGATTGGCGGATTGCGTGTCATCAAGGCATTCAACGCCGAAAACCACATAAACGAAAAATTCGAGAACGACAACGAAAGCTACACCAAACTGATGAACCGCATCAACAGGATACGATTCCTAGCAAGTCCACTCAGCGAATTTTTGGCCACGGTTGCGGTTGTTATAATATTGTGCTTCGGAGGAACAATGATTCTCACCGAAAACAGCACGTTCACGTCGGAAGCGCTCATTGGTTATCTACTTATTTTCAGCCAGTTAATTCAACCAGCAAAATCACTTTCTACAGCATGGTTCAACGTGAAGAAAGCCATGGCATCTGTTGACCGCGTAAACGAAATCCTTGATGCAGAGAACCCGATAGTAAATACTCAGGGCAACGAAGATATTGCAGAATTCACAGGAGAAATCGAGTTCCGCAACGTAAGATTCTCATACAATGCCGACACCGAAGTGCTTCACGGAATTAATTTCAAAGTGAAGAAAGGACAGACAATAGCACTTGTCGGACAGAGCGGTTCAGGAAAATCTACGATTGTTGACCTTATTCCACGCTTCTACGACGTCACTGATGGTGAAATCCTTATCGACGGCAAGAACATCCGCGACTACAAACTCAAGGAACTACGCAACCTTATGGGCTATGTAAACCAAGTGCCTATTCTATTCAACGACACTATTTACAACAACATAACACTCGGACAGAAAGCCATATCGCAAGAAGACGTGGAACGCGCCGCAAAAATTGCCAACGCCTACGACTTTATCATGGAAACCGAAAATGGTTTCGATACAAACATAGGCGATGGTGGATGCAAACTGTCTGGTGGTCAGCGACAAAGGATAAGCATTGCACGTGCGCTGCTAAAAAATCCCCCAATTTTGATTCTCGATGAAGCAACATCGGCACTAGATACCGAATCGGAACGCTTGGTGCAGGAAGCAATAGAGAAACTGATGAAAAACAGGACATCGGTAGTCGTTGCACACCGTCTTTCCACAATCAAGAATGCCGACCTGATAATCGTGCTCAACGAAGGACAGATAGTAGAAACAGGAAAACACGACGAACTTATTGCAAAACAAGGAACATACTACAGACTTCACACATTACAAAACTCATAAACATGAAAATCAGAGCATTAACATATATTTTATTATTTGCAATTGCATTAACATCATGCAACAAAACGCCAAAACCCAAAGGTACAAGCAACAGCAACAAACCTTCAAAGGAACTGAAAGTAAAGCAATATGACTTTGACAATCCACCAGAATTCCGCAAGGATGGCGAGTTGCAATTTATCAATGCTAGCGACTCGGTGATTTTCAGCATCGACATGGAACTGGCGACCAACGAAGAAGAACATGCTCGCGGACTAATGTTCCGCAAGCAGATGGACGAAAACAAAGGAATGCTATTCCTGTTCCCAAACGAGGACTGGCGGTCGTTCTGGATGCATAATACATTGATTCCCTTGGACATAATTTATGTCAATTCAAAACGCGAAGTAGTAAGCATCTGCAAGAATACCAACGCTTTGGACGACACATCTCTCCCATCCGAAGCACCAGCAATGTATGTAATTGAAATCAACGCAGGACTTTGCGACAAATACGGAATTGAAAAAGGGACAAATGTAAATTTCTAAAATACGAGGAGAATATGGGTATTATCATCATTTTCCCATAATCTTCGCTACCCACATATTATGTTCAACCAATGGATAAGGTTCGTTGACAGCGCCAAACCCTGCATAAAAGTTCTTTATGCTCTCGATAGACGAACCTTCAAAGTCAAGAAGCAACGACGAACCTGCATTGCGCTCTATAATATCATTTAGCAAGAATGCCATCGACTGGCAATTTTTGCCATTTTCACTCGATACTGGCGAAATATAATACAAACGATTCTTCCACTTTATGAAGAACACAGCAGCCAGAACCTCGGACTTATCGTCGCATACCGACATGAATTCGCCACATCCTGCCGACATTGCATTGTCTATAAGTCTTTTGAGAACATCAATCTGCAATTTGCCCATCCATTGTCCTGCATTATCGGTCATAAACGAAAGGTAGTCATCCTTTGACATTTCGGAAACTTTCTGCACAAAACTTTTGGCTTTCTTCATATTGCGACGGCACTGCATAGAAAAGCAACCTGACAGAACCGAATATTCTGCACTTAAATCCAGCACGTAGTTTGGCCGCATGCTTTTCTTGTCACACACATCGGCATTTCCACTATTAAAGCATAGACGATACAAAAATGGCAGTTTCCCAATCAATTCGCGCGCCTGCAATTTCGACAGCCACGACTTTGAAAAAATACCCAACTGCTGGCAGAACTGCGGTTGAAGAGCATACTTCAGTCCAAACTTGCTCTTGAGCGGAATAGGCATCACAACATCATAGTCATCAACAACATACGCCGACCAATCTGGAAATACTGCATCCAAGTACCACGACATTGCATATACAGTGCCCTGCATGGACCTTTCAATGCACTCATCGTACTTAACGAAATCTATTTCGCTATGTGAAACAAACCTAATCATCTGCAAACCACGATGCAAATATACAAATATATTCAAATATCATGCACCTGCAAAAATATAATTTCAAGTATTATTTTCCTTTTTGTTACCTCATTTCACACTAAAAGTTTATTTTTGCAAAAAAATTCAATGCGATGAGAAACATTATTATTGGTGCAATTCTGATGTGCGTAGCATTTTGCTCTTGTGAAAAAGTAAAGGGCAACGGAGAAATAATAACCGAAACTAGAAGCATAGACAAATCTTTTTCTGAAGTACAAAACGACACCAAGTTTGATGTTGAAATTGTATTTTCCAACGAGCAGAAAGCAATAATTACTGGAGAATCCAACATAATACCTAAGGTATACATCGGAGTAAAAAACAAGAAGTTGATAATCAAGAAAGACAAGTCAAAATACAATTTCAAGAATACGGAACCTGTGACTATCACGGTATATATGAAACGTAACGACTATATGGATTTCACCAATAACGGTTCTGGCGACATGACCGTACTGTCACCGCTGTCAAGAGAAATAATGTTCGAAAACTCTGGTTCCGGCAACATGTACGCCTTCGACTGCGAAAACGAGGCAGTAGAGGTCATGAATAGCGGTTCGGGCGATGTTGACATAAAGGGCATTGCCGCCGAAGTAAAGATAACAGGATGCAGTTCAGGCTACATTGACTGCTACGATCTTAAAGCACAATTCGTTGAAGTTCACTCATCAGGTTCTGGTCGCATAGAAGCATACGCCACCGATGAAGCTGATGTATGGGTAACAGGTACCGGAGAAGTGTTTGTATACGGCACTGAACGTGTCCGCTATCACAACGACGAATAAACCGCACATTTGAAATGTCGGGGATATATGTCCACATCCCATTCTGCAAGTCGAAATGCATATATTGCGACTTCTACTCAATAGCAGTCCCTTCGCTAATACCCGACTTTTGCAAGACACTGAAAAAGGAAATTGTCTCGCGACGCAACACTCTCTCAGACAACCAAATACAGACAATATATTTCGGAGGCGGCACACCTTCGATTCTTGACACAGACGAGATAAAAGGCATTCTTGACGAAATACACGCCAACTACAATGTAAATTCCAATGCCGAAATTACACTTGAGGCGAACCCCGAAAATCTATGCCACCAATACCTTGCCGAACTGCGACATACAGGAATAAACCGCCTAAGCATTGGAATTCAAAGTTTTCATGATGAAACACTAAAATTCCTCAAGCGCAGGCACAATGCCAGCAAAGCCATCGAAAGCATAAAGGAGGCTGCTGAATGCGGATTCGACAACATTTCCATAGACTTGATATACGGAATCGAAGGCCTTACATGCGAACAATGGGAAAAAGAACTCGACAAGGCTTTTTCCTTGCCGATATCGCATCTTTCATGCTATTGCCTCGGCATAGAAGAAGGCACATTACTCCACCGTTACTTATGCGAAAACAAATACTCACCCACCGACGAAGACAATTGCCTGCGACAATTCCTCTGCTTTGACGAAAAATCAAAGGAAAACGGTTTTGACCACTACGAAATTTCCAATGCTGGCAAACCAGACAGGCATTCACGACACAACTCGTCATATTGGGACAGAACAGAATACCTAGGATTGGGACCAGGCGCACATTCATATTATGCAAATTCAAGAACGTGGAATGTCGCAGATGTCAAAGAATACATAAGGTGCATAAACGAGGGGAAAGAATGCCTCACAAGCGAAAACCTAACCCCATCAGACATATTCGAAGAAAGCATAATGCTTGGATTAAGGACATTCAAAGGTATTGATATAGACGAAATTGGAAGGTCTTTCGGGAATGAAAAATCGGGAAAACTGAAAGACGCAATAAAGGGACTTAATCCAGCACATTATCGTTTCGACGGAAAGTGCCTATCACTCACTGCACAAGGAATGTTTGTTTCCGACAGCATCATCGTAAAACAAATACAGGAAGCAATATGATTTCAACCTTTTCAAACTTAGATTGAAAAGACATGGACAAAACCAACACCCTATAAACTCAGTGACCAGTAAAGCAAAGCAGGGATTGCCATACCGATAAAATATCCGAGATGCACCTGAATGTCGCTATGCCTTCCGAGGTACAGTCTCGACGACAGGACAAGTCCACTCAACAGTATCACAATCATTGACATAACAACACCGTTAGCGAACAAATATGGATATTGAAAAACAACAAGATAGGTTGCAAATCCCCAACCGTATGAATGAATGCTTAGCCGCCAGAAATTATTGATTAGCATGCACCCTAGCGATGCAACAGTTATCAACAGCATCAAAAGACTCCACATTGGCAACCTATACACAAAATACCCAAGAATGGAAAAACCAACAACTATCAGCATGGCAAATGTTCGGTTGCGAGTAGTCTCAAAAAATCCCTCTATCCTTTCGACAAAAGTTCCTGACATTGCTGCAACATCTTCCTGACTTAGAGTCACATCAGTACTGGTATTAATGGTTTTTCTGCTAATTTGTCCTATCGAAAACCACATCAACATTACCAACATCGGAAAAACTAAGGTAATTCCGATTACAAGGAATAAGTTCAACCCATAAATATCATTGATTGTCAATGCAAAATATGTAGGCAAAAGTATTGGATGTCCCAACACGCTAACTATTTTGAAAAATATGTCGAGAAAACCACGCATGGTTAGATTTTTCGTCTGAGGCGTGCAACAGGAATACCAAGTTGTTCGCGATATTTTGCAATGGTTCGGCGAGCAATTATATATCCCCTATCCTTCAGTATTTCCGACAGTCTGTCATCGGTGAGTGGTTTTGAAGCATCTTCGGCATCAATGCATTCCTTCAGGATCTGCTTTACCTCACGGGTAGAAACTTCCTCGCCAGAATCGGTCTGCATTGCTTCGCTGAAGAAGAATTTCAGAAGGAAGTTGCCGTATGGCGTTGAAACGTACTTGCTGTTTGCCACACGCGAAACCGTTGAAATGTCAAGGTTTGTCATTTCGGCAATGTCCTTCAATATCATCGGACGAATATCGGCCTCGTCGCCAGTAAGGAAAAACTTGCGCTGGAACTGGACAATTGCCTCCATCGTGAACAACAAAGTCCTCCTCCTCTGCTCTATCGCATCGATAAACCATTTTGCGTTGTCTATCTTCTGCTTTACAAAAGTGACAACCTCCTTATTACCCGCCTTGTCAGAAGAATAATCGCTCATCATCTTCGAGAACGACCTGCTTATGCGCAAATCGGGCGAATTACGATTGTTTAGCGAAACAGAAATGTCATTTCCTTCTATTTCAACAATAAAATCTGGGATTATTGCCTGAATATTTGCTCTTTGCGGTTCGCCATACGAATTTCCGGGTTTCGGATTTAACTTAACAATGGCATCAATGGCAGACTTCAGCCCCTGCTCATCGATTCCGCATTTCTGCATTATTTTTTCGTAGTGCTTCTTTGTAAACTCCTCAAAGCAATCCGACAACACTGTTATTGCAATCTTCACACCTTCGGTTTGCTCCTCTTTCCTACGAAGTTGTATAAGAAGGCATTCCTGCAGATTGCGTGCACCGATACCTGCCGGGTCGAGTTCCTGAATAACTTTCAGCACATCTTCCAGTTCCTGCTCCGAAACCTCCACATTCTGCGAAAATGCAATATCATCGGCAATGGCATCAAGGTCGCGACGCAGATAGCCGTCCTCGTCAATGTTTCCGACAAGAAATGGAGCAATATATTTCTGCCTGTCGGTCACATCCTTCAAAATGAATTGCTCAAAAAGATGCTCGGCAAACGACTTAGCCGCCGAAAAAGGAATATCCGTATGCTCGTCATCCTTAGAGGTATTGTTTACTTCCAACCTATAGTTTGGAATCTCATCGTCGTCGTTCTGACCATAATCATCATCAAGCGAATAATCGTCATCACGCGAATATTCATCGTCGCTTGAATCAAGATCATCACGTTCCTCTTCATGAGTAAGAACATCGTTGTCGTCCTCGACTATGCTTTCTTCGTTGTCGTAGTCGCCTTCACCGCCATCGTCGAGAGCAGGATTTTCCTCTATCTCGTTCTTGATGCGTTCTTCTAGTTGCAAAGTATTCAGTTCCAGCAGTTTTATCATCTGAATCTGCTGCGGAGCCAACTTTTGCGTAAGTTTCTGTTCGAGCGATGTCTTGAGCATAGTCGGGAATTTTAGAATTCGGCTGTCTTAGGTGTACGTGGGAACGGAATCACATCGCGGATGTTCGACATACCAGTTACGAAAAGTATAAGTCTCTCGAAACCAAGACCGAAACCGCTATGAGGAACAGTACCAAACTTACGGGTTTCAAGATACCACCACATATCCTTCTTAGGAATATTGCGTTCTTCTATTGTTGCAAGAAGTTTCTCGTAACTTTCCTCACGCTGCGAACCACCAATGATTTCGCCAATCTGCGGGAAAAGAACGTCCATTGCGCGAACGGTCTTTCCGTCCTCATTCTGCTTCATGTAGAAGGCCTTGATTTCCTTCGGGTAGTTGATGAGGATAACAGGACGCTTGTAGTGCTTTTCAACGAGGTAACGCTCGTGTTCGCTCTGCAGGTCAACGCCCCACTTGTCAACTGGGTAAACGAACTTACCAGTCTTGTTCGGCTTAGAATTCATAAGGATGTCGATTGCCTCGGTGTAGGTTACACGAGCAAAATCGTTGTGCAATACAAACTCAAGACGCTCTATGAGGTTCATTTCATCGCGTTCGTTTGCAGGTTTCTGCTTCTGCTCTTCCTCGCGGCGCTTGCAGAGGAATTCAATATCGTCACGGCAATTGTCGAGAGCATATTTTACCAAATATTTCAACATTTCCTCGGCAAGGTTCATATTGTCCTCGAGGTCGAAGAAAGCAACTTCTGGTTCAATCATCCAGAATTCTGCAAGGTGACGAGGAGTATTTGAATTTTCGGCACGGAAAGTTGGTCCGAAAGTGTAAATCTGCGACAATGCTGTTGCTGCTAGTTCGCCTTCAAGTTGACCCGAAACCGTCAGGTTGGTCGACTTACCGAAGAAATCCTGCGAATAGTCAATCTTACCTTCCTCAGTACGAGGCAAGTTGTTGAGGTCCATTGTTGTAACCTGGAACATTTCGCCAGCGCCTTCGCAGTCGGAACCAGTGATAAGCGGAGTGTGTACATTGTAGAACCCCTTGCTATTGAAGAAGTTGTGAATTGCAAATGTCATTGCGTGACGGATACGGAAAATTGCTCCGAAAGTATTTGTACGGAAACGCAAGTGGGCAATTTCGCGCAAAAATTCGAGGCTATGACGCTTTGGTTGCAGAGGATATTCGTCGGGATTTGCATCACCGAAAACGGTAATGTCCTTTGCCTGCAACTCAACCTTTTGTCCGCTACCCATCGACTCAACGGTCTTTCCGTCAACCGACAATGCTGCGCCAGTGTGAACACCAGCGAGTTTCTGTTCCAACTCGGGATTTACATCCAATACAATCTGAAGGTTATTTATAGTAGAACCATCGTTCAATGCGATGAAACATACGTTCTTGCTTACGCGCTTTGTCCTAACCCAACCCATTACGGTTGTTTCTTTTCCAAATTCCGTGGAGTTAAGCACTTCACTAATCTTCGTTCTCTTCATATCTGATAAAATTTTCAATGTGCAAAATTACACAAAATATTCTTATTATAGGTATATGAAAGTAAAAAACAAAAAGTGAAATAATGTATGACTTAGCTTTGAAATTGACAACTGCAAATTACCCGAAAAGCAATCAATTACCTTTTAAACTCCGCCACCACGGGATAATGGTCATCGGAAATATTGAAATTAAGCACTTTATGCCTCAAGCACTTGAACACATTGGAATGCATTATGTAGTCGATACGGAAATCAACACCAGCAATTGAAAATGTACGGCCATTGCCATCTCCTCGTTCCATAAAAGTATCGTGAAGGCGTTCGCCCGATGCAAGTATCTGGAAACAGGTATAACTCAATGGAACATCGTTGAAATCGCCACAAAGCAGAACCGGATAAGGACAAGTATCGAGCGTAGACACAAGCGTATCGACTTGCACGGCACGATGTGCCGATGCCGCAGAAAACTTTGAATACAAATTCATCGCCTTGTCCTTGTTTTCTCGGTTGAAACCTTCGCGTCTACGACTAATTTCAACATCCGAATCGTTAATCATAATCGACTGCAAATGACAGTTATACAATCTTACTGTATCTTCATTCATAAGAATGTCCACATACATAAACCCATTTGCAGTACTGTCAAACGGATGCGAATACTGGTTAATGACAGGATAACGAGTGACAATAGCCAAACCTCCTACCCCATAATTGAAATTCGTGAGCCTTACCTTAGGCACCGACTTTGCTTTCAAACTCTTCGAAAGCACATCGAGTGTTGGAAAATCCGCCGATTTGTTTGCCCAATATGCTTCCTGCATGCAAACAATGTCGGCATCAGTAGCAGAAATCGTTTCCAAAACCTTCTCCCTCAGCAAATTGGAATTCTTATCAAGAATACCGAAACATTTTACGTTGTAGGACATTACCCTGAAATCGGCATTGTCATCGAGTGATTTGTCGCGAATGGAATATTCGTGAGAGAAAAATTTAAAGCCTACAAATACCACAACAGCAATAGGAATGGCAACCTTATAATTCACAAACAACCATAAAATCATCAGTGCGGCAAGTCCGATAAGCACATATTTCAGCATAAACGGACACAATGCCATCCACTTTACACTTGCCGGCGACACATACACCGAAACTATGCTGAGTATAACCGCCAAAACAAACAATATCGTAAACACCCATAATATCTTACGCCACATATCGCTTAATTTTTATTGCTGTTGCTAAACAATTTTTCCTTTTCCTCCTTCGTAAGGCTCGAATACCCCGACTCCTTAACCTTGTCCAAAATTCTGTCTATTTCTTTCTGTTCGCGAGCTTTGCGTCTATTGTACTCGGCATCGGTTTCGGCACGGCGACTACCAGTTTGCGTTGTTGTCTTTGGTTCAGACTTGAACAAGTTGCCAACCCAAGAAAAAAATCGCGACAAAAAAATTGTGATGTCCGTACCCTTTGAGTAGCAGACCGAAAATATCGCTCCCATGAGTGCACCACCGAGATGCGAGAAATGTCCGCCCGCATTGCCAAACGGTATGCTCAGCAAGTCGATGAGAACAATCGCCATTGCCAAATATTTCAACTTTATCTGACCGAGAAAAGCAAGGCGTACAGGCATATTGGGCACAAGCACGGCAATTGCAAACACAACCGCCATTATCGATGCCGATGCGCCAATTGCAAAAGCGACATTTTTCACCGTTGCAAACACAGGAATAATGTTGTACGCACCAATGAAAACCAGCGCACCAGCAAGTCCACCAAGTATATACACGCCAAGCAACTGCCTCTGCGAAAGGTATTCGAGGAAGATTTTCCCGAACCAGTAAAGCACAAGCAAGTTGAATATTATGTGAATGAATCCGGAATGGACAAACATGTATGTCACCACCGTCCACGGCCTATGCGCCAGCAAAGAAAAGTTTGACGACACGCCCAACCATTCCGACACATTAAAAGTCTTTCCTGCAAAGAAGAATCCGAGATTAACAGCAAGGACTAGTATGAACACACTGATATTCAAAAATATGAGTATGCTCAAATTGTTTCCCTGACGGAAAATGTTTCTTATTTCGTCCCAGATTCCCTGCTTCATCACACCTCTCCTTTCTTACGCCAAATCATCAGCAGGATGAAGCCTATGAGCATACCGCCAAGATGTGCGAAATGTGCAACATTGTCGCCTTGTGCATTTAGAACGCCAAGCAAAAGTTCTATAACAACGAATGCTATCACCATCCATTTGGCTTTCACTGGAATAGCGAAGTAAATATACATCTCTACATCGGGGAACATGATACCGAATGCGAGAAGCAAACCGTAAATAGCACCCGATGCACCAACGCACGGCACATTCAGCACAAGGTTCAGCTTTCCAAGGTCAGACATCGCATAATTTTTGCCTTGCATTAGTATGTCGGCTCCGTTGCGCATAACCTCTTCGATTGCCTCGGGACTCATTGATGACATAAGCACTTGCATTTCAATCTCTTTCACAAGCAGATAGAACAATGCTCCGCCAATTCCCGCCACAAAGTAGTAAATGAAGAACCGCTTCGAACCCCAGTACGATTCAAGCACCCTTCCAAACATGAATAGCGAAAACATATTGAAGAACAAATGCCAGAATCCGCCATGCATAAACATGTGTGTTACAAGCTGTACTGGTTTAAACATCGGACTGCGGAAACTATACAATGCGCAATACGAGTCAATTACAGGCACAAACATCGCCACGACAAACATTACAATGTTGACGAGAAGCAGATACTTGACTAACGGTGGAATATCCAAAGACCTATTGAACATAGCTCATCAGTTAAATTTGTTTTCTATTTCGGAAATGTCCATTATTTCCATTATTTTCCTGCCATCGGCAGTATAGTTGTGGTTTGCGCACGACATCAGGCGGAAAAACAAGTCTTCCATCTCCTCATCCTTCAGCGCAACACCAGATGACATTGCTGCCGACTTTGCCAAAGCAATGGCAATCTTGTCGTTAAGTAGCATTTTCAAATCGGGAGAACCATCCGAAAGTTCATCAAGAAGCTGACGAATAATCGCATTGGCATCCATTTCGGCAAGTTCGGCAGGCACACCGCGAATTTCAAACTTGTCGCTACCAAGCATAACTATCTCGAAACCAATGGTATTGAGTTCTGTCATGACCTCAATCAGCAGACCGCGTTCCTCGGGAGACGGCTCTATCACAAGCGGGAAAAGCGACTTCTGCACCACTCCGCTACGGGATTCAAGCATGTGCATAAAATGCTCGTACATAATGCGTTCGTGTGCCCTACGCTGATTTATCACAATCATCCCCGAATGCGAAGATGTGAGGATATACTTGTTTTTCAACTGCAAATATTTCTGCGAACTGTCGCCCGAATAACTATCATCGTCTCCATACGATATTTGCGACTGCACGCTTTGCATGGACTCTGGATTCTGCGGATTCTCGCTTTCGGGCAAATCAAAATCATCACGCGTCTTGCCACTCTCGTACAACTTCTCCCATCCTTTCGGAACTTCGCGCTTATATCCAGAATCTGTGTACTTGAACGGATTGAACTTCGGATTTACGCTTATCACTGGCGGACGTACAACCGTTGACGATGTAAAATGAGCATCGCGGGTAATGTCATCTTCGAACGAGAGGGACGGAACAACATTGAACTTGCCAAGTGCCTCTTTTACAGCCGAATTGAGAATCATATAGATGCTTTGCTCCTCCTCGAACTTGATTTCGGTCTTGGTAGGATGAATGTTTATGTCGATTGTTGCAGGATCGACCTCCAAGTAAATGAAAAAGCGTGGATTTTCGCCTTCGGGCAGAAGTTTGTCGTAGGCAGATGTCACCGCCTTGCGGAAATAAGGATGATACATGTAGCGGTTGTTCACAAAAAAGAACTGCTCCGCCATGTTTTTCAGCGACATTTCGGGCTTTACCACAAAGCCCTTTATGTTCACGATATTGGTTTCAACGCCAATCGGCACAAGGTTCTGGTTGAGTTTCTTGCCGAAAACATTTGCAATTCGCTGATGCAGATTTTCAGGGGAAAGTTGCATCTTTATATCATCGTTGAAAACCACCTTGAACGAAATTGATGGGTTTGTAAGCACAATGCGGTGAATTTCGTCCATAATGTGTTTGGTTTCCACACTGTCAGATTTCAAAAACTTGCGCCTAGCGGGAATATTGAAGAAAAGGTTGCGCACCTTGAAATTTGTCCCGACAGCAGCAGCCACTGGTTCCTGCGACTTCACATTCGATGCTGAAATGCAAACGCAGGTGCCGAGTTCATCCTCGCTCCTTCGTGTAATAAGTTCCACCTCGGCAACAGCGGCGATCGATGCCAACGCCTCGCCACGGAAACCCATGGTTGTTATTGCAAACAGGTCTTCCGCCTTTGAAATTTTCGATGTTGCGTGACGTTCGAACGACATGCGGGCATCGGTCGGCGACATTCCTACGCCATTGTCAACCACCTGGATAAACGTGCGCCCAGCGTCCTTTATTATTATGTCGATGCTTGTTGCACCCGCATCGAGCGAGTTTTCAACCAGTTCCTTCACCACCGATGCAGGTCTCTGCACGACCTCGCCAGCAGCAATCTGGTTTGCAACCGAATCCGACAGCAACTTAATTATATCCGACATGGCTACAACTTGCTAATGTACGACACCACCGATGAAAGGTCGGCGAAGAAAATAAGGTAGGCGATGAAAAACAGGAATACAGCAATGCAGAATATCCTGATAGTGGATTTTTTTGTTCCGCCATACGATGTTCTGCGCATCTTGGAACGGAAACTCCCGCGGATGCTGGCGCCTGGCACATATTCTCCATCTGTGGAATCAATTTTGCCCTCCGCCTCGCGCCTATCCATTACCTTTTCGTGAAACTCGTCCAGTTTTGCATCGTAATAGCGTGGTTTGTAATCGAATACGTTATATGTAAAAGTTTTAAAAAGACCCATAGTCGAAATTCTGTTTTAACTTGCAAATATAACACTTTGGAACGAAATTATGGTTTATTATTTTGTTAATCTGGTTTATGGTTTCTAGGTTTCTGATTGTTTTAAGATTCAATAATTCAATGATTGTAGGCTCGCAATGCATTGCGAGCCTACAAAATTGTGGCGTTACTCACGGATTGAGACGCAATATCTTGCGTCTGTACAAGTTGTTTCATAAAAAAACAGCAGCCGACCACCGCCGACTGCCGTAAATCTAAAATAGTAATTTGTACTTCGTAAATTTATTGGGCGCAGACAGGGCGAACAGACAAGCCCTTGTAGCGTAAGTCCGAAGACATACCATTCGTAGTCCAGTTCTCTAAATCAAGAACATAATCCCAAAATTTAAAAGCACAAATAGAGTGCCCGCTTAGCACAAGAGTACTTGTCCAATAATTGCAATGTTCCTCATCAACTATATTTCCCAATAAAACTCCAGCAGCAGGTAAAAAGATGGAATAGCCATTAGGCCCTGTGAACAGCCATCCGTTTACACCGTTTTGCGTAGTCCTCTCGTGAGAACAATAATCTATCAGTTCCTGAAATTCTGAATTTTTAGGCATACGCCAATTGCTTCCCCAATTGTAAGTAGCTGCATCATCCATAGGTTCTAAAGTTATCAGAGTATCAGTATAACCACAATAACCATAGAGAGAATCATAGCAATACTTAGTTAAGTTTTGCTCACCTCCTTCAGTATAAATATATGCTTCCCACGACCATCTTGCTTTTATTTGCACTTCTCCCCACGCAAAATAATCGCCAAAAGCATCTGGGGTTTCTGCGCCTACATTGCAAGTAGCCCACCTTGTGCCAGATGGAAGTCCAAGGTCAACCCAGTCGTGACCGTTTAGCGTTCCTGTTGTATCCCTTCTAAACTCCAACACAATATCCTGATTTTCCATAAGCGGATGTGATACAGTCTCGCTTTCTACGACACTATCATCAATAGTAGCATATCCAACAAATTCCATATCGTCACCAACCTGAAATTCATTATCAATGGTAAGTTTTGTACACAATCCTACATATCCTCCATACTTTATGCCATTACTGCCACAACTACCAACATTTATCATTCGAACCGAATAAGTCTTAGTCCCTGCAATAGCCTTCAATATATATGCTTGCGGTTTTGCTGCTGTAATTTCAAACTTATGCGAACCAGCATTCAGCGCGACATTCAACTCAGCACATTGCTTTCCTTCGGCATCAAACAACTGAAACTTGACATTTTCATCCTGCGGAATGGCAAGTTCTACCGAAGTATAGCTGTCAAATGGATTTGGCACATTCTGACCAAAACCAACAACAAACATTTCGTTATTGGAAATATTTACTGGTGTATTTACGGCAATTACCGTATCTGGATAAACCAAAGTTTCAGTCCAACTGCGTGTAACATCGGTTATCCTAACACTATCAATCCGCTGATAATGAGAACCATTAAACCGTCCAGTAAAATTAACGGTAAATTCCTGAGAAAAGGCACATATCACCATCAAAATCATAGAGATATGCAATAATAATATTTTTTTCATATAACAAATTTTATATTAAACTACATTTGTGTAACGAAAAAATTTCGAAATGGTTGCCTAAAATAAAAAAAAATAATACCACATTACATTTTTTGTATTTTAATGCTGATACTCAAGCATTTCAGAATCTGTCGAATTACAATCCGACGAACTTACAATTTTTTTTAGTCCACCTTGTCCTCATCATACCCCAACCTGCCTACAAGCATAAAATTTTCATAGGAATAGTTGACACCAATGGTTCCTTTTAAACATATAAAACAAAAAAAAACAACAGCCGACTATTGCCGACTGCTGTAAATCTAAAACTTTAGCACGCAAATATCTTTTTTATTCTTTTTCCTCTTCCGTTGTTTGACTTAATTGATTAAGGTATGTCTTTGCATTCAACGGTGACACCACAGATTTTCCTAGTTCTTTTTCCAATTCCATCCTTGCAGAACGCGCCACATTGCCACCTTTCTGTGCGACTGTAACATTTTCTTCAAATGTTTGCGGATTATGCGATTTCGACAAGTCTGTTGTTGCGGTTTCAGCAAGCATATTCAAAATCAACTCCGTATTGGTCATATTATCACGCAGATTTTCCTTCTTTAGACCTTTATACTTCTTGTACTCCTTTGTTGTCTTGCCACTCCACGCTTTAGTTATTATATCTGTCAACGATGCGAACTGCATACCTTCTTCCATTCCACACCGCTTCCATTCATCTGTAAGAATCTTTCTGACTTCTATTGATTTCAGTCGCTGATTAATCCAATTGTCCGAATACCCAAGACGCTTATAGTCGTGCATTGCCTGTTCAATGGATAGTTCAGGGTCTTGCAATTGTTCAATTCTATTGTTTGCGACCTTTGCCATCCACAATTTGAAAGGTTCGGCTTTGGGTGACGGAATAGATTGTATGATACGGAAAATACCTTCAAGAGAAGCGGCTTGCACTTGTCTTGACTTGCCATCAGCAGCAACCATACGAAGGGGGGTACAAATTGTACCCCAGTTGGAATTGAGTGCAGGATCTCGCATCCTCATTTTCTTTATATATTGTTTTACATCAGCACTTTCCGTAAGCACTTCCACCACATCGGCTACAGAAAAATACCATTTTTCCTGCTCATCGTCCCATACGGAACGAATTTTCTTTTCTTCAAATAGCTGTACTGCCTGCTGTTTGGTCATAAATTCAAATTTCTACAAAAATAAGCAAAACGACAAAAACAACAAAATTTTCATTATTTACCTCTAAACAAAAAACGACAGCCGACTTTGCCGACTGCCGTAATTTGGAAATCAATAATTGTATAATCATTTAATCGTATCTGCCTTTTGAGCATCTATATCCTGCACCCATACTCTAAGGAAATCAAACAACTCGTTAGCGCCATCCATTTCATGATAAACCTTATCGCCATTCTTATTGATGTACCACCACTTATCACCTCCCATACTAACACAGGCAAGACCTCCCAAAAAAGAACCGGCATCAGCAAACTGCGGAGTTATAACAAATTTTCCGGTCTTGTCTATATAACCGAACTTTCCATCTACTCGCACTGAAGCAACTCCATCAGAGAAACCATAAGCAAATTCGTACTGCGGTTCAATTACATACTTTCCCGAACGGTCTATATACCCCCACTTGCCATCGGATTTCACACGCGCCAAATCCTCAGAGAAAAATCCCAAATCTTCATACAACGGCTTTACAACATAATTGCCTGCCTTATCAATAATTCCCCTCTTGCCATTTATTTTAAAACGAGCAAGCCCATCTTCAAAATATTCTATCTCATCAAATATAGTATCAATAACTATTTTTCCCGTAGCATCAATATATCCATATTTGCCACCTCTTCTGTAATAATAGCCCATAGTAGTATCTGCGCCCACAGAAACCCTAGCAAGTCCATCTTTAAAAATTTCAATCATATCATACTTCGGTTCAATGATGATATTACCATCCTTATCAATATACCCACGCTTTCCATTTTCAATAATCTGATGCATATCATCAGGATTTATCTCCGTTACCACGGAATTAGAATCACCACTATCATTCATAACATTACTCTCACCACATCCGGCAATCGTCAGCATACAGGCTAACAAAGACATTGCAAAAACAAAATATTTTTTCATAAAACGATACAATATAAATACATAAATAATAACGACAAAAGATTTAATTTATTGTTTAAACGCACATAAAACATTTGTTTGTTAGCATTATTTGCATATTATCAACAATGTTGCAGTGCTATTGCTCAGACGCATAGCACAAATAACTTACAGCACTATGATTCTGGCGCAAGGCATTGCGTAGCGCAAAGCATTTCGCTACTACTATTGATTAAATGGTAAATTTTAATTTCGTTGATGGCTACTTATGTTGCGATGCGCTGAGCGAAGTAGAAGTGAGCACAGCCGAAGTATCGAAGGGCAGCATCTGATTCCGCTTTTTGTTTCTAAGGTATATGGTGGTTTGAAATTGTTTGATGTTGTTTCATTTAAACAAAAAAACGACAGCCGACTATCGCCGACTGCCGTAAATTATATTTGAAAATCCATTTAGTTTTGTTGAATGCACACTGCGCGAACAGAAAATCCCATGTAGCCACCACCGCCGTATATGTAGCAATTGTCAGAATCGAAGTATAAGCGCTTCACATAGAATGATTTGGTAGAGTAAGACGAACTCGTCCAATAAAAGCCAGAGGAATCGGCGTCATTAAGACTACTACCAGAACGCCAACCAGCAGCGGGAAGGAAAATTGAGTTACCGTTAGGTCCTGTGAACAACCGTCCGTTTACTCCGTTTTGGGTTGTCCATATCACAGTGCAATCTGTTAGTAACTCTTCTAGTTCTTCGTTAGTCGGTATTCTCCAGCCAGCCCCCCAGTTGACTGTAGCAGCATCGGCACTCGACGGAAGCGTTACAGGATGGTCTGTATATGTATAGGAACCATTACTGTATACCATTTTAGGAATAGTTTCTCCCCAAGCATAATAATCACCATAATCTTCAGGATTACTTGCACCAACATTACAGGTTGACCAAAGTGTGCCAGAAGGAAGACCTAAGTCAATATAACTATGCTCATTTAACGAACCTGCACTTTCAGATGTCGTGAATTGTTTTACTTCACCATAAACAGTACCAGTTCTATTGATTGCAAATGCTCTATAATAATAAATGGTACTATACATAAGACCAGTGAGATTTACCGTAAATTCACCAATTCCGCTACTACTATATATGCATTGTGTAAGATTATTTGCACTTGTGCCAAACATAACTCCACATACAACTCCGGCTCCACCATCGGAGAATAAATATCCAGAAATAGTTGCCCTAGATGCTGTTATATCTGATGCAGTACCTGTGATTACTGTCGGCAAAGAATCAACAATTTCTCTATTACAAACGGGACGAACCGTGCGTCCATAACTACGGTATCCGCTATAGTGCATAAAACTAGTGTCTGGGTCGAAATATAATTGCCATGCACAACTCGGAATGCCCGTATATAACGAACTTGACCAATAGTGTGCAGGGACTGGATTGAACATGTCATTGTCACTGCGTTCGGATGCCAAGGGCAGAAAAATAGAGTTGCCGTTTGGCCCTACAAACAATCTTCCGGGAACTTCGTATTCTGGGTAATCAAGATAAGTTACCGTACAATTTGTTATGAGTTCATTTAATTCATCAAATGTCGGCATACGCCAAACTGAACCCCAGTTGGCTGTAGCAGCATCGTCGCTTGCATCAAGGGTTGTAAGTTCGTCAGTAAAACCGTTGTACCCGAAATTAGCATTATTGCAGTATTTTGTTAATGTTGTCTGGCTGCCATTGCAATAGCGATAAGTATCCCAACTATAGATTTCCTTGGGAGCAGTTTCGCCCCAAGCATAATAATTTCCATAGTCTGTATGATTGGTTGCACCTACATTGCAGGTCGCCCAAAGCAATCCACTTGGCAATCCGAGGTCAACCCAATCGTGACCATTTATTTGCCCTGCAATTGATCCAGATATTTCCGCCCAAAAATCCAATACGACATCAGAAGTCTCTCTTAATTGCAGAGTTACAGTTTCACTTTCGACAACATTGCCACCAATATTCGCATAGCCGACATATTCCATATTATCACCTACCTGAAATTCATTTTCAACAGTAAGTTTTACATTCATGCCAACATACCCATTATACCTTATGCCATCGCCGCCACAACTGCCTACATTTAACATTCGCACAGAATATGTTTTTGTTCCAACCATCGCCTTCAAGATATATGTCTGCGGTTTAGATGCCGTAATCTCAAAACGATGAGAACCTGCATTCAGTGCTACATTCAAATCTGCGCATTGCTTTCCTGCGGCATCGTAAAGTTGCAACAAAACATTCTGGTCCTGCGTAACTGCAAGATCAACCATGGTATGGCAGTCAAAAGGATTCGGCACATTCTGCTCAAAACCAGTAGCATATTCTACATTAGATACATTTACTGTCGCATTTACCACAATCACAGTGTCGGGATAAACCAAAGTTTCAGTCCAACCGCGTGTAACATCGGTTATCCGAACACTATCCAACCGCTGATATTGAGAACCATTAAGTCTTCCCGTAAAATTAACGGAAATTTCCTGTGAAAAAACTCCTATTCCCAACAGAATCAACGAAAAAAGCAATAATATTTTCTTCATAAACATACAATATTTCATCAATATATTTTGTATAACGCGAAAAAGTTCAAATGGTTGCCTAAAATTAACAAAAAAAATAATACCACATTACATTTTTTGTATTTTAATGCTGATATTCAAGCATTTCAGAATCTGTCGAATTACAATCCGACGAACTTACAATTTTTTAGTCTATCTTATTCTCATCGTACCCCAACCTGCCTACAAGCATCAAATTTTCGTAGGAATAGTTGACGCCAAGTTGACGCGGGATGTAAAGGGCATTCACAATAGTTTCAGCGGCAACATCCAGATTTATAAGGTTTTCCTGTCGCGACTTTACCATAAACTTAAATACCGACTTGTCGGGCAACTGCGACACAAGACCATCGTCCATAAAGCCCAAATGCAGGTAAACCGTTCTTATGCCGTATTTCGACAACTCACCGCTTGCCGATGCCAGATAGCCGTGAAATGCCCGCTTGGATGACGACCATTCATTGTAATTCTCATCAAAATTCAAGTCCTCGGCACCGTTACCGACTGCTAGTATGCAACCAGAAATCTTTCCTACTACGCCATTTATTATCTCGATAGGCGCATAAAGGTTCACATCCATGCAATTTTCGCCAACAGATTCGGCAAGATTTAGAAGATAATCAAACTTGATTTCCAGCGAGTTAACCTCATCAATAAACTTGCGTACCGATGCCTTGTCACCAAAGTCGCACTCGAAAACCTTTGCTCCTACTCTATTCAAAACATCGGCTTTTGAATTTCCTTGTAGCCAAAGACTTGCACCACGCGAAGCAAGTTCTGCAACAACCTTTTCGCCAAGTTTACCCGATGCGCCAAGCACAAGTACATTTTTATCCTGTAACTCATTGTTATGCAACGAGTAGGATGTATTTTGTCTGTTATTATTGCGATGCAAGTAAGCAAAACCTCCATAATTTCCGCCCACACCTGCAGTTGCGCTCAAAATTTTCGCTCCATCGTGCAGTTTTCCTTCTTCGGCAAGCAAAGCAAGTCCTAGCGGAACAGTTGCTCCCGACACGTTTCCATATAGGTTCTGCGCCTTTAGGAAAACTTTATCCATCGGGAAATTCAATTCTGCAGCCGCCTGCTTAACAATCACATTGCCAGTCTGATGCGGAACAAACACATCAATATCGTCAATGCCCCAGCCAACTTCCGACAAACATTCGCGCGATGCCTTTGGAATGTTTACGCAAGCCCTATCCTTGATTACGGAGTCGTCCATATACAAGTTCCAGTCATCGTCAACGCCCACATAATCGAGCATTTTCAAGTCCTGGTAATTGCAGATGCTCAAAATTCCGAATTTTTCTTCCGCTTCAACACGCTCAACAACAACTGCCGCAGCCGCATCGCCAAAAGTCACGAAGGGAACAAACTTGGTGCGCTTGTTCAAAAAGGACGACATTGTTTCGGTGTGAGCCACAACTGCATACTTGGCTTCCTTGTGCAAACGGAAATACTCTATGCACTTCTGCAAGTTCTGGTTGAAACCTGCACATCCAGACATCAGTGAAAATGCTGGCGTATAGTTCTTTGCATCGGTGAAAAACGACTTAACGGAACCTGCAATACCAGGTGCCTGCTGATGTGGCGAAACTGTGCTTACAAACCACGCATCTATGTCGGATGCCTGCACTTTTGCATCTATCATGGCATTTTTCACCGCTTTTACCGCCAGTTCGAGCGAAGATTCCACCTGCATGCGGTTCACACGCGGAGGAAACGGACGGACATAATGCCTTTCGTAGAAGCCCATTATATTGCCGGCAAAATAGTCGAACGGAGTATCGTTTGGATGAGTTTCGCGGTACTGCGCAAACTTTGTGCTTGCGTTTATCTTGTCTTCGGCAAAACCTTCGAAATAGCCCTTTTTCAAGGCATCGTAAATGTCGTTGTTGGTAATCGTGAACCTTCCAGCCGAATAGCCGAAGCCAGAGAATATGTAGTTTTCAAACATCTTTCAATCAATAGTTTAGATAGACATCTTTTATCACGGTCAGGTTTTCCTCCGATGAAATGCGGACATTCGGCACCTTAATTCGGCAAACCGACAAGACCATTCTTTCGGCAATCTCATCAACATTGGTCAAAACCTTCTGGTTTACAGCCATCATCGATGCCTGAATCTGCGATTCATCGAGTTTCGACACCATTCCTGCACCAATAAGTCCCGGAAGATAATATATGCACTTAACACCGTTTGCGTAAACCTTTCCTGCATACGAACGGGCAAAACCGCGCAATGCACGCTTCGACACAACATACGGTGCCGAACCAGCAAACTGGGCATCCTCTCCTACCGAACCCGTTATCAGCACGGCACGGCGGACATAATCGGACATGCTTTCGCATAAATATTTTATCGACTCGTAGTTTATTCTTGCCACATCCTCAAATTCGGAAATACCGACCTTTGTAGCACGAGCAAGTCCGCCAGTTACGGCATGAGTATTAACGAGATAGTCAACCTTTCCAAATTTATTTGCTATGCGCGACACCAAAGCATCAACTTGATTTTTGTCGGTCAAATTAACCTTCTCAACCGATACGCGCACATTGCATTCTGCAGAAATACGGTCTTTCAAGTTGTTGATTACCTCATCGTTGGAGTTATACAGAAGTATCAATTCAGCACCTTTGCGAGCAGCCGACAAAGCAATCTGACGACCTATGCCCCCCGATGCACCTGTGAGCATAAGTGTTCTGCCTTCAAGTTCGCGCGATGGCGAAAATTTGAATTCACGCGGAGGCATTATGTATGCAAAACCACCAAATTCTCCGCCAAGACCTGCCACAGCCGTCAAAATCTTGTCGTTTGGTTTTAATCTTCCTTCCGACATAAGCACATCGAAACAAGCAGGAACCGATGCTCCGGAGAGATTTCCGAAATTCACCTGCACATCCTGATAAACCATTGACTTGTCGATGCCAAGGTTCTCTGCCACAGAATGTACGATTGCATTTCCAGTCTGGTGAGGAATGAAAATAGCGAGGTCGTTTATAGTCCATCCACACTGCTCAAGCAGTTTTTGAGCAGTATATGTAATGTTCGGCACGGCACGGCTTTTCACCATGCGCGGTTCCATGAACAAATTTCCAGAATGGTCGGCGCCAAGGAAATCGAGCATAGCAATGTCCTCGTTGTTTCGCACAGCAACAATACCGCACTTTTCATCGGTTTGCACCCTGCTAATCACAACTGCTGCAGACGAATCGCCAAAAGTCGTAAACGGAACAAAGTCGCGTTCTTCGAGCAAAAGTTCCGACATAACCTCTGAATGTGCCACAACAATATGATTTGCAGTCGGATGCGAATTGAAAAACGCAAGTGCCGCCTCAATATTGGAATTGAAACCTACGCATGCCGAGGTAAGCGAGAACGATGGCGACTGGTTTTCCTCGGAACAAAAATACGACTTCACAAACTCGGCAATTCCGGGTGCTTTTTGCGGAGCCGTTGCCGATCCCACAAACCATGCGTCAATATCGTTGCCTGAAAGACCGCTTTTTGCAAGCGCCTTTTCTACTGCGCCTACGCACAGAGTGATTGTATTGTCGGCATTTTTGTACTGCGATGCAGCAGGCGGAAACGGCACAACATGGTAGCGCGTGCGGAAACCCATCTTAGCATCGGCCATATAGTCGAAGGCGGTTGCATTGGGATTTTTCTCCCTGTATGCCTCATACTTCTCCGACTTGGCAGCCCGCGACTCGTTAAAACCATCAAGGTATCCGAGACGGATGTATTTCAGTATTTCAGCGTTTGTAACTTCGTACTTACCAAGCACAAAGCCAGTTCCAGAAAATATAAAACTTTCAGCCATTATTTCTTGGCTTTCTTTGAATTCTTGTTTTCAACGGCAGGAGTCTCAGCCTCTTTAGGTTCGTCCTTGAGAACCGTCATCTTTATAATCTTCACATCCTCTACAGGACGGTCGCCGGGAGCAGTCTGTACGGCAGCAATCTTATCTACAACGCCAAGACCCTCAACAACTTCGCCAAAAACTGTGTATTGGTTGTCGAGATGTGGAGTACCACCGATAGTTGCGTATGCATCGCGTTCCTTCTTCGTGAAAGTTTTGCCCAATGCCTTTTCAAACTGGTCGAGTTTCATATCGGTATAAGTCTGACCCTGAACAATGTAGAACTGAGAACCAGAACTTTCACGCTTCGGATTTACATTGTCGCCAGTGCGTGCAGCAGCAAGAGCGCCTTTTTTGTGGAAATGCGTAGGATAAACTATTTCGGCAGGAATTGTGTAGCCAGGTCCGCCATTGCCAAGACGAACATTCGGAGCAGCATTCTTCGACATCGGGTCGCCACCCTGAATCATGAAGTTATTTATAACACGATGGAATAACAAGTCATTGTAGAAACCGCTTTCGGCGAGTTTTACAAAATTGTCGCGATGCAATGGAGTATCATCGTAAAGCATCACTGTCATATTTCCCTTTGTTGTTTCAATCAACACCTTGGTCGACTGCGCAAATGCCATTGCAGAAACGAGTGCAAGAGCAACGATAATTGATATTTTCTTCATAATCAACTTTTTATAGTTTTCTAATCAAAAGTGCGAAATGCAAAATTAATAAATTTGGCAAAAACCGCAAAGGGGATTAGCAAAGAGCGCGCCAAAAAGCACGGCTCTTTCATTTAAAAACTATAATCCCCGCACCCTGAGCCTGTCGAAGGGTAAGGTTAATGTATTTCGTCATCTTGACTTCCCTTCGACCATGCTCAGTGCAGCGCGACAAGCTCAGTCGGCGAATTTGTTTAATTGATAACTATTTGTATTATAAATAATAACTTAGTCCAAATGAAAGTACCGTGGCCAAAAAGAAGGAATCTGATTAGTTGTAAGGTACGGTGAAATCCTCTCTAAATTTATTTTACAAAAATATTAAAACAAAAAACTTTGCATCGCAAAATGATTGCACTTTGTATCAGGGTATATCTCTATCATTTAACGCTATTGAGAATTTCTTCTGGTGAAATTCCCATCAATGTAATAGCAGACAATTTTCTCCCCATATCTTTTAGTGAGTGCCCACAGTGATACAAGGAGTTATCAATTATCAGCCATCGGTCATGTGATGCTTTTGACCAGATATGCGTATTTATTGGATTCTTTTTCTTTGAAGTGTTATACATATCCCTTAACGAAGACAAGTCTTTACCTGAATAAATATCAGCACTAACACTTTTTCCCCTCACATCAAGCAATTCGAATGTTGCAGCATCAATGTATGCATCAATGACAATTACCCTTTGTTGCGCTGTTTTAACAAGTTTTTCAAGTAAAACGCGAGCCTCAAAAAAATCGCCTTCAAAAAACACCTTCTCAACTGGCGGCAAATTAGTATTGACAAAAAAATCTATCTTTTCCTGATGTTCCTGTAGAATACTGTCATACTGTGCAAACCGCCTATCCATCCGTTCCTCCATAGCAATCAAACGCTGGTTTATTGCATAACCTTTAAGCAAATATTCTTTTAAGATTGATGTTGCCCAACGACGGAATTGTGTGCCGCGTTTCGACTTGACACGATAGCCTACTGATATTATTACATCAAGATTATAAACTTTGGTTGGTTTGTCAGAAAAAGGAAAGTGCAAATTTTGCACATTGCTTTTCTCTTCTAATTCCCCTTCTCGAAATATATTGTTTATGTGACGTGTTATGACAGTTCTGTCCTTTTGAAATAACTCACTCATCTGCTGTTGCGTAAGCCATACAGTTTCATTTGCAACTTGTACATTGAGTTGCAGTGTATCATCTTCAGTGCGATAAATGACAACGCTTTCATTGTTTTGTGGCTCAATACTATTCATATTGTATTATTTATCATAATTTTATTGTTCTTTCGGATTTGCAACCTTTAGCTCGCTGCCTAAGCAGCAATCCGAAAGATTTGAATATTAGGATTTTAAATCCTCATAGCAGTACAATTTTATCGTGTTCTACATTCTTGTAAAATGGAAGAAAAGTCCAAGAATCCCATTGCTGACGGGCGTAAATGTGCGGATTTATTTCCTCGCCAATATCCCAGCCGAGTTCACGGAACGGATATACATAGTCGTCGTGGTCGTGGGATATGATTTTTGCCTTGTCGAGCAGGATGAGCAAATCCCAGTCGCTTCCCTCGTGCTGGTCGCCGCGAGCGCGTGAACCGAACAGCCACAGCGAACTGCCTTCGGGAAGCACCGAATGTCCTGTCCGTTCGATTTCCTTTATTACCTGCTCGTCTGTCATATCCAACACTTGAACTATTTGTGGCAAAGATACTAAATTTCTTTCACAAAAATATTAACACCAACAATTTTGCATTGTAAAATGATTAACTTTGTGCAAGAAAAATAAGAATTAGGTATGAAGACAAGATTTATTTTATGTTTGTTTGTTGCAGTTTTATTATTTTCATGCAACAATAACTCCGAAAAAGTAGATAATGATGGTGATGATAACCCCAAGATTGATATTACCGATGTTACTGCCGTGAATGTTGGAGATTCGTTGCCAGCTGACTACAAGGAAAAACCAGTTTTTGCACCGATAACAGGCGTAAAGATAATTGCAAATCCAGAAGATTCTGTTGCACCTGCAATTGTAGCTAACAGGTTGAGCATATTTTTCGAGGACGATGAAACCGACTTGAATGCTTTTGTGAAAGATTTCAAGAAACTCTATCCCAAAGGCGAGTACAAGATTATAAGTTTCAACGATTTACTGAAAACAATTGAAATTCAAGTACCAGAAGATGTGCTAGATGTGATACATAAAGGTTTGGAAACTCAAATGCCTGATTACAAGTTTATAATTACTGTAGAAACAATATATTCGCAGGAACAGTCCAATGCAAGCAAATGCGCTGATGCTGGCTGGCATATTGATGCTATAAATTTGCGAAAAGCATGGGAAACAACAAAAGGAAGTAAAAAGGTTGTTGTGGCAGTAGTTGACGATGGTTTTGATGTTAACCACGAACTTTTTAAGGGCAGAGTGATAAGTCCGTACAATATTTTTACAAGCGATGGCAATGTGTATTATAATTCCACAAATGGTATGCACGGAACTCATGTGGCTGGAATTGCCGTAGGTGCCAGTACACATATTGACAAAGGTGTAACTGGTGTTGCTCCCGAATGTCTTTTGATGCCAGTACAAGTGTTCGATGGAGAAAGAACAACAACATTTGCTCTTGCAACAGGAATTTTATATGCAGTTGCCGAAGGTGCAGATGTTATAAATATGTCGGCAGGTCCATCGTACGCAGGATGTGGCGATGTTCCTCTTGATTTCCAGCGAGATTTTTCCAAGCGATGCCAGAAAGACGAGGAAAGATTGTGGAAAATGGTGCTTGCAAAAGCGAAGAAAAAGAATTGCATAGTGGTATTCTCGGCAGGAAACGACCATGTTCTTTCATGCCTTCCACCGCAAAACCGCACAGGTGACGCAATCGTAGTTTGTGCATCGGAAAAGGGAAACAAGGCAACAACTTTCACAAATTATGCCGATGCCTCCACAGTTTCTGCGCCAGGTCTTGACATATACAGTTCTGTGCCTGGCAACAAATATTCATGTCTTGATGGTACGAGCATGGCTGCACCCGTAGTCTCTGGATTAGTAGCACTAATGAAAAGTCAAAAACCTGATATTACGATAGCAGAAGTTATTGCCATACTGCAGAAAACAGGTGTTGAACAAAGCGGTAATGTTCCAGTAATGGTGCAAGCGGACAAGGCGTTGGAGTATCTTATGAATACTATTATGAATATGCAAAATGGATTCGAATGGGTTGATTTAGGTCTTCCGAGCGGCACTTTGTGGAAAGATGAAAACGAAAGTGGTTTTTACGACTATGATGCCGCAGTCCGTTCATTCGGAAGCAAGTTGCCCACCAAGGAACAGTTGGAGGAACTAAAAAATTCGTGCCAGTGGACGTGGACAGGTAGTGGCTGCAAGGTAACTGGACCTAATGGCAATTTTATTGTTCTGCCCGCTGCGGGCAGCCGCAATTGCTATGACGATGTGCGCCTCGTTGGCTCCTACGGCTTCTATTGGTCGTCCACGCCCAATGGTTCGGACGACGCGTGGTACCTCTACTTCTATTCCAGCAGGGGGTTCATGTCCAACATCAATCGGTGCCTCGGGCTATCCGTGCGCCTCGTCCAAGATTAAACGATTGCAATAACCTGAGTTATAATGATCGGAGTTATAGTTTAACCCAAATCGGTCATTAGGGAAAATGTAAAGTTATGGTAAGTCATTGTTATATAGATATTTGCAATTCAAATTTTCTAATGACCGTCATTAGAAAAATGTACTTGTAACAACCTTTGAATCTGCTTGTTGCAAGCGTGGCCATACATAACTTCTTTCTAATTAGCGATTGGGGTTCAATAATTTTCCATAATCTGCATAT
Source organism: Bacteroidales bacterium (assembly GCA_017651185.1). Classification (GTDB taxonomy): domain Bacteria; phylum Bacteroidota; class Bacteroidia; order Bacteroidales; family ML635J-15; genus Bact-19. Next base: position 42,755 of record JAGCDJ010000006.1, on the reverse strand, counting down.
TTAATAATTAATACATTTATGAGAATATATTACCCATTGTATCTCCTTCGTTTTGCTATTCAAATATAACAATATTTTTAATTATTGAGCAGCATTTTAGAAGAAACAAACAAATCATAAAGAAACATTGTTCTGGACAACTCCGTCAAATTGTAATGTGACAATGAAGTCGGAATGTTTTACTCCATCATTGTCTGTTTCCACCTTCTTGCCGATTTTTAAATCGATGCTAATATTGTTGGCATCACAAATATAACGTGCAATGTACAATCCAAGTCCCTGTCCTGTTGTTTTAGCAGATACATTTTTACTTCTATAACATCTGTCAAAAAGGTTATTTATTTCATGCTCTGAAGGACGTTGACTAAAACTAATTACTTTAACAACGAGTCGACTTCCTGTTTCAGAAAACTGAAGTTCAATGTCTTTTCCCCACATGGTATATTTTATGGCATTGTCAAGTAAAAGGTAGGGCAATAACTCAACCATATCATTACACTCGTATGTACTATATGAGTTTCCTGATATTTTAATTATCGCGCCGCTTTCATATGCCTGATAATCAAGCAGTCGAGCAACTTTGTCGAATTTCTTATAGATCGGTATAGGGCTTTTGATATAATTCAGAGTTGAATTGGGATTAAGAATTAAATCATAAGTAGATAATCGTATGGTTATCAACTGCGATGCTGCAAAAATATCTTTGGCATCTTTCGACAAAGACGTATCATAATTACTATCTAAACTCGCAATCATTCTCTCTACACTTGCTTTTAGCCGTCCATTAAGTTTGCGCAATTCGTGGAATGTATTATCAAGTGTGTCAATTTTCGTTTGATAGTCGTCGGCAGCAAGAAGTGTGTTATGTTTGTGTGTGTAATAATCGCCCAACAAAGTAACGCTTTTTTTCATCTTTTCTACCATTTGGGTATAATCATTTCTTGTCAATCTAGGTACATAGTCTTTTCTTGTGACTCTTTTTTGAACAAGCTTCCTGTCAGAAACGCCCACAACATCTAAACTTGTGAAAGTAACCAATGAACCACAAATATCTTCAGTAATTGTAGCGAATCCATATGGACACATTTTGCTCCCCGTCTGTGCGCATACTTTATTGTAAAAATCACGACATGTTTTAGTGTCACATTGTTTACGACAAAACACAGGTAATGGCTGCATGATACCATCCACAATATCTCCTGTTGATGATAATTTAAATGGGAAAATATATAAACTAGTTTTGCTCATATGGCAATAGCAATTTGACAGCAATACTTCCAGCAAAAGATATGAGAATGCTTTTTATTTCAGGACTCAGATTCTTAATAAGTTTAGTAGATGGGAATCCTTTCTTTTCGCCGTTTTCAATGCTACACACCAAATTATTTTCTAATAACATGACATTATATAATGAAATGTTATTATCAAGTAAATAATCACGTATCCGAATCCAACGTTTCTCAATATTAGACACCATATCAATAGCCATATCAAGTTTCTCTACCCATTCCTCAGATTCATTATCTTTCTTTATGCTAAAGTCAGCATATTTAAGATACTCATTGTAGCGGGCATCAAAATTGAGGCATGTGTAGGAGATTATTATTTTGAATGGATACCTTTTATAAATCTCTTTGACAAGGTAGGCTCCTTGATACTTTTCACTAAAATTCTTTCCCACACCATTTATATCACAAAGAATCACATCGTATGCCTCTAAGGTGGTTAAAGATGTTACATCATTTAGAGTGTCAATATTGAATTTGTGTTGCTTCAACAACCCAAGATAGGGAAATTGTTCATCATCAATAAGCACCATTTTAACATCCTCCCTATTTACCCTATTCAAAGCACGATTAGGTGTTTGTAATTCTGTTATTTTTTTAGGAGTACCAAAATGAACAAACATATTCTAAAATCTATATTTATTGTTAATTGTTTTATTTTTATCATATTATGCTAGCATAATATGATAAAAACATTAAATGTTTTCCATTGCAAAAATACATTTTTTTCAAATATATGGAGAGATTTTCCTTAGTCAATTTTCCAAAGCATCCGATTTGCACTCCTAAACGCTTAAATATCATCATTTATAATACTTCCTTCATTTTCTCCAACTCTGGAATCTGCTCCATCAAATTTTCGGTGACAAAGGCCCAAAATCATGCATAATTATTTAATATTGTTATAGAAACTGAGCCAAATAAACAGGCAGGCATGTTGTCATTCCATCCTTAGCATAGTCCTTGCTATAAATCAAAAATCTCTCACCTATACGCGAAGAATATTTCTCGCAAAAAATATCAAGCGATTTGTGTGTTTTGTAGCCTGACGATTTCACCTCCAGCGGAACTATCTTGTTGCCACGCGAGAGAAGAAAATCTATTTCGTAATTGTGGGATTCATCTTTTGGAAATGTGTAATAAAACAAATTGTTACCAGCTGCCGTAAGCATCTGAGCCACTACATTCTCATATACATACCCAAGATTTGTATCCAACTTGTCGGACAAAAGTTTCTCGTAAATTATGTTTTCGGTGTAATCCTTGTCCCAAAAACACAGCGTAACAAACAGGCCAGTGTCGGCGAGAAAAATCTTGTAACGCGAAAAATCCTTGTACAACTGCATCCCTACGCTCGGGTCGGTGCAATGATGGCAGAACACCACAGTCTTGCTTTCGTCCAGAGCCTGAAGCATTTCTGATAATTTCCCACCACTTATACCACCTATTGCATTGAAAGGGACAAAACGCCCTGCAGAGCGGCTCAACTGTGCCGGTATCGACATAAACAACTGCCCCAACTGCCCCGTCGGTTCAATCTTTTTGAAATCTTCCTCGTAAAGCCTGATAATATCGCGCTTTGTGCGGTCAACCTGCATGAAATTGTTTGTTTCCAAATAGGTATTTACAGCCTGTGGCATTCCGCCTACAAGCATATATAGTCTCAGTTCGCGCATTTTTTGACGGTGTGCCGCTCCCAAAGGCATTTTCTGCTGATATGCCTGACTTAGCAACGATACTGAAACATTGTCGGAGAGCGCCCAACGAAACTCCTCATAATCCATTGGATGCATAGTCACGCGCTCTTCTTCACTTGGTATGGTAATATTCTGTACATTTTTGCGAATGCTGATCAGCGAGCCTGTCTCTATGTAGTCGTAGCGTCCGTCAGCAACCAGATATTTTATCGCCTGACGAGCCATTGGGCATTTCTGCACCTCATCAAACACAATAACAGATTCACGCTCAAACAATTGCACATTATATGTGTTTTGTAGTGCGGCAAACAGCATATTCAGATTCGAAAGTTCGTCAAACAGAGCCATCGTGGATTTCAATGCCTTGTTGAAATCAATGAGAATGTACGTCTTGTATTCTTGTTTTGCAAACTCCTCCACCAAAGTGGATTTGCCTACACGCCTTGCGCCTTCCACTAATATTGCAGTTTTGCCCTGCCTTTCGTTTTTCCATTGGAGCAAACGGTCATATAGTTTGCGTTTATATACGGTTTTCATCCTGATAATCTGCTGATTTGACACGGCAAAAATAACACTTTTATCAAATCCCCCGAAATTTTTTCGAGGATTTTATCAAATTCCCCGAAATTTTTTCGGGCATTTTATCAAATCCCCCGTTTTTTTTCAGACCACTTTCACCTTTCCCGGTATCAGGTGTTTCAATGCTATTGAATAGAATTTTGGCAACTCGAAGACTTATTCCTATTTGTTCCGACATGTCGCCAGCTGTAAAAGAAGGATTGGAATTAAGCAACTAGAGAAGTTTCTTATCACTTATACCGAACTTTATACCATACTTTATACCGAACTCATCACCGAACTTTATACCGAAATCTTTTTCAACAGACGAATTTGCTTCAACAATTTTCTGGTTACTTTTCTGGTTACTTTTCTGGTTACTTTCTTGCCGAGAAAAGCAAGCATATTATTCAACAAAAAAGTCCGCAAAACTTGCGGACTTTTCAACAATAACACAATAAAACGAACTTATCTTATAACAATATCGTATTCCATTCTTGCCTGAATTCCCTTGGTACCGGCAACACGCTTAGCGTTCTTATAGTAAATGTAGTTTTCGCCAAGTTCATTCTTCATTATGCTTGTCGTAATATCAAGTTTTTCAGCCAAATCATCATACCATTCCTTCTTTGCAGGATATTCTACAATCTTGTAGTCGTCCGAAAGGTTTGCCATCGAAACGGCCTTCTTAACCGCATCGTTAAGTCCGCCCAATTCATCAACCAAACCAATTGCGATTGCATCGGCACCAGACCATACACGACCCTGACCAATGGAATCTACCAATGCCTTTTCGCTCAAAACCTGACCTTCGGCACCCTTGCCCTTACGACCATCGAATACCCTTGTAATGAACAAATCGTAGAATTCTTCGATTGACTGCTGAACAAATGCATATTCCTTGTCGGTAACAGGACGCAAAGTTGTTCCAAAATCAGAAGAAGCGTTTGTGCAAACCGTGTCAATTGTAATACCAATCTTGTCGGTTACAAGTCCCTCCAAGTTGGGGAACATTCCAAATACACCAATCGAACCTGTCAATGTGGTTGGCTGAGCAAAAATGTAGTCTGCCGAGCATGAAATGTAGTATCCACCCGATGCTGCATAATTACCCATAGAAACTACAACTGGCTTACCAGTTTCCTTAACCTTTTGGATTTCGCGCCACATAACCTCAGATGCAAGACCAGAACCACCAGGAGAGTTAACCCTCAATACAACTGCCTTTACATCTTCGTTTTCACGAATCTTGCGAAGTTCTTCCGAAATCTTGTCTCCGCCCATCTGTCCGTTGCCGCCATTACCATCAACGATTTCGCCTTCAGCGAAAAGAACAGCAATTTCGTTCTTCGACTTGTTTTCCTTTGCTTTAGGAACACTTGCATTTACATACTTTTCCAAACTGATGAACATATCCTTGTCCTTGCCATCGAAACCAGACTTTGACTTGAGCAAGTCGAGAACCTCATCGTAGTATTTTGTTGCATCAGCAAACTTTAGTTCAACGGCATCCTTTGCCTTTCGGATAGAAAGACTGTCGGCATACTGGTTGAGCATATCAACCGAAATACCGCGCTGTTCGGAAACGCCCTGGCAAATCTTACCCCATATAGAATTGAGAAGCACGCTGTACTGCTTGCGGTTTGCAGGACTCATCTTGTCGCAAATGTAAGGTTCAACAGCCGACTTAAACTGTCCATGACGGAAAACCTGCATTTCAACGCCAAGTTTCTCAAGTACATTCTTGTAGAACATTATCTGCGAGCACATACCCTGCCATGACATTCCGCCCTGTGGATTCAGATAGATTTCGTCAGCAACAGTAGCAAGATAATACCCTGCATGGGAATAAGCAGATGCATAACTTACAATAAACTTTCCACTTTCCTTGAATTCGATGAGTTTGTTGCGCAATTCCTCTGCTGTAGCGAATCCAACTGCTGCGCCATCCATATCAAGGTAAATACCTTTGATTCTGTCATCTTTCTTTGCTTTTTCGATTGCCTTAAGCGCATCGTTAAGACCCAACTGGTTTATAGGAGTCATCGACATGAAATCGAAACTCATGCCATCGACAACCTTGTCGGGCATATCGTTTGCCAACGAAATCTTAAGCACCGAATTGTCCTTTACCGATACATCCGTTGACGAACTGCCAACTGATGACAAACCAATCATCAAAAAAATCAGGAAGTAGAGAATGTGAACAATGATAACGCCCACAACTACTGCCAGCATAACTTTCCAAAACTTATTCATATAAATCAATTTTTTATTAAACGATAGCGCAAAGATAATGCATATTTACGATTGACGATTTACGATTTTGGATTTTTTTGAAACGATGCTGTCTTTCGTTTGGATATTAGAATTAATCTCCTTATTTTTGTTTTCCAAAATTCAACGGATGAACACTTTCGGGAATACATTCAGAATAACGCTTTACGGCGAATCGCACGGCACGGAAATCGGAATCGTGATTGACGGTTGTCCTGCAGGAATACCGCTTTCTGTCAACGAAATGATGCCTTGGATTGAACGCCGCCGCACTGGTCAGTACGGAGGAAGCACCAGAACCGAAAGCGACATCCCTGAAATCAGAAGTGGACTTTACAACGGACATACAGCCGGCTCTCCTATCCTAATAGCATTCAAGAACGAGAACATTCACGACGAAGACTACAAATTCGACGGATTCTTCCGTCCCGGACATGCCGACTATACTGCGCACATAAAATATAATGGATTCAACAATCCTCTCGGTGGCGGACAGTTCTCAGGAAGAATGACCTTGCCGATTGTCGCCGCAGGATATGTTGCGAAAAAGATAATCCCCGATGTGGAAATCTCAGCGACGTTTCTGCCAGAATGCATGGCAAATGTTGAAAAGGCCATGCCCAATGATTCGGCAGGCGGCATTGTGGAATGCAAAATACGGAACCTAAACGCTGGAATTGGAGAACCATTTTTCAACAGCATCGAATCGCTGATTTCACACGCAATGTTTTCTATTCCAGGAGCAAAAGCAATCGAGTTCGGCAACGGAATTGCCTCGGCATCGATGCTTGGTTCGGAATACAACGACTGCTACATTAATGAACACGGACACACCTCCACCAACAACTGCGGAGGAATCAACGGTGGAATCTCAAACGGCAACGAAATAGTATTCCGCACCTACTTCCACCCCACCCCAAGCATAGCCAAGAAGCAACACACATTCAACTTCGACACAAAGCAGATGCAAGACTTTGAAATTCATGGTCGACATGATGTATGCTTTGCATTGCGCACGCCAGTCATAGTCGAAGCATTGACAGCAATAGTAATCACCGACCTAACACTAGCATCAAGACAATGGAAATAAGTTTCATCGACTCCGTAACGAAATACATAACCGGGCAATTTGACGACCTGCAGGAACTTGAAATCATTGTCCCCAACAACAGAACTGGTTCGGCATTGCTAGCATCGCTAAAACGAAACGCCACCGAAATATGCTGGGCACCAAAAATTACGCCGATAAAGGACATTTTCATAAAGAATTCCAACATCCACGAGGCAGAACGAATAATACTAGTCTACAACCTGCACAAGGCATACGAAAAATATTTTCCCGAACATACATCACTCGACAAGTTTTACAACCTCGGAGAAGTGCTGCTTAGCGACTTCGACGACATCGACAAATATCTGGTCGACCCGCAGAAACTATTCAAGAATATTGCCGACGAATCGGAAATAAGAATGGAATTCTCCGAATTCGATGACAACGAAAAACTAATAGGAATACTTCGCGAGTTCTGGACCAATGTTTCTGCACAAAACCTGAAGGACGGCAAACTAAAAACCCTCGAACTATGGCAGAATATGCCTGATGTATACAACGACTTCACTCAATTGCTGCTCGAAAAGGGAATCGGTTACCAAGGACTTATTTACCGCAATTTTGTGGAAAACAAAATGGAATCGGTTGATTTTCCGTTCAAGAACTACGCATTTGTAGGTTTCAGTGCTCTCAACAAGTGTGAGAAAAAACTTATGGAACACGTTCGCGAAGTCGCTAAGGCAAAGAATGGCGAATGTCTTTTCTTCTGGGACGCCGACAAATACTACATAAACAACAAGTCGCAAGAAGCGGGGCTATTCCTACGCGACAACATAAGAAAATTTCCGTTGCCAAAAGAATTTGAACTTACCGATCAAATCAGGAACCTTAACTCTAGGGACGTAAAGATAATAGAAGTACCGACATCGGTAGCACAAGTGAAACTGATACCAGAACTTCTGGAAACATGCAAGGAAATAGACAGCAGGACAGCAATAATCTTAGGCGACGAAAAACTGCTTGTGCCGCTTATTTATTCGCTTCCCGAAACGCTAAAGGATGAAAACGGAAATACCATTCGCCGACCATACAATATAACTATGGGGTATCCTTTAAGTTACACCGCCTCTGCAAGTTTTGCCATGTCGGTAATGATGCTAGCAATGCACGCATCAACAGGCGAAAAGACCTACGTGCGCAAACAAGATGTATTCTCAGTGATAACCAACAGTTTCATTCGCAGATACTCAAACGACGAAATGCTTGACACTATCAACAAGAACAAGATAGAATACATCAGCATCGACAAGTTGAAACCCTACACCGAAGAAAACGTAGTTCTCAATACTATACTCGACATCAACCTGAAGGACAAGACATTCCCACAATATGTCATAGACGTATGCAACACAGTATACCTTAACATATTGAACGACAAACTGTACAGTACAGAATCGGATTTCATGCACAAAATCATAACCTTGTTCACTTCGTTCATAAACGCAATTGGTGACGAAATCAGGTTCGAGAACAACAAGATGTACTACAAGTTGATGGTCAGCATGATAAAGCAGAGCAACATGGCATTTGACGGAAAGTCTGACGACTGCATGCAGATTCTCGGTTTTATGGAGACCCGCAGTCTCGACTTCGACAACGTAATAATGCTGTCGATGAACGAAAATACCTTCCCCAAGTCGACCTACAAGCAAAGCATGATTCCATACGGACTGCGCAAGGCCTTCGACATGCCGTCAATAGAATTTCAGGACAGCATATTCGCATACTATTTCTACAGGTTGTTGCAACGCAGCAGCAAAATACGGATGATATACAGTTCGGAAGAAAAGAACTCGAACAGTGAAAAGTCAAGATTCCTGACCCAAACTGAATACGAACTCGGCCTGTACGAAAGCAATACTAAAAATGCAAAATACCACGAGACAAGGAGTTATGAGATTCTTCCATCACAAAACAACAAGATTGAAGTAAAAAAGACAGACAATACAATCAGCAAGATAAAAGTATTGCTCGGAATCGACAAGGGAAAGGATGAGAAAAAAGGTGCCGCACCTAGCATGATAAACACATACATTGAGTGTCCGCTCAAGTTCAACTTCAAGTACATCGAAGGCATGAAGGAACCAAACGGCATCGACGACGACACCTCAGCACTAGATTTCGGAAACCTGCTGCACCAGTCATTATTCCATCTGTACCATAATTATATTGGCAAAATCATAAACAAAAGCGACTTCAAAAACATAACAGAAAACAGCAACATCGACAAGGCAATAGAATACGCCACATGTAAAGTATTTGAGATTGACGAAAACGACAAGAAACTTGTTGAAGAAGCCAAGTCAAAACTAATGATAAAGCCTCTGCGCAAATATCTGGACAAGATTCTAAAGGCAGACGAAGAATATGCGCCTTTCTCGATTATTGCACTTGAAACGAACTTCTCAATAGAATATGAGGTCGAAAAGCAAAATGTCATGCTGAGAGGAGTCATCGACCGCATTGACCTGAAGGAAGGTGTTTTGCGGGTTATCGACTACAAGACATCAAACATCGACGACAAGACAAAGAACAAGACTTACAACGAAAAGTTCTGGGATAGCACCAACTACAAGTCGAAGGAAGCAGCACAGATCCTAATATACTCGGAAATGATGGCGAGACTGAAACACGAATACATTGTGGTTCCATACATCATCAGTGTAAATAACATAAACGACGGCTGGCTTAAATGCTACAAATTCGACGAAAACAATAAAAGTAAAAAATGCAATATTGAGAACTACCAGGGACAAACAATCATAATAAACGAAACAACAACAGAGGAAATAGATGGTGAACAACAAGTAAAAACAGAAAAGAAAACAGTTTCACTCCGCGACGACTTCAACAAGAACCTGAAAAAAATACTCAGCAAACTTCTTGACATAAACGAAAATTTAACCCAAACCGACAATATTGAAACATGCAAATTTTGCCCATATAAAAAGATATGCGAAAGAGATAATAATAAATAACAATCAAAATTTAACTATATGAAAAAAATCTTTACAATCGTAGCAATGGCTATAATGGCAATAGCCCTGAATGCGCAAAACGTAACGCGCACAATGGAATTTGAAGGTACAACAAGAAAGTACGTTGAACACATTCCTGCATCACCAAACGGCAGTATGCCTGTATTGTTCCAGCTTCACGGACTTGGAGACAACTGCAACAACTTCTCGCAACTTGGCTTCGAAAGTCTTGCTCCTAACTGGATTATTATCACACCAGAAGCAACCGAAGCAAGCATTATGGGACAACCCGCAGGAACAGCTTGGGCTGCAGGTGTTGGCGGAGAAAATATTCCGTATATAAACTCCATCGAACTTAACGCTGGTGTAAACGATGAAGGATTCATATTGGCAATCCTTGATTCACTCGAGAACAATTTTGACATTGATACCGACAGCATTTTCATTACAGGCTTCTCGATGGGCGGATTTATGAGCAACAAGATGGCTGTAAAACATGCCGACAGAATAACTGCTATTGCATCGGTAAGCGGCACACTCGGTCATTTCCAGGCATTTGAACCGACAGGTAAAATCAACACCATGCACATTCACGGCACATCAGATGAAACCATATCCTATGCTGATGCAAGTTTCTCATACTCTGGATTTTCAATTCAAGTCGGACTTGGTGCTGAAGCTCTTGTTGAAACATGGCGCAACTACAACGAATGTGGTACAGAACCTACCGTATATAATTTCGAGGACACCAAAAACGATGGACTTACATTCGAGCAATACACATACAAGAACAATGAGACTGGAAACAAGACTGTTTTCATCAAAGTAAACAATGGTGTACACACATGGTACGATGCAGCACACAACGACATTGACTATACTACCGAGATTTACAAGTTCTTCATTGGCGAAGAAAACGAACCGACCAAAGTAGAAGAAAACATTTCTGATGCTATTGCAATTTACCCTAATCCCGCAACCGACATTGTGAACATAGTTAGCCAAAACGATTCCGAACTTGCCATCTACAATGCTACGGGCAAGGAAATCAAACGCGTCAGCACAACTCAAAACAACACGGCAATCGACATTTCCGACCTTCCAAACGGAATGTATTTCGTTGTTGTTGATGGTCACGCTCAAAAACTTACAATAGCGAGATAAATAATCTCATAACCTCACAAAAAACGGTGTATGACATACTGGACTTGTTCAGTATTTGTACGCCGTTTTTTTGCTATCATCATCACGCCTAACATTCAAAAAAATTACTTCAAAAAATTAAATAATCAAGCGTATTTTTTCACTACATTTGCAAACTTTTGTCAAAATATATATTAGGGAATGAATCAAACACATCACTATACGGGACTTACTGATGCACAAGTCATTGAGAGTAGAGAAAAAAACGGCATCAATGTTCTCACACCACCAAAACGCGAATCTCTCTGGAAGAAATTCCTCGATTGTTTTTCCGACCCGCTAATTAGGATTCTCCTAATAGCACTATTGCTTTCGATTGGCATTTCGACTTACCAGTTCGGATGGTGCGGCGACGGAGCATCGGTTTTCCTTGAACCTGCGGGAATACTTGTAGCAGTGCTTTTAGCAACAATGGTTGGCTTTTTCCTCGAACTTAGCAACGAAAAGACCTTCCAGAGTCTAAACGAAGTGAACGACGAAACGCTTGTTAAAGTAATCCGCAACGGAAATGTCTGCCAAGTACAGCGCAAGGAAATAGTTGTCGGCGACATTGTTCTCCTCGAAATCGGCGAGGAAGTTCCTGCCGACTGCGAACTGCTAGATTCATTCAACCTTATAATGAACGAATCGTCGCTAACTGGAGAACCGCAATGCACCAAGACCACAGACCCAGCACATTTCGACAAGGACGCCACCTACCCTTCCAACCATGTTCTGAAAGGCACGACAATAATAGAAGGATATTGTACGGCAAAAGTAATCCGCGTAGGCGACAGCACTGAATGTGGAAAGGTATTCAAGGCGGCACAAGTCGAGGAAGGCGACCCGACTCCACTAAGCAAAAAACTTGACTGGTTGAGTTCTGTAATAACAAAGGCAAGCTACATAATCGCAGGACTTATAATAGTAGGAAGACTAATAGTCTATTTTGTTCAGGGCAATGCCGACTTCGACGAAACCGAAGGAATAATAACATTCGTCAAGTATGTGCTCGACACCATCATGATTGCTGTAACACTTATAGTTGTAGCCGTCCCCGAAGGTCTGCCTATGAGCGTTACACTGAGTCTTGCCTTCAGCATGAAGCGACTGATGAAACAGAATACGCTTCCGCGAACGATGCATTCCTGCGAAACCATGGGTGCTACATCGGTTATATGCACCGACAAGACCGGTACCCTCACGCAGAACCAGATGAAGATATACGACACATTCTTCGAATCGTTGGAAGGGCAAAAACTCTCTGACAACGAAATATCACGACTGCTTGCTGAATGCATAGCAATGGACACCAGCGCAAACCTTGACCTTTCAAGCGAAAAACCAAAGACAGTAGGCAGTCCAACCGAGGGTGCAGTACTGCTATGGCTCAACGACTTTAAAATCAATTATCTTACAATACGCGAAAGCACAGAAATTATTGACAGGATACCATTCTCGACCAAAAACAAATACATGGCAACCGTCGTGAAGTCGAAAGTCGTTGAGGGAAATATCCTTTATGTAATAGGTGCTCCCGACATTATTATGTCATATTGCAAGATTTCAGACGAAGACAAGGCTAAATACAACACAAAACTTGCAGAATATCAAAGCAAGGCAATGCGAACACTCGGTTTCGCCAGCATGAAGGTTGCCGACGGACAAAAAGTTTTTGAAGACGGCAAACTTTGTGTAAACGAAATGCAGATGCTTGGCGTGGTTGCTATTTCCGACCCGATTCGCCCCGATGTCCCTGCAGCAATAAGCGAATGCCTCAACGCAGGAATAGCTGTAAAAATTGTCACTGGCGATGCACCGGGCACTGCAAAGGAAATTGGTCGTCAACTTGGACTATGGACAGAAAGCGACACCGATGCGAACATCCTTCTTGGACAGGACATTGCCGAAATGACTGACGAACAACTGAAGGCAGTAATTGCCGATGTGAAAATCATATCCCGTGCACGACCAAACGACAAGGAACGAGTAGTAAAGATGCTCAAGGAACTCGACATGGTTGTAGCAGTCACAGGCGACGGAACCAACGACGCCCCTGCACTAAATGCCGCCGATGTTGGACTATCGATGGGCGACGGAACTGCCGTAGCAAAGGAAGCTAGCGACATGACAATACTTGACAACTCGTTCAGCACTATCGCCAACGCTGTTATGTGGGGACGCTCGTTGTACAAGAACATTCAACGATTCATTATGTTCCAGACCACAATCAATGTTGCCGCCTGCCTAATAGTGCTGTTCGGAGCATTCCTCGGAACAGAATCGCCGCTTACGGTAACTCAGATGCTTTGGGTGAACCTAATAATGGATACTTTTGCAGCATTGGCACTTGCATCTCTCCCGCCATCAAAGTCGGTAATGAAGGAAAAACCTCGCAAGACTTCGGACGCAATAATCAGCAAACCGATGGCAAAACGCATATTCGGAATCGGTGGACTTTTCTTCGTAATTCTTCTGGGAATACTGCTTTGGTTCCAGCACTCAGCAATCAACTCGCTTACAGACATAAAGATATTCGGTGCATTTGACGGACTTACCGACAAAGAACTAAGTTTGTTCTTCACCATATTCGTAATGCTCCAATTCTGGAACATGTTCAATGCCAAAGCATTTATGACAGGGAAATCGGCATTTTCTGGACTTGCTTCATGCCGCTGGTTCATCATAATTGCCCTTGTAATATTCTTCGGACAAATACTGATAGTAGAAATAGGCGGACAAATGTTCAACGTATGCCACCTAAATATATTTGACTGGCTGATAATAGTAGCCGCTACATCGGTAGTCCTTTGGATTGGAGAAATAACACGAGCAATAAGCAAACGTTAAAATCAAGAGTATAGAGTATGAAAAACGGCAGCCGATGAAATCGACTGCCGTTCGTATTTTACAGATACATCTGATTCTAATTATTCCTTGACAAACTTCGTTGTCATTCCATTGCATTTCAGAACATACATTCCTGCCGGGAGATTATCTACATTGATTTCTCTGCCATCGTATTTAAAGTTTGCAACCAAACCGCCCAACACATTATAAATCTCCACATTTTCGCCTTCGGCAATACCTATTATATATAATTGTGATGCGACAGGATTTGGATAAATCTCTATCTTGTCGGACATAACAAAATCAACGAAATCATCGTCGTCATCTTCATTTTCAACTACATTGAACACTGCCTTTATCATCCATGCACCATAATTCTGCTGTGTCCATCCGCTACCAGGATTCCACCAAGCACCATTCTCATAACCTGGTCCCGTGAAAGTTGAAGCCACGGCAGGATAATTGCCACGGCAACTCAATATTACCCATAACGGACGATCAGTATCGACAGCAACCGTATCGAATTCAAAACTTAACCAACCCTCGGTACCAACTTCAATGGTCAACGAGTCACGCAAAATCCTTTCAGTTGGCAAAGTATCAACGCCCTGATAAACACACAACTCATATTCGCCGTATGAATATAGTCCGTCAACATAGAACTGTACATCGGTCAAACTTGGTCGCGATTCTAGATGCTGTGGCAAAAGCAACATGCCCCACGATACATTTTCCTGATGATAACCCAACGAAACCCCATACTCTCCGTTATCGTAGTTGAGCGTATCGTTGCCGTTGCTCTCGAAGATTGCCATAAGAGAAACATCAGATGTCATCTCCACCCTACGCGGATTTTCGGTTACACCATCGTCCCACTTGCTGAACTTGAAACAAGGATATGCGGTAGCCGAAACCGTCGCAATGCGTCCTTCCTCATACCTTCCCGAACCAGAAACTTTGCCCATAACCTCATCGTTAGAAACAACATCAAGATTATATACCACATTATTTTCAAGTCCGAAACGAATGTTGGTACGATACTGCAAAATGTTTCCAAAAATATTTTCTACATGCGTCAAATCGAAGGCACCAATATTATGCGTTGCAATAATCGAATTGCCCAGAGTACTATTTGAGCAAACAAAATGTCTTTCTGCATGCGACTCTCCAGTATTATCAAGCCAAGCAACAACGAGGTTATCTATACCATTGTACTCAAACGGCTGGTCTAAAACTACCGTAACCCAACCGGAATTTGCAGGAATAGTAATTTCTCCATTATAAACCTGAGAAACATTACCATATTCAGAATCATCAACTTCAAGTCCAATAACATCAACCCAATCGTTGTACTCGAACTCGAAATTATTGACATTACCCATATATATTTTCACATTCCTTACTGCATCAGCATTGTCGTTAGTAATACAATTGAACGAAAGCGAATAAATTGTCCTTGCTCCACCCATTTCCAACGCATTGAACAACTGCTGCGAATAACCATATTTTCCAGATGTATTTACAGGAAGCGCCTCACGTATATTAGAACCGGTTCCCACCTGCAAATAAGAATCTGTTTCAACCGTATCGACTTCAACAGCAGGCGGCTCAACATATTCAAGTCCAAAACGTATATTGTTGCGTTTGCTGGTTTTCGTTCCATAAGTTGCGTTAAGGTTGTATATTGCATGACTATCATTACTTTCGTATATTGCCGACTCATATTCAGACATAGAGCACTGGAATTTAAGCGAACCTACATAATTTTCCGAAATATCCTTTACTGCCACAACCAGATTGTCGGTTCCGTTATAATTAAACGGAGTACGAAGCACAAAAGTTATCCAACCGCTTTCTCCTTCTATAAGTACATTTTGCGAACTAACATTAACCAGATTAGACTTAACCCAATCATTATTATAGTCATATTCGTACTTTGAAGTATGTCCCATGTATAGTATTAAGTTTCTATTAAATGATTCAATGCTATTGTCAGAATAGTAGAAAGAAACCGTATAGATCGTACGCTGTCCGCCCATTTCGTACGAAGTAAACAACTGTTGCGAATAACTATAATTATAATATGTATTGGTTGGCAATTCGCTTGATGTTTCCGAACCTGTTCCAACTTGCAGGTATTCAGCAGTTTCTATTGTATCGACAACATGTGCAGGCGGTTCAACATATACGAGTCCGAAACGAACATTGTTGCGATAAAAACGCAAAGCGCAATCGGAAAACGAAGTCGTATTAAGCGAAGCAGAATAAGAAGCAGCTGCACACACCGACTGGCTTCCTTCGACATTGCTACCGACAAACGACACTTGCGAATCCACGTGACCTGTATTGTCGACAACTGCTACTACTAGATTGTCAGTGCCATTGTAAACGAAAGGATTGTCAAAAACAAGCATTGCCCAACCGCTTTCTGCATCAAATCGCATCAAACCGGAATATACCTTTGTCATTTCTGTGACATTCACAAAATCATCACTGGCAGAATCAAACTCATCTTTTTGTGTATGACCGAGATATGCCTTTACATTTCGAGTAAACTCACCATTTGTATTGCCAGTATAATTGAACGACAGCGAATAAATAGTACGTCTTCCACCAAAATCCTCAGCCCTGAATATCTGCTGCGAATACGACCACGTTCTGGTCAATTGAATTGGTAGTTCTCCCACTATTTCAATATTGCCAGTTCCAACTTGCAAATATTCATCAGTTTCCTCTACATCAACCACATATTGCACTGGTTCCACATATTCAAGACCAAACCTAACATTGCTACGGAAACGACACAAATTGCCAGCAGAATAAGACATCTCACTGTATGAAAGTGCACTATAATTAGAAAGAGCCACGGCACTACTTTTCACAATATTAGAGCAGGCGAACTGCACCGGATTGCTTTCTGGTCCTCCTGTCACATCGACAACTGTAAGCATCAAATTGTCAACGCCATTATAATGGAACGGAGTATTAAACACTATCGTTGCCCAACCGCTTTCCGACTCCATCCTCAGTTGTCCGGAATAGACCTTTGTCATATCAACCCAATTAACGACCTCGTTAACAGCATCATACTCCAGCTTTTCTGTATGGGCAAGGTAAACCTTCAAGTTGCGAGAAATATCACCGTTTGTATTTTCCAAATAGTTGAACGACAAACTATATATTGTCTTCTCGCCGCCCAATTCGCGCGAATCGAAAATCTGTTGCGAAAACGACCAGTTTTCGTCAGTTTTTACTGGCAGAAAACTTTTAGCATTAGTTGTATTTGTACCAACTTGAAGATATTCCGATGTTTCTTCGACATCAACAGCTGGAAGTTCTGGAGTTTGCTCCACAATGCCAAACCTTACATTGTTACGCTTATTCCCTACATTTCCATAAATATACGATTCTGCTATGCTAATATTATAATCACTGAATGAAGAAATCGACATGGACTCTTCAAATTCCGAACAATTGAAAAGTCTATTATTGGCAGTCGATCCTGTATTGTCATAAACAGCAAGTACCAAATTGCTTGTACCATCATATTCAAAAGGTGTTTCGAGTACAATTGTCGCCCACGATGCCTCGGCAGGAATTGTCATCAATCCAGAAAACACCTTTGTCATATTTGACAAATTGACAAAGTCATAACCATAAAACAAAGGTTTCTCCGTATTTGCCATATATATCTTCACACCCCTTTGAACCTCCTCTGTCTCGTTGCCAGAATATTCAAACGCCAACGAATAAATGGTCTTGGCTCCACCCATTTCATTCGACAAGAAAATCTGTTGAGTATAACTGTAGCCAGATGATGTTTGCAAAGGAAGCGTTGCTGTTACTTCGCCTGTACCTACTTGCCTATATGTATCCGTATCAATGACATCGAGTACAGGTGCCACATATTCATCCATGCAAATGTCATCGAGCAAGAAGCCATATCCATAACTTGGCATTCCGTAAAAGGCAATCTGAAATGTTTCTGCCAAATCTGCAACAGGAAGCTGAATTTTCTTACGAGTCCATCGCGAATTGCTATTCGTTATTGACAACAATAAAGAATCACCTGTCTCATCCCTATACTTTACAATCAAGCGGTCAAAATCATTGCCCCAACTAAGATTGGCAAAATAGAACGACAATTCGAGCGTATCAATATTATTTGGACGCTCAAAAACTGGTGTTAGCAACATAGCAGTATCAGCATTGTGTGATTCGTTACTTATTATTGCATTATACGAACCACTATGAGCACTGAAAAAAGAACTGCCACTGACGGCTCCAGTTCCTAAATGCCAATTTACACTACCCGATAAAATACTTGCAGCAAAACCATTTGTTTCCAATACTCCACTCTCAAAATCTTCGCACCACGGATAAGTATCGATTGGATTAACCACAACAACAGGACTCTCTTCGAAATCAAAATTAATATCATCTAGCAGGAAACCATAACCCCATCTTGGCACACCAACAAAACCTATTTGGAAAGTTGCGGCAAGACTCGACACCGGCAATTCTACGGTTGCAGAAGTCCACTCATCGTTATAATCTTCAACAATCAAAAGCGTAGAATCTTTCTGTGCATCAATATATTTTACAATCAAAACATCGTAATCATTACTCCACTTAGGATTTGCATAGTAGAACGAAATTTCTATCGTTCCATCCATATTTGGACGCGCAAAGACAGGAGAAAGCAACATAGTAGTATCACCACTAGTCCGACCATTGTTAATTATTGCATTATAATTTCCACCATGCGCCGTCTCCAATGGATTGCCATTTCCAGTACCACCAGTTCCTATTCCCCAATCAGCATTTCCTGATATAATGCTAGTTGTCCATCCATTTGTTTCAAAACTATTGCTCTCGAAATCCTCAGTCCACGGATAAGTACTTATCTGGGCAAAAGCACACTGCACCAACAACAGCAGCATGGGTATGATTACCAATACTCTTTTCATTTTCAAACTCAATTATAATTATCTCGCAAAATTAACAAAAAGATCGGAATGTAAACTTCAAAAGTTTGAGATAGTTTTTACCATATCATACACCAATAAAAAAAATTATATTTGCGAACATATATTCGCAAAGTTTTATATGATGAAACAAGGAAAAGACAACAAACCGCACATAGGGATATACGGAAGACGCAACGCCGGAAAATCTTCATTAATAAACTGTCTATCAGGACAAAACATTTCAATTGTTTCCGACCTTAAGGGAACAACCACAGACCCTGTAAAACGCTCGTACGAAATATTGGGCTATGCCCCCGTTATTTTCATCGATACTGCTGGCATTGATGACGAAGGTGAAACCGGACAATTAAGAGTCCAGAAATCACTCGACACCATTAACATTATTGACATGGCAATAATTGTGATTTCGAACAACGAATTCGGTGAACAGGAACGCGAACTCATTGGCAAACTAAACGCGCTAAAAACTCCTTATTTCATAATACACAACAAATCGGACATAACTCCTTTGAATAATAGTCTGAAAACAAGCATAGAAAAAGAATTCGATGTGCCAGTAATCGACTTCACCACACAAAACCGCGACAAGGTTTCACTTGTTTTTGAAACCATAAAGCAAATTGCCCCTGAAAACACATGGACGTTCGGTTCTCTGCTTGGCGACATTGTAGAAAAGAATGATATTGTACTGCTAATCACGCCTATTGACAGCGAAGCACCACAAGGACGAATGATTCTTCCACAGGTGCAGGTTCTACGCGACTGTCTTGACAACCACTGCATGGCATTCGTAATCCAGGACACCGAAGTCGAAGAGTTCTTCCGCCGAGGAATAAAACCACGCCTTGCAATAACCGACTCACAAGTTTTCCACAAGGTTAAGGACATGATTCCTAAGGATGTACCGCTGACAAGTTTCTCGATTGTTCTCGCCCGCAGCAAAGGCGATTTTGCAAACTACCTCAAAGGAACGCCTGCTATTTCAACGCTTAAGGACGGCGACAAGATACTGATGCTTGAAAGTTGCAGCCATCATGTATCGTGCGAGGATATAGGTCGAGTAAAAATTCCAAATGGACTGCGCAAATTCACTGGTAAGCAATTGGATTTCACATTTGTAGCAGGACTTGACAGCATTCCTGAACCTATTACCGACTTTGCTATGGTAATACAGTGCGGTGGGTGCATGGTAACACGCAAACAACTGATGAACCGTCTGAAACCAGCCGTTGATGCTGGCATACCAATTTCAAACTACGGGATGACTCTGGCTTACCTTAGCGGAATATTCGACAAGGCAGTTGAAGTTTTTAGGAAATAAAAAGAAGCCATACTACCCTACTGCGTCATGCTAAACTTGTTTCAGCATCTGAATCAAGGCAACATAAGACAAGAATCAACCTACTTTGCTCCAGCGAGTTTCTTTATTTCGTTCAACTTGTTGAGTGCTTCGAGCGGACTGAGGCGGTCAATGTCAAGATTCATAAGTTCCTTTTTGATTTGCGAAAGCACAGGATCGTCCAACTGGAAGAAACTCAACTGGTAACCATCTCGGTTCTGGGCAATGTTATCCACTGGTTTCCCAACATTTGCGACGCCATTCACATCGCTTCCAGCCGCTTCTAACTGCTCAAGAATCTTGTTGGCACGATATACAATCGACTTTGGCATTCCTGCCATCTTTGCAACATGAATACCAAAGCTATGTTCGCTTCCACCCGGCTGCAGTTTACGTAGGAATATCACCTTATTGCCAGACTCCTGCACAGAAACATTGTAGTTCCTTATGCGCTTGAAATCCTTCTCCATTTCGTTAAGTTCGTGGTAATGAGTTGCAAACAAGGTCTTTGCCTTCGAATGCTCGTGAATGTATTCTGCTATTGCCCAAGCTATTGAAATACCATCGTAGGTGCTTGTGCCACGACCGAGTTCATCGAGGAGTATCAAACTACGATCAGACAAGTTGTTCATTATGCTTGCCGCCTCTGTCATTTCTACCATGAAAGTTGACTCTCCCATCGAAATGTTGTCGGATGCACCAACGCGGGTAAAAATCTTGTCGACTATTCCAAGCGTTGCTTTCTGTGCAGGCACATAACTACCGATTTGCGCCATAATGCATATCAGCGCAGTCTGGCGTAGCAACGCCGACTTACCAGACATGTTAGGTCCGGTTATCATCATTATCTGCTGGGTCTTGTCATCAAGGAAAACATTGTTTGAAATATATGGTTCACCGAACTTCAACTGCTTCTCTATCACAGGATGACGACCTTCCTTAATGTCGATTATGTTTTCCTCGTTAACCTCAGGACGGCAATAATTGTTCTGCACGGCATCCTTTGCGAACGAAAGCAAGCAATCAAGACGAGCAATAAGTCCAGCATTTACCTGTACCTTACCAATTTGCGTTGTTGCAAAAGCAATAAGTTCATTAAATAGTCGCGATTCAATTGCAGAAATCTTTTCTTCGGCACCAAGAATTTTTTCCTCGTACTCTTTCAGTTCCTCGTTGATGTATCGCTCGGCGCTTACAAGCGTCTGCTTGCGAGTCCACTCTGGCGGAACCTTGTCCTTGTGAGTATTGCGAACTTCAAAGTAATAGCCGAAAACATTGTTATAACTTACTTTCAATGAAGGGATTCCTGTCCGCTGACTTTCACGGCGTTCAAGGTCGTTAAGATAGTTGCGTCCACCATTTGATATGCTACGCAGTTCATCAAGTTCAGCATTTGCACCACTTTTTATCACATTGCCCTTCGAGAGCATGTTGGGGCATTCTGGATTAAGATAACTGCCAATTTTATCGCGCAATTCTGTGCAATCGTAGATTTTCTCACCGATGACTTGCATTTCGGGAATTTTCGACTCCTTGCAAACCTTGATTATCGGTTCAATGGCATCGAGTGAATATTTCAGCTGAAGCATTTCGCGCGGATTTACCCGCATTACAGCCACTTTTGAAGCCAAACGCTCGATATCGCCAACCATCGACAATTGTGACGAAATGCTATTACAAACTTCATTGTTCTTTATCAAGTATTCGACCACATTCAGTCGCTCGTTTATCTCCGCCACATTTTTCAAGGGCAATGACAACCAACGCTTTAGCAACCTACCACCCATTCCCGTCTGAGTACTGTCGATGACATTTATCAAACTTTTTCCGTTTTCGTATCCCGAGTCAAAAAGTTCAAGGTTGCGTATTGTAAACTTGTCTAACCAAACATATTTGTCTTCATCGATACGAGCAAGGTTCTTTATGTGTTCGCAACAGTCGTGCTTGGTATATTCAAGGTAGTCGATTATTGCACCAGCAGCGACAACGCCGACCTTAAATTGCTCTACACCAAAACCTTTGAGCGACTTGGCATTGAACTGCTTAGTAAGCTTCTCAAAGGCATTTTCCTCGGTAAACATCCAGTCGGGAAGATCGTATGTTGCAGGAAGCTCGCGGAAATTTTCCAATATCTCCGTCTTCTGGTTTTTCTCGAATATAACTTCCTTTGGCTTAAAGTTTTGGATTAGCTTATCTATGTATTCACGAGTTCCCTGCGATACAAGAAATTCGCCTGTTGAAATATCGAGGAAAGAAATGCCGTAAATCTTTTTGTCGTAGTAAATGCTTGCAAGGAAATTATTTTCCTTCTGTTCAAGCACATTATCGTCCATTGTTATGCCCGGAGTTACCAATTCGGTAATGCCACGCTTCACAATAGTTTTGGCAGTCTTGGGATCTTCGAGCTGCTCGCAAATAGCCACCCGCTGACCAGCACGCACAAGTCGTGGCAAGTATGTATCGATTGCATGATACGGAACGCCGGCAAGCGGAGCACCTGCACGCTGAGTAAGCGTTATGCCAAGAATTTTACTCGCCACAACCGCGTCATCACCAAAGGTTTCGTAGAAATCGCCCACCCTAAACAAAAGAATTGCATCGGGGTGCTTGCGTTTCACTTCGTAGTACTGCTTCATCAGCGGTGTTTCTGTATCTTTCTTGGTCATCGGAAACTATTTTAGGTGCGCAAAACTACGGAAAAAAATCGAAGGACGGACTTAAACATTATTAACAATATGGCAAAGTTATAAAACAAGCAAGATCAATTTTGAGGACGAAAATCAAGAATCAGACTCAAAAGTATCTTTGGATCTGTTACAAAAAATCAAGATTTTATGTTTGGATTTGTTACAAAATTAAGCAATTTCATCTTTGGATTTATTACAAAGCTCACCACTAACACACAGATATTCAGCATTTTCCAAACAAATACCATTTAAAGACATTTTTCGTAAAAAAACTCTGGACAAGTCGAAAATATAATGGACAAAATTTTCGCTGGCAGATAAACGCATATTTTTATTATCTTCGCAAAATCTAAAAAACAACGAAAAATGAACGAAAACAAGAAGGCCCTCCTCATGATACTTGACGGATGGGGAATCGGAAAGCACGACAAAGCCGACGTAATCGACTCGGCAAAAACAATAAACTACCACAATTTTCTAAAGCAATATCCAAACTCGCAATTGCTTGCTTGCGGCGAGAATGTAGGTCTGCCCGATGGTCAGATGGGAAATTCTGAGGTTGGACACCTCAACATCGGTGCTGGACGAATCGTATATCAGGATTACGGTCGCATAAACAATGCCATTGCAAGCGGCGAGTTCTTTAAGAACGAAAAGCTAAACGAAGCCTTCGACTACGCCATTAAGAACGGCAAACAGGTTCATCTGCTCGGACTTGTCTCCAATGGTGGCGTACACTCGTCGGACAAGCACCTCGAAGCATTGATAAAAATGTCGGACATGAAAGGCTGCAAGCAGACTTTCGTCCACGCCCTCACCGACGGCCGCGACACCGACCCGAAGAGTGGAATCGGCTTCGTAAAAGGCATTGTTGACTACATGTCGGAAACTAAGTCGGCAGTAAAACTGGCATCGCTTGTAGGACGTTACTACACAATGGACCGCGACAAGCGCTGGAACCGCATAAAACTCGGTTACGACCTTATGGTAAGCGGAATTGGTGAAAAATCGACCGACATAATTGCAGCTATGCAGAAATCCTACGACGAAGGCGTTACAGATGAATTCATTAAGCCGATTGTAATGGTTGACGGCAACGGCAAACCGCACACAACCATACAGCCCGACGATGTTGTTATCTGCTTCAACTTCCGCACCGACAGGCTACGCCAGATAACCACCGCCCTAACCCAGCAGGAATTTCCAGAAGAAGGAATGCACACAATTCCGCTCAAATACTACACAATGACCTGCTACGACGAGAATTTCAAGGGCGTAAACGTAATCTACGGTAAGGAATATCCGCAAAACACTCTCGGCGAGATTGTTTCGCGCAACGGACTGAAGCAACTGCGCATAGCCGAAACAGAAAAGTACGCACATGTAACCTTCTTCTTCAACGGCGGACGCGAAACCGAGTTTGAAGGAGAAAAGAGAATACTCATCCCTTCGCCCAAAGTTGCAACATACGACCTGCAGCCCGAAATGAGCGCGTTCATCGTCAAGGACAACCTTGTTGCCGAAATCAACAAGAACGAGCACAACCTCATTGTCGTCAACTTTGCCAACGGCGATATGGTCGGACACACAGGCGTTTACAAGGCAATCTGGGAAGCAGTTGAGGATGTTGACAAGTGCATAGGCGAAGTGGTTGCCGCCGCCCGCAACAACGACTACGATGTTATCATCATCGCCGACCACGGCAACGCCGACAACGCCATAAATCCCGACGGTTCGCCCAACACAGCCCACTCGCTCAATCCTGTTCCATGCATTGCCATTTCCGACAAGGTCAAATCGCTGAACAACGGCATCTTAGCCGATGTCGCCCCCACCATTCTGAAACTCATGGGCATAGAGCAGCCAAAGGAAATGACAGGAAAGGCGTTGTATTAAGATAGTAGAATCATAGACAATAGAATTCTTGCGACACTGTCGCAAAGATTACTACAAATTAGGGGGAATTTTCCAAAAGTTTCCCCTAATTTCCATTTTTATTTAAAACAATTTTACATTCTCAAATTATCATTATATTTGTCCTGTGAATTTTAACATATTGTCTAACCAAAATTTTTAACTACGAAACAGACATAACGAATTTGTAATTTGTTGAAATTAAAATAAAAAAAGCGTTTTTGCTTTTGTTCTTGCTCTTAAATTCTGGAAAATTTATTGCCGTAAGAATAAAGTAGAAATGCTCGCGGTCTATCCGTGGGCTTTTCTTATTTACGGCATAGGTACTCCAGAAACCTTAGAGCAGATAAGAGTCAAACGAAGCCCACTTTTTTTATTTGTGTCTATTGAAAACTGCCGATTGTGGGCTGCGGCAAAAAAAAATATTTAGAGATGAGAAAGATACTTATTCTTTTCTGCGTGCTGATGATAGGTATCGGCATGTTTGCCCAGAGCGCAGTGACGGCTTCGGGCGGTGATGCGGGCGGTAGTTCCGGAAGCGTGAGCTATTCAATCGGACAGGTGTTCTGTTCTACAAATGCAGGTACTGGCGGACAAATTATCGAGGGCGTACAGCAACCCTACGAGATTTATGATGTTATCGAACTGCCGCGTGCAATGTCAATTTCTATTTCGGTTTTCCCTAATCCTACCAGCGATTTCCTGACGCTCAGTGTCGAAGGCGATGATTTAGGGACAATGGAAATGGCAATGTTCGACATTTCTGGCAAGGAGATCTTGCAGAAGCGTATAGCTTCGTCTGAAACAAACATCGACATGAAAGCATTGCCGTCGGCAACCTATTTTGTCCGTGTAACAAAAGGAAAAAACGAGGTGAAAACGTTCAAGATTGTAAAGAATTGACAAGGGACAATGGACAATTAACAATGGACAATTAACAATGGACAATTGATAATTGACAATGAATAATGGACAATCCGTAGCGGCGCAATACCTTGCGCCGTATCGAATTGCGTTCTAATATAATAATTTAAACAAAAAATTATAAAACAATGAAGAAAAATATCCTTATGGCAGTATTCTGCCTAATTATCAGTGCAATATCGTTTGCACAAGCACCGCAGGCAATGAGTTATCAGGCGGTGGTCCGCGGAAGCGACAATAATTTAGTTGTTAACCAGAATGTTGCAATGCGCATAAGCATTCTACAGGGAAGTGCCGAAGGCACGGCTGTATATACCGAAACCCATTCGGCAACGACCAATGCTAATGGTCTGGTTTCCATTGAAATCGGTAATGGCACAGGCAATGGCGACTTTTCGTCAATCAACTGGGCAAACGGACCTTACTTTGTAAAGACCGAAACCGATGTTAATGGCGGTACAAACTACGGAATTACCAGTGTCTGCCAGTTGCTTTCGGTGCCGTATGCTATGTATGCGCAGACTGCCGGCAATGTTCCCGATGTTATCGGATATATAGAAACATTACAGGCAGAAATTGAACATTTGAATTATACAGTTAGCTTGAACATGAACAGCCACGAATATGTTGACCTCGGCTTGCCTAGCGGTACCAAGTGGGCTACCTGCAATGTAGGTGCGACCACCCCTGAGGAATACGGCGACTTATTTGCTTGGGGCGAAACCACTCCGAAGAGCTCATATGCTTGGGAAAACTACGTCTGGTGCATTGGAAGCAATACAACATTAACAACGTTAACAAAATACAACACAAGTAGCGATTATGGTTTTGTTGATAATATTACGACCTTGGAAGCCTCTGATGATGCTGCCACAGCCAACTGGGGTTCCGCTTGGCGTATGCCGACAAAGGAGGAGCTCGATGAATTAATAAGCAACTGTACTAGTACTTGGACTACTCAGAATGGAGTAAACGGTCGCTTGATCACAGGACCGAACGGCAACTCTATATTCCTGCCCGCTGCTGGTAAAGACGAGGGTAGTCTCAGCGGCGTGGGTTCCAGCGGCTACTACTGGTCGAGTTCGCTCGGCACGGGATATCCAGGCGTCGCGAGTATCATCACCATCGATTCGGATCCGGAATTCGGCTTCCTTTATAGCTACGCAAGTCGCTGCACTGGACGCTCTGTTCGTCCTGTCTACCAACCTTAAATTGCAAAATGGAAGGAAAAAATAAGAAACAAAAACACAGCAGTCGGCAATGTCTGGCTGCTGTTTTTTTTATTGAATAAAACCTTTAGTTCGCACGAGCAATCGTAAATAATATTGTATCTTTGCACATTGTTAGAAATTACAGCAAACGGACAAAAGAAGAATAGTCCATGCCCAACTCCAACGAAAATAAACAAGAACAAACAACAAACAATGACCGACGGATATTTGAATTTTGACGAGTACATACGCCAAGGGGAACTGGCAAAGCGCAAACGAGCTGACGCTTGGCACGTGGCAATCGGCTTGCAAATCAATCCACCCGAAGAATGGAAAATGCCAGAAAGCGAACAAACACCCGACAAGTTACCCGACAAGCTACCAGATAAGTTCGACACTAATAATTTGCATATCAAAAAGTTAATCGCAATTATTGGCAGAGACAATTTTTCCATAAAGGAAATGATGGATAAAGCAGGACTAAAGAATAGGGAAAGCTTCATGGATGTCTATCTCAACCCAGCAATCAAGGATAAATTTGTCCGCCTACTCTACCCGAAATCTCCACGCCACCCCCGACAGAAATATCTGCTTACAGTAAAAGGGTTGGCATTATACAATGAATTAACAAAAGGAGAATTCTGCGAAGAATAAATATGAACAAAATGATTGATATTTTTACTAATTTCGCACCTTATAATTATTACTAGCAAATGACACACAAACTCACAACCATATCGCTCTGCATCATCGCCTTGCTCGTTTTCGTTGCCTGCAACAAGGAAAACGAAATTCCTGCCGATGTGGAATTTGCCACCGACAAGCAGTACTTTCCGTTGCAGACCGACAAGGCTTTGATTTACAAGGTGACAGAAATCAACATCGACAAGCCGAGCGACTACTACGACACCGCTGTTTATTATCTGCGCGAACGCACCGACATTCCTTTCATTGACAACGAAGGCGACACAGCATACCGCATAGAACGCTTCAAGTCTCAAACGACGAGCAACTGGAAAATAAGCGATGTGTGGGAAGCCAAATTGACAACATACACTGCCGAGAAAGTCGAAGAAAACCAAAGGTTTATAAAGATTAAATTCCCGCTCGTCATAGGTAAGTACTGGAACGGCAACTTGAAAAACGAACTGGATGACAAGGATTGCACAATAACCTCGTTGTCTGCAACTTACAACAACGAAAGCATACATTTGGATTCTTGCCTTTCTATTACACGCGACAGCAGTGTTACACAGATTAGCAAGCAATACGATGTGGAAATATATGCACGAGGTATCGGATTGGTTTACAAGGAAATAACAGACATAAACTCCCAAGAAGTAATATATGGTGTACCAATCGAAAACCGAATACACCGAGGAACAATCTACCGTCAGGAACTAATCACAATTGAATGATTATGAGAAAATTATTTTTAATTGCAACATTATGCACTATTTGTGCAACAGCATTTTCGCAAATAGGTCCAAACCTATATTATATCGAATTTACCGACAAGAACAACACCCCCTACTCGCTTGACAATCCACAGGAATACTTGAGCGAAAGAGCATTGGATCGCCGTAACGCCCAGGGAATCGCCATTGATTCACTCGACTTGCCCGTAAATCCAACATACATTGCGGGACTTGAAAATCTTGGTCTAGAAATTCACAACGTCACTAAATGGCTCAACGGCGCAGTAGTCCGTACCGATGACTACAACCTTGTTTTGCAAACTCGAAACCTTCCGTATGTAAAGGAAACCGCAAGATTTGAAACCGATACCGTTGAAACATCAAAGAAAGTCAACAAGACAATGACGGCAACTGGAAATAGCCCGAGCACAAACATTCTCACGCCCAAATACACCGATTCTGAATATGGATATTCATACAATCAAATTGCTCTTCACAACGGACATCTGCTTCATTCCGAAGGATATAAGGGAGAAGGCATGTTGATAGCCGTTACAGATGGCGGTTTTACCAATGCCGACCAGATGAGAAGCCTTGAATACCTGCGCAACTCGGGAAGGATTATTGCTACCCGCGACTTTGCCTACGGCGGATCAACGGTTTACGCCAACCACGAACATGGCTCAATGGTACTGTCGATAATGGCAGCTTACCTGCCAGGCGAATACATTGGCTGTGCACCCGAAGCCGAATACTTGCTCATTACTAGCGAAAGCAATGATTATGAAGAAATTGTAGAGGAATTCAACTGGGTATCGGCAATAGAGTACGCCGACAGCATGGGTGCCGACTTAGCAAATGTTTCGCTCGGATATGTCGATTTCGATTCGCAGAGGTACAACCATTCCGCTGAAGACATGAACGGACATACAAATCCAAGCAGTATTGCAGCCACAATAGCAGCCAGCAGAGGTATGATGATAGTAGTTGCTGCAGGCAACAGCGGAATGGATGAAAATGGACACATCTGGATAGGCGCGCCATCGGATGCATACGACATAGTAACAGTTGGCGCTATTGATGTTAACCAAAATTACGCACCATTCTCATCCCACGGATTTGTCGAAGAAAATCGCATCAAGCCCGACATCGTTTCCGTTGGCTGGGATGCATATGCCGACTACATAAACGACTCAATAGCACCTGGTTCGGGCACATCGTTTGCCACACCGCTTACTACTGGACTTATCGCATGCTTCTGGCAAAAATTCCACGAAAAAAGCAGCGCCGAAATTCGCGAAACGCTATTTTCGGCTGCAAGACCTACTGTTCCGACATGGGAAGAAGACCCCACACCACAACTTGGAACGCCAAACATTTTGACTGGTCGTGGATATGTTGATTTCAACCTTGCTTCGGAAATTCTAACTGGAACAAAAACTCTTGCAAACGACTGCAATATAAGCATCTACCCTAACCCGACATCAAACGAGATTACAATTTGCCTCGACAACATTCAGAATGCCGAACTTAACATCTTCTCAATCGATGGTCGTTTGCTCGACTACCGCAAAAATGTTAGCGAGGAACTAAAATACGACTTAAGCCGCTACTCAAAAGGCGAATACGTTATAAGTATAAGTGCTGACAATAAGGTTGTTGCATCGCAAACCATAATTAAGCAATGAGCGAAGAACCACGCACATACACGCTAGCGGAACTCCAGCAGGAAATAAAGGAAAACCTGTCGGAAAGTTTTCCATTTGCGGTTTGGATTGTTGCCGAAATAAACACGCTAACACGCCACCGCAGCGGACACTGCTACATGGAACTTGTGCAGAAATCAAAGACATCGAATAGCATTGTCGCTCAGGCTCGTGCAACTATCTGGGCAAACAAATTCAGTTTCATATCAGCATACTTTGAAAGCGAAACCGACAGGGAACTCGCCGAAGGAATGAACGTAATGCTTCAGGTTGCAATAACCTACCACGAAGTTTATGGCATGTCGCTAAATGTGTTGGGCATAAACCCCACCTACACCATCGGCGATGTTGAGCGCGCCAAGAAGGAAATCATCGACAGGCTGATAAACGAAGGTGTCTTCGACATGAACAAAAAGCAGGAGTTTCCTTCTGTTATTCAGAACATTGCCGTAATCTCATCGAGCACGGCTGCTGGCTATGGTGACTTCGTAAATCATTTGGAAACCAACATGTACGGCTACCATATAAATGTAACGCTGTACGAGGCAGCAATGCAGGGCGAATTGACCGAGCAATCGGTTTTGGATGCCCTAAATCGCATTGGCGATGAATACGAAAATTATGATGCAGTTGCAATAATCCGTGGTGGCGGTTCAAAAAACGACCTCTCGTGGTTCGACAACTACAACATCGCCTACATGGTTACTCAGTTCCCACTTCCTGTGATTTCGGGAATCGGACACGAACGCGATGAATCCATTGTCGATATGGTTGCTCACACGCGCATGAAAACGCCAACCGCAGTAGCCAACTTCATAATTGACTACAACTCAAAGTTCGAAGAACAGATAGATTCCACTTCATCCGAGATTTTTGGACTTGCACGCGATTTCCTGATGAGCAGCGAAATGTACCTCAACAACATGACCATGAGCATAATGAAGGTGCGCACTCGCCTTTCGAAGGACACCGAACGTTGCGACAGGATAATGTCGGAAATTCGCAACTCGTTGAATGTGCGGATGAAAGAAGAGGAAATGAATCTTAACATGATTGCCAAGAAAATTGAAACCTCTCCCAAGCACTTCATTTCCGAACAGGAAAACCATATAAATGGCATAAAGGAACTTATGGTTCGTACCATAAAGCATCGCATTGAAAAGGCAAACGAAAAACTCAGTTTCCTCGAGCATCGTCTTACTCTCAACGACCCGCGGACAATCCTAAAGCGCGGCTATTCCATCACACGCATCAACGGCAAGGTCGTAAACAACGACCTCGAAGCCAACGATGGCGACATTATGGAAACATTGCTGTACGATGGAAAGATTACGAGCGTGGTAAAGAAATAAAAATAAAAGTATTACATTCGTTATAAAATCCACTGCGGTCAACAAACCGCAAAACATGCGGACATTTCTAATTACTTAACCGCAAAAATTGCGGATAAAATTTTGTTATTAACCGCAAAAGCATTATTTTTGTGGCGGTTAAAATGAGAAAGAGGTATGTATATTCACGAATACGATAACTGGACTGACTTTACATGGAATGCCGACTTAGTCATCGATATGCTGTCCGAAGCGGACCGGGCAATCGGCTTTTTATCGGGCAGGCTAAAGGAAATCGGGTTCGATACCCAGATGCAAGCCACTTTGGAAAACATAACCAATGACATCATATATTCATCTGAGATAGAAGGCGTTGATTTGAACGTTGACGAAGTAAGGTCGTCAATTGCAAGGAAACTTGGCATAAGCATTCCAAACGAAAAGGACTCGACTCATTACATCGAAGGAATTGTAGAAATGATGCTCGATGCAATATATCACTACGACACCCCACTTTCCGACGAAAGGCTTTTCGGTTGGCACTTCACCCTATTTCCCAACGGACGCAGCGGCTATGCTCAAATAAATGTCGGAAAATACAGAACCGAAGGCATGAAAGTAATATCGGGAGCATTTGGTCGTGAACGAGTACATTATGTTGCACCCGCCGCTGAATCGGTACCGCTTGAGATGCAGAAATTCATCGACTGGTTCAACAACCCGGATGTAAAGCCTTCGCTGGTAAAGTCGGCAATTGCGCATTTCTGGTTCGTTTGCATACATCCTTTCGACGACGGCAACGGACGAATCGCACGCGCATTGTCGGATATGGTGCTTTCGCAGATTGACAAGAGCAAATTCCGATATTTCAGCGTATCACGGCAAATTTGCGCCGACAAGAAAAAATACTACAAGGTGCTGGAACGTGTTTCTCGCAACGACCACGACATTACCGAATGGATAATATGGTATCTTCAATGCATTATCGATGCTGTAAAGTCTGCCGATTCGGTATTGAGCGACATACTTTGCAAAACAGTCTTCTGGCATACGCATTCGGAAGTCCCAATGAGCAAAAGGCAAAAGGATATGCTTAGGATTTTCCTTGACGGGCAACAGAAACTTACGGTCAAGAACTGGAGCGGAAATGCCAAAGTATCACCCGACACCGCTGCCCGCGACATCGACGACCTTGTTCAGAAAGGAGTATTATTCCCAACCAAAGGACAGGTAAGAAACGTGTCGTACAACTTCATTTACACAAACCAGAGCGATTTTATGCAGCATTTCAGCGATGTAGCCATAGAAAACAGAAATGGGAATAACTACATTTCCACACTTTTTGACAATACGGAAATGTTAAGCGAGAAAATCGATGACCTTGATATTCTTCGTCTGCGACAAGATGAAATAAATATTGAGGATTTGGTGTGGAAATATTTTGCTTGGAAAATCGAAGACTAGTTTTTCCAATATTGTGATTGCCATTCCGTCATCCTGAACTTGTTTCAGGATCTGAATGAGGAATTGCAACATATTTTCATCCATCATTTACGCATTACAAATGCTAATTTTCAACCGTTTCGGATTATAAATCCAAAACTACAGGGATGGTTGTATATTTGTAGGGGCAGGTTTCAAACCCGCCCCTACAATATAACAACCACATTATATTTTAAAACCTTCTATTATTCCCTTACAACCGAAATATTAACATTCACCTCGTTAACCTCGATTTCGGTTCCACCGTCAACCTTGTCAACAATCTCTATTGAGTTTGCAAGCGTCTGACCGCAAATGTAGTTGCGATAGTGGTCAATTGCTGTGTCGAGTTCGGCTGCAGACTGAATCTTAACGCGGATACGGTCGGTAATGTCGAAGTTGCTGTCCTTGCGGATGTTCTGGATACGGTTGACAAATTCGCGGGCAATACCTTCCTCAACGAGTTCGGGCGTAACATTGATGTCGAGAGCAACAGTGTATTTGCCTTCGTTTGCAACGAGCCATCCCGGAATGTCCTCAGAGTTGATTTCAACATCGGCAGTAGTTATTGCAACTTCCTGTCCTTCAACATTCAGAACAAAATTGTCGTTACGTTCGAGCGAAGCAATGTCCTTCTGCGACATCTGCGAAATTGCATTTGCAACCTGCTTCATAATCTTGCCGTAACGCGGTCCCAAAACCTTGAAGTTCGCCTTGATTTTCTTTACCAAGAAATCGGATGAATCGTCCAAAATCTGGATTTCCTTGATGTTGGTTTCGGTCTTGATAATCTGCTCGACCTTAGCCATTTGATCTGCAAAACCATCCGAAACAGACGGAACCATAATCTTCTGCAATGGCTGGCGAACCTTAATACTTACCTTACGACGCAAACCGAGAATCATTGACGAAATAGTCTGAGCCATCTCCATGCGTTCCTCAAGGTTCTTGTCGATTACCGACTCGTCAACCTTCGGGAAATAAGCAAGATGAACCGACTGGTAGTTTTCCTTGCCAGTTATCGAGTTAAGGTCGCGATACATCTTGTCCATATAGAACGGTGCTATCGGCGAAGCAATCTTTGCAATGGTTACCAAGCAGGTATAAAGTGTCTGGTAAGCCGAAATCTTGTCCTCGTCGTATTCTCCACCCCAGTAGCGCTTTCTACCGAGACGTACATACCAGTTGCTCAAGTGGTCCATCACGAAAGTCTGAATCAGACGGCCTGCCTTGGTATTTTCGTACGATTCGTAAGATTCGCCAACCTCCTTAACCAACGAATTGAGCAAACTGAGAATCCAGCGGTCGAGTTCGGGACGCTTTTCAAACGGAACATCAGGCTCTGCATAGGTGAAGTTGTCGGTGTTGGCGTACATTGCAAAGAAATTATAGGTATTGTACAATGTTCCGAAGAATTTACGCTTCACCTCGTCAACTCCTGCAATGTCGAACTTGAGGTTATCCCAAGCCTGTGCGTTGGTAATCATGTACCAGCGAACCGGGTCGGCACCATACTTGTCGATGGTTTCGAAAGGATTAACGGCATTGCCAAGTCGCTTCGACATCTTATTGCCATTCTTGTCGAGAACCAAGCCGTTGGAAATGATATTCTTATATGCTACGCTGTCGAAAATCATTGTAGCAATTGCGTGCAATGTGAAGAACCAGCCACGAGTCTGGTCAACACCTTCAGCGATGAAGTCAGCAGGGAACAACTTGTCGAAGTTGTCCTTGTTCTCAAACGGATAATGCCATTGTGCGTAAGGCATTGCTCCCGAATCGAACCAAACGTCAATAAGGTCCGGTTCGCGGAACATCTTGCGTCCGTCCGATGCAACAAGCACAATCTCATCAACGTAAGGACGATGCAAGTCGAGTTTTTCGTAATTTTCCTTGGTATATTTGCCAACCTCGAAGCCCTTCCACGGATAATCCTTCATGTATCCCTTTGCGATGGACTTGTCCATTTCGGCGTAGAGTTCCTCAACAGAACCAATGCACTTGCGTTCGCTTGCATCTTCGGTGCTCCAAATTGGCAGCGGAGTGCCCCAGTAACGCGAACGGCTCAAGTTCCAGTCAACAAGGTTTTCGAGCCATTTTCCGAAACGGCCTTCGCCAGTGCTCTGCGGTTTCCAGTTGATTGTCTTGTTGAGTTCAATCATACGATCGCGCATAGCGGTTGACTTAATGAACCATGAATCAAGCGGATAGTAAAGAACCGGCTTGTCGGTACGCCAGCAGTGCGGATAGTTGTGAGTGTGTTTTTCGATCTTGAAAGCCTTGCCGTCCTGCTTCAATTCGATGCAGAGACGAATGTTCAAATCCTCGTCCTTTGCTGCGGCTTCGGCATCATATTTTCCATCCTGATTGTACTTGGGATCGTATGCGTTCTTAACGAAGCACCCCTCGTACTTGGAATACAAATCCTTGTTTATGTTGTTCTTGACGAATTCGGGGTCGAGGTCGCTCATAAGGAAGAACTTTCCTGTACGGTCAACCATCGGACGGAAATCGCCCTTGCTGTTGATAATCATTACCAGAGGAGGAATTCCAGCAGCCTTTGCAACCTTGTTATCGTCGGCACCAAAAGTCGGAGCAATATGTACGATACCGGTACCGTCCTCGGTGGTAACATAGTCGCCAGGAATTACGCGGAAAGCACCATCGGCAGGCTTAACCCACGGGAAAATCTGCTCGTAGCGCATATCGAGAAGGTCATCGCCAGTATATTCTGCAACGATTCTGTAAGGAATTACCTTGTCGCCGTGCTTGTATTCCTCGAGCGGAAGTTCTGCGCCTTGCGGATTCAGGTAAGCACCTACCCTTTCCTTTGCCATTACGACTGTAACAGGCTCGCCAGTGTACATATTATATGTGCGAACAGCAACGTATGCAATCTTGCGGCCAACGCAAAGTGCTGTGTTTGATGGCAAAGTCCACGGTGTGGTTGTCCAAGCAATGAAATAAGGCTTTCCCCAGCCAGTCATTTCGGACTTTGGGTCAACGATTGCAAACTGAGCGGTTACGGTTGTGTCCTTTACATCGCGGTAGCAACCCGGCTGGTTAAGTTCGTGGGTACTAAGGCCAGTACCTGCAGCAGGCGAATACGGCTGAATGGTGTAGCCCTTGTAAAGCAGGTCCTTGTTGTAGAGCTGTTTCAAAAGCCACCACAAAGTCTCGATGTAGCGGTTATCGTAGGTAATGTACGGATTTTCGAGGTCAACCCAGTAGCCGACGCGCTCGGTAAGGTCGGTCCAGTGGCTGGTGTATTTCATTACTTCGCGACGGCAGGTGTCGTTGTAGTCGCTAACGGAAATCTTCTTGCCGATATCTTCCTTTGTAATGCCGAGGGTCTTTTCCACGCCGAGTTCCACTGGCAGACCGTGGGTATCCCAACCGGCCTTGCGGTCAACCTTGTGACCTGTCAAAGTCTTGTAGCGGCAGACAACATCCTTGATTGTACGTGCCATAACGTGATGGATACCAGGCATTCCGTTTGCCGATGGTGGACCTTCGAAGAAGATGAAAGGCTTGCAGCCTTCGCGGGTTTCTATACTTTTGTGAAAGGTATCCTCCTTTGCCCAGAGGTCCTTCATTTCGTTGTTAATCTCAAACAAATCGAGTTGCTTATACTCGGAAAACTTCTTTGTCATTGTACAATTTTTAAGTGGTGCAAAAATACAATTTATTTACGATTTACGAATGACGATTTACGATTTAATTGGACAATGGACAATGATTTATTTCGAATTATTATTGCATCTCAAAAAAAACTTATATATTTGCAGTATAAGATTTTGTCTAAAATGAGACGACAAGGCATTGTTGAAAGAATTAGAAGCGAAGCAAGCAAGATTAAACCGAAAGTGCAGACAATACTTTACGGTTCCGAAGCGCGTGGCGATGCAAGACCCGATTCCGACATTGACCTTTTGATGCTTGTTGATGCAGACAAACTCACATATAGCGAAAAAGATAGTATCATTGCTCCATTTTACGACATAGAACTTGACACTGGTGTCATTATCAGCATTATAGTTATGCTTCGCAAGGAATGGGAAAACCGACCTTTTATTACTCCTTTCCAATACAATGTTAGAAACGAAGGAATAACGCTATGAAAAACGAATTGACGAACGAAAACTACGATGCTCTGTCGAAATACAGGCAGGAACGTGCACACGAAACTTTGGCGGAAATTCCTTTCCTCTACGAAAAAGGGTTCTACAATACAGCAACAAATCGTCTTTATTATGCCTGCTACTAGGCAGCGGTTGCATTATTGACCAAATACCATATTTCGACAAGCACCCACGCAGTAGTCAAAACTTTGCTTGGATTACATTTTGTTTCAAAAGGACTTATTACAAAAGAGAGTGGAAGGACATTCTCAAACTTGTATGATTGCAGGCAACGAGGAGACTATGAAGAATTTGTATATTCAACTCGCGAAGAGATAGATGAACTTTATCCAAAAGCACAACGCTTCATAGAAGAAGTTGACAATTTGCTTAATAAGGATAACGATAAATAAATAATTACAAAAAAAGCAGCCGACCGTAGCCGCCTGCTAAAAGCCATAAATTAATTATTGTGCCAAGACCGGACGCACTGGATGTCCACTGTAGCGGTAATGTTGATGGTTCACCAAGCAATTGCTAGAATCAAATTTGATTATCCACGAATAGTTTGCATTGTCAGAGTAAACAGAACTTGACCAATAAAAGCCATCGGTATTGTCATCTAAAAGCATAGTATCGTAATAGTGACCGGCGGCAGGCATGAATATGGAGTTGCCGTTAGGACCAGTAAATTTTCTTCCGTTCACACCGTTTATGGAAGTCCAAACATTGGTGCAATTATTTAACAACTCCTCCATTTCTTCTTTGGTCGGCATACGCCAGCCTTCTCCCCAATTGGCAACAGCGGCATCGTCGCAGTCTTCGAGGACAGTCAAATTATCAGTATAGCATGCGTAACCATATTCGTATCCAAAGCCATTAATACCAAGTGGGCAGTATTTGGTGATGGAACAATATGCATCTCCACGGCTGTGTTGATAGGTGTGCCAGTAGTATATTTCTTTGGTGGTGACTTCTCCCCAGGCATAATAGTCACCATAGCTTTCTGGGTCTTTGGCTCCTATGTTGCGAGAAGCCCAACGTGTACCACTGGGCAGTCCAAGGTCAACCCATTCATATCCATTCAAACTGCCAGTTGTTTGTTGTGAATCTGGTGCGGATTCCGTATCATTGCTTGTCCATTGCGCATATAGCGTAATATCGGAAGTCAGAGTTATGTCCTGACCATCACTATAAGATACACCACTACCATCAGGCAATGTATTCCATCCGCCAAATGAATGTCCCTCATTGACAAATGAATTGTCGTCAAGGGGCTGAGATTCTCCTTCGGTAAGTGTCTGTGATTGCATTTCGCCAGTACCACCATTTGTATCAAAAACGATATCGTATGTTTTCTGTTTGTCGCACCCACTAATCGCCAACATTCCCACTATGGAGATGATTGCAAAGAATAATATCCTTTTCATATTATACACCTATTAAATTTACACGGACAAAAATAAGTATTTTGTTTAAATTAGCAAATGTTTTTTAGAAAAAACGTTCGATTATTGTCGTTTGCCGTGAGTTTATCAAACAAATTCAACTCAGAAACGGCCTCGCCACCTATTCCACCAATATTGCTCTGACCGGTTGTCCGCAGAAACGGTTGCCATTGTCCAGTAAGCAACAATTCGAATCGAAGAATAGCAACTTTGCACCAGTAGGAAAACCAGTAGTAATATTACTGCACCAGTAGCTGCCGTAAGTTTCGGCGCCACCTGATATGTCATTGTATCGATTACCAGCAGACGGAAAGAAAATTGAGTTCCCGTTAGGACCAATAAACAGACATCCATTTACACCATTCTGGGGAGTCCAAGTTACTGTGCTTTTGGTTCTCAGTTCTGACATTTCGTTGTAAGTCGGTGTTCTCCAGTTTGCGTCCCAGTTGGTGGTGGCGGCATCGTCTTCCGGCAGCAAAGTCCTAAGATTGTCAGTAAAGCCGTTGTAACCTTCGTTTGGATTATCCGAATACTTTGTTATAGTAGATTCTTCGCCATTGCACCATAGATAATTACTCCAGTCATAAGTTTCCTTAGGTGTTATTTCACCCCATGCAAAATAGTCGCCGTATGCAACTGGTGAATCTGCTCCGACATTGCAGGTTGCCCATTTCGTGCCGCTCGGAAGTCCAAGGTCAACATAATCGTGACCATTTGCACTTGCAGTGACGCCCAAGCTCCACTGAGCATACAAGGTTAAATTTTCCGTAATGGTAATTTCCTGAAAATCGGCGTATGCCTCGCCACTTCCGTCAGTTGCCGTATTCCAACCTGTATACCAATTGTTTTCCTTTGTGAATGCATTTACAGTAAGAAACTGCGTTTCACCCGGCACAAAAGTCAGCGGCAACATTTCCCCTGTTCCGCCATTAGCATCGAAAGTTATCGTTACGGAATCGACTGGTGCCGGACTTGGGGTAGGATTAGTGCATTTCCACTGCGCGTACAAGGTCATATTGAAGGTAACGGTTATGGTTTGCCCATCACTATATGTTGTGCCGCTGCCATCCTTCATGACACTCCAATTGACAAAAGCATAGTTTTCGCGCGTGAACGAATTAAGCGCTAGTGCTTGCGATTCGCCTTCCGTGAAAATTTGTTCTGACATACTGCCGTTACCGCCATTCGCATTGAAGGATACTGTATAAGTTTCCTTTTTCTTGCAACCGCTTATTGCTACCAATCCCACCAAGGAAAAGATTGCAACCATTAAAAATAGAGTCCGTCTCATATTATATATGCTTTATTTACACGGACAAAGATAAGGATTTTATGTAAACGAACAATGATTTTTTAAAAACATCAACTCTCGCTCAACGGCACACCAACTACGCCTGCATAAAACATGTACAGCACGGTATCACTGTCGGTTAAATTTTCACCGTAATGCATTTTGCCAACACATTCCAGAATAGGGTCACCATGATGCAGAGTGATTTCATTTCCATCGCAATCGACCACATGGAGCTCACCACTTATAATAACTCCTGCATTCATCATTGGATGCTGATGCACATCCAGACGCGTATGCGGTGGTACAGTTATCTTTAGGATTGTACATTGCGGAGTGCCTTCAAGATACGAGGGCATTGGCAGGTTATTCCAACTTTCCGAACTCTGGAGTAAAATTTCGCTTTTGACCTTGCTACCCGATTTCATTTTGCATAAAATTTACATTAATCATGATGTAAAATTAATATGTTTTCTCCTTTTTTCGCCGTATATACGGATAAAGAAACTAAAAAAATAATAGCAAACACTATCAATACGCGTCTTGTATACCACATAACAAATTACTAATCAGCAGATTAGCATTCGAATAAAATTTTTCATTTTTTTTATTGTAGTTGGATTTTTTTTTTCACTTTTACCACCGAAAATAAACAGACAAAACTTAACTGAAAAACAATGGCAACGACAAACAAACCGAGGGTTATCAAGGACTACGACAAACTTGACAAGGAAGTTAAAGATCTTATTAAGGCCGCATATCCTCACGGATACGCCGACAAACTCGTACAATATCCCAACAAGGACGGTGCTCTCGTAAGCGCACTGCCATTCGAAACCGAGGACAA
Organism: Bacteroidales bacterium; assembly: GCA_017651185.1. Lineage (GTDB taxonomy): Bacteria > Bacteroidota > Bacteroidia > Bacteroidales > ML635J-15 > Bact-19. Next base: position 2,106 of record JAGCDJ010000006.1, on the reverse strand, counting down.
GATATACCTCGTGAGAATGAATAACGAAGAAGTTAAGATTGTTTACTCTGATGCGGAAGATTATGACGATGACGAAGAAGAAGACATCAAGGCAAACGAACTGAATGCCGAGAAAATCGAAGGTCTCGAAGAAGAAACTTCCGACGATGACGATTTCGATGAGAAATACGGTGAAGACAAGACTTTCGGTCCTGGCATAGAGGATGATGGCGAAGACGACGAAGACGACGATGACGAGGACGAGGAGGAAGACTACAACGAGGAAGACCTTGATGATGACATTGATGACGACGATGATGAGGAAGAAGAAATAGAAGTCAAGGGAAAAAAGCAAAAGTCGGAAAAAGCAAAACCTGAAGCTGCCAAAAAATCTGCAAAAACTACTGCGACTAAATCTAAGGAAAAAGCGACTAAAGAAAAAAAGGAATCGCCCAAGAAAGAATCAGTAAAAAAAGAAAAAAAGGAGCCGAAAACAAAAGCTTCTGAACCGAAAAAGGAAAAGACTGCGAAGAAATCTGCTAGTGCAGAAACAAAAACAACAGAAAAAAAGACGACAAAGAAAACAACAACAAAGAAATAGACTGCTAAATATCAAACACTTACGATTCTGTCAAAATATTTTTGAAAAAATCGAATAAAAATATTTTCCAATCAAAAAAAAGCGTATCTTTGCGGTCTCAAAATGGTGGATGTAGCTCAGCTGGTTAGAGTACCGGATTGTGGTTCCGAGGGTCGAGGGTTCGAATCCCTTCTTCCACCCCAAAAGGCGAAGTGATTTTCGCCTTTTTTTTGTTGCTTTTACCTTGAAAATCTTACGAAAGTTCCCAAAGGAAGCCTACGCCCTGCCTTGTCGGTGAAGAACATCTCGCCGCATTGCGTACCAACATTGCCAAAATGCGAACGCACAATATTGTCAGAAATCAAAGCCGACAATCCCATCGAATACATATTGAGTACGAAAAATGCATCCTTTTCCTTGAGCAACTGCGAAGCCAAACTTACAATCTCATCAATTGAATCCTCGAGAATCCACTTTTCACCAGCAGGTCCACGACCGAAGGCAGGCGGGTCCATTATTATGCCGCTATACTTGTTTCCTCGGCGAATTTCCCGCTTCACAAACTTCATTGCATCTTCTACAACCCAATGAATATCAGCAAGTCCGCTTGCCGTTTGGTTTTCTGCCGCCCAATTCACCACCTGTCTGACTGAATCGACATGATATACTTTTGCTCCTGCCGACCTTGCTGCGAGACTTGCTCCACCAGTATAGGCGAACAAATTAAGCACATTGCATTCGGGCGACGAAATACGTCTTACATTGTCGTAAATGAAATTCCAGTTGTCCGCCTGCTCGGGGAAAACGCCTATATGCTTGAATGTGTTAAATTTCATCACAAAAGATATATTCATATCGCCATGCTTGTAGCCGATTGTCCATTCGTCGGGCATAGAGTTGCGCCTAGTCCAGCGACCTTTTTCGCCATTGGCATTCTGCACATCCAGAACAAAACGAGCATCGGCACTGCCCCACTCCTTCTCCGACAACGCCTTGCGCCATACCGCCTGCGGTTCAGGACGACGTATGATATATTTGCCGAAGCGTTCAAGTTTCTCAAAATCACCGCTGTCGATAAGTTCGTAGTCGCGCCAAAGTCCTACATCAACCAACTGATATTCCGATGTGTGTGCCATAAAAATGTTTTCGGCAAAAATAATTCGTTTTTGTGGGTTATGTAGCATCAATCATTTTTTATTTCATTATCAATTAATTTTTCTAACTTTGTGCCAAGTTTCGCTCCCATTCTTCGGTGACTAAAGATAGCCGTCCAATGCGTAGATTAAGAGTAGCACAAACCTTTCTTAATTCATCGAAACTTTTTACACCCGCAATTTTACGACAATGACAACAATAACCAGCATAAAGAACCCGCTGATAAAGAAAATAATAGCATATCAGTCGAAATCCAAGGAACGCAAGGCAGACAATGTCGTGCTGATTGAAGGCAAAAAGGAAACCGAACTTGCCGTAAGCGCAAACATAAAATTCAAGAAAATACTCTTTTGTCCCGACATTATCAGCGAAGCAGATGCAAAACTCCTTGT
>JAGCDJ010000005.1 GCA_017651185.1 Bacteroidales bacterium | reverse complement strand
GGATGAGAAGTGCCACCGTTTTCTGAATGCCGTGGAACCGGGTGCCAACATCCCCATTCATCGCCATCCGGAGAAAGAGGAGTCATTTGTTGTGTTGCGTGGCAGGATACGTGTCATCACCTACAACGACGACGGCACCATTATCGACGACATGGTCCTCAACCCATCGGAAGGCCGCTACGGTGTGAACGTAGGAAAGAATGTCTGGCACACCGTGGAAGCCCTGGAGCCGGGTTCCGTCATCTTCGAGTGCAAGGAAGGCCCGTTTGTGGAGCATGAAGAGGAGGGGATACTGATAGTTGACAATTAGGAAGGGATTGAAAGTGGGTTGGGTTTGTAGGTATTTGTTTTGGCTAATGTGGAGATGGGTATCTTAATAAGTTGTTTTTTTTGTTCGTATGTTGTCAGTCGAATATATTCCTATGCAATATTATGATGCCATTGTCATTCATTTTGTGGATGATGATGGAAGTGGGCATAATATAATAGTGGATGGTGGAGAAATTAATTCCCTAAAATTTTGTTATACTGACAAATTGAAGGTGTATTTGGAGGGGATTTTTAATAAGGGAGAATCGGTAGATTTGTGGGTTATCTCTCATATTGACAACGATCACATTGGTGGGGTATATAATTTCATCAATGACTATGATTTCTTTGAAAAGCATCACGAAAAATTGAAAGAAGTTTGGATGAACTATGGGGGAGAAGGTGATTTTGTTGTTCAGAGAAAAGGGACAATAGGATATGCCAGTGGAAAAAAACTGCGCGATGTTCTTCATGAAAAGGAAATCAATGTCAAAGAGGGCATTATTGTAGGTGTCGCAAAGGCCATAGCAAATGCAGGGATTACGGTCGTTGCACCTGATGTTGATTCATATAAGCGCTTTATCAAATGGTGGAACAACAAAGAGTTTAATAATAATGTGAAAACATCAGACGGCCTTGTTAGTGGGGGTAAATGGGATTATGATATAAAATTTACGGATTTCAATCTGAATAGATATGATGAAGACAAGGAAGTGAAGAATAATAGCAGTATTGCTTTTGTTTTCTATTACAAACAATACAAGATTCTTTTCTCAGCTGATTCTTGTTCTTCAATTATGTTGAGTGGTTTAAATGATACGAAGTTGTTGAAGGATGGAAAAATAACACTTGATTTAGTTCATGTACCTCATCATGGTAGCAGTAGGAATAGTTGCTTCTCATTTCTTAAAAGCTTGGTGTGCAATCAATATGTTATCACGGGTAATGGTGAAAACAAATATAAACTGCCTGATAAAGAAACAATTGCACGACTTATTGGCGCTAATCCGACAGGATGTAAACTACATTTCACTGCAAAGAATCAGAAACTTCAAGAGATTTTTACAGACGAGGATGATGTCAATCTGAGTGTTTGTTATGGTGCCAAGTTTTTGTTTAAGTAATATGAATAAAGATTTTGAATCATCGGTAAAACTGATAGCAAGCGATACGGGAAGTGCTGTTTTAGTTAAGCAAGACAATGAATATTACCTGCTTACAGCCGCTCATGTGTGTGAAGGCCAAACGGAACAGGCTCCAGTTACAATTATTGACTCAGATGGCAAGGAACAAGAAGTCAGTAATCTTAAGCGTGTTCTTTCATCAAGTAAAAAAGGTGATGATGTTTGCGTGATGAAACTACCCGAAGATTTGGCCTTGACAATAACGGGTAGTGTAAAATGCGCAACGTTTGAAGGGTCAGGTTATTCTTGTGAAATTGACGGATACCCTTCAAATGCAAGCGATAACAAATTAAGGATAGAAGATGGTTGCAAGGTTGCAAAAGAAACCGAGGTGGGTGATGGACTCTATGTTGAGTTGGGAAACACCAGAAATGACGGAATGAAGTTGGACGATATAGAGTGCGGCTTTTCTGGTTCGGGCGTTTTTGTGGACTCTAACGGCGAAAAGTATCTCATTGGTATTGTCTATAGAGTGGAGGATACACGAAATTTATTTATTGGCTGGAAGATGCAGAGAATAAATGAGATTCTCAAAGGAGAGGGTTGGAAAGAATTACCGCTGGTAGCCATTGAACTTCGGCAACAGATTATTGACCAATACAATCATCTTATCAGAAATTCAAACTTTGTCTTGTCTCGGATAAAAAACGCCATAATTTGCCATGATGATGCAAGTCAGCTTAATCATGTGCAACTGCCTCGCACTGCGTTTAAAGCAAAAGTTGAGAATGCATTAGCTGATAGCAGGATTGTTATCATCACTGGTGAGGCTGGAATTGGAAAATCAGCAATAGCAAAGGAGGTTCTTACAAATCCCAAATTCAAATCAGTAGCTGTTGTGGGTGATGACCTTGACGAAAAACGGGAAGATCTTATTTTGAGCAATTGGCAAATCAACGACAGACTTCAAGATATTTACAAATCACCTATCTGGGGTGAAGGTGACAAAGTATTGCTTGTTGAGAGCGCAGAGCGTATGCTGAACGGGAACACTGACATTGCCATTGTCTTTGTCGATAACCTTTTGAAAGAGACCCCAAGTTTGAAAGTGGTTTTCACCATAAGGAAGAACTCCCTCAATCTATTTAGGGTTGCTTTGCACGGAAATGGAATTATTGTTCCAGAAAAAAGCGTGATTGAAATAGGTTTGCTTGATGACAATGAAATAAAAATGATTGAGAAATCAATATCTTCTGTCAAGCCTTTTCTTGAATCGGATAAAACACGCGATATTCTAAGAAATCCGTTCTATATGAATTTGGCTTGTTCCATCGTGGCAACAAAGAATATCGATAGTTTTTCTGGCAATGAATTCAAAGACATGCTTTGTCGGGAGATTGTAACAGGTAAAAAATACGCTCCATACCTTGCAACTCAAAGAGTCAACACACTGATAGATGTTGCAAGAAAGACATCTAATGCAGGCATGAATTTGGTGAGGTGTGAAATGACGGAAGCTGCTATTTCTCTCATGAAAGACGATGTGTTAACAGGGAATCGCGATTCCGCTATGTTACGACCAGGACATGATATTTTGACAGACTGGGGCCTGTGCTGTTATGTTGATGATTGTTTTCATAGATTGGAGTCAAACGAGATAAACCTTGCATCTTTTTATGAGCATATAGACAAGAATATTGCCTCAAGAAACATTTTTAAGCAATTCGTTGAGACGCATATTAATGAGGAATATCCTAAATTTGATACATTCGTATTGGAAAGCCTTTCTCTTAAACTTGAAGACTTCTTTTACGATGACTTGTTTTATGCCATTTTGGTCTCAGAAAAAGGTGCATCATTTCTGGCATCGATTAAACCGGTGTTGTTGAGAAACAACAGTTCTTTATTGAAGAGAATGTCCAATGCACTATCTTATATGTTCCGCAAAGTGGATTGGGACATCAAAGATTTTTTGATGAAAAATGGAATGATAGAAGAAGGTGGTAAAATAAGGAATTCAGACTATATGCTACCTACAGGCAAAGGATGGTACACGTTTGTGACTTTCCTCTACGAAAACAGGGATGCGTTCAAAGCATTAAGAGAAGATTTAATCCCATTGCTTTTACAATGCGAACTGGTTAGTATGCCTCAGGAGGATGCTCCGAATTTAAAGAAATATGTTTTTTCCATTCTTGCTGACGATTTGGAATTGGCATTGTCAGACGAAAATAGTTTCATTGAGCCCAGTAAGGCGGTGGTTCGCCTTCTCTTTAAATGGATGGATGAGAATCCCGAACTGGTTAAGACTTGGGCTGAAAAGGCAATATCTTTAGAATCATATAAATACAAAACAGTAAAGGAGTTTCTTTTGCTCAGCGAAGGACTTGATGCATTTAGGTTCATTCATACATATCCCGAATTATATAAATCACTTATTCGCAAAGAATGGTTTGGGAAGGATGGGATTGTTAGAGACTATTACCCCATGATTCATCAATCAAGTGCAGTGTCAACCACTTACATTTGTTTCTTCTATGCAAATCCTGTCGATGCTCTAGTTTTTCTCTGTGAACTTTTGAACGATGATATTGAGAAAATGAAAACAAATAGGCAGTGTCAGTTGCAGGAGATAAAGGTAAAGCTGGAGGACAAAGAAATAACAGTATGGGGTAATGACAGTTTATGGAGAGAATACAGAGGCATAAACTATCAATCCCATGTTAGAGAAAGCCTGTTGATGACATTGGAAAAATGCCTGATGGATTACATCAACAATAATATCAAGAAAGCACAGTATGCTTATTCTAAAGATTCTATCCTGACTTTTTATGATATCGTTTTCAACAAGTGCATAAATGTCAGTGCGTGGGGCGTGTTGGCAAGTGTCGCGACGAGATTTCCGTTGTTTGTTGGTATGAAAGCGATGCCCATATATAGTTGCAGAGAGTTTATCATGTGGGATAAAACAAGATATAGCTCGGAATCAATGAAACCGATGATTAGTCCACATGCCTCTAAAGCCGTGAGAAAAGAAGTGGCGGATAGCTATAATCTCCCACATAGGAAAAGAGATTTGGAAGGCGTTGTATTGACTATGTCCATTACCGAGGGCTATTCTGAAGAGTTTAGAGAGTTAGTGAAAAATTACAAGGCTAGAGCGACCACTTATTGGGAAAAGGTCTCGGCAAGCAGGATGGATATTTCACAATATGAAATAATTGGCAAAACTGATGAAGGCTTTCTTATTCAGGGAAGTCTGTCGGATGACATAAAAGAAGAGGCAGAGCAAAATGAAGTGTTTCACAATCAGTTTAATCGCATTGTAGAAACGAGTAATCTTTCCAGAAAAAGATATGATGATGATACATATGTATTAGATGAATGGAGAGAGGCTTACAGTATCCATAAAGAACAAAACACTTTAATAGGATCAAAGGGTTTAGTAGCATCACTTGGTGTGAAAAAATATTGGAAAGAACTTAATAGAAAAGAACGAGAATGGTGTAAAAGTGTCATTATAGATGATACAATGAAATTTGTTACGACAGGTCAATATCAAGTTGATAGCGAATATAGTTCGGATGGTTTGTTGTATCTGTTGGATTTGGATCATAAAAACAAAAAGGTGTATCTTGCGACGCTTTCTCTTATTGACTCAATTGGAGAAAATGACGCTCTTTTCACTCGATTTGAAACTACATTTAAAGATTTGATTTTTGGCAAGCATAAAGAGTTGGCTGAAAAGATTATATTACAATACCTTTTGAATACGGAGAATAGAAGGGATGATGTGGATAAATTTGCCCATGTGTGCAAACTGTTGCCAACAACTTTCGAAGATGGGAATATAGACAAAATGGTGTCGGTTTATTGTGGTCAATTTTTTGATAGATGGGCAGTTGAGGATAGATATGCACATTTGTGGGATATGAGAATTGAAACTTTCTGTGCCGAGTATATGGTGGCCATGCCATTAAAGCGTCAGAAGTTTATTGGGGAAACATGGCTGGCGTCGTGCCTGAAATCTGTTGCAAGGCCTTACGGTGTGCATGAAAATCCGATTTCATCTGTATTCAACCATTTTTGTTATGTGGCAACGCTCAATAATAAAGAGAATTTCTGGCAGTTGTGGGAAATCATGTTTGAGTGGTACAAGACAAACAAGACAAATGCAGTTCTTTCGTCATTAATGCTCAATTTTGATGTGATGCGTCCTGATTTGTTGAATAATTGGCCTGTGATGGAAGGTTCAAGTGTGCATATCAATAAACTCTTGAGTATATTGCCAGCGGAAGGTTTGCTGTATTTGTCCCGTCTTGTTTGTCGCATCGGTTTTAATGACCTTATGCCCGAATGTTTGAGGTATATGGATATAGGTTTATTACGTAGGTCTGCCTCAGACAAAAGGTTTATGCGTAGCTGGCAAGATGCAATAGAAGATTTGTATGATGATGCCAGGACCAGAGATACGATAAAGAGAGATGAAGAATTGAGAGTTGCGTATGTTGAAGTTTTGAATGGGCTTATTTCTAATGGTTCGGCAATTGCTTATTTGATTAGGGATTACTATATATAAAAGGAGTGAAATGATGAAAGAGGTTGCAATAGAAAAACTACCTGTTGATTATATAAAATACATCACCAAGAATATCGGTGTTCATCAATACATTGGAGGCCTGTTGTTGTGGTATAGCAAAAATGCTTGCCATGTAAACAGCCTCCTTTTTTGCAACTTGATAAATACTAGAACTAAGTTACATTGCTCAATTATTGAAGGATTAGTCATTTGTAATGATGGCCTTGCTTACGAGCATCAGTGGAATTTAATACGTGACGACAATAACAATACTGAATATGTTGATGTTACCATGGATGCTATAGCATCGGAAAATGAGCGTAACGCAGAGAAAAAGTATTTTGAGATATTTGAACATAACATGGATGAAATGCTTGGGAAAATTGCAGAAGGTAAGCCTCTTTTTTCAAAAGAAGTCCATAATGCCATTGACGAATACTACAAAATACATCCTGAGAAAGAATCATTTTATAGAGAGGGTAAGCGAGCGTTAGATAGCAGACAATAGTAAGTTATGAAACTTTTTGATGCGTTCAAATAGTATATTGTCACTCACCCCAAGGTGGCGGCCTACAAGCCTAGCTCTGATCAATATGACAGGGAGAAACTTCTTGATATTTTGAAGGAGTTAGCCCCTGCTGAATTGGAATTTCCAGAAGAGGAAAGGGATAAAGTAGGCGATTTTTGTTGAGATTTCCGACTACTTCCATAAGTTAACTGTTGACTTATACAGCAAAGTAAAAAGCGGTTTCGACGATTTCAACATGAAGGGGTGAGAATATCGTGGAATATCTTAGGGACTATCCAAAATTGTCAAAAAACAATCTATAGATTTGACAAACAAGTAGTTGATAACTTTTGTGTCTTATGTCGCATAAAGCAATTCCCCACAATTGCCCTGTGAAAGCAAAAAACGGGGGAATCAAAAATACAAAATGATGGCGAAAACACAAAAATTATCGGAACTGAGTCAAAGTTTTTCGTTCACGGAATACAACCCGAAAATCATCATCTTGGTGGAATTCCGGCTTGCGAAGGTAATACTCCAAACAATGGTCGATAATATCAGTAGTGCCTGTTCCGATTTGTTCTATATAGCTGGTAAGGTAATGGGATTGGCAAGCACAGGATTGACATGGTTTGCAGTGTGTTCTTTGTTCAATTTTGCAATAGTCATTCCCTAAGGAAGTTTGCCGGGGTTCCATGCTTCCAAGTTGTTGTGCATGAATTAAAAAGGTAGTCCGTAATCATAGCCTTCTTCACAAACCATATTTGTGGGTTCGAAGAAATCAGCTACTGCAATATCTTTGATTTTGTTACGATACTCATTGAATTTTCCAACATTTTCAATTTCAATCTTTCGGTTTTTACCCATTTCAGCAAATTCTTTTTCTTTTTCTATGCCAAGAAAACGTCGACCGATAAGATTGGAAGCGATGCCCGTAGTAGAGGAGCCGGCAAAGGGATCGAGTATCCACGCGCCCTTCTTTGTTGAGGATAGAATGATACGTGTCAAAAGTGCCAATGGTTTTTGTGTAGGGTGCTTCCCACACGATTTCTCCCAAGTGGCAATGGCAGGCAAACGCCAAACATCTGTCATCTGTTTATTGTCGTTGAGATGCTTCATTAATTCATAATTGAAATAATGAGGTTTTTTGGGTGACTTTCTTGCCCAGATGATAATAAGTAAAGTAACGGCAGGAAATATTTGGTGGTGGGTTCGTTTTGGCCCACGTAATGACATTCAGAATCTTATACCCCAACTGAGTCAGGCAATTGGCAACAGAAAAGATATTGTGGTAAGTTCCAGAAATCCATATCGTACCATTATCTTTGAGCTTCTCACGACAAAGCGAAAGCCATTTTAGATTAAAAGCATTTATATCGTCTTGAGACATGCTTTTATCCCACTCTCCTTTGTCAACACAAACTACTTTGCCACTTTGTACACTAATGCCGCCACTTGATAGAAAATATGGCGGGTCGGCAAATATCATGTCAAACTTGAAGTTGAACTGTGGCAGTAACTCAAATGTATCTCCATGAAGGAGAGTGAAGGCGCGGTCGGAGGACCGGTAATAGTGAGTCAGTATTTCCCTATGGCATGATATGGCATAATTGTCCTCGTCCGCATGAATGATTTGTTTTTTATTCATAGTAGCAGCATTGTGTCTGCTATGTGCCTGCGGGTTTCCAATAGGGCAAAATATATGCGGGCAATGATTGCTCGCATTGAGGCCCTAGGAAAGCCCGGTATAGGACAAATCACGCCCGCATTGGCGGCCGTTTCCTGATTTGCTTACCTTTTACCATTCTTTGAAATTTCCTAGGTTCCAATGCGAATAGAGCAAATAGCAAACGTATTATTTATATGTTCTTATTTCTTATTATTTATTTCGTTGTTAATTTTTTTTTTGAGTTATACAATAAAATCCATCTGTTGTTTCTGGAGTTCTTGCTCGTATTGTTTGTCTAACGATTCGTAACTGAGAAATGCCACGCGTTTGTTTTCTCGGAGGACATTAAAGGCTGCGTAATTCATCTTACTGCCAAATTCAGCATGGCGCTTCTCGTCAGCTACAATTACCATACGGGCGGAAAAGTCTTTCAAATCATTGAACTTGAGAAGGGAGTTCTGAATGTCAGTTGAGTGTTCAATTTCGTAAAAGGAGTGAGGCATTCGGTGGTCGTTAAACCAAATGACATCAATTGTAGAACTTCTTTCCACAAGATCAGCGTATGAATATTGAGGTATTGCTTGCAAAGTTCGAATCTCGCCAAGTGGTGTTTTAATAAACATCTTGTTCTTGTCCTGATTGGGAACAAATGTGTCCAAATGCCGCATTCGCCCAATTTCAAGCAACAATCCTTGGTAGTATGAATGGTTGAAAACCTTTACCTCTTCGCTATTCTTATTCTTTTCCGTCTGAACAGTTATTCCGTCTTGTTCCAACTGCTTGCGGTAAGTCTCAAGTGCATACAATCCAGGTTTTATCTTATAGATACCCTTTGTTTGCTGAACAATTCTACGAATACTGGCAAACGGAGTCTTAGTTTTCCATACACAATCATCAACCTCAAACACATGCTGATTTATTTGGTTGAGCGTTGCAATGCCGCCCAACTTGTCAATTGTTTCTATAACCGCCTGTGCTTGGGTCATATTTGTGTCTTTTAGAGTTTGCTATTTAAGAATTCAATGTTTGTAACATTCTCCCATTTATCAAAGTCAGCAGGAAGGAGGTCTTCCAGTTGTTCGATGAGTTGGCTTTTCCCACCAACCCACTTGATAAATGGTTTCGCTTTCATTGTTTTATTTTTTTGAAAAAGATGGGGCAGCCCGCAAGGATGCCCCATTTTGATTGTATATATTGTTGTTAATTCAACAATATCGGTTTATTTCTCTTCGCTCAATCTCTTGTACCCTTCGTATCTCAGCTTTGCAAACTGCTCGGTCTTAGCGAACAATTCCTTAGCTTCTTCTGGGAAGGTCTTGAGAAGCGAGTTGTAACGAACTTCGCCCATGATGAAGTTCTGGAATTCAGCCCAGTTCGGTTCCTTGCTGTCAAGGTGGAATCCGTTCTGTCCAGCTTCTTCTTCAGCAGGGTTGAAGCGCCACAAGTGCCAGTAACCGCAGTCAACAGCAAGCTTTTCTTCGTGCTGTGTACGACCCATACCAACCTTAATACCGTGGTTGATACATGGAGCGTAGCAGATTACCAATGATGGTCCGTGATATGCTTCAGCTTCCTTGATTGCCTTGAAGTACTGTGCCGGGCTTGCTCCCATTGCAACCTGTGCAACATATACATAACCGTAGCTCTTTGCAATCATACCAAGGTCTTTCTTGCGAACCTTCTTGCCAGATGCAGCAAACTTAGCAACAGCACCTGCTGGAGTAGCCTTTGATGACTGTCCACCTGTGTTAGAGTAAACTTCGGTATCGAGAACAAGAACATTAACGTCTTCGCCGCTTGCCAATACATGGTCGAGACCGCCGAAACCTATATCGTATGCCCAGCCGTCACCACCGAATATCCACTGCGATTTCTTTACAAGGTGATCCTTGAGGTCAACAATCTGCTTGCAGTAGTCGCAACCGCACTTTTCGCATTCAGCAACAATCTTGTCTGCGAGTTCAGCAGTCTTGATACCGCATTCGCGGTTGTCGATCCATTCCTGGAACATAGCCTTGAGTTCTGCGCTGCAGCAGTTGCATTCTGCGATAGCTTCGCGCATGATGCGTTCTACTCTGTCGCGCATCTGGCGGGTTGCTGTTGCCATACCGAGACCAAATTCAGCATTGTCTTCGAATAAGCTGTTTGCCCATGCAACACCCTTGCCGTTGCGGTTGCTCTTGCAGTATGGAGTAGCAGGAGCCGAACCACCATAGATTGACGAACAACCTGTTGCGTTAGCAACAAGCATTCTTTCGCCGAACAACTGAGTGATAGTCTTGATGTACGGAGTTTCACCGCAACCTGCACATGCACCCGAGAACTCGAACAATGGCTGTGCGAACTGGCTGTTCTTAATATTTGCGTACTTATCGATGAGGTTATCCTTGTAAGTAACATTCTTCTGGCTGTAGGTCCAGTTGTCAACTTCACCAAGCTGGCTTTCGAATGGTTTCATAACCAATGCCTTTTCCTTAGCAGGACATACGTCGGCGCAGTTACCGCAGCCTGTGCAGTCCATAGCCGATACCTGCATGCGGAAATGCATTCCTGCAAGTTCCTTAGGCATCTTGATGTCAGCGGTCTTCATTGAAGCAGGAGCGTTCTTAAGCTCTTCGTCGGTCATAACTACTGGACGGATTGCAGCGTGAGGACATACGAGCGAGCACTGGTTGCACTGGATACAATTTGTTTCGATCCATTCTGGAACCAAGGTAGCAACACCACGCTTTTCGTATGCTGTTGTACCTGCTGGGAAAGTACCATCGATAATGTCCTTGAATGCGCTTACAGGCAGGTCGTTACCGCACTGTGCAACCATTGGACGCATAACCTTGTTGATGAATTCAGGATCGTTGTCGTTGTGTTCGAACTTGAATTCGGTTGTGCAGTTCAGGTTAGCCCATTCAGCAGGAATTTCAACCTTCTGGATTTCTCCACCGCGGTCAACTGCTGCGTAGTTCTTGTTAACAACATCTTCACCCTTCTTGCCGTACGACTTAACGATGAATTTCTTCATTTGCTCAACTGCGAGGTCGTAAGGAATAACGCCCGAAATCTTGAAGAATGCACTCTGGAGGATGGTGTTGGTTCTGTTGCCAAGACCGATTTCCATAGCAATCTTAGTAGCGTCGATGATGTACATGTTGATGTGCTTTTCAGCCAAGTATTTCTTTACATTGTCTGGCAAGTGCTTCTTGGTTTCTTCAACCGACCATGGCGAGTTGTAGAGGAAAGTTCCGTTTTCCTTCAAACCGCGCAGGCAGTCGTACTTGCGGAGGTATGATGGAACGTGAACAGCTACGAAATCAGGAGTACCTACAAGATACGGAGCAAGTATTGGCTGGTCGCCGAAACGAAGGTGCGAGCAAGTGTAACCGCCCGATTTCTTCGAGTCGTAGTCGAAGTATGCCTGGCTGTACTTATTGGTGTTGTCACCGATGATCTTAATGGAGTTCTTGTTTGCACCTACTGTACCATCTGCACCAAGTCCGTAGAACTTAGCTTCGAAAGTACCCTTCGGAAGTATTGAAATTTCCGGAAGTATCGGGAGTGAACGGAAAGTAACATCATCAACAATACCAACTGTGAACTGGTTCATAGGCTTGTCTGCTGCCAAGTTGTTGAAAACAGAAAGTATGTGAGCCGGAGTTGTGTCCTTTGATGACAAACCGTAGCGTCCGCCGATAATCATTGGCTTTTCAGCGCAGTCCTTGAGTGCTTCAACAACGTCCAAGTATAGAGGATCGCCATTTGCTCCAGGTTCTTTTGTACGGTCGAGAACGCAGATTCTCTTAACGCTCTTAGGCATAACATCCATCAAGTACTTAACGCTGAATGGACGGTACAGGTGAACGCTGATGAGACCGAGTTTCTTTCCGTTTGCATTTTCCTTGTCGATAACGGTCTTGATAACATCGGTGATTGAACCCATAGCTACGATGATGTCGGTAGCATCCTTTGCTCCGTAGAATGTGAAAGGAGCGTATTCACGACCTGTGATCTTGCTCATTTCCTTCATGTACTTAGCAACGATTTCTGGAAGAGCATCGTAGTACTTGTTCTGAGCCTCGCGTGTCTGGAAATAGATGTCGGGGTTCTGAGCAGTACCGCGTGTTACAGGGTGCTCTGGATTGAGAGAGCGGTCGCGGTATTCCTTCAAAGCTGTCCAGTTAACGAGCTTCTTGAGTTCGTCCTGGTCAGCAGCTTCAACCTTCTGGATTTCGTGAGATGTACGGAAACCGTCGAAGAAGTGGAGGAATGGAACGCGTCCTTCGATAGCTGCGAGGTGAGCAACTGGAGCCAAGTCCATGATTTCCTGAACCGAACCGGTAGCCAACAAAGCGAAACCAGTCTGACGAGCGCTCATTACGTCGGCATGGTCACCGAAGATTGACAAAGCCTGAGCTGCCAAAGCACGAGCCGAAACATGGAAAACGCCTGGCAACAATTCGCCGGCAATCTTGTACATGTTCGGGATCATAAGCAACAAGCCCTGAGATGCGGTATAGGTAGTTGTGAGGGCACCTGCCTGCAACGAACCGTGAACAGCACCTGCAGCACCAGCTTCCGACTGCATTTCAACCACTTTTACTGTTTCACCGAAGATGTTTTTTCTGCCGCCTGCACTCCATTCGTCGATGTATTCAGCCATCGGTGACGACGGGGTGATAGGATAGATAGCGGCAACTTCGCTAAACATGTAGGCAACGTGAGCTGCTGCGCAGTTACCATCACATGTCATGAATTTTTTTTCTGCCATAAACTTTTGTTATTTAAGAAATTATAAAAATTTGTTACTAATATTAATAGACCGCAAATATAGTTTTTTTATTGGGAATCGAATATTATTTTGAGGATTTTTTTGAACAGGGATAAAAAAGGGAAATGTTTTGTGTGTTAAGGGGATAGGGATGTTTTTTAACGTTGATAATTTTGATAATCTACAATCTATAAAAATTACAGGATAATTATTTTTATGTTTGTGTGTTTGGGCGTGTGGTTGTATGTAGGGGCAGGTTTCAAATCGACCCCTACAATGAAACGCCCAACACGTATATTCTGATGTTGTGTTGTTGTGTGTTGTTGTGTCGGATTTATGTTGTTGTATCGGATTTACAGCTTAGGCTGTGAGCTAAAGGTTGCAATCCGATACGTACGAATATTAGCATTTGCAATGCGGTATTGTCATTATGCGGATACTGCTGTTGCAGTGAGCTAAAGGTTGGAAATCCTTATATTCATGCCTTTCGGATTGTTGCCATTGGCAACGAGCTAAAGGTTGCTGCTAATGCAGCGAGCTAAAGGTTTCAAATCCGAAAGAACTGGTAAGAACAGTGGAATTTATTTAGCTATAAGTTTCGCCGGGCGTATGCGGTCAATAATCACGGAATCGTTTTCGATGTGGAATATGTAAACCCATTTTTTGTTATGCGAAACCATGTGACAAGTCTTGGGATTGTATGCGCGAACATCCATAAAATTGCTCGGATGATATAGGTCGGCAAGAACGGAGAGCGACATTATTTCCAGTTGCATAGCGTGAAGATATTTATACGCGCCTTCAATTGACATCATTTGCAACAAGAACAACGCGAGATTCTTCAAATCGGCTTCTGCAGAACTGCTAATGCTGACTTTGTACTTCATACAACCCATCTACAATATAACGCAGTTTGCCAAAATATTCGTCAACCGACATGAGTTCTTTATCACCGAATTTTGCGTCAGCTTCTGCCTTTAATCTCTCAAAGTTCTCATCAAACCAAGCAGGCTTTTCCTTAGTGTGTTCGGTTACTTCATTTCCATAAGCAACGGCAGGTTCCGATAATATATCGTCCTGCTGGTTATCATTATTATATGGGTTGTTATTCATCGGAATGATTTTATGTTGCAAAAGTAGTAAATATTTTTGAAAGATTTGTTTTGCCGATAAAGTTTGATGATGATTACTTTTCGAAATTCTCATCCTCCTTATTCCCGCCACAATAATTCTTGTACATTCCTTCCGATTGTTCCGCCATTCTTTTTACCAGTTGTCGGGGAGATTTTACGACCAGACCGCTGCCAAAACCTAAAAATTCGCGGATAAGCTCCCTGTTCCAGATTACTCTTATTACAAAGTCGGCGGATCCGTCTTCGTATTGCTTTATCATCCGTTGCGTCTTGTGGAAAGGCTTTGTGACGATGTAGGGAGTATGCTCTGCACTTGCCCAGAAGACAATGTTCTTTTCTGTTTTGTCGTAAAGCGTAACGCCGACAATCTTGTCGAAATATGCGGCGGGGTCGAATTCGGTATTTTCTATATAACTATTTGTGTCGCCAAGTTCCATCGACTCTATGCGGTCGAGCGCCAGATTGAGAATCATGTTTACGCCTTTTGCCTTTCCGAACAGGAACCAGCGGTTGCGATATTCGCGCAACACGTATGGCGAAAAGCAAAGTTCGTTTGCTTTGGGCGACTTGAACGACTTGTACATAATTGTCAAGGTTCGTTTTGAAACAATGGCATCGTACGACATATTAATATAGTTCAGTCCGCGAAGGCGGTCGTTCTTCTCGAAGAAGATGACGGGCTGGGTTTTGTGCTTCAATGAAGATACATGGTCGTTCAGGCGGTTTACAATGTCCTCCAGTTCGCCGAACTCCGAAAATCCGCTCAGTTGTTTCAACACGGTAATAGCTTCGGTCATTGCTTTCATGTCGAAGTCGGTTACAGGCGAATTGGTTATGCTGAATTTCGGATCCGAATACGAGTAGTACTTGTGGTCGGTAACGACGATAGGGGCGTTGTAGCCAAGTTTTTCGCTGCGCATATTCTGGATGTCGAGCTGGATGGTGCGTTTGCTTATTCCATTCATGTTGCCTTCGTATTCGTACAGGGCGTCGGAGCAGGCTTCAATCAGGTCTTCGAGTGTCCACAGACGGTTGCGGCGTTGCAGGCACTGGTCAATGGTTTTGTAGCGTATCAACGCGTTTTTACTTGCTGGCATAATCGTGAAAAATGAAAATTTTTGCAAATTTATGAAAAATTTTTTCGACTACGCAAATAGGTTGCGCACTGGGGTTGTAATTTTGCGGCGAATTTTAAAGGACACCAAATTAGTAAACCAGAAAAAAGAAAAGTTATGGCAATTTATTCATCAAAACTCGATGCCTTTTTCGGTGCTGAAGGCCTTACAAATACAAGCGCCAACTTTATCGCAAACAAGGCGAAGGAAATGTACGAAAACAGCAACAATGTTTTCTTTGACTTTGTAACCAGCGAAGTCAGCGTCATTGGCATGGACAGGAAAGTCGTTTCGCACAAGGGAATGACTTTGGACGAATTCAACAAGTCCATAGATGAGGTCGCCAATGTCGGTAAGTTGAAGGCGCTTATTGCTTGGTTGCGCGAAGCAATCAAGGCAAGGCAAACAATGGTCGATGCTGTAAAGATAACTGATGTTGAAACTTATGCTGCTGAGTTGGGGTTGGAACTTCCGACTTTGGGCGAAATGATGAAGCGTATCACTGAAGATGATGTAATTGCAGAAATGTCGGTTGCAGAACGCTGCCGTTACTATTATCTTGAGGCGCAATGTGCAAATCTTGGCAAGTTGATACATCCGTCGGGCGATTTCAGCAACAGCATCAAGCAGGCAAAACAATCGCTTCGGACCGGACTTGCGACAAGCGGCGAAGGTCGCGACATGACAATTACCGAATACTCGGCTTCGCTTGACATGGACATGGTTGACCATAAGTTTATGGAAATGCAGGAATTGCATCGCAGCTTGCAAGCCGAGTTAAACGGCATCAAGCACAAGATTGAAATTGCTTTGGATGAGCATAATTCTAAGGTGATGATGAGCAATCATAGGTCTGCTGAGGAGTTTAACCTTGCAATGAAAACCATTACCGACAAGGTTGACGAGGCAAGGGACAAGGAGTTGCGACGTATTAGAGGTTTGAAAATAATTATTCCCGACAGCTTGAAGGAAACTTACGAGTTGGTTGCTGCAGTCGGGAAGAACAAATAAAGTGTTTAAGGGGGCGCGGAGCTTGTCTCAGGCGTTCCTTTTTAATCTGCGCTGTGGGTACATGTTAAAAGAATGATAGTCCTGATAAAGGACGTGATCTATAGCATAATTGGGTAGTAAGACCTAAAAAAACATGTCGGCGCGTCCAAATTTAATTATTTGAATGACTTTGTTTTTGTTTTTGATGGACGTGCTGGTTTTTGATCTTGTTTTGGGCTTCGTCTCGGTGGTGCTTCACAGCGCAGAGCACTTTTTTGAAAAAAAGACTACGCAAGTAGGTCCGTAAATTGGTTGTAATTTTGCAACGAAAAAATGGAGTTGCTAGCAGGGTGGTCAGATGGGCTGACCGTGTTGCAAAACATTTGATTGGCGTTGGCCGATAAACAGGGTCGGCTGTAAAATCGTTCCTACGCGTATAATTGTGGAGATATCGTCAGTCATAAACGGTTGATGACAACGCTGCGACGGTTATAATCCATACAACTCAAAAAAATCTGCTTTGCCTGGCGATATGGACGCCGGAAGCAGGTTTCCTTGGCAGAGCCATAGGCAACATTGGTGCCTTTGAACAAATGTCCTATCCCCGAAGCCTGCCAAGTTTTTTTTATTTTTGCGGTTGATTTGAAAAGAGAAATGACAGGGAATGAATTGATACAACATTGCAATGGACAGAAAGTCGCGGTTGTCTTTACTGGTATTCCAGCGTCGGGAAAATCTACTTTTTATAGAAGGTATTTTGAACCTGCGGATTTCCAGCACATCAACCTTGATACGCTTCGGACAAGACAACGGGAAACTGCGTTTATGGAAGAATGCGTCTCTCTGAATTGTAATGTTGTGATTGACAATACAAATACAACAGTAGAAGAACGAAAAAGGTATATAGATTTGTTCAAGGCAAATGGCTATCGTATTGTTGGAATGTATTTTCAAAGCATACTGAAGGATTGTATTGCACGAAACAAGGCACGTGGAGGAAAGGTGCCGCGAGTTGCAATTCCGTATATGCATAATAGATTGGTGATACCGTCATACGCCGAAGGATTTGATGAACTTTACTTCGTAAAATTTGATGGAAATGGTGATTTTGTAATTGAAAACTGGATTGAATAAAACTGAAAGTTATGGATTTTGACGCATTTGACAAGAAAATGAGAGTCTATGAGGAATCTCTCGACCAGATTATTGTTCCCGAAACATATATGGTTGCCCGTCTTGACGGTCGTGGCTTCACGAAACTGACAAAGGAAAAATGCAAATTCGAGGCACCGTTTGACATTCGCTTCAGGGATATGATGGTTGATACTCTTAAAACGTTGATGGATTGCGGTTTCCGCGTAATTTACGGTTATACTGAGAGTGATGAAATTTCGTTGCTGTTCCATATCGACGAGAATTCTTTTGCCAGAAAAGTGCGAAAGTACAATTCCATACTTTCGGGGACTGCCAGTGCGTTTTTCTCAATGCAGCTTGGCAAAATGGGAGTTTTCGACTGCAGGATAATACCGCTGCCGAACAAGGAACTGGTTCTTGACTATTTCTTGTGGCGGCAGGAAGATGCCAGCCGCAACGCCTTGAATTCGCACTGCTACTGGATGTTGAGGAAGCATGGAGTAAAACCATCGGAAGCGCAATCGCAGATGAGCAAGAAGACGACAGCCGACAAGAACGAACTGCTGTTTTCAAACGGCATAAACTACAACGACTTACCTTTGTGGCAAAAGCGTGGCGTTGGCGTTTGGTTTGTCGATGTGGAAAAGGAAGGCTACAATCCGCGCACGCATCAGAAGACTATCGTAACTCGCCGATGCCTGCAAGCAAATTATGATTTGCCCTTGGGTGAGGAATATGCAAGGCTTATTGAAGGATTTATGAGAATGTGAACAAAAATAAAGTTCAACTTTAGATTTGTTCGTTTTGTTGTTTTGCTGTTGATAATTAATGTGTTGTCTAATATGTAAAAATGCGGAAGTTGTATATTCCTTCCAATTGTGACTCGCGAATATCTTCACCATCGTACAAAACTGCAGATTCACGCACATTCCCGCCAAAAATCTTGCTGACAGCCCTTAGGTTCTCAAAGAAATTAGAATTAAAAGTCCTTGATGATTTTATTTCATATAAACCAAATTCGTTTCCTTGTTGTTGGACGAGGTCAACTTCGGTCCCTCGACTATCGCGGTAAAAATAGCAATTAGGCAATTTGCCGGCATTAAGGTTTGATTTAATAAATTCTGCAACAACAAGATTTTCAAAGATCGCCCCACGCAATGGGTGTGTTTCTAATTGTCTAGGGCTTTCTATTCCGAGTAAAAGACACAAAATTCCTGTGTCGTAGAAGTATATTTTGGGCGATTTTACCAGCCTTTTGCTGATGTTTGCATAAAATGGAGGCAATTTAAACACAATGTACGATGCTTCCAATACACTGAGCCATTCCTTAATTGTCGGTGCCGAAACTCCAGTTTCGTTTGATAGCGCAGCGAAATTGCACTCAGAACCAACCCTTCCAGCACAGAGTCTGACGAATAGTTGAAATTGAGACAAGTCCTTGACCTTGATTAGCTGGTGCATATCGCGTTCAATGTAAGTGCTGTAATAATTTGAATACAGGCGCGTAGGTGGAGTTTCAAGTGTGTATGCTGCAGGATATAGTCCTTTGAATATAAGTTCATCTGTCGTCATTTCTGAAATCGAACCAAAAACCTCCCCAATGCTAAATGGTGGCAATGTAAAAAGTGAGGCTCTTCCTGCTAACGACTGCGTAACATTCTGCAACATGCCGAAATTGTTACTTCCAGTAAGTACAAAACGCTTGTCAGAGCCTTTGTCGACTGCAACTTGGATATACGAAAACAAGTCGGGCAAATGGTGTACTTCATCAATTATTACTCCGCCTTTTATGTTGTCAATAAACTTTTGCATATCGTCACGAATAATTTCCCTTGTCGGAATATTCTCAAGGTTTACATAATCGTAATCGGGAAAAAGCATCCTGCAAAGCGTAGTTTTGCCAACCTGTCGTGGCCCTGTGATGACTATTACTTTGTAGTATTGTAAATCGTTTTTTATTGATTCTGAGATAGTTCGGTATATATAATCCATAATCTGTACAAAAAATAAAGTTCAACTTTAGATTTGTGCAAAAATAATATTATTTTCTGATATATAGAAAATTAACTAAAATTTTTATTTCGGTCTATTAATAAGCCAAAATTAGAAAGTATTAATTTCGGCTTGTAGGCAGACTAAAATTAAGCATATTTATATTTGGTAGATATGATTGATTACCAGTGATTTATAAAATCATTACAGATTTTCGGAGGTTTTGTCAAGTAAATATTGCTGACAAATGATACTGAAAAAAGTAAAAAACGGCAACTGTCATTCTGAACTTGTTTCAGAATCTGTTGCCGTTTTTTCTGAATACTTTTACTTTCCGCTTTTGTGCCTATTGCAATCACGGCACAACATCTGGCAGTTGTCGGGAACTGTATGTCCACCATCGTGCCACGGAGTAATGTGATCGGCTTCCATCTGGCTCAATTCGAAATGCTTGCCACAGACGGCACAATATCCGCCCTGCCTTTCGTAGGCAGCCAGTTTTTGCGCATCCGTAAACGTCCTTATCGACAAATATTTCTCCTGCCGCGTGAGAATGTAGGGATATATGCCCGATTTCTTCGTAACATCGTCATCAAGAATCAGTTTGCTGACTTCCTCGTCAATTTTCTTGCTGTCGAAAACTTCATCCTTGTACTGCCAGTATAATGTTCCCCAATCCACACCTTTCATTATCTTCTTGCGCTCCTTAGTAGGACGGAACGAAGTTTCAATCCATGTGATTACCGACTGGAAAAACTGCCACAACGGTGCCGCACTCGCATCGTGCTGATGGTTGCCCATATAAACCTCGATGTTACCCTTTGAAATCCACGAAATTGCAGTTTCGAGATATTCCTGACGGATTGCGGAACCTGTAAGATAGTCACTACCGATTTTTGCTGCCGGCGCACCATTCTTGCTGAAATACCGCTTTGCATCGCTCACCCACGAACCAGCATACACTGCATTGCGCAGTTCTTGGTCGGTAAGTTCTTCGCCTGCTATATTAATGGTCTTGAACCACTTGAGTTTTTCACTGTCGGTTCCGCTGCAGATGTAAACCTGCAATTCGTAGTTCAGGATTTTTTCCTTTTCGTCGGGCTGAAGGTTATGAAAATAGCGCATATCGAAGGCAAAATCACCATTTACATATTGGCAAATCGAAATTGTACGCTGCTGACCGTCAATGATTTCGAAAGTTCCATCCTCACGTGTTGCCCAGTACATGACATTGAGCGGGAAACCTTGTGTTAGCGTATCAATTACAGCATCGCGCTGCTTCTCCTTATATACGAATTCGCGCTGATATGGCGGACGCACATCCAGTTTTCCACCGTAGGCACATACGCCGTTTTCGGCATTGTCGGCATAACCTTCCGTTAATTCGCCAACTGTGATTTTGTGTAATTCTATCTGCATATTGTATTGTTTTTATTGTTTTCTGTGTAGTCGTTGCCCGCAACGACTCTACAGAAATTCTCATTATCATTTATTATCATCTTTCGGTTCTGCCGCCATCGACATTTGCGATTCTTCCATTGTGTATGGTATGTTTTGGGTACGACGACGGATCAATATTCTAAAATATTTTGGACTTCCATTAATAGTAGTAAAATGTATATGCTCCTTTCTTGCCCATTCATTTCTTCCATCAACATCAAGAATAGTATATCTATTCAAACCTTCAATTATTTCAAACTGATTTGGATTGTATTTATCCAGAAAAGTTATCGGAACCCCCATAATACCATTATAGTCCATAGGAATATCGGAAGTCTTGTCAACATTTATTGCATCATAATAGTCAAATTTAGGATATTCTTCTGAGTTATATGTTTTGTAAAGAATCAAATCTTCGTACCTTTTACTTATTTCAAGATTTGTAAACCAATTTACACCTGATACGCGAATCATGCCCTCGCGATGATCTCCTGCTGTTGCCGTATCTTCGTATTTACTTATAAAATGTCCTGCTCCACCTTTAAATCCATATCCCAACCATATCTTGTTATCTTTTATTAAAGAAAAAATCTCCTTGTATGTAATAGCATTTTGATGACCAACAATCACAAACTTTTTTTCGTATTTCATCAACTGCGCCACATATTCCCTAAACAACGAAAATGGTGGATTTGTCACCACAATATCAGCCTGCTTCAGCAATTCAATACATTCTTGCGAACGGAAATCACCGTCACCATTAAGATAATTTATTCCAATTTCTTCGGGGTCGGGAACAAGATTACCATTGCGGTCACCAAAATATTCAAGCCAAATTGCCCTTTCGCTGTCATTGTTGCTAAACAAATCGCGATTTTGATTTTTATAACAGGTTGTAATAAGCCTTTTCAACCCTAATTTTTCAAAATTGTAACTAAAATAGTGGAAAAAATTGCTAACGCGTGGGTCGTCGCAGTTACACAAAACAGTCTTTCCTTTGAAATGTTCCTTATAATGCTTCAGTTCATTTTCAATATCAACAAGTTGAGTGTAAAATTCATCTTTTTTTGCGACCTTAGCCTCTCTAAAACTTTTCTTTGCCATCTTCGACTGATATTTGCGCAATGCTATCAGTCACAATCGGGCAATAAAAAAGGTGCGAACCTTTCTATCGCATTCACGAGGAGCCTCGCTTGAACCCCGTTACCATCTATAGTCCAGTCCACACCATGGTGTGAACATTAACCTTATCGATGGTAACGGAACCTTAGCTTCCGTGAATTTGCTTTATCCGATATTTCTAAATCATCAGTTTGCGAGGCTTTTGATTCGAATGCGAATAATAGCTAATGCTTTGGTTAATAATACTTTAATTTATCTACTTCAAAATTTTCGTTTTTTAGTTAATACCTTAATTATTTTGATTGCCAAAAATAGAAAAAATATTTCAATGAGATGATATGTTATGTGTTTTTCGTTTCTAAATCCCATTCCGCCACATTGTTTCGTTCAAATGTGTGCGACCTCGCTGAGGTCGTTTCCGTTATTACCTTTATGTTCTATAGATATTTGACCTCTCCGAGGTCTGTCTTCAAATGACACCATCGCGAAAAATACATCACTAATGATTGCTCTTCTCCGAGGTTTGTTTTCAAATGTTCGCACACACCACGACCTCAGCGAGGTCGGATATTTATAGGGTATTTGTCGGATATTAACAGCGACCTCGGAGAGGTCGAATAATTTTTTTCGCAATGAGATTTTATACCGAGCATATAGGTTGTGCTGTTGCATGTTTAT
This sequence comes from Bacteroidales bacterium, assembly GCA_017651185.1. Taxonomy (GTDB): domain Bacteria; phylum Bacteroidota; class Bacteroidia; order Bacteroidales; family ML635J-15; genus Bact-19. The sequence continues at coordinate 16,374 of JAGCDJ010000005.1, read as the reverse complement.
TTTGCAGTGATTTTTTTGTTTACATTTTTTCCTTCGATTTTTACAAAAGTAGGTGTAATTGTTACATTGCTGATTCTATATTCACCTATGTATTATATGTTTGCAAAACTTTTTTCAAAAAAAATGAAAAATATTTTCGACTACGCAAATAGGTTGCGCAGTGGCATATTTATTTTGCGGCGAAAATTTTTTGTATAACATATAAAAATGATGTTTATGGAAAAGAAAAATGTGAAAAAGAAAGTTCAAGAGGAAGAATTGACAATACTTTCGTGTATGGAAAAAATTGTTGATTTTGCAGAAGATTCAAAACTTAGCGACAGTTTCTACAAGAAAATTAAGAATTATACCGATTTTTTAAATGAAAAATGCGATTTGACACCTCGCCAATCGGTATTGCTTTCGCTCTGGGTAGAGAACGAGGAGTCGCACGACTCGATGACCGATTTGCTTGAATACCTCGACTGCCGCCATATACATCTTCTCCGCTATTCGAGCGAATTTGATGTCTTGGTACAGAAGCAACTGCTGAAAAAGGACGATGACGACGACACTTTTGGATTTTCCGTTCCATGCAAGGTTATACAGGCATTTCAAGAAGATAAAATGTATGTTCCTAAGCCGATAACCAACTTGAAAATAACTGAGTTGCTCGACAAAATCAAAAGATTGTATATGCTAAGGCAGGAGGAGGAAATTGAATATGACGATATGGTTGACGAGATAAAAACTTTGCTCGAAAAGAATACTCATTTGCCTTTTGCCGCGAAATTCATCGGCTACAAACTTACTCAATCAGAGAAGGTTCTGCTTATGAAATTTGTTATACAATACGCATATTACTACGACGATGACATTGAGGACTCCGATTTGGAAGATATTTTCGAAAGCCACTGGATATTGACATGGGTACTTTCGAATATGCGCGACGGAGACAGCTCCTTGATAAAAAACGGCTACATAGAGTATGTAAATCAGGAAGGTCTTGCCGACAGATGCCATTTCAAGCTGGGCGAAAGGATTAAGGATGAACTTTTGTCGGATGTGCTTAATCTGCAAAGCATTAGAAATCCAACCCGTGGGCTGTTGCTGCACAATAACATCCAGGAGAAAAAGTTGTTCTTCAACGACAAGAACACCGCTTCGATTACAGAACTGATAAAACTTTTGCAGCCCGACAATTACAAAAATGTTTTGGATAGATTGGCTAAACAGGGCTTGCGTAAAGGCTTTTCCTGCTTGTTTTACGGCGCACCTGGGACGGGAAAGACCGAATCTGTCATGCAGATTGCTAGGCAGACTGGAAGAAACATTATGCTGGTTGATATTGCGAGCATGAAAAGTTGTTGGGTAGGCGAGAGCGAAAAGATAGTCAAGAAGTTGTTCGATAATTATAAGAGTATTGTTCGCAAGTCAGATGTCGCACCTATATTACTGTTCAATGAGGCGGATGCTTTGTTCGGCACCAGAATGGAAAATACTCAGCATGCCGTTGACAAAATGGAGAATACCATTCAGAACATTATTCTTCAGGAAATGGAAGACTTAGAAGGCATTCTAATTGCGACAACCAACTTGACCAAGAATCTTGACAAAGCTTTTGAAAGGCGGTTTATCTACAAGATAGAATTCGCTAAGCCAGATATTAAGACCAGCAAGAAGATTTGGCATTCTATGTTGCCCGAATTGAAACCAGAGGAACTTGACATTATCGCGAAGAAATATCTTTTTAGCGGTGGTCAGATTGAAAATGTAACTCGTAAGAAAACAATTAATTACATTCTTAATGGTGATGATTTTACTTTCGAAAAGTTATGTGCTTATTGTGATGACGAGCAAATTGTAAATTCGCAAATGAAGGTAGGGTATTAGGAATGAAAATATTGGCGCATAATGAAGCAAGATTTTCAAAAAATAAGAAAAGTATCGTTTTGGAAAGGAGTATTTTCCAAGTAAAACTTGCAATGAGAACGGTACTGCAAGTTCCGATACTTTTGTCTATGTCATATCTGGCGAAGCGGTACAGGTTGCATTGGGTGCAGGTTCAAGGCCGCTATCGCCAGAGACATAGAGGTTCTTTAGAAAAGAATGTCGTTAAGTTTCAAAAAATAAACCTATGGAATACACAATTGCAATAGAAAAAGACCCAAAGTCCAAATGGTATATTGGGCAATGCGTTGTGGTGGCGGGGGCGTTTAGTCAAGGTCGAAGTCTTGAGGAACTCTTGTCGAATATGGAGGAAGCGATAACTCTTATGGTTGAGTACAAGGGAGAACTTTTTATAAAAGAAAAACGAGAACAAAACTGTATTTTACAGAAAGATAAAGATATAGTTGGCTCTATACTGTCATATTTGGCGAAGCGGTACAGACTGCATTGGGTGCAGTACCAAGGCCGCTTATCGCCAGTGACCGATATAAATTCTGAATTCTAGACAACTGGCTAAATGTTGCATATCCGAAAGGGCTGAAAGGCATAAATAACATCCCAACAATCCGATATGGTTGAGGATTGGGCTCAACCAGAAGTGCGGATATTGGGATGTTTTTTGGGGGGATTTGTTGCAAAGGCAACTGACTAAAGGTTGCAAATCTGAAAGGACATAAATAAAAACAGAAGGAGAGGTATCATTGCCTTAAAGACACCGTGATGTCCTCTCCTTCCTATTCGTGACACGAACACTGCAAATTTACAAAAAATTTAATAAACAATAAACCAACATCCAACTAATCTTATTGTTGAGTCGGATTTACTGCTATGGCAGAGAACTGAAGGTTATAATCCGAAAGGACAATTATTTGTCCCCATAATGCCCGTATGCGGAAAGGACATTCACGATGACAACTTCTTCCTTGATTTCGTATATGAGTCTGTGTTTGCCAGTAATATGTCGTGACCATTGACCGGATTTGTCGCCCTTGAGCTGTTCGGGATGCCCAGTGCCTGTGGTTGGGTGGATTTTTAGTTCGGAAATCAGCGAATCTAACTTTTTGTATGCATTCGGTTCGTTGCGGCGAAGTTTCTGGATGTCGGAAATGGCTATATTTGAGAATTCAATCTTATACATTTGTCACCCTTTCCAAAAATTCGTCCAATGTCTCATCGGGATGCATAACAGAATATTCGCCTCTTTCGATTTGCTTCCTAGATTCTTCAATTTTTGCGAAAAATTCTTCTTTCGTCATCAGAGTGTCGTCTTCCTTTACCTTGCGGATGACAAAACTGCCTTTGTCACGGGTCTTGAGAATAAGTTCTTGTCCGTCAGTAATATGTTTCAAATATGTTGCCATATTGTCCCTGAATTGTCTTGTCGAAACTACTTCCATAATATTATTCTTTTTGTGTACCAAAATGTGACACAAATTTACATAATAAATTAATACACACAAAAAATAATGTCAAAAAAGTGTATGATAATTTGCATACTGCGGTTTGTAGGGCAATTCTTTTTTTGTAGCGGTTCAATGCATTGCTCCGCTACAAATTTTTAATTAATGGTGGATGTCAATTTGTGCTTTCCGCTACCCATCGTTTGTTTCTGGTAGCCGTCGGATGTCGGCACCCATACTTCGGCGGTCGTGTTGGCGGGTATTACGATGTCCCATTCAAACTGATTTCCATTGACTTTCCATTTGCTTTCGATAAGTCCCGATACTGATTTGTATGAGCAGTTTACATATTCCAGTCCTTCGATTGGATATGGTTTCAGTTGGATTTTGCTGTATCCTGGTTCCAGTGCGCGTATGCCTCCAAGGTATTCGTATTCCCAAAGTATAAGGTCGCCAAGCAGCATTACATGGTTGCCTGAATTCATTGACGGATCGGCAGTGTTGCCGTTCCAAAGTTCCCAAATGGTGGTGGCTCCGTTTCGATACATGTAGCCCCAGCTTGGATATGTGTCGTTGGAAGCAATGTGTAGTGCCAAGTCGCCACGGCCACGTTCGGTGAGTGTACGCATTAGTTGTTGAATTCCTACCACACCAGTTGACACATGTCCGCCGAAGTCCTTTTCGGTCTTGTCTATGATGTTGGCGAAAACTTTGTCCTCAAGTTCTGCCGGCACCATTCCGAACCATAATGGTAAGATATTGGCGGTTACCGTGTTGTTGCTGTATCGGCCAGTTTCCTTGTTCAAGTATTTTTCGTTGTAGGATGCAGTTGTTGCTGCGATTTCTTTCCTGAAATAGTTTACGTCGTCTGTATATCCAAGCAAATCGGCAAATTTTGCCATTTTGCCAGCAAGGTAGCAATAGAAAGGGGTAGATATGACTTCCGCCGATGTAATACGGCAGGTATCTTTCGAATGTATCATCTCTGGCGATTCGGGTGGCATGCACCAGTCGCCGTAGCAGTCGCGGGTGATGATTCCGTCCACTGAATATTTTTCCTTCATGTGTACCATCCATCGTTTCATTGCGTCGTAGTGCTGGCGTATGGGTTCTTCGTCACCGAAACGGGTGTAGACCATTTCGGCAGCGGTGATGAATGCTCCTGGCCATGTCATGTTGTCCGTATATCTGCGCCAGTATGCTGGTGCAACATCAGATATTGAACCGCTTGGCCACTGAGAGTCATCAAGGTCACAAAGCCATTTTGCGTACAGCTGGTGGTTGTTGAATATGTACGACTCTCCGTAGCAACCTGTTGTGCGGTCACCTGTCCAGCCCATGCGCTCGTCGCGTTGCGGACAATCGGTCGGCATACTGCGATAATTTCCACGTATGCCCCAATATGCGTTGCGATATACGGCATTTATAATCTCGTTGGAAGTTTCAAATGAACCAGTAGTTGGCATTGCATCGTAGAAAACTAGACCTTCGAAATCGTCAAGTGTTGGTTTGCTGCGTAGTCCGCTGACTTCCACAAACCTGAATCCGTGATAAGTAAACATTGGATGCCATTGGGCATTGCTTCCGCTCATAATGTAATGGTCGGTGGCTTCTGCGCTACGAAGGTTGTCAATGTATATAAGGCTGTCAGCGGTCAAGGTTTCGGCAAAGCGTAGTGTTATTGTATCGCCTGCCTGTTGGTTGCGAACTTTAATGTCGAGTACGCCGACCATATTTTGTCCCACGTCAACAATCCAAGCATTGCCTTTCTTGAATATTGCCTTTGGGCGAATTTTGTCCTGCACCATGATGTTTGGATTGGGCTGTGCATTGAGTTTGCCTTCGGGAGCATCTACGATTTCTACTGGTAGCCAGTTGCTATCGTCGTAGTCGATTTTTGTCCATTCGCCCAAATCCTTATTGGCATCGTAGGTTTCGCCATCAAACTCGTTGGCTGTGCGAATCGGTCCGTTATTGGTAATTTTCCAACTTTCGTCGCTGTTTATCATTGCAGTGGTGCCGTCCTTGTAGGTTACTTCAAGTTGCAGAAGCAGTTGCGGCTTTCCGTAGTGGATTGCGTGGTTGATGCCTCCCCATACAAGATATAGTGAGTCGTAACGGATAGTTGTAAATCGTCCGCCTTCGAGGGTGACACCGATGGCATTGTCGCCTTTGTTCAGCATTGATGTTACATCGTAAGTGTTGAAATATACTCGCTTGGTATAGTCTGAAATGGCGGGCTTTAATAGTTCTTCAGGCGCAACTTCGGCACCGTTGATGTATGCGCTGTATTGTCCCAGTCCGCTAATGTAAAGTCTTGCTTTGCTGATTTCGTTGTCAAGTCCGAATTCTTTGCGCAGATAGCGTGCAGCAATGCGGGTTTTCCCCTTCAAAATGTCGTCGTCAAATTCTCGACCTATCCATTTTGCCTGCCAGTCGTTTTCGTTCAGCAAACTTATCTCGAAAGATTTGATATCGCTTTCTATGCTCGCTTTTTTCTCCTTTCCTCCGTATGTCACAGTGGTAAACACTTTCCAGTAGGCAATGTCGCGGCTATGCAGTTCCTGCCCGGCGTAGGGGATGTAGAGCATTCTGTTTGACTCGACGACCTTTGAATCCCACAAGTCACCATTTCCGTTTTTTGCGTTTTGTTCGGTTGATGCCACTACAATGCGGTAATCTGTCTGCTTGACATTGTCGTACTCGCTTTCGTATTGCCAGCTGAACCTTGGTTGATTCGTCGCTAAGGCACGACTGCCATCTTGTTGTTCTACAGTAAGGTTGCTAAGTTGGATTTTTGTTCCGCATGATGTCAGCATTGCTGCAATCACGATTAAGAAGAAAAGTTGTTTCATTTTATTAGCAAATAGTAGTTTTTTAGTCTTGTACACAGCGTACATACATTCCAATGCTTCTGTGGTTGTTTGTCCTGTTGCAGAAGTTTCTGCTGAAAAATAGGTATCTGTCCCAGCAGTTGTCACCTGTGTTAGGAGTTGAAGTCCACCATATTGCAAGTTCGTTGATGTTTTGGAATCCGCGTATGTACTTTTCACCACCCGGTTTGCCGTCGAATCCGCAGGCGTTGTTTTTTTGCTGTAGCCATCCTACTGAATTTGTTTCTTCGGAGGTTACCCATCCGCTTGTCGCGGCCATTGCTTTAGCAATGACGTTGTGGGTGTCGCGGTCGTTGTCGTTGTCAACATATCCGTCGAAGTTGTAACCGTTGTTTTCAAGATATATTTCGAGCAGAGTCCATTCGGTATCGCTTGGAAGATGCCATCCGGCTGGGCAGGCGGCCATTGCCGCAGGATGGTTGTACAGTGTTCCGTATTTTTGATAATTTTCGGTTGCCAAAGCTTCGTTTACATTGTTTCCATTGTATCCGTATACATAGTATCTTGGAGACGTTGCCGATGTGCTGCTAGGCGGTTGGACTTGTGGCAAGTATCTAAGGTTTTCCTTCATCCAAACCTGGTCGCCGTATGTTATTGTGCAATATACGTTTCCGTCGCGTTCGTCCCTGAATCCATTGCCGAGTGTAAGTACGAGGGAAACCAAACTGTCGCATCCGTGTGCGGTTACAAACGAATGCTGGTAAATGCCACTTTCTGTATAAATGTGTCCGCAGTATTCGTATGTTTCTTCGCAGGTGTTGACTGTAATTTCATTAAAAATGTGGTTCCTTATCCTTACGTCCAATATTATAGTGCTATCGCAACCTTTATAAGTAAGGTATTGTCCTATGGTGTATATGCCACTTTGGTCGTAGGTTATGCCATTGTATGTAATGGGTTCGCAATCTTGCAATTCAATTACGACGGTTTTGTCGTCGCAGTAGGGGATGTGGAACCTCAAGTTTACATTAATGTTTGATGATGGGTTTATTGTTTGCATTTCGCTTGTGTATGATCTCGACCTATATGTTGTGTATCCTGTGCATTTTATTCTGTCCGACGATGCTATGTCGCTGCCGATTATAAGTCTGCCTGACGAAAAGTTGACATATAGAGTTGTGTCGGGATAATATAGAGTTCTTGTCCAGTTTCTGGTTTGGTTTTCTATTATTACGCTGTCGAGCGGAATGAAATAGTTGGCGTATGTGTTGAAATTATTGTTGGCAAGTCCGGAGAAATTTATTTCTATGTCGTATTCTGAGGTTGTCGGTGTTGTTCTGAAGCTCAAAATTTCACCGTCGTCGGTTCCTAGCGAGTTTGTCGCGTATGCTTTGAAGTAGTATGTGGTATTGGGCGACAAATCTGTAAGTTGATACGAAAAGTCATAATTGGATGTTTGCGTAGCTATTACATTGTGTTGCAAATTGTAATTGTATGGAGTGGTGCCATACATAAATCCCAGTGTCGCTTGTCCGCCGTTTTGCAAGTGACCGTTTATTGTAGCGCTTGTTGGACCAATGGAAGTTGCTGGAAGTGTGATTACTTCTGGTTGAGTAGATGGGGCATCTGCTGATGTTGTTGTGAAGCTCAATATTTCGCCATAGTCCGATCCTGCCATATTTGTTGCGTATGCCATGTAATAATAAGTGGTGTTGGGAGATAAACCGGCAAGTCGGAACGAAAATTCCTGATTGGATATTTGTGTAGATATTACATTGTATTGCAGGTCGTCCTCATCTTCGCCGTATATGAAACCCAAAGTTGTGTTTTGTCCGCCATTCAGCAGGTATCCTCTCATTGTTGCCGTTGTTGCTCCTACTGACGAGGCGAGGTATGTGATTACTTCGGGTTGTGTTGTCGATTGCGGAGTGAAATTCAAGGTTATGTTCTGGTTGGCAGTTTGTCGTTGAATTATGGTGCCACTTGTGGTTATGTTTCCATCGATGGTTGCATAGCCGGTGTATCCCATATTGTCGCCTAGAGTGAATTGATTTTCACATTCAAGTTTTGCTGTTATATTTTCGGAATAGCCGATGTAGTTAATGCTATTGCCACAGCCATTACCAGTGTTTACCATTCTTATGGAATAGTATTTATTGTCGACTTTTGCATTAAGGATATATGTCTGCGGTTTTTCTGCCGAAATTTTAAATTTGTGTATTCCTTCATTAAGTGGACCGTTGAATGTTGTTAGTGTTCTGCCATTGATATCTATGAGTTGTATGCTGACGTTGGATTGACTGGAAATTGCAAGTTCGACGGTTGTTGTGCAGTCGAAAGGGTTGGGAACGTTTTGGTATAGTGCGTCGTTGTCGAATGATATTGTTTCCAGGTCGTTTGTCTGTCTAAGTATGGCGATTGTGTCTGGGTAGTGAATAGTTTCTGTCCATCCCTTGCTGATGTCGGAGACTTTTACGCTGTCGAGGCGCTGGTAGGTTGTGCCATTTAGTTGCCCCGAGAATTTGACAGTTATTTCCGCCTGCGAGAAACCGAGTATGTTGTATGCCAATAGCAACATTGTTGCAAAAACGCATTTTATTGATATCGATATTGTCTGTTGTAGATTCATTGCCTTGATGTTTTATTTCGCAAATATAATTAAAAACATATATATGACAACTGAAATGGTGATTTCGTTGCCTGGGAGGGTAAAAAAATGTATATTATGAATATATTGGTCGAAATGTTTTTACAGCGTCAGCGTCCAAGTCAGTTTGAATGCCCAGTTGTCGATTTCCTTGTTGAGGTGGTAGGGACCGTAACGGTAATAAACGCCAATACCGAATCCTTCAATCGAGAGGCAAAGCAGGTTGTTGAGTTGAATGCCCGATTCGTAGTAGCCCTTGTTCATTTTGCGTGCAAAGTCGCTTCCGTCAACATCTTGCGTGAACTTGCAGTCGCCCCAGCCGAGACTTGTGGTTATGGCAATGCTTGGACGTGAATATTTTTTCTTGTATAGGATGTTGCCGAAGTCGTGCATGAAGTGGAAGGTGCAGAACTTGTCGGAAATGAACTCGTTGGGGCGCATTGTGTTGAAAGTGTGGTCGATGTTAAGCCACGAGTTTGTTCCCGATGCGTAATAAAGTTCGCTGTAGCGCGGATTTCCGCCAATCAGACCGCCTGTGAGTATCAAATATGTGTCGCCGACCTTTCTGATTATGAAATGCTTGTAAATCTTCGCTTCGATTTTGTAGTAGTCGTTGGCGTTTGGCGTTACAGGCACCGACTTTATGAAGTTGAAGTACATTATTGGGTATTTTGTTCCCAAACTGACTTTTGTTCCGCGCGGTGTCTGGAAGAATTTTTCCTTGTAGGCAAATCGGAGGTAGATTCCTGCTTCGGCAGCTGTGTAGTGCTTGTCGATTGTGCCAATGAAGTTGTATCTGTCGGTGTTTATGATGTCCTTGGTATAGTGGCGGAATTGCAGTCGTGTTTTCAGGTATCGCAGTACCTTAAAGTCGATGTATGCTTTATGTTCGGAAATAGAGTCCATCTCGCTGAGGAACCATTCGTAAACCGACTGTGACGAGAGTTTCGCCTCTCTTTTGTTGAATGTCATTCCGTCGCTGAAATCGAGGTCGCGCTTGTATGTAACGCCTAATTTTAAGTCGTGTTCTGGCCAGAGGTTAAATTGGACTTTTGCCCCGTATTTCCATGCCTTGTCGCCAAATCCGTATGCTCCATAACCGCCCAAAGTCACCCATTTTGTAAGTCTTTCATTTGTTTCAATGCCAAGACCGAGACGCACTTTTTCATATTCGTTGAACCATATTATGGAGCCGAGGTCGAAGTTGATGAATTTCCAAGGGATGTATCCAGCGGCAAGGATTTCGAGCACTTCTATTTTTTTGTCGAGGTTTATTTCCTTGCCGAGACTATCGATGACGCGGTAGGTTTCAAGGTCTTTGCTGGTGAGAGAATCCTTGCGGTACTGGTTCCAGAAGTCGTCGTCCTGCTTTGCTGCCTTGTCTTCGACAAGTACGCCTTGGTTGATGAATTCACGTCGTTTTATGTCAGGGTTTAAGCTTATGTCGGAAATGTAACTTTTGCCAATACCTACCATAGGCGTGTATGTCTGTTTTTCGCCTTCAGCTGGCTTTGTGCCATCTGGGACTTGCAAGATGTTGAAAATAAGGTTGGTATTCAATTGCACAGGAAACCACTGGATGCTGTCAATTAGTTCGTATTTCTGCTGTATAGATACGGTGAAAACTTCCGACGGTTCGTTTGGTTCTGCTGTTATTGTCTCGATGGCATATCCGTTGGTGTTGATGTTCATCACGCCTTTCAGTCCGTCAAAGACCTTGTTTTTCAGAGGAATGAACGAAATGACAAACACGGTGTCCATTGACGTGTTGTACATTGTATCCTCGATTTGGAAGAAGTATTTCGATGTGCTTCCCTTGCTTATTGGACTTAGAAAACGCTTGTCGAGCAGTGAAATATGGTCGCTGTAGAACGACATCGACTGGAATTGCGTTGCAAGCAGTGTGAATGCTGGGTTTTTCATTCCCGACATGCGGTGGGCGAGGACGTTTTCCTTGTTGTTGTCGGGGTATCTGAAAATGCGTTCCGTTACCGATTCGATGAGGAGAATGTGTTGTTTTGCAAGAAGTTCGCTAAGCGATTTCAGTGAGTCCTTTTCCGATTCGATAATGGTGTCCTCCGATTGTTTTACATCGGCGGTAAAGTACATTTTGTTGTACGAAACGTATGAGAACGAGCGCATTTTTTCGGGATTGTTCCTGTTGGCGTTCTCGATGGCAAGGTTTATAATCCTGTGGGCTGGATTTTCGCCTGGAAGCACAGTAACTTCTGCTAGACTTGTAACATCTTCATCTAGCGTTAGTTCAATGTAATGCTTGTTGCCAAGTTCTTCTTTGCTTATAATCTTTGTAGTGTATCCGAGGTATGAAATGCGCAGAAACTCTATTTTCGAGTAGTCGTCAATCTTGAAGTAGCCGTCAAGGTCGGTGGAAGTGCCTTGGTTCTTTGAATTGTAGATTATGTTGACGAATGCAAGCGCTTCTTTGCTCTTTGAGTCGGTAACACGGCCTGCGAACTTGGATTGCGCGAAAGAAAAAATGGAAATAAACATAATGGTCAGCAATACAGCAAACCGTCTAAATGCCATATATTTTTTCGCAGTTGTCATGCTTTATAAAAAACAGAGACAATGAATGTCATCGTCTCTGCAAGTTTATTTCTTTTATTCGTACATTCCCGTTTTCAGTATGGTAATTTCCTTTTCGGTGAGGAAACGCCATTTGCCGCGAGGAAGGTTTAGTTTTGTAAGTCCGGCGAAGTAAACGCGGTCGAGGCGCTTAACCTCGTAACCAAGATGTTCGAGCATACGGCGTACAATCCTGTTGCGGCCAGAGTGTATTTCGATGCCGATGATGTTCTTGCTGTCGCCGACATAACTTACAGCATCGGCGGCAATGAATCCGTCCTCGAGTTCAAAACCGTCGGCAAGTGCCTGCAAGTCGGCCTTGCTGATGTTCTTGTCGGTTTCGACCTGATAGATTTTCTTCTTCTCGTATGACGGGTGGGTGAGTTTCTTTGTCAGGTCGCCGTCGTTGGTGAGAAGGAGAAGTCCTGTCGTGTTGCGGTCGAGGCGACCAACGGGGTAAATCCTTTCGGGGCAGGCGTCCTTAACCAAATCCATTACAGTCTGGCGTTCTTCGGGGTCGTCAAGAGTGGTTACACAGTTTTTCGGCTTGTTTAGAAGTATATAGACAAGTTTTTCGGGATTAATCAGTTCTCCGCCGAAACGCACTTCGTCACCGGGTTTCACCTTGGTGCCAAGTTCGGTAACGACTTCGCCGTTTATGGTAACAACGCCAGCCTGAATGTAGGTGTCGGCTTCGCGGCGCGAACAAATACCTGCGTTGGCGATGTACTTGTTGAGGCGGATTTCCTCGTTTTCCTTCTTTGTCTGCTTTGGTTTTTCCGACCTGCGGATTCGTCTTTCCTGATAGTTGTTGTCGTCAAACTCGTCAAAATTGTCGTAGTCCTTGTAGTTCTTTGTTCTGAACCTTTCGGGTTTGCCGCCATGGTGTCCACCGTTGTGCTTCTTCTGGTATTCGGGAGCATCGTAGTATTTCGATGCCTTGTCCTTTTTCTTGCCGTAGAAATTGTCGTTGTCGGGATTGCGCATATCCTCGTCGAAGGAACGCGGTTTTCTCTCGCGGTTGAATTTCGGTGTGTGTGGTTTGTAGTCGTCGTCGCGACCGAATTTTCTATCGCTATGTCTGCCGTCTCTGCCACCATCATTGTCCCTGCGACTGAATTTCTGCGGTTTATCGTTGTTTCTGCGGTCGCGGTTGTTTCTTGGTCCGCGTGCCTCGTCGTCAAATGTTCTCATTTAGTTGGTATGTTAAGTTTGGGACAAAAGTAATATAAATTTACGATTTACGAAGTACGATTTACGATTTTGGATTTTTGATAGAATTATGCGTAGAAAAAAAATGTCACTCATCAAAAAAAATACAAAAAAATGTAACATGTAAAATAAAACATTATATTTGTCCCCGATAATATTTAAGTTAAACTTTAAAATGATGGCAATATGAAAAAGTTATTATTTTTATTGGTGGGGGGCTTATTCTTTGCAAGTTATGTGTTCTCCCAAGATTTGACAGTGTGTGGAAATAGTGTCGATTTAAGCGCTGAAGTTGAAAATTATACTGATTTCTCGTGGTTTTGCGATGATGCTGTAGGTGTTTTTTCTGATGCAAATTCATTAAACACAACATTTACATTGGCTGTCCCTTTTAATGAGCAGGGTTACCTGGCAGTTCGTTTTTATTACAATGCAACAGTCGGTGGGGATGTCGTTTCTGATACGGTGTCAGTAGAATTCTTGGAAAGACCAGTTGTTAACGCGGGGCCTGATTTTACCGTATGCGGACTTGATTTTCATTTAAATGCAACATCATCGCACACTGAAGGTGACAACATAACAGGATTTTGGACTTGCCTAGGCACAGGAACAGCAACATTCGACGATGCTACAAGTGCATATACTACTGGTAATTATTCCAGATACGGCAGTGCAACTTTCCGATGGACAGAATCAAATCATTCGCATATCAATACTGAAGACGATATTGCTTGTTCCGACTACGATGATGCTATTATTACATTTTACGAGGCGCCTTCGGCAGCATTAAGTATGAATGTTGCCGATACAGTAGCATGCGGTCTTAATTTCGAATTCCTGCGCGCAGAAACTCCAGAAGGTGGTATGTATGGTTATTGGTACGAAGAAAATACATCAACACAATTTGGTATAGCCAATATGGGAGTTTACAATCCTATAACCGATGTTACTGTTTCAAGCTACGGCAGGCACGACTTTTACTGGATTGTATCTGCTGGTCCTGAAGAAAATCCTCGCTTATGTGTAGATACGGCAGGTCCTTGGACTGTGAATTTCGTTCGTCAGCCAATTGCGGAAATATCAACATCTACGGGTTCTTTTGTCGCTCCAGATGCTCGCGTAATATTTTATAATACAACCGATTATCAAGATATGGAGAATGTCGTTTGTGAATGGCATTTTGGCGATGGAACCAATGAGGATAATTGTAGCGAATCTGTTGAACATATCTATGCCGAAGCAGATTGTTACGAGCCATATCTTGTAGTTATGAGTAGCAACGCTCCACAATGTAGTAGTACGGCAAGACTTGAAAATTGCGTGTCGGTTACTACCAGCATTGCTGATTTTAATGTGGCGGATATTGACATATCGCCAAATCCTGCAACCAATTTCCTCAACATCACATCAGGGGAAGTTATTTCCGATATAGAGATTGTGAATGTGATGGGGCAGGTCGTGTATCGCACAGAAGTAAATTCAGGCAATGTGGTATGCAATGTGGAAGATTTGAAGGCAGGTGTTTATATCGTAATAATATACGGAACGAACACGGCATCGGTTGCTTGCCAACTAAAATTCATCAAGGAATAATCTAAATATTTGTGGAACAATATCGTAAGGGAAGGTTTCAAACCTTCCCTTACGCATATATGTTCCGTCCCTTCTAGGCGGATTCTATCCGCCACATTTCGATACCACACAAAAAAGGCTGTCTGAAAAGATTTCGGACAGCCTTTTCAATAATAATTACCTTAAATTATATCCACATTATAAGTTTCGAATCCTGCTTGTACGGCAGAAGCGGGTTGTTGGCGTATGCACGGATTGCGTAGTTGTAGATTCCGGTCTTGTGCGGTGCACCCTCGATGCGGAATACTGCAATCTTGCCGTTGCATTCCTTCAGCTTGAACGGCATCTTTTCGTCGATGACTATCGAGCCGTCCTGCTTCTTCGAAACTGCTATTGCTTCGATACCTATGTCGTTTGGTGATAGGCGGTTGAGGTTCAAGGTAATCTCTCCGTAGGCATCCTGCGGATTCTCGAACTCGGTGGTGTGGAAGTCTATCTTCAGCACCTCGATGAAGTTCCAAGCGCGTGCTGCTTTCTCCTTCCAGTTTACAATCTCGAATACCTTTGCGTAGTCGTTCTCAGCCAGTTCGGTCGAGCGCTTGTAGAGCTTGCCGTAGAACCTGTCCTTGTAGTCGTCAATCATACGCTTTGTGGTGAACATAGGTACAATTTCGGCAATCGACTTCTTGATGCACTTAACCCAGCGGTGAGGAATTCCGTCGTCGCTGCAGTCGTAGAACATTGGTACAATCTCGTTTTCGAGCATATTGTAGATTGTCTGCGTGTCGAGTTCGTTCTGGAAGTCCTGGTTTTCGTAAACGCGTTCCTGTGGCAATGCCCAGCCTGCGCCTTCGCGGTAACCTTCGACCCACCATCCGTCGAGTACGCTGAAATGCAGTGCGCCGTTCATTACGGCCTTCATACCGCTTGTTCCCGATGCTTCGAGCGGACGGGTAGGGGTGTTCATCCAGATATCTACGCCCTGTACGAGTTTCTTTGCCAGACCTATGTCGTAGTCCTCGATGAACAGAATCTTGCCGAGGAATTCCGGACGCTTCGAGAATTCAACGATTCTCTTGATGAGGTCTTGTCCTGCGCCATCGTTCGGGTGAGCCTTTCCTGCAAAGAGGATTTGTACAGGCATCTTCGGATTGTTGAGGATTGCGGCAAGTCTTTCGGGGTTGCGGAACAATAGGTCGCCACGCTTGTAGGTAGCAAAACGACGGGCAAAACCGATTGTAAGTACCTTTTCGTCAAGCTTTTCGAGTACGGTAACCATATTGCTTGGCGATTCGTAGCTGCGTATCCAGTTTTCGCGAACGCGGTTCTTCACATAGTTGATGAGGCGTGTGCGCTGTAGTTTGCGGATATCCCAGATGTCGGCATCATCGACATTGTTGATTTTTTCCCAGTATTTCGGATTCGACATGTCGCTTAGGAAGCCTTCTCCGAAGGTTTCTTCGTGAAGTTTCTGCCAGGTCTTAGATGTCCATGTCTGGTAGTGAACGCCGTTGGTGACATATCCCACATGGTTTTCTTCGGGGAAGTAGCCGTTCCACAACGGAGCGAACATCTTCTGCGATACGATTCCGTGCAACCACGAAACACCGTTTACTTCCTGCGAGATGTTTGCTGCCAAGTAACTCATCGAGAACTTGTCGTTAGGATTGAGGCGACCGAGTGACATCATCTTGTCCCAGGTTATCTTGAGACGGTCTGGATAGTGCGACATATAGGTACGCAGCATATTTTCCTCGAATGCGTCGTGTCCTGCCGGAACTGGCGTGTGCGTTGTGAACAAGGTCGATGCCCTTACGATTTCCAGAGCTTCGTCGAACTTTAGGTTGCGAGCCGAAATGAGGTCGTTGAGTCGTTCGAAGCCGATGAAAGCAGCGTGACCTTCGTTGCAGTGGTAAATGTCCGGTTTAAGACCGAGAGCCTTAAGTACGCGGGTACCGCCAATGCCGAGAATCATTTCCTGTTTGAAACGGAATTCCCAGTCGCCACCATACAGGCGAGAGGTTATCAGCTTGTCCTGGTCTTGGTTGTCAATGTCATCGGTATCAAGCAAGTACAGAGGAATACGACCTACATTTGCTTTCCAAATCTTTACATAAACATTTCGACCAGGGAACCTTACAACGATACGCTTCTGATTGTTCTCTTCGTCAACTACTGGAACAACTGGTATCTT
>JAGCDJ010000004.1 GCA_017651185.1 Bacteroidales bacterium | reverse complement strand
CCCTACAATATTTGTCACTGCAATACTACCAGTTTCGCCATAACAATTAGGATTTGACGGTGTAGCAGTAAACGACACCGATGTTGGATTGCTTCCTACACTAACAGTTGCAGACGCAGAACAGCCATTGCCATCGCTGACTGTAACGTTGTATACGCCAGACGCAACTTCAACAGACGCCTCATCGCTAGAATTTGACCATAAATAATTATACGTTCCGTTACCGCCTTGTACGTTTGAAACAGTTGCGGTTCCAAGTGTATTGCAAACCTGCGCAGTCGAAGTTACAGAGAAGGTTATCGCTTCTGGTTCTGACACCTGAATTGACGATGTTGCCGAGCAATTTGCATCGCTGACGGTCACATTATAAGTACCCGCTTCCACATCCGACAATGTATTCGTAGTATTGGAACTTCCCTCCCATTGATAAGTATACGGAGCACCATAACCACCGCTAACATTCAATACAATATTGGTTGTTCCACCATGACAAAGAATGGCATCGTACGAAGGAGTTATCTGCGGACTTCCATACTGCACTGGAGTTACCGAAGCCGTTGCAGAACAACCTGCCTCATCGGAAACAGTAACCATATATGTAGTTCCCGAAACTGCATTAGCATATTGTTCGCCAGTACCTGCACCATTATCCCACACATACGACAAAGTGCCAGTGGCATCGGTCGCCTCAGCCTCAATAACGATATTTCCGCTACATAATCCCGAAGTCTGACTAGCCGATGCCGTCATTGTACAAGAACTTGGATAACAAACCCTTACATTATCGATATAAGCACGCTTGGCAGAAGTTGCAATCCGAACCGTTGACGAAGCTGTAGCCGCATTAAAATCAATGTGCTTGGTTTCAAAATCATCATTTCGTGTAGCAGTGTACGAAACCGTCTGCGACTGGACACCGCTTACTGTAACTATAATATTCCCTTCAACGCTTGTCCATCCCTTTACATCGAACTCAACATAAAAAGGAACGCTTAGGTTCAATGCAGCAGTCTGAATATACCCGCTTGCCGAGCTTGAACCCAATTTTACCGTGCCGCCTGCCGAATAGGCCTTGCTAGTAGTCGGAAAATCGGAAATAGTGCCCTGAGTAAGGTCTGTTCCACTTGGATTAGCAATTGTACCTGCTGTAAGTTCCGAAAAATCCTCTTCTATTATGCATCCATCAAGCGTTGGTTCTTCACCGAAATTATATGCGACATTGCTAGTTGCATCGCAACCACCGCAAGAAATTGTCACGGTAATATTTCCGCTAGTCTGAGCTGTAGGCGTTCCCGAAATAACACCTGTTGATGCATTTATCGAAAGTCCGTCTGGCAATCCACTTGCGCTATAAGTAGCAGTACCAGAACACGAGGTTGTTGGTGAAACTGGCGCAATATCAATGTTTTCATATCCAGAAATTGACGGATATGACAATGTTACCTCATCGGGAGCAGTCAAAATTATTTCATCGTAGAATACAGGGGCCTGACAACCGTTGTTGTAATATTCCGCTGTCCCATCGGCATCGTAATGGACAGCATCACCTTCAAGATTTGTCTGCGGTGTATATGAAACCTGACTGCTACACGAAGGGGAAGTAAACGAAACGCTGAAATTTCTAGTATTGTTTATGCTATTACCAAAATGACCTGTTTCGACAGTAGTATTGCACTGGAAAAGAATGTACACATCGTGGTCCAGACCAGAAAAATCGAACGAACCGTAATCGAATCGTGTCGAAGTAACAATCAGCACTTCGGAATTTGCCGGCAAAATTCCATTAGTTGGCGCAATGACATGACCTCCGCCAATAATCGATGCATTGATGCCATCCACTATTGTCTGATTTTGACAGAATCCAGTGAACGACACGCCCGATGTCGGCCAGACAATATTCATGTTATTGGCATTAAGGTCGTTTGGTCCGATGAGCAAAGTTACCATCTCGTTGTACCCTTCAGCAGTACCGTCACATGAATTGAAAAGAATATCGGTAATACGGAAACACTCGGTTGTAGTTTCACGTGCGCCACCCGACTGGCAACCGCTAGCATCGCTTACCGTAACCGAATATGCACCAGCGCACAAATCTGTGATTTGCGCAGTTGTCTGGTCGGTTGTTTCCGTCTCCGAAGTACTCCAATTATATGTATATGGGGCAGTACCACCTTCTATAGTAACAGTTACAGAACCATCACACGAACCACTGCATGTCGGATTAGCAAATGCTATATTTGAAATAGACATGGATTCGGTTTTTGTGTATTCGGCACACGATGACACAAGGCATTGACCTTCGGCTTTAACATAGAATGTAGTTCCAGCAGGATAAGATGATATACTTAAGGTTTCATTGTTAGTACCGCTCAACCCTGTTGTTATCTCCGTTCCTCCGCACGAACCAGTATACCAATGCCACGATGCTCCCGACGGCAAGGCACCGCTCACCGTTAGCGACGACACATTACAATCCATACCGGCAGGCACTACTATTTGCGGTTCCACACCACTTATTATATCGTGCTGTATTACCATAGCACGCGTACAACTACCCGACCCTGAATATGAATACTGATAACCGCCGCCTACATTTGTATGGTTTTGGGTATTTCCTGCATAATACAAGTTAATATGATCAGCATCGGGACTATATGTTTCAAAGCCGCCATAGTATGTACTTGGTCCATAATAACTTAACCATATAAACTCGTTATATTGCGACAATTGGGCGAAAAAAGTAGATTGTGTTCCCGAAAATCCTGCATTATAATAACCGTCAACTGGAATTGCAGCCATAGCAGAAGCATTCTGTTCTCCACATATCCATAAATTGTCGGCCAAGTCCTTGTAAATTCGTTTCATGGCTGTATATCCGTCACCGCCAAAATATGTAGAGTAATCAATAGTGCTTGTCCCATTGGTATTTGTGTTTATACGGAATATATATCCGTCCTGAGTTCCAGACACATTGTTGGTCACAGACCCGCTAATGACATCCCTGTAATAACCGCAATCGTCAGGCGGACTAACATGTGGGAAATCAGCACTATATGTATGACCTGTAACATACAAACGGTTTTGCGAGTCGAGTTCAATATCTCCGTTTGCAGCGCCTACATTTATCTTGTCGAATCCAGCACCACCGATGTAACCTCCCCATGCAGGAACTGGCTGATTACTCGAATTGAACTTCATATAGAACATATCGTCCTGCCCCCTATTGGTATAGGTTGCAGAAATCAACGCAGTAGAGAACCTGTATTTGTCACCGCTCCACAATTCATCACCAACAATATACAACGAGCCGTCGGCACCAATCTCAATATCGCAAACCCTACCGCTAGTATTAGAATCATATGGCCCTGTTACCAAATTCTGAACAGGCAGGTATGTTGACCAAAGCATAGCGCCAGAAGAAGCGAATTCAATTATATAGGAATATGAATAACTTTGCGATTCGGAACTTCCATATACAAAATTGCCTTGATAGCCAGACCCATAAGGAATCTGAGCCAACTGATTACCATAGCGTGTATAATCACGGTAACTAACAGAACCCATCTTGCCAATAAGATATACAGAACCACTTGAATTAACCGCCATATCGTAGGTTTCGAGATTTATGCCTCGGTCGAGCAATGTTGCCCACTGACGTGAATTGTTTGCATCGAACATAAGCAAAAAACCCCTTGTTCCAGATGTTGTAAACGTATTACTTCCGTTTGTAGCATTTGACCATGTCAGATTATATGCACCCGAACGGTTCTGCAAAGGAAATCCTGACGAATTTGTATTACCAGCAACATATAGACGCTCGTTCTGCTCATCGTACATAACCGCTCCGTCAATATCGTCATTAGAATCTCCTCCATACTGGCACACCCAGACCAAATCGCCCGAAAATTTAAACTTTGAAATTATTATATCGCGACCTCCTGCTGTCCCGTAATGGTTATTTGAAGATGCCGAACTTAGATAATTGGACACATCAGCAGCAGTTGGTCCCCACTCCCAATCGGCATAATAAAAATAGTTTCCATCCGAATTATGCACAATATCGCCCCAAGTTCCATATCCATTATATTCAAGATGACTGCTCCACGTAATGCCAGGATCTATCACCAGAGTATTTGCCGCATTGTAATTGTCAACGGAAAACTTAACAGTATTTTCTTCAACAATATATTTTGTTTCAACTTCTTCGTCACCACAAAAAGAAACGGGCAACATATCAACAAAAAGGAAACTTCCTACATTAAAACTTATGCCCTCATTAGTAAGGTCCAGATTATCTACGCCATCCCATTCTATTTTTATATCGCTGGCACTACCTCCGCTACGTACTACAAAATCATATTTAATCCTGTTTCCATCAATATAGAATTCGAGGTCGATATTAGGATAAATGTTTGAATAGAGAATCTTGGAATATGACTTTGCCCCCAGTATTCCCTGCGGACAATTTTCGAGATAATAATCAAAAGTGGCTTCCTGTTCATCCAGTCCCGACACTTTCACATCAGAACTTGAATTCAAGAATTTCATATCGAAACTATGCACCTCGGTGACTGCCGAAAGTTTCATTGCTTCGTTAACATTTCCCTTCCTACGAGCATCCATCGACGCTTCATTATCAACATAAGAAACCTCCTGGGTTACGAAAGTAACCTTGTCGGTGCAGAAGTAAGCGAACAGCCGGTTACCTTTCCACGAAAATTTCAGATATTCAGGATTCGCATTCTGGCCTTTTTCCTCAACAAAAAGCATATCACGACCCTTGCACATTGACACGGAAGAAAACGCCGCAGAACAAACCAACATACAGACTACAAGGCACATAAGCAGACTTGCCGTCCTATGAAAATACACTCTCATCACAAAACATTTTAATCTTGCAATTTACCACTTTTTCAAACGCCAGCTGAAACAAAAAGACGATATCGTGTCATTATTATATGAAAGTGTTATATGCAAGTTCTTTTCAAATTTTTTATCATATTAATGAGCAAACCAACATCTATATTATTCATAAACAAAATGGGAAAATAGCAAAGGGCGTATCATATTCATAAAACAATGTTCTTAAACACTTTTAACGACAAAAGAACTATGCGAACTCTTTATAAATGTTAGCATTATGTTTTTTATCAACACCGCGCAAAACTTTTCTATTGAAAAAATTTTTCAAACAGACTGTTTGTTTCACAAAAAAAATATTAATTTAGTCGCACTTTAAAATTAACGGATTAATAAAATTTAACCTATGGATATTAAAAAATTAGATGACGTTCTAACCGTCCTCAAGACAAGGGAAAAGAAGAGATTGGTTGCTGCATACGCAAACGACGACCACACAATCGAAGCAGTTTACAATGCAATTCAGGAAGGCATAGTCGAAGGCACATTGGTAGGCGACGAAGCTACAATCAAGGAAGTTTGTGCTCGCCACAATTTCGACGTTAGCAAGTTCCGCATCGTTCAGGAAGCTGACGAAAACAAGGCTGGTGCCGTTGCAGTATCGCTCATCAACAAAGGCGAAGGCGACATTCTTATGAAGGGTCTCCTCAGCACCGACAAGTACATGCGCGCTATCCTCAACAAGGAAACTGGACTTATGCCAGGTCCCAAAGCTGTTCTTTCGCATGTTACCGTTTTTGAAATCCCATCGTACCACAAGCTGTTGGTAGCAGGTGATGTTGCTATTATCCCCGCTCCAGACCTGAACCAGAAGATTGCTATCTGCAATTATGTAATTAAAGTTGCAAAGTCGTTGCAGATCGAAACTCCGAAGGTTGCCGTACTCGCTGCTACCGAACAGATGCTTCCGGGAATGCAGGCATGCGTTGACGCAGCTATCATTGCTAAGATGTCGGAACGCGGACAGATAAAGGGTGCATTGGTTGACGGTCCTTTGGCACTCGATGTCGCAATCAACAAGGAATGCGCACAGACAAAGAAACTCACTAGCCCTGTTGCCGGTGATGCAGACTGCATCGTATTCCCCAACATCGAATCTGGAAATGTATTCTACAAGAGCATAACTAAGTTCGGCGGTGGAAACCTCGGTGCAATGGTTATGGGTGCTAAGGTTCCTTGCGTTCTCACATCGCGTGGTGACTCTGCAAAATCGAAGATGTACTCAATCGCTCTTGCAGCACTTGCAGCTAAATAAGTAATCATTAACATAAAAGATATATGGAATTAAAGAAGAATAAAAGCTTAATAATCAACCCCGGAGCAACATCAACAAAGGCTTCGATATTTGAAGGCGAAACAGAAATCTTCACCGAAAACATCAAGCACCCAATCGAGGAAATTCAGCAGTACAAAGAGGTTGCCGACCAGTTCGAATACCGCAAGAATGCTATCCTCGATATGGTTAAGAAGCACGGCGTTAGCACCGACGAGATTGCAATAGTTGTCGGTCGTGGCGGTCTTACTCGTCCTTGCGAATCGGGAACATACCGCGTTGACGAGCTTATGCTCCAGGAATGCCGCGCTGGTATTCAGGGTAAGCACGCTTGCAACCTCGGTGCTTTGATTTCCGACAGTATTGCAAAGGAAATCGGTCTCGAATGCGCTTACATTGCCGACCCAGGTATTGTTGACGAACGTCCAGAATACGCAAAGATTACCGGTCATCCAGAATTTGACCTTGACCCAAGTCGCGAAGGTGTTATTTGGCACTGCCTCAACCAGAAGATGACGGCAAAGCTATACGCTCGCGAAGTCGGCAAGACCTACGAAGACCTCAACCTCATCATCGCTCACATGGGTGGTGGCGTTTCGGTTGGTGTTCACCAGCACGGACGTTGCGTTGAAGTAAACCGCGCACTATGCGGTCTCGGTCCCTTCTCACCTACCCGCTCTGGCTCCATCAACGCCAGCAAGCTCATCGAAGTTTGCTTCAGCGGCAAGTACGACATGGCAAAGGTTAAGAAGATGGTAACCGCAGAAGGTGGTTTCGTTGCTTACCTCGGCACAAACGATGCCTACAAGGTTGAAGTTGACGCTCTCAACGGTGATCCGAAGAGCAAACTTTTGGTTGACGCATTCTGCTATCAGGTTGCATTGGAAATCAGCCGTCTTGCAGCAGTAGTTCGTGGCAAGGTTGATGCAATCATCCTAACTGGTGGTATTGCATACAGCAAGCCGTGGATGCAGCAGATTACCGACCAAATCAGCTGGATTACACCTAATGTAAAGATTTACAAGGGCGAAAACGAAATGCTTGCTCTTGCAATCTGCGGAAACGAAGTTCTCAACGGAACTGGTACTGTAAGAGAGTACAAGTAATAAAATAAGGTAATACAAAAATGGGAATCCCTCGTGGATTTCCATTTTTTATGGGCAAAATACAAATACATACCACAATGAAAATTTACACAAAGACAGGCGACAAAGGCACCACATCATTGGTTGGCGGAACGCGCATCGAGAAGGACGACATCCGCATCGAGGCTTACGGCACAATTGACGAGCTTAATTCAAACATAGGTATGATTCGCAACTTCGGACTCGAAAAAGCCGACGATGATACCATAAATATAATACAGAACAAACTTTTCAGCATCGGTTCGTTCCTCGCAACCCCAGATGAAGAAGCATACGAAAAAATCACTGCAAAAATCCGCAAGATATCCGAAGAAGATATTAACAATGTAGAAAAAGAAATTGACCGCATTAGCGAAAATCTTCCTCCGCAAAAAGGCTTCGTATTGCCCACAGGATGCGAGATTACAAGCTGGTGCAACATTTCACGCACCATTTGCCGCCGTGCAGAACGCCGAATTGTAAGTTTGAGCAAAATCGGCTTCGTTGACAAAAATATAATGCTGTATATCAACAGATTATCCGACTATTTATTCGTTTTGGGACGAAAATATATGGCTGTTAATAAAAAGGAAGATTTTTTCTGGGATTTAAACTGCTAAATGCAAAAAAATTCATTATTTCGCACTCCCAAAAATTAAGGAAATAAATAATTACGAATATGTATTGGACATTGGAATTAGCATCGAAACTTGAGGACGCTCCTTGGCCAGCAACAAAGGACGAACTCATTGACTACGCAATCCGTTCGGGTGCAAATCTTGAAGTAATCGAAAACCTTCAGGAAATCGAAGACGATGAAGAAATATTTGAAAGCATAGAGGACATTTGGCCAGACTATCCTTCAAAGGACGACTTTTTCTTCAACGAGGACGAGTATTAATACAGAACAGCAAAACGAACAAATATGTGGACATTATTACAATGCCCACATATTTTTGCTATATGTACACTTCCCAATAAAAACCTAATTAGCGACACCACCTGTATTTTCGTCAAAAAAATAAATCATTTTTCATTTGGAAAAACGAAAAGTTTTCATTAACTTTGAGCGATTTTTTTTGTTTTGCCCGTATGAAGAGATTTGTGATTTTGATAATATCATTTCTTGCCGTAAGCATCGCCTATCCGCAACAACAGTCAGTTACCACCCAGGGAACCGAATTCTGGACAGTATTCATGCTAAACAGTGACCATACCGCAGGTGACTCAGGACTTGAACTAAGCTTGATGGTAACAGCAAAAAGAGCATGCAGTGTAACCGTAAGAAACCCTAATACAACATGGACAAACACATTTAATGTAGACGCAAACTCGACATACAAATTTGTAATCCCTACCTCACAGCACTCGCAATGCTACATTAACACCCCTACAGTTAACGGAGTAAACAAAGGCCTGCTTGTCACCTCCACCGACACAATATCACTATACGCATCCAACTTTGTCGCGGCCACATTCGACGGTTCAATAGTTCTACCAGCAACCGCACTTGGAAACGAATATATAATACAAGGTTACACCCCAACACTGGTAGGCTATGAAAACCAGTCGAACTCTTGGACAGAATTTTCAGTGACAGCAGTAGAAGACAACACTATAGTCGACGTAACACCTTCTGTTGCATGCTACACAAATACATCTTCAACAACGACAAGTCCTTTCACAATTACACTAAACAGAGGTCAGTCGGCATTCATAACGTCGACCTGCTTCGGTGCAAACGGAGACCTATCGGGGACAAGAGTTGCTGCAAGACACTGCAAAAAAATCGCTGTATACAACGGCAACAACACAACACAAGTCCCATCAGGGAACTTTGGCGACCATATATATGAACAAGCTTTTCCTATAACTTCATGGGGAAAGAAATTCGTAGTCACCAACACATTGCAAAACGCCTCTACAGGAAGAACTAAAGACTGCATAAGAGTTACGGCATCGGCAGACAACACGACAATAAGAAAAAATGGTTCACTGCTGACAACAATCAATGCAGGACAGACATACGAATTCCAGATAACAGCGACAGAAAAGTCCGCATACATAGAAACATCGAACCCAAGCGCAGTTTACCTTTACCTTGTAAGTCAAACACAAGGCGGTTCCTCGCTCGGCGACCCTTCAATGGTATGGATCGCGCCTTTGGAGCAAAGAATTAACAACATTATATTCAACACTTTCCAACCGACAATATCATCATCATACGCACCATCCACACATATTGTAAACATAGTGGCAGAAACGTCAAACACCAGTCAAATAAGACTTGACGGAAGCGCAATAACAGGTTGGGAAACTGTAACAGGAAACACCAACTACTCGTTCACACGAAAAGTGATAACCCACTCCTCACATTCAATAACCAGCACTGGCGGAAACGGTTTTATCGCCCATGTATACGGAATTGGTGATGTCGTTTCGTACGCATACTCTGTCGGTTCGATGGCGACAAACCTCGCCGAAAGAATGTTCATAAACGGCATAGGAAGTACAGATGCTGATGCCGAAGGATCATTCTGCGAAGGACAGGAAATTGTGTTCACCTCCGAAGTCGACTACGATTACGACAACATAAACTGGAATTTCGACGACGGAACGACAATTTCGGGCAGTTCGGCAACACACACATACACAGAGCAAGGAGAATACACAGTGAGCATGCAGATAACATCTAACGGCAGCGGATGCTCAAGTTTCTCAACCGCAGTTAATTTCAACGTTTCGATTGGACATGTCTGGGAAAAAGAAATCACAACCGAGGCAAACTACGGTGAAACAATAACCATACAGGGCGCTACATTTGTAGCAAACAACGACACAACAATAACACGCCTATATCAAAGCGTAGCAGGTTGCGACAGCACTGTTATCCACCATGTTATAATAAGGAATATCATTTACAACTATAACGCTGAAATATGCGCAGGCGATACATACAACGAAAACGGATTCAACGAATCCGAACCGGGAACATACACCATAGTAACACACCTGCCATCTGGAATCGACAGCATCACGAATTTAACCTTAACAGTACACCCTCCTATCAGAATCACAACTACATCTATCAATGTTTCGTGCAACAATGGAACCGACGGTGCAATATCAGTTGACAATGTCGTAAACGGACAAGCGCCATACACATACAACTGGAACAATGGACAATCCACTGAAATAGCGATAGGACTTGCTGCTGGAAACTATATGGTTACAGTTACCGATGCCAACAACTGCACCGCCACCGCTGCAGCAACAATACAGCAGCCACCCGCACTAACAATGGGAAGCAGCATAAAAAATGCAAACTGTCGAGACGCATGTGACGGAAGAATTGCGGTAGAAGTAAACGGCGGTACACCAAGTTATGCTTACAGATGGAACAACGGATACAATACGGCGGAATTAATGGACCTTTGCGCTGGCACATACTCCGTAACAGTTACCGATGCCAACGGATGCACCATCGGCCGTCCGTACACAATAACACAACCATCAGAATTTTCAGCTACAGCAACGGCAACCGATGCCACATGCTATGCAGGAATGGACGGAAAAATTACAGTTTCAGTATCTGGAGGAACATTACCATATACATTTGCACTCAACGAATCAATGTCGGGAGGTACGACGGACAACAATATTACAAACCTGTCTGCTGGTGCTCATATAATTTACATCAGGGATGCCAACAACTGCATAACACGTACCGAAGCAGTAATCGGAAGTCCCGACAGACTCATGGCGGATTACGAAACCGTAAATGTAAGTTGCAAGGAAGCATCTGACGGTGAAATTCACGTTAGCGCACTAGGTGGAAATCCTCCATACTACATCACCACTACCGAAAACAACAATGTCCCCCTGGCCGACAACCCAGCAATTACAGGTTTAAGATCAGGAATATACCATTTGGTAGTATCGGACGAACGCGGCTGCTCTTACTCTCTAAGCAACATCAGAATCCCCGACAACCCTAACGAATGCCTGCATGTGCCAAACGTATTCACGCCCAATGGCGACGGCATAAACGACACTTGGGAAATTTCTAACATCCAGATGTACCCCGATGCTAAAATATTTGTATTCAACCGCTGGGGACAGAAAATGTACGAGGGAGACGGAACATCAGAATACTGGAACGGAGAATTCCGCGGAAAACTGGTGCCAGCAGGAACTTATTTCTATGTGGTTAACATCGGTGAAGGATATAACACATATTCCGGACCGCTATCAATATTGTACTAAACAGGAAGGGGCACACGCCCCTTTTTTGTTTATAACCATTCGAATACAGCATCAATAATTATTAACATTTTATTTATTGCACGAATAAAATGATTGATTAACTTTGAAACGATTTTAAACATTGATAATTGTTATATATTACTTTTTGTACGTCAACAAATTAAATTAAATAAAGATGAATAAAAAAGTTATTATTGCATTGCTCGGTTTAGCGTTGATTTCGACGAACATCTGGGCACAGGAGAATGAAGAGAAGGAAGACGAAGGTTATGTATTCACCAATGTGAAGGAACTTCCGATTACATCGGTAAAAGACCAGAACCGCGCAGGAACCTGCTGGTGCTATTCAGGACTTGGCTTCATCGAAGCAGAATTGCTCCGTATGGGTAAGGGCGAATACGACTTCTCGGAAATGTTCATTGTATCAAACACTTATATCGACCGCGCACAGGCAGCAGTTCGTACCCACGGTGATGTTTCATTCTCGCAGGGCGGTTCATTCTACGATGTTTTATACGGCATGTCACACTTCGGACTTGTTCCCGAAGAGGAAATGCGTCCAGGCGTTATGTACGGAGACACCTTGTCGGACCACACCGAACTTTCGGCTGTGTCTGATGCAGTTGTAAAGGCAATCGCAAAGGGCGAACACAAGAGCTTGCAGAAGAACAGCGAAGGTCAGGCCCTCTGGCTTCAGGCAATCAAAGCCATTCACGAAGTATATCTAGGCAAATGCCCAGAAAAGTTCAACTACAAGGGTCGTGAATACACTCCAAAGTCATTCTACGAATCACTCGGCATCAATCCAGACGACTATGTTTCAATAACATCTTACACACACCACCCATTCAACGAGAAGTTCGTCCTCGAAATTCAGGACAACTGGAGATGGGCACAGTGCTACAATGTAACCATTGACGAAATGATGAGAATTTTTGACAATGCTATCGAAAACGGTTATACAGTAGCATGGGGTGCTGATGTCAGCGAACAGGGTTTCAAGATTGGTACTCGCAAAGGATTCTGCGTATTGCCAGAAACCAATGCCGAAGCAGCAAGCATGAAGGGCAGCGATATGGCACACTGGACAGGCATGAGTGCAAAGCAGATTGCCGACGAAGCAGCTAAGCACCCGACACCACAGCGCTGGGTTACCCAGGAAGAACGCCAGATTGCATTCGACAACTGGGAAACAACCGATGACCACGGCATGCTTATCTACGGAACAGCAAAGGACCAGACTGGAAACGAATACTACATGGTTAAGAACAGCTGGGGCGAATACGGCGAATATAAAGGAATGTTCTACGCTAGCAAGGCATACGTTAGATACAAAACCATGAACATCGTAGTTCACAAGGACGCTTTGCCAAAGGACATAAAGAAAAACTTAGGCATTAAATAATTTAGGTCAAAAAACAAAATGGGAAGCGAAGCCATGCGTTTCGCTTTTCCATTTTTTAACACATTAGTTTTTAGGCATATTCTTGAAATCCGACACTTATGGAAGAACAAGTCAAGAAAAAGAAAAGCAAGGGAAGAAAAATTTTAAAGGGACTACTGATAGCATTTGGTAGTCTTATTGCTATTCTTGTGCTACTAGTCGCTTTTTCACCGCTAATACTCGAAACATACATCAACTCAGAATCGGGCAACAGGAAGGTGAATGAAATTGCAAGCGACTACCTTAATGCAAAAATCGACTTGGGAAAAATAAACATCAAGGTATGGAAAAACATGCCTAACATCGAACTCGAACTCATCAACAGCGAAATAATCTCAAAGGCAATAAAAGACGACCTTACCGACACGCTTGTCAAATTCGATACATTAAGAATTTCGGTCAATGTCATGGAATTCATAAAGAACGACAGTATAATTGTCAACGAAGCATTCCTCTCCCACCCGATTGTCAACGGATATGTAACCGCCGACGGCAAAGCCAACTGGGAAATTTACGAATCCGACACCACTCCAGACGAAGATACATCTTCGTTCGACTACAAAATCCGCATTAAACGCCTGCTCATAGATGACTTGCAAGCATCATACACCGATGAAGAATCGCAAATGTCGGCAACTCTCGATTCAACAAATCTGGAACTTACAGGCGAAATCAACGCCGAAATAATCGAAATTGCCACCAACCTGAAACTAAAAGCAACTTACGATGACGGTTCATCACAAATTCTAGCGAAAGTCGAACCTACAACAATAAACCTGAACGGAAACATTAACGATGGCGACTACACACTATCGACAGCATTCGGACTATTATCAGCAGAATTTAGCGACAGCACATCGCAGACAACTATAAACCTTGACACATTAGGCATAAGTGCTCACGCAATAATATCAGACACAAGTTACGACCTCGACTCAAAACTAAACTTGATGCTTTCGGAATACGACGATTCTACACTGAAATTCAGTGATATCCCGTTAAATATAGAATTAAAGGCAATCGCAAATTCCGATTTCAACGAATACGACATCGACACATTAAGCATCACAAGCAACGACATATACATTGGAGCATCGGGCATGGCGAAAAACCAGATTGACTCTTCATGGAACACAGACCTGTCACTTGCCCTCGATATTCCACACATCGACAACGTGCTGGAAATGATACCAAAGAGCCTTGTTGCCGACCTCAAAAAATACAAAATTTCTGGCTCAGTTAATTTTAACGGAACCGCCAAAGGCACATACAAGGACGATGTTTATCCCAACATTGATGCAAACCTTGTGCTGAACGACATAAGAGCTGTCGTACTTGAGCAAAACGCAGAAGTTAAACTCGACATGGAAACCAACCTAAAATACAACTCCGAGAAGGTTGCAGAATCGTACATCGACGTAAAGCGACTAAACGCAACCGTTGGCGAAACTTACTTCAAACTCAAGGGAAAAGCCAGCAACATACTTGGCGACCCATACATAGATGCAAAACTGAAATGCGACCTTAATCTCGACTACATTTCAAATCTTTTCCCAATTGACGATATTGTATATAAGGGACAACTTTCGTCGGACATAGAAGCAAGATTCTCACTTGCCAACCTAATGAAGATGTACTTGCCGAAAATATACATGCTCGGCAATATCAACATCGAAAGGATTTTGCTGAGGATTCCATCACAGAAACTTTTAGTTTACGGACAAAACGCAAAAGCAGACCTTGGCGTAAACTCAACAAAATCGCGTCGTTCGGAGCGCTTGCAACTCAGCAGTGCCAGAGTAACAGTTGATACGGTAAGGATTACATCCCCACGCACAATCGAGGCAAGGGTTTCCAAACTGAACCTCTACGCCAATGTTGAAGAGCCGATAAACGATGTCCCTCATCTCATTGTAGCTGGTAGCTTGAGAGGAATGCAGGCAATAGTAGCCGACACAATGTTCGTTTCTGGAAAGACAGGTCGAATTTCGATGGCAATCCGTCCCGACACCACCGACGCACTCATCCCTGCACTACGCGCTTCGCTAGGACTTGACTCGATAGTTTATTACGAACCTACCATGGGAGCATTCCTCGACTCTACACGAATAGTGCTCAACGGAGTTCCGAGAGTCCGCAAGTTCACACGCGTAAACGGAGAACGTGTCGAAATTGACCAATCGACAAGAAAATCCATAAACACCGACTCGCTCATAAGCTTATGTACAGGAATCGAAGATGCCGAAAGCGCTCTGCGGCGATTCCGCTTCGATGGAAAGGTATACGCAAAGACAGCACGATACATGTCTCCATACTTCGACCTTAAGACAGGCACTCGTCGTCTCGACATAACATTTACCGACGATACCCTGCATCTCAACAACTTCATGCTGCGCATAGGTCGTTCGCTTATGAAGGTAAACGGCAGAGTTGACAATATGCGTCGCGCATTCCTTCGCGGACGAACTCTATCGGCCGATCTGAACGTAACATCGCGCAACCTCGACATAAACGAGATACTTTATGCAAACTACATGGGCGAACAGGCAAAAATCAAGGACGACGAAGCCAAGAAAACTATTCAAGAAAGGTTTGCAAAGGCAAAATCGGGAATGAGCAACGCTCCGCAACGACCATCGAACATAACCGATTCTGCACGAGCACATTATGCAGATTCGTTACGAAAGGCATATAGCAAGAAAGACCTCAGCGAAATATACAACGACAGGATGGGCAGAATGAAAGCACTTATAGAAAAAGCCCATAACGAGGAACTTGCAAATACCGATAATACCGAAATACAGGACACTGCTGAACAAGAATACGACACAATTCCAATGACACTTATAGAGGTTCCAGCAAACCTAAACGGCAAGATAAGTTTGAAACTAGACACTGTAAAATTTGCTGGACTTAAGATGAACGACTTCAATGGCGACATTACAGTACAAAACAGCACATTGTCCATCAAGGATTTGAAAACATCAAGCAATGTAGGCGACTTGAAATTGAACGCAATCTACACTTGCGACAATCCCGACACAGCAAAAGCAGGTCTTGACCTCATCGGTACAAACATAACTGTCGAAGACCTTTTGACGGCATTCCCTATGATTGACTCCATCCTGCCTATGCTCAGTTCGTTCGAAGGCAAACTCGACTGCGAACTGTCGGCAATAACCGACCTCGACAAAGAAATGGAACCAATTCTGCCGACTTTACAAACCGCCTGCCACATCAATGGCAAAAATCTTGTGCTACTCGATGGAGAAACATTCACAACCGTAGCCAAGTACCTGATGTTCAAAAAGAAAACAAAGAACGTGATAGACAACATGTCGGTTGAATTTACAATCGACAAAAATATGCTTAGTGTCTATCCTTTCACATTGTCGATGGACAAATACAAGGTTGCAGTAAGCGGAAATATGGATTTCGACTTCAAGTATTTCTTCCACATATCGGTACTTGAACCAAAGGCATTGCCAAATTTGGGCATTAATGTACAGACAAAAGAACCCAAGAAAAACAAGAAAGACAAAGATAAAAACGACGAGGAAGAAGGAGAACTCGCCGAAGAAACCGACGATTTCCAATTCCGTCTAGTGAAACCGCTCTACAAGGACGAAAAATCTATTGCCCAGTCGATTAACCTTGTAAACAAATCGGGTTTGGGTAGAATATCGCTACAGCAGAACTTGCGCAAGACAATACAAGGTATTATTGAAAACTACGATCAAAAGAAGAATGAGTAATTTTAATGCTGCTTAGGCAACCTTTTGTTACTTTTTTCGTTATACTTTTGTTGAACAACATAAAAGAACAATTATGAGGAACTTTTTGTTTTTACTCACAATGGCAATCATATGCTTTTTTAGCAGCAACATGCACGCCCAAATCTGGCATATCAGCGACAGCGTTGGTACAGATGGAGACACCTTTACACTCGACTGCGCCAATGCCAGTTCGGAACAAGAAACGACAATATTTATATACGACAGTGGCGGTCCCGACGGCGATTATGGTAGCAACGAATCATTCAACAAGCAAATACAAGTTGAAGAAGGCAAAGTAATACACATAAAATTTACAGAATTTAACCTTGCATCGGGTTCAATGATGTCGATTTTCAATGATAATTATCTATTTGCAATAAACGCAACTGACTCCTCGCTAAGCGGAATGGAATTTTCATCTGACATGACGCTAACCCTAAGTTGGCAATCATTGGCACTTACAGGATCTGGATTTTCTGCAAAAATATGGTGTAGCGACAACCCTCAAAACTTCACGACTACAATCGAAACAAATTTAACTCCAGTGATATTTTATAACATAACATACTATGACATCTGCTCTGGTGACGAATTAGACTTTACTGCTACTAACACATTCTCAGAAACACGACAATACGAACAAAACAACGAATCACTTATATACAACTGGGCTATTATCAACAACAACGATACTATATGGTTTTATGATGCGGGGCAAAATTTAACACATACTTTTGAATCGGGTGGAATATACAAGGTGCTATGCAAGGCAAACGATGAAAACGACGGACATAATACAAACGACAATACCGTATTCGTCAGAGTTTCCGCAAGACCGACATTTAATATAACAGGTCATCAGGATACATTATGTATAGGAACCGAAATGGAACTGTCCGCCAGCCCTCACTCGGAACCGATAGGTAACATTCCTATTCCACAAATATTAAGTCACAATTCTCCACAACCGTTTGGCGTATGGATTTTATATACCGAAAAATCTACACGAGACTATTACAAGGCTCAATATAGTGGCACCATCCATGTATCAGGATTTGACGATACCTGCCACATTAATTCCATCGACGACATCGACCGCATATATGTTAATATGTCCCATTCTGCCTTGGTAGATGTCAATATGATGATAAAATGCCCAAACGACCAGAAATGTCTGATAAAATCCCCTGCCCCATCGAGCTGGCAATGGACAAATACCGGCGGCATAAACAATCCGAATTCTACCAATGGCGGCTTTTATTGTCTTGGAGAACCGACATTTGCAGAAGACGCATACGCCCCATGCTATGGAACTCCAGGCAATGGCTATTCGTATTATTTCACTCCGACAGCAACAAATCCTTTCGGAGGCGATTATGCTAACGATGATTGCCAAACATGTACGACAACATCCTTCATCGACAACTGTGGCATCGAAAGGACATGTAGCATTCTTGACGAAGGCAATTATGCCACATACGAAAGCATGTCTTCACTTATCGGCTGCCCGATAAATGGAGAATGGACTCTTTACGCCTACGACGGCCTTAGGCAAGACTACGGTCACGTATTTGAATGGGGAATATATTTCAACGCTCCATTTTCAAACTCATATCAAGAAGGCGAAATATCATGGACAGGCGAATACATATCCGACACAAGCGCGACAGCAACAAGCATCATTCCAAATGTGACAGAAAGCGGTTCCTATCCCTACACTTTCCAGTTGACAGACAATTTCGGCTGCACATACGACACCACATTAAACATATATATAAATGCACTCGAAACACCACAAATAGACCAGATTGTAACCGACAGTCTCAATCACAACTACATAACTTGGACAGCCATTGACAACGATGAAATACAGGAATACCGCATCTACCGCAGCAGCGATACTACAAGCTACGACCTTGTGGCAACAATTCCAGCAAACGAGCCTACCGAATGGACAGACGAAACAACAGAAATTTCTGTCCCGTACAGGTACTGCATTACGGCGTTCGGTGGCTGCGAAACAGCAATGAGCCAATATGTGGAATCAATGCATTTCACCACAACAATCAGCACCAATGTCCCGCAAACCACAAGCGAAGGGAAAATTTATGCCAATATTTGTCAGGGACAAAGCATTACATTCACAGCATCGAATACATTCCACGACAATGGCAATTACGAGCATAGCGACGAAAGCCTCACATACGACTGGACAATAATAACAGGCAGATACGACACGATTGTACTCCTAGATGCCGGGATGCAAATAAGCCGCACATTCGAAACAAGTGGCGGTTTCCGTGTAAAATGCCAGACTCGCGACACATTCAACATAACAAATAGCAACGACAACACCATCAATGTTCAAGTATCCATAAGACCACAATTTGAAGTGTCGGCAGACCCCTATTCTGTATGCTCAGGAACAGAAATAACTCTACAAGGCATAGTGTATCCGCCACAATGGCAATCGCAAATATCAACAAACAATAGTTATTCGGGCACAGACCTAATACCCGACAATGGAGGAACACAAAATTACAGTTCGAGCATAGAAATTTACGCACAGGACACTTTGGCAACAATAAATTCTGCCGACCAAATAGACCATGTATATGTCAACATGGAGCACTCGTATCTTGGCGATTTGAGCATAATGCTAGAATGTCCTAACGGTCAGAAATGTCTGCTAAAAGCATTCTCCGCCGGAATGCCTACACCAATGGACTGGTCATTAACTGGCGGAATTCACCTAAGCGGTTCACTAGGAGGCAGTTCTCTTCATTTAGGATTATCACCAGACCCGTCATCATCAAACGACCCATGCTTCTGGACGCCCGGAGAAGGCTGGACGTATAGCATATACCCGAACGGAACCATACCACTTGGACAGTCATCGCCATATCACATTATAAGCTATACTGATGATTGCGATAATAGGGAAAATATACAGGTTGTTGATGCGACACCGCAAGATGGGCAATACGGACCGTATGAAAGCATGAGTTCTTTGATTGGCTGTCCTGTAAATGGGACGTGGAAACTACATGTAAATGACAAATTGCAAAATGACAACGGTTATATTTTCGGATGGGGCATTTATTTGGAGGAAACCGAGGATGAATGGTCGTTTATGAACTCATACGAAATTGAAGGCTTTTCTTGGAGCGGAAACGGCGTAACAACTGATACTACCGACAATGGTGCAGCAATCGCAATCCCAAGCACTACAACTACAGGACAACAGGAATACACTTTTACCTGCACCGACAATTTCGGATGCTCATACAGCACTGCCATAAATGTATATGTCTATCGCACAACGCCAGTCCCTGAAATCAGAAGTGCAAGCACAAATATACTGAACCGGAATGTGATAGATTTCTTTTATATAAATGGAGAAGACATTAGCCAATATAACATCTACAGAGTGTTTGATTATGGAGACTTCACTAGCTACATACTTGCAGCCACGCTCCCTCGCACCGAAACAATATGGACAGACATGGGAAACAACCATTTGCAAGCATGCAGCTATGCCGTAACCACAAACGGTTTATGTGGAGAATCTGAAATGAGCATCATCCATCGTACAATGCATCTCGACTTGGAATGCGTAGAAAATGGAACAGTCAACCTCAACTGGACGCATTACGAAGGATTCCAATACGATACTTACAAGATATACCGTGGCGAAAATCCATTTGCTATGGAAATGATTGGCGAAATTCCAAGCAGCCAGAACTCGTTTACCGACAATAACGCCAATGGAAACAACTACTATCAAATAGAAATATCCAATTCCGAGGACAGCAACATTATTGCAAAATCAAATATAGAGCAATCGCAACAAAACTCAATAGATGGCTATGAAATGACTGATTTCAGCGTATTTCCTAATCCGGCAAGCACAACACTTAACATAACATCATCGGAAACACTATCTTCGATAGAAATATTCTCTGCAACCGGTCAATCAGTTTTGCAAACAAACATCAACAGTGACAACACAATATGCGACATAAAGCACCTTGCATCTGGCATATACTTAATTGTTGTACACGACATCAACGGCAAAATCGGAATAACAAAATTTACAAAGGAGTAAATTGTTATGGAAACCGTATTTTCAATAATGATGGCAGCAATGGGCATAGCACTGCTGATATACGCAGGAATAGCATATTTGTCTGGCGACCCAATCATTCTGTTTCAAGGAGTGTATTCTTTTCCAAAAAGCAAAAAAGCGAAAAAAGAATATGTCCGCAAAAAGTTTGTAAAAATCATCCTGCTGGTTGCACTTTCATTTCTTGCAAGTTCGCTTGTCGGCTTGACGCAAATTTATTGGCTAGCCGTGATAGTTTTTGTCTTGGGCATAGTTCTTACCGTAATAATCGGCAAAAAGATAATGAAAAGTTAACTTTCAACTTTTGTTTCCTGAGCCTGTCGAAGGACAACTTTCAACTTTCAACTATCAACTCTCCCGTCTTCGCACCTGCCGCCTTGCACAAATCAGCAGGACTTATCTTGAACTGCAAGCCGCGCACACCTGCACTGACATAGATATAATCGAAATCCATACATGTTGAATGAATATATGTAGGAAACGGTTTCTTCATACCGATTGGCGAACAACCTCCGCGAATATATCCCGTAAGCGGCAACAATTCCTTCATCGCAATCAGGTTGCAACTCTTGTTGCCAGTTACCTTTGCTGCAAGTTTCAGGTCAACTTCCTTTTCGCCGGGGATAACGCACACAAAATATCCGCTACGGTCGCCATGCAAGACCAACGTCTTGAAAACACGGTCGATAGGTTCGCCAAGTTGTGCTGCCACATGAACTGCACTCAAATCGTTCTCATCAACTTCGTATGGGATAAGTTCGTATGCAATCTTTTTGCTGTCGAGCAAACGGGCAGCGTTTGTCTTCTGTATTTTATCCTTTGCCATCAGTATATCTCCTTTGCTAAAGTATCATTTGTAAAACTCATCGTCTGCAAGTCTACGCCTTCGAGCAAAACGACAGGCAGACAAGTATTCTCATAGAAATGCAAATCTAGGGAAAAAAGAAAATTCCTTAGACACAAATCGTTATTGTTCAACCGTTTGACATCAAAATGCGGACAAATTATTCCGTTCAGGAAAATCATTCTTTCCCTCTCCACCAAACCAGAATTTTCCTCACCAATCTCCACAAGTTTGCCCTCGTCTGAAAATGACAAACAGCAATTCCTTATGAATTCGGAACCTGTAAAAACATAATTTGCAGCGAAATGCCTCATAATGTATTGCTCTCCACAGTGGCGACAGAATCTGATTTTTCATTGCCAATCTCTGCAATGTTCTGATTGAATCTCTCAACCACATGCTCATACATAACCTTCAGTTGCTCGGGTTTGTTCTGCAAATACCACAAGATGCTCTCCTCGAACGATTCGCGCGTACAATTATACTTGTCATATATGCTTTCGTAAATAAGACTATCGACCTGATACTGCGTCAACGACGTATGTCCGTCAACCTGAACCATGTGCAACGACACCATTGCATCGGCAATGTGCATTTCGTAGAATATGTTCTCCATAACATCCTCTTCCAACATGCGATCCTTGGATACAAGTTGCCTTTGACTGCCAGGCAAACTGCACGAAGCCAGCAACAATACAGACATCACAAACAAAAGAACCGATACTACACTATTCCTCATTGTGTGCCTTCTTTATCTTCTTGTAAAGGTTGGATGCAAATACAAAATCGTTGAGTTCGGGGTTATCGGTAGTGAAAATATCGTCCTTGGAACCCTGCCACCACTTGTTGCCCTGATAGATGAAGCAAATGTTGTCGCCAATCTCCATTATGGAGTTCATGTCGTGGGTGTTGACAATGGTCGTAATGTTGTATTCCACAGTGATTTCCTTTATCAACTGGTCGATAAGGATGGAAGTCTGCGGGTCAAGACCAGAGTTTGGCTCATCGCAGAACAAGTATTTGGGATTCAGCGCTATAGCCCGTGCTATTGCAACGCGCTTCTGCATACCACCACTTATTTCCGATGGGAACGAATGGTGCGAATTTACAATACCTACGCGGTCGAGGCAAAAATCCACACGCTTCTGCTTTTCGGCTTTCGACATCTTGGTAAACAGGTCGAGTGGCAACATCACATTTTCCTCCACATTGTTTGATGTAAACAACGCACTTCCCTGAAATACCATACCCATATCCTTACGGATTTCACGCTTACGCTTTTCGTCAACCTTCACAAACTCGCGACCATCGAAATAAATCTCACCTGTTTCGGGAATAACAAGCCCCACTATATTCTTCAGCAACACAGTCTTGCCCGAGCCGCTTCGACCAATAATCATAT
The DNA here is from genome assembly GCA_017651185.1 of Bacteroidales bacterium. GTDB lineage: Bacteria > Bacteroidota > Bacteroidia > Bacteroidales > ML635J-15 > Bact-19. The sequence continues at coordinate 26,760 of JAGCDJ010000004.1, read as the reverse complement.
TGACCTTACCAGCATCAAAGGTGGCGTTTATGTCCTTTAGCACATGCTTCTCGCCAAATGTCTTATTTACATTTACAACTTCTATCATGTGAGCATTACCTGTGTTAAAATGAGGTTGAACAAAAGTACGGCTATGATACTGTAAACAACGGCCTTAGTACTGCTTTTGCCGACTTCGAGAGCACCGCCCTCGGTATAGTAGCCGAAAAATGCTGAGATTGATGTTATCAGGATTGCAAAAACAGCAATTTTTACTACGGTATATGTCACATAGAACGGCACGAATGCATAATGCAAACCGTATATGTAATCGGCAACTGTAACAATATCCGGCGATGTGAATGCAATGAAAAAGCCGCCTACTATACCTAACATAATACTGAGCAATGCAAGAAACGGGAAGGTGAAAAATGCCGCTACAATCTTTGGGAGAATGAGGTAGTTTGCACTGTTGACACCCATTATTTCCAATGCATCAATCTGCTCGGTGATACGCATTGTACCGATTTCGGATGCGATGTTGGAACCAACGCGTCCCGAAAGGATAAGGCAGACTATTGTGCTAGAGAATTCAAGAATCATAGTATCGCGCGTACTCAAACCGATGATGTAACGTGGGATAATCGGCGACTCGAAGTTGATACCCATCTGTATTGTAAGCACGGCACCCATAAACACCGAAACTATGCATACAATACCAACCGAATCGAAGCCAATCTGCTCTATTTCAGCCTTTAACCTGCGGAAAAATATCTTTCTGTTGACAGGTTTCGAAAGCACCGAACCCATCAACGAGAAGTATTTGCCTATGGTTACAAACAAATTCATACCTTCCTTTTCAAGCGACTACAAAGGTAGTCAAGTATTTTTAATTGGCGAAGAAAAATGTTTGGAAGATGTGATTTTTTTAGATTTTTGTTCACTGTATTTGATTTATTCTTATCTTTGGCGAGTGGTTATTCACGGATTATCAAACTAAAAAAGATTCAAGCGTAAGGAACTTGTAAGTAAATGATTTAAATAAAAAAGCGTTTTTGCTTGTAACCTGTAGGAGAATCTGGACAATTTTCATGCGGTCGGGAAAAGCAGAAATGCTCACGAGTAATCGTGGGCTTTTGTGTTTGGCCGCAGGCAGTCCAGAGCCTTCCTACAAACTAGAAAAACGAAGCCCACTTTTTTATGCAGATTTAAAAATTGTCCATTGGGGCTTAGGGCAAAAATAAAATTTAAGAACATGAAAAATTTAGTACATTATTTAACAGCAGGCATTTTGTTACTTGCATTGGTAACACCAAGAGCATTTGCCTACGACTTTTCCGCAGTCTGTGAAAGCGGGCAGACTTTGTTTTATAACATAATCTCATATACAGAACCTTACACTGTTGAGATTACATGCGAGCATATGTTTTCTGATGATGTAATATCACCATACTACACAGATTATTTAATAGGTAGTCTTGTAATACCATCGTCTGTTACATACAATGACATTACATATTCCGTTAAGAATATTGGCAATCATGCATTTTGGTGCTGTAGAGGACTAACATCAGTCACTATACCACATACCATAACAACAATTAACTATAATGCATTTGGCAATTGTGACAGTTTGAATGCAGTATATTATACAGGTAGCATAAAGCAGTGGTGTGAAATAGATTTTGTATCAAATCCACTTGGTTCCGCCCATAACTTATATATTGACAATACACTCATAACAAATTTAATCCTTCCGAATACATTGACAGAAATAAAGCCGCTAGCGTTTAGCGGAGCGACATGCCTGACATCCGTAGCAATACCAAATTCGATAATTACCATAGGACATGGTTCTTTCTTAGGATGTTCCAATCTTGTGTCAGTACAAATTGGTGATTATGTGACAAATATTGGAGGAATGGCATTTTCTATGTGTAGCAGTCTTACGTCAATAGTTATTCCAAATTCAGTGACAGATTTAGGAGATGAAGCATTTCGTAATTGCAATGCATTGAACACAGTGATTTTAAGTAATTCTTTGACAACCATTAGAAACGATGTGTTTGCCGATTGTAGCAATTTGGAAACTATAAATATTCCAGAAGGTGTATTGTCCATTGGAGAAAGGGCTTTCGACAAGTGTTTCGACCTGGCATCTGTAAGTCTTCCGACTACCCTTAATAGTATTTGTAACGGTGCATTTAGGTTGTGTAGAAGTTTAGAATCTGTAATAATTCCAAATTCGGTTACGAGTATTGGAAAATGGGCTTTTGAGAGTTGTAATAATCTGTCTGAAATAATCATACCAGATTCGGTGACAACAATAGATGATGGCGCTTTTAGAAATTGCTCCAGTCTTGCATACGTACAACTGGGCAATTCTGTGACATATATTGGGAATAGCGCATTTTCTGGATGCAGTGCTTTGACTTCCATAGATATTCCAAATTCAGTAACTGATATTGATAACTATGCCTTTAGATATTGTAACCTATTGCAAGATATTTCTATATCAAACTCAGTGAGAGATATTGGGACTGGTGTCTTTGATGATACCAAATGGTACAATGACCAGCCTGATGGATTATTGTATTTAGACAATTGGTGTCTTGGATATAAGACGTCGCTCCCAGAATCCAATATAATTATCAGGGAGGGAACCAAAGGCATTACTGGATTCAAGGAATGTGTATGGATTTATAATATTGAAATGCCAAGTTCACTTCGAAATATAGGAAACAGAGCGTTCTTTAATTGTCAATATTTAAGGTCTGTGTCGCTTCCAGATTCTTTGGTGTATATAGGCGACGGTGCTTTTGGTGGTTCTGGCATTGAGGAATTTACACTTCCAGTATCATTAGAATTAATCGGAAATGGGATATTTAGTAGTTGTAGAAATTTGAAAAGAATAAATTACAATGCAAGAAATAGTATGGTCAGAGGTAATGGAATAATATATGACCTTCAACAAATTTCAGTACTTACGATTGGCGATTGCGTTATGAGTATTCCACAATATGCGTTTAGGGATTGTAATTTGAATATGCCTGGATGCCATAACCTTGACACCATATACTCGTTGGCGTTTAATCCTCCCATGACTTCAGATAGTACATTTGTGGATGTAGCAACTTGGCATGTTCATCTGATTGTCCCCTGCGGTAGTGTATCTACATACAACAATGCCGAATACTGGAGCGATTTCACCAATATTCAAGAAGAGTGCTCGGATATAGAAGAAAACGAATTTGCGGATTTGCATATTTATCCTAACCCAGTCGGCAATACGCTCAATATCACATCATCGGAAGAAATTTCATCAATCGAAATCGTTAATGAGATTGGACAGGTTGTTTATCGCACGGATGTAAATGGAAACAATGCGGTTTGCGATGTGGAAGGATTGACAGCAGGTGTTTATTTTGTAAGGATACACGGAACGGACACAACATCGGTTATTCAAAAGAAATTCGTAAAGGAATAAAAACAAATGTTCTGTGGTATAGACTGGTTTGAAAAATGCCCCTACAATTATATATCCACAAAATCAATCGTAATATATTTACACACAATCAAATACATTTATTTAACAACAATTATGCTGATAGCATAATGCTATTAACATAATCTATGACAATCAATAATTTAACATAATTTCCCATCCTTGTACAGACGCAAAATTTTGCGTCTCAACGATAAAATCATTTGTCTTTACAGATGCTGAAACAAGTTCAGCATGACAATACGAACGCAAAGACGTGCCATGGCGCGTCTCGACAAGAAACGCCGAAGGCATAGAAACAGCAAAGCCTCAAAAAAATCATTGCCTTTAATTCGCAAATCCCAAATATTTGTTGTTACTTTGCAGAATAATAAAAATACGAGATTCACTATGCATACAATGGACAAAACATACTACTGCGTAATAATGGCAGGTGGCATCGGAAGTCGTTTTTGGCCGGTAAGCCGTTCCGATATGCCAAAGCAATTCCTTGACATTCTTGGCGTTGGACGCACATTAATACAGCAGACATTCGACCGTTTTACAAAGATAATCCCCGACGAAAACATATATGTCGTAACCAACGAGGAATACAGCAGCATTGTACACGAACAACTGCCCAAAATCCCCGTAGAGAACATTCTCGGCGAACCGATGCGTCGCAACACGGCACCATGCATCATGTACGCCAACTGCAAAATCGGACTGAAAAATCCAGATGCAAAAATCGTTGTTACACCTGCCGACCACCTGATTCTCAACGAGGATCTCTTTCTGGACAACATCACCGAAGGGCTTGAATTTGTCACCGAAAGCAACTCACTGCTCACACTTGGCATCACTCCAAACCGTCCAGCAACTGGTTACGGTTACATTCAGATGTCGGAAAACGCTGAAAACCAGAAGTTCATACCAGTAAAAACCTTCACAGAAAAGCCACAACTTGAACTTGCAAAATTCTTCCTCGAAAGCGGTGACTTCCTTTGGAACTCAGGTATTTTCCTTTGGAAACAAACCTCAATCCGCGATGCTATAAAGAACCACCTGAAAGAATTGTACTCGCTGTTCTCGGAAGGCATAAAGAATTTCAACACACCGCGCGAAAAAGAAACCATCACCGAAATTTATTCCGGAGCAAAGAGCATTTCAATCGACTTCGGCGTGATGGAAAAGGAATCGAATGTATATGTTATGCAGACAAACTTCGGCTGGTCTGACCTTGGAACTTGGAACTCGCTCTACACCATAGCCAACCGCGACGAAAACGGCAACACCGACCTATACAAGAACACCTTGTTCGCCAATTCCAACGGAAACTATGTTAACATTCAGGGCGACAACAAGATAGCCATCATTCGCGACCTTGATGATTTCATCGTTGTCGATACCGACAAGGCATTGCTAATCTGCAAGCGCGAAAACGAACAGACACTTACCGAAATGCTAAACGATGCCAAGGTAAAGTTCGGCGAAGGAATAAAATAAGTCGGCACAACGCAATGAAAATCATCATTGTAGGAAGCGCACACCCCTACCGTGGAGGTTTAGCCAGTTTCAACGAAAGACTGGCGCGGGAATTCGTTGCCGAAGGTCACGAAGTGGAAATTGTAACATTCACGCTGCAATATCCATCTTTCCTGTTCCCTGGCAAGACGCAATTCACCGATTCCCCTAAACCAGAAGGCCTTAGCATTTCACGGAGAATAAACTCCACAAATCCGTTCAACTGGATGAAAGTCGGACGTGAAATCCGCGAAAAGAATGCCGATATGGTGATTTTCTGCTACTGGATGTCGTTCATGGCACCAAGTTTTGGCAAAATCGCCCGCATCGTCCATCGAAACGGCAAAACAAAGTGCATTGCACTTGTACACAATATGATACCGCACGAGCAAAATATTCTTGACAAGATTTTGCCACCATATTTTGTAAAGTCGATGGACAGATTCATTGCCCTTTCGAAGTCGGTAGCCGATGACATTGGCAAGTTCGACAAGCAAGGCAAACCGCGGACATTCTCCCCACATCCCATTTACGACCACTACGGAAAACTGCTTGAACGCAACCAAGCATTGCAACAACTTGGCTTAGATGCAAATTGCAAATATGTTCTGTTTTTCGGCCTTGTCCGCGCATACAAAGGCCTCGACTTGCTTATTGATGCCTTCGCAGACAGCAAACTACGCAATTCAAACATAAAACTTATTGTCGCAGGCGAGTTCTACCAAGACGAAAACATCTACCGCAAGCAGATTGCCGAACATAAAATTGAAGATAAAATCATAATACACAACGAGTTTATTCCCGACGACAAGGTAAACCTATATTTCTCCGCCGCCGACATCATTGCACAGACCTACAAGTCGGCAACGCAAAGCGGAGTAACGCAAATTGCCTTCCATTTCGAGAAACCAATGCTGGTAACAAATGTTGGTGGACTTGGCGAAATTGTCATCAACGGCAAAAGCGGATATGTGGTTGAACCAAAAGCAGATGAAATTGCAAACGCACTATCTGACTTCTTTGAAAATGAGCGCAGTAGCGAATTTATTCAAGCCGTCCGCACCGAAAAAAGCAAGTATGCGTGGAATATTATGACGGGGAAAATTCTGGGTTTGTATAAGCAAACGAAATAGAGTAAAAAAAACAGCAGACAACCATCTACTATAATTATATAAACGGCTTATTAATCCTTTACACAACGAATACTACGCCCCAAATACTCCCTGCCAATGTTATTATTCAAGACTGAAGAATAATATTCAATACTGCGTCCATATGCGTTAGTATCAATATTCACGGTACTAGACCAAAAATCTGCTCTACGCCCAAAATCATCGTAATCTGCTCCATAAAACCCAGCAGGTAAAGCATCGAATCCTGTTGTTCCAAAGTAAGACGAGTTAGTGAGTTCCCCTCTTGTCCACAAATATTCATTTCCAGCCAACATTGCACCAGCATTGGTTGTTCCTCCCAAAAAATTGGAAAGTTGAGTCCATTCCGCATTGCTCGGCAAATGCCAGCCTTCCGGACAAATGCCTTGTACACCGCTCGGATTGCTAGCACTACTACTTGCTCCATTCATTGCTGCAGACCAGTTATATAGATAACCGTAAGCTTCAACATTGCTAGAATTACAATGAGGATAATAAATATACGGCAAAACATAGCTTGTTTCACTACCCAATGGTATGTCGCCTGCATAGCGCAGATTCTCTGCCATCCATATTTGAGAACCTATTATTACTGTAGGATAAATGTTTCCATCACGAGTATCAGTAAATGGTTCTCCTGGCTCTCCCACAGGTCCAATGATAAATGTCCTCACTTCACCATAACCAGTCCCAGCACTATTGGTAGCGTAAGCCACATAATAATAGGTAATTCCTTGTGACAATCCAATTAGAGTATCTGAAAAAACCGTCGACGCCTCTGTTAAAACAACATTATGCGACAAACTATCCTCAGATATTCCGTAATAGAACCCACAAGCAACAATGGGAGATCCACCCGTATCTATTATTCGACCTCGCAAAGTAACCGTCATATTTATTGTGGGACGGGCATCAATGGTTTCGACATTAGGTTGGAAACTTCGCGTAAAACGCAAAGTTACGCACTGACTTTCTGCCAAAAACTGCTCTACAGTATCACTGGGCACAACATCTCCGTCAATGGTCACATAACCGACATACAGCATATCGTCACCCAACTCGAATTCATTAGTTGTTTCAAATTTTCTAACAATGTCCTTTCCTATTCCAGAGTATTTTATTCTAGCACAACAACCGCTACCGACATTCACCATCCTTATAGAATATGTATTGTTTCCTATAATTGCATTCAATAGATAAACCTGCGGATCTGCCGCCGAAATATCAAAAACATGTACTCCCTCATTAAGGGAACCTGTGTATTCGGCACATACATGACCTGCTACATCAAGCAATTGCATACGCACATCTTCACGGTTCAACACAGTGAGTTCTACTTGGGTTTCGCAATCAAACGGATTTGGAACATTCTGCTCCAATCCCATAGTGGACACAATGTTTAAATTGTTGCCAACAATACCACCTACCACTAATATGGTGTCAGGATATACAATAGATTCTGTCCAGTTTCTTGTAATATTGGTAATTACTACACTATCCATAGTACAATATTCTGAATTATTCAACTGCCCTATAAAACTGACCGTAATTTCTTGTGAATATCCGGACAAGACAAACATCAAAATCAGTAAATTTGTAAAAAAACTTCTCATAAATACATTTATTTATAGCCACACAAAGATAATAATATTGGGAGAATTTAAGACTAATTTGATGTTTTTTTATCTTCCAAATATTCCCCTTTTTAAACTAAACGGCAAAAATCGTCCAGTTCTACGGCAATATGCATCGTATTCATCGCCAAAATCGCGGCGAAGGCGCTTTTCCTCCGTCATTACCTGCGCCAACATAATAACAACAAACGCGACAAAAACCACCAGCGACTGCCATGTCCACAGCCACACGCAAGCGGCAGCGTTATATATGAAACTTCCTGTCAGCATTGGATTTCGGCTCAGGCTGTAAGGACCTTCAGTCATAAGGTGCTTGGTTCGCGGTGCGACCTCGTGTCCGAACGCATCCATCGGATTGCCATCGCCTTTGTGCCTCATATACACGATAGACCAAATGCTCAGAACCAACCCAACAACAGCAAGCACCGCAGAAACAATGATTTGCCAAACTTTCACCGCACAAATGTCAGGCATCAATGAAGCAAACCACATTATTGCTGGGATTAAAATCACAAACATCAGTCCGCCAAGAGCATATCCGAAAATTTCAACCAACTTTCTCATATATCATAAATTTAGGTTGCAAAGATACGCAAAAAGGATTTAATAAAGTCTAACAGAAGATCTGTCTTGCGGACAACAAAGACCACCAGTCCGTAAGACTGTTAGACAGCAAGACCGTTAGACCACCTAACCTAGAAACGGCGTCAGCCATAGAAACAGCGTACTTCGACAGGCTCAGCACAAGCAGCGAGAAACTTAGAAACGCCTCAGGCATAGAACGGCGAAGCCCATAGAAACTTTGAAACGCCGTAGGCATAGAAACTAAGAAACTGCTTTAGCCACAGAAACGCCGTAGGCATAGAAACGGGCTTTGCCCACATAAACTTAATGTTTTGTTAATCAAATCTAGCCGAAGAAAAAAAATCCTACCTTTGCAACGATGAAATTGACAAGCGCAATATTGGCTACAATCACGGCTTTGATGGTATTCCTTACCTCAAACGGCATTGTGTATGAACACTATTTCTGCAAATGCTGCAACGAGGAACATCAGGAAATTAGCCTTTTCGAGTTTGGCGAAGTTTCGCACAACCACGAGTGCCATTCGCATCACGAATGCCACAGCCACCATTGCGATGGTCATCTTTGCCACTGCGAAAGCCAGAAGGAACACCAGAAGCACACACATGTAGAATTCATGTCACTCAAGGACTTGTTCCAAAGCAATATCCACACATCACTGCCCGAAATCACAACAATAAGCATATTTGCAACAAATTTTGCAAACATTTGCGAAACTAGCATCAACAATCTGGCAACCAGCCAATTGTTAGCATCTTCCACAGATGTTACAATGCGTACCGATGGCAAAGTGTGCCTTGTCAACTCCTGTTTGAGATTATGATTAGTATCTCACTACCAATGAGATAAGTACGGACTTAAAGTCCAAATTTATAATTTCAAAAAACAGTAAGATGAAAAACAAAATATTATTGGCATTAGCCACAACAATTGCATTCGCGACTTGTCTGCAAGCCCAGATAAGCGGTACGGTGTACGAAATTGTTGACGGAAACAAGCAAACGCTTTTCGGAGCCAATGTCTACTGGGAAAACAGCAGTGTTGGTACCATTTCCGACATGAACGGCAATTTCAAGATAAACAAGGTCAATAGCACAGACAAACTGATTGTCAGTTTTATAGGCTACAACACCGACACGATTGTAATTACAGAAAAGCGCAAAACTATAGAAGTTACCCTCACATCCGGCGAAATGCTTTCGGAAGTCACCGTGAACGAACGACAGGCAGGAACACGCTATTCGCGTATGGAAATCGGCAATGTGCAGGATGTTTCGGGACAAGAATTGTGCAAGGCCGCCTGCTGCAACCTGTCGGAAAGTTTTGAGACAAACGCATCAGTCGATGCAGGAAACACCGATGCAGCAACCGGCGCAAAGCAAATCAAGTTGCTCGGTCTTGCTGGCAAATATGTGCAGTTCCTAACCGAAAACATTCCCAACTTGTATGGACTTTCGCAGCCGTATGCACTCGGCTACATTCCTGGTCCGTGGATGACATCAATGCAGATTTCGAAGGGAACTTCCACTGTGATAAATGGTTACGATGCCGTGACTGGTCAGATAAATGTGGAATACAAGAAGCCGCGCCAGTCCGACAAATTCTCGCTCAACCTCATGGGAAGTTCGCACGGCAATGTGGAAGGCAATATCGACGCTCCGATAAAAGTAAGCGAAACTGTTAGCACACAGATATTTGCACACGCGCAGAACCGCTTCATCAAGATGGACCACAACCACGACAATTTCTACGATTCGCCCAATGTCACGCAGTACAACTTTTTCAATCGCTGGGACTACTTTGGCAAGCACTTGACAATGAGGTTCGGCATAAAGTACATTGACGAAACTCGCCGCAATGGTCAGATTAGCACGGAACATCATACATACGACACAACACAGAGCGAACTGTACAAAATCAAGATTCATTCGCAACGCGGAGAAGCGTTCTTGAAGTGCGGATATGTTTTCCCTGAAAAGGACTACCAGAGCATTGCAGTGATTACCAACTTCATAACCCACCATCAGGATTCGTACTATGGACACAACAATTTTGATGCAAGTCAGAATAGTTTATATGGTAATGTACTGTGGAAATCGGCATTCGGTGGCAACGAAAAGCACTCATACACCACTGGCATAAGTATGAAGTACGAAAATCTTCACCAGAACCTCAACGACAGCATAATGAACGACTTGGAGGCTGTTCCCGGAGTATTTTTCCAATACACGGGTCATTTCGGCAACTTCAATATGATTGCTGGCGTTCGTGGCGACTACCACAACCAGTACGGATTCCTTTTCACGCCACGACTCAACCTGAAATACAGCATCAACGAATACCTCACACTGCGTGCATCGGCAGGAAGGTCGTTCCGCAAAGCCAATGTGCTGAGTGAAAACTCGTTCCTTCTGGCATCGTCGCGAAAGATAATAATCCACAGCGACTTGGATATGGAGGAAGCATGGAACTACGGTCTCACCTTCTCGGCAAACGTTCCCATAAAGGACAGAGTTCTGAACATTATGGCAGAATACTATCGCACCGACTTTGTGAAGCAGATAGTTGCCGATTTCGAGACTGCAGGCGAAGTTGAGTTCTACAACCTCGATGGCAAATCGTTCTCCAACACCTACCAGATTGAAATGTCGTGCGAAGTGCTTCGCGGATGGGACATTACAGGCGCATTCCGCTACAACGATGTAAGGCAGACCATAGATGGAAACCTTGTGGAATCCCCATTGATGAGCCGTTTCAAAGGTTTGCTGACAACCTCGTATCGTACAAAACTTGAAAAATGGCAGTTCGACTTCACCGCACAGTTCAATGGACCAGGCCGAATACCATCAACAGCCGCCAATCCCGAAGAGTATCGCCGCGACGACAAATTCAAGGCATACAACATCTTCAATGCACAGATTACCAAGTTTTTCAAGCGTTGGAGCATCTATGTAGGAGTTGAGAATATTTTCAACTTCACGCAGAAAGATCCGATTATCGCAGTCACCGACCCGTTTGGCGACTACTTTGATTCATCGCTCATCTGGGGACCAATTGACGGACGCAAGTTTTATTTAGGAATAAGGTTCGCTATCGACAGGGATTAAATTACCACCTATAAGACAATATTATATATTATTAAAACAAAGTTAAAAAGACACTATTCCATGATTAGCATTTATATTTTTATTACCTTGCGAAGTATTCATAAAATTTAAATATCATGAAAAAATTATTTGCCATATTATTAATTCTCATACCAACATTGGGTTTTTCTCAAAAATTCAGTGTTTCTGCCAATATTGGATGGCAATTGTGCAATCCTGCAATCAACGAATCATACACCCGTATGGTTGCCAGTGATGAGGAAGAATTATATTTCAAAAGAGTAATGGACATCGTACCAAACGGCAATATAAGTTTCTCATACCTGTTTGATGAAAAATTTAAATTAGGTATTGGGGTGTCATTCTATAGCCTTCAAAGTACAGTGCGGATAAACCCGAAACATAATGCACATGGCTCTTCCCGACTTGCCAATATGAACAGCATACAGATTCCCATAACTGCCGGCTATCGTGTAAAACTCTGCGACAAATTTCACTTTGAACCATGGCTGGGCATTTCGGCAGACATTAATTTGAACGAAAGCACAGAGGGCAAAACTGGATTGACTACCCTAGAAAGCAACGGCATTTGCAATATGTATGATGTTGATTTTAAGCGCGGAGGACTTGCAAACAGTTCAAGATTCCAGACTGGCACTCACGGCAATATGTCGCTTCATGCCGGACTTCGTCTATCCGTTATGCTAAAGCCATATTGCGCACTTAATTTTAATGCTCAATACTCGTCGGCAGTGTTTGACATGTCGTATGTACATGCTAATGCTGAATACCGTTATGGTGTATCATATTCTGGAAATACAGACACAGAATCTGACGAGTTTAAAAATTTCATACGCACTCTACCAAAAAACAATAAAGAATATGAAATTTCATTGCGCTCTTTCTTTAGTTGCGGAATCGGAGTGGAATTTTTCTTCTAAAATATGTTGAATTGTTTTTGAAACAAATAATTCTATTTTGTAATAAGGCTTACAATTGATAAAAAGTATAAATCAAATATTTTAGGTCGGAAAAGTGTAGTTTTTCGACCTAAAATTTTATGGAAAAGTGTAGTTTTTGACACGTAAAAATTATGGAAAAGTGTAGTTTTTTCTTTGTAATTTATATAGAAAAGTGTATCTTTGCGGCGATAAAAATTTCGTAATAATATGTTTTTCAGAAAGATAAGCATTACAATAGAATCGTTCATAAAAAGCCATCAAAAAAAGGTGCTTCTTATTGATGGTGCAAGGCAGATTGGAAAGACTTTTATCATTCGACACATAGGGAAGAATCTGTTTAAAAACTATGTGGAAGTAAACCTTCTTGAGGATTCGGTGGACAAGCGCGTATTTGCCAATGTCAGGTCTGTTGAGGATTTTTATTTTCAACTGAGCATGTTTGCTGGTTCGAAATTGAAAACAAAGGACAACACATTGGTTTTCCTTGATGAAATACAGGCATATCCGCATTTGCTAACACTCTTGAAATTCATAAGTCAGGACGATAAGTTTACATACATTGCAAGCGGTTCGCTTCTTGGCGTAACACTAGCAAAGACATCATCCATTCCGATGGGAAGCATTGAGGTATTGCATATGTACCCAATGGATTTTGAGGAGTTTCTGCTTGCAAATGGATTTGGCGAGTTTGCAATTGATATGCTTCGTTCAAAATTCCAAAACAACGAAAGTCTTGACGAGGCAACGCACGAAAAAATGATGGATCTGTTTCGTAAATACTTGATTGTAGGCGGATTGCCCGATGCAGTAAAAGCATTTGTGAATAAGAGAAATGTTGTTTGGGTAAGGAATGTGCAAAGTCTGACACACGAATACTATGCATCTGACGCTTCAAAATATGGCACAGAAAACAAGTTGAAAATAAGACGAATATACGATATGGTGCCATCAACTTTGGAAAACAAGAAAAAGCGTATAGTCGTAAAAGATGTCGAGGACAAGAAAGGCAAGCGTTTTTCCGACTACGAAGACGAATTCGAGTATCTTATTTCGGCAGGAATAACATTGGATGTCAAGGCTATTTCCAGACCTCAATTTCCACTTATCGAATCTAGCCACAAGAACCTGCTGAAATTGTATCTCAATGATGTTGGCATACTTACAGGCATTCTATACGACACCAATATTCGCTCGATACTTGACGATGTACGAAGCATAAATCTAGGAACCGTGTACGAATCTGTTGTTGCTCAAGAACTAAAGGCACACGGATATAACTTGTACTATTACGACAATAAAAAAAATGGTGAAGTTGACTTCCTAATTGACGACTACGAAAGTCTTTCCGTGTTACCAATAGAGGTTAAGTCAGGAAAGGATTATACGGAACATTCCGCACTGAACCATTTCCTTTCGAATCCAGAATATGCAATAGACAAAGCAATTGTATTTTCAAACGCACGGGAAATTTCCCACAAAGGAAAAATCACATATCTTCCAATATATTATGTAATGTTTATAAATGCCAAGCCTAACAGTGAAATATTGCTTTAAAGCGTTGGCGCGATTTTTGTCATTTCGCAGAAATCATAAAAACAAAAAAAATATTAACAAACTAAAAACACATTAGTATCGCAATTTAAATTAATTTTGTAACGCATAAAATTATAAGACAATGAAAAAGAACATTTTGATTTTAGTATTGGCATTGTTGCTTGGAATGGGCAACGTATTTGCACAGGATCAGAAAGCAGCAAAGCAGGACACAAGGGTTTCGGAAGTTATTTTGGCAACCGAAATGCACTGCCAGAATTGCGCCGACAAGGTTGCTAAGCAGTTGGCATACACAAAGGGTGTTATCGATGTGCAGGCAAACCACGAAAAGAACGCCGTGTATATCAAATATCGCAACGACCGCACCGACACCGAAAAGTTGATTGCATCGCTCAAGGAAATCGGATACACTGCTACAGTTTACAACGCTGGTCACCAGTGCCCACACGCAAAGAATGGAGCTTGCTGCGGTAATCACGCTGGTTGCAACCATTCACAAGAAGCACAAAAAACTTCGGGTTGCGGCAACCATGAACACCACGAAGGATGCAACCACAATCACGATGCACAGAAAAAGTAATTCATAAATGATATGCGGAGGCGAATGCTTCCGCATTTTTTTATGAAAACCGCCTTTAAAATATTATCGCTTTGTCTTACACTTCTGATTCTCAACAGAAGCGCATCGCTATATGCCTTCTGCACCAATGAAGATGCATTCACAAACAAAAAGCAAAAAGCGGAATTGCTGGTTGCTCAAAACGACAACTTTACTCTTGTCTTTACCGACAGAACCAAAGTCATCGACAACAGCCAACCGCAGAAAAACAAAGTTTTCTTTTCTGGCTTCGACACAAAATGTCTTATTGAAAAAGAATCCACTCAAACACAAAATGCAAAATCAGCAAATTTCTTCACAAACACCGAAAACAAACTGATTTTCAAGGAGCATTTCCTAACATTTCCATTTCATAATTTTTACTGATAAGAGAAAGACAACAGTCACACCCGTCGATACTTCGACTGCGCTCACTTCGGCTAGCTCAGCACATCGCAGCAACCTCAGGTTCAGGGTGCGGTATAGCAACAAAACATTGACTGTCATGCTGAACTTGTTTCAGCATCTGAGGCAATATTTTAGAATAATCATTAATAATCAATTAAAAACAATTAGAAATGGACAGCAATATAATTTTAGGAATCGTAATAACGATAATAGTAATAATCCCCGTAGTGATTTTGGCGACTTCGGGAAAAAGAAAAAACAAGATAGCAATACGCAAGTTTACAAATTTTGCGACAGCCAACGGACTTGTAATCAGCGAATTTGATAGTTGCGACTTGGGAATAATCGGCATCGACAGCAACACCAAGAAACTAGCCTACATGCAAAAAGGAAAAGATGGCATTATCATCGACCTGCACGATGCAAAAAGTTGCAACAGCCGTACATCATCGGAGACAATCAACGGCGAACTTATCGACAAACTTATCATCGACATCGAGTTGAAGGAAGGCAACGGCACAAAGTTCCTACCGCTTTTCACTTCGGAAAACAAACTCACATTGGACAACGAGCAACGCATAACCGAAAAATGGCGCAAAATCATTGCATCAAATCTTGCATAATGCAAAACGAAGAGCGGACAAATTGTTCGCTCTTTTTTTTGCAAATATTCAGATAAAGTTTTCAGTAAAACTCAATAATATTTTCTTATTTTTGCCAATAAAGACTATACGACGATGCGACAATTAAATTTTAAATTCTCGCTTATTGCAATTTGCACAGCAATACTATGCAACGTTGAGATATACGCAGCGAACTACACTGTCACAAATACGGCCGATAGCGGCGAAGGCTCGCTTCGTCAGGCAATGACATCGGCAACAAGCAACTACATGGGCAGTTCCAACATTTATTTCAACATCCCTACCACAGACGCAAACTACAATGCCGAAACTGGCACTTTCACAATAGATGTAATGAGCGAACTACCCTACCTACTTATTGGCGGAAACATAAATATTGATGCTACTACACAAACTAGCAATGTCGGCGACACAAATCCATACGGTCCCGAAATAATACTTGATGGCGGCAATCGCAACCTTATGTCATGTTTCCGTATTGCAAGCGCAAACAACAGCATAAAAGGATTTGCCATTGGTGGTTTCCAATATGCTTTTTTGTTCTTCGGTGCAAATGGCGGTCTAGTAAGCAATTGCAACATTGGTGTAAACGCCACTGGCGATGCAGCCTTTACAAATCCCAACTCATACGGAATCGGAATTTCGGGAGGAAGCTACGGCTCATACGACCTCGGCTATGCCAGAAACATAACTATTACCGACAACATCATTTCGGGAAATACTATTGCAGGTATTGCACTTATCGGAGTTAGCGAAAATACAATTAGCGGCAACAAGATTGGCACCGACCGTACAGCTACCGTTTCCATTCCTAACAACCAAGGAATTTACATTTCATCGGCATCGCACGACAACACCATTGGAGGAAATACAGAAACCTCGCGCAACATCTTGTCGGGCAACACAAACGCAGCAATTGTCATGGAAAGTTCAGGAAGTCGCAACAATGTTATAATTGGCAACTATATTGGCACAGACAATACAGGAAGCAATCCGCTCAGCAACCACTACGGCATAATTGTAATGACAAACGCCAATTCAAACCGCATTGGCGGAACAACGCCATCCGAACGCAATATAATTTCTGCAAATACCGAAATAGGCATTTATATAGAATCTGCCGACAGCAATGTTGTGTGTGGCAACTACATAGGAACCGACGTAACAGGAACTCAAGCATTCAGTTTCGAGGGAACCGACTCGCTAATTCAAGCTAATGGTGTTGAAATCAACACTACAGGCAAACACAACATCATCGGTGGGAATAATCCCGAAGAGAGAAACATAATTTCAGGCAATCGCGTTTATGGTTGCATATACTACGGAAACTGCCATCACAACAACATCTGCGGCAACTACATAGGAACCGACGTGACAGGCGAAATTGCAATTCCCAACGCCACTGGAATATGCGTAGATGGCAGTTCTCACCAGAACATCATGGAAAACAACGTATTGTCTGGAAATAGAAGCTACGGACTTTTCATTGTTACACGCGGAACCGACGAAAACATTTTCAGAGGCAACCTTGTGGGAACAAATGCAGCAGGAACAACCGCCATACCCAATGATGTAGGACTGATGCTTGCTGCCGATGCAAAAAACAACATTATTGGTGGCGACAATGCCTCCGACAGAAACTTATTTTCAGGAAACATATATGCAGGCATCGAAGTTACCGATTTGGGAACAGAAAACAATATCATCAAAGGGAACTACATCGGTGTTGACATAACGGGAAATTCTCCTTTGCCAAACGACAACGGAATAATAGTAAGCGCACTTACTAAGCACTTAGAAATCAACAACAATATCATATCTGCAAATAATAATTTTGGACTTGTAATAACAGACCAAGCCGACAGCATTTCAGTGTTTAACAATAAAATAGGAACTGGTCACGACATTTCACTTGACCTCGGCAATGGAGCAAGCGGAATTCTAATTGCTGGCGGAGCTTCCGACAATTTCATAGGCGGTGAAAACATAGGCAACATAATCGCCAACAACGACTCGGCTGGAATCGTACTGATGGATGAAACAACAATCAACAACCGCATATCGCAAAATTCCATTTTCAACAACCAATATGCCGGCATTGAAATATTCCCGCAAGGAATAAACAGAAACGACAGCGGTGATGCAGACGACGGTTGCAACCGGCTCATGAACTTCCCCGAAATAACATCCGTAATCCGTGATGTAAACAGCGGTCTCATTTGGATTGAAGGCAATCTTGACACACAAAATCCCCAGCATGCCACAGTTGAACTTTTCATTGCCCATCAGCAGACTGGCATTGGCATTCCGCGAGAAGGTCGTACATACATAGGACAAACAACACCTCACAACGACGGTTCTTGGTTTGCCGTACTCAATGCAGAAATCAATAGCGACGAAACCATTATCGCTACAGCCACCGATGGAAATGGTAACACATCAGAATTTTCTGAATCGCATGGCATAACGACAAAATCTACACCGATTGAAACACAAGAACTTTCAGCCTACCCCAACCCTACCAATGGCATTTGCGAAATTTTGACGAATACAGAACCACAAAATATTTCAATATATAACGCTATAGGACAGCAAATAAAACAAGCAAAAATATCGAACGGCAACAGAAAAGTAACAATCGACCTTTCTGGACTTGCTGCAGGAACATATATAATTGTCATTGACAATACTTATTTAAAGGTTAACAAAGACTAATTCTCCATGAAAAAAGAACTCGTAACATTCTGGCTTTTGCTAATTGCAACTATTGCAAATTCTGCCACATACATAGTAACATCAACCGATGATTCTGACCCCAACACATTGCGCTATGCATTGCAAATGTGCATGGCATCGACAGGTCCGCACACCATAAATTTCAACATTCCCATTACCGATGCAAACTATAATTCAAGCACAGGCGTATGGATAATATCACCAAGTAGCGACTTACCCATGATAATGCAATCGGGAGTAACTATAGACGGTACTACTCAAACAGCATCTGCAGGCGACACGAATCCATACGGACCAGAAATTGTCATCGACGGAAACAATCAACGCGACTACGGATTCCGTTTTATGAACGCATCCAATGCAATATTAAAGGGCTTGAACATTAGAAACTTTACAAAGGGAGCACAGTTTTACGGTTCTTCAAACTCCTCGGTAACAGGATGCTATGTCGGCACAGATGAAAAAGGAGAACAAGTTATTGGCAACGATATAGGTCTTGAATTCATCTCTGGCAGTAACAATTGTACCATTGGAGGAACAACGCCATCCGACAGAAACATAATATCGGGAAATCTTCACATTGGAATTCGTCTGCTCGATGTTGAATATTGCACAGTAAAGGGTTGCATCATAGGTCTCAATCGCGAAGGCAACGCCCCGCTACCCAACTACGACGGCATGAGCATGGAAGGTGCTGTACGCTATTGCACAATCGGAGGAATCACGCCCGAAGAGCGCAACATAATTTCGGGCAATACCGACTATGGACTGCCACTTTTTGGCGCGGGAGCAACACAAAACGTCATTATTGGCAACTACATAGGCACTGACATTACTGGCACACAACCAATTGGCAACACATACGGAGTTCTTTTCGACGATGGTTCGTTCAGCAATCGCGTAGGCGGTGACACAGATGCCGAACGCAACATAATTTCTGGCAATGTCGGTTACGGAGTATTTTTCTACAACAATGGCACAAACAACAACATTCTAAAAAACAACTACATAGGCACCGATTATACTGGACGCAATGCAGTAGCCAACACCGCAGGAATAATCATCGACGGAATATCGTACAAGAACATAATGGACGGCAATATAATATCAGGCAACGAACAAGTAGGCATTGGAATAAACATCACGGCTTCCGACAGCAATGTTATTGTCCGCAACTACATCGGTGTTGACGTTGACGGCAACCCACTGCCCAACGGACTCGACGGCATCCGAATTTCGCAAGGCCCACAAAAAACAATCATTGGTGGTTCGCCCGAAGAAGCCAACATTATTGCATACAACGGAGGATGCGGTGTTTATATAACCAACGACAACTGCATACAGAATCTTATAAGTTGCAACTCATTCCACGACAATGGCGGACTTGCAATCGACCTATTCGAACCAGGCGTAAATCCGAACGATGACCTTGACGTAGATTCTGGTGCAAACAACAAACTTAATTTCCCCCAAATAAACAGCATTGTGTACAACGAAGGAACCATAAACCTAAACGGAAACCTTGATGTCATGCGTCCGGAAAGGTACATAGTCGAAATATATAAAGCAGCACCCGACCCCAGCGGACATGGAGAAGGATTGCAATACTTATGCATGGTAAGTCCTTGCGTAAGAGGTGCATGGTCAGCAAGTATTACAGAATGTTCCCCTACCGACCTTATCACAACTCTTACAATCGACCCCGAAAACAACACATCAGAATTTTCGGAAACATATAGTATTGACGGTCCTGTGTCAACACCAGAAGCATTCTCTGATGAAATATCCATCTATCCTAATCCATCCAACGGATCTTTTGAAATTATCGTGCCAAATGAACAACCGACACTTGTTGAGATATTCGACAATACAGGTCGCAGAATGAAAATAACAAGAATCCAAGGCAAAGCATCTTTCAACATTTCTGAATATCAAGCTGGAACATATATTGTAAGAATAAATGGCGAAAACAAAATTATCGTCAAGGAATAAATATTTGAACTTTTTCTTTAACTTTGACAAAAATTTCTGACATGCGAAAGCACCTTACAACATACATAATCCTACTGATTCTTGCATCGGCAACAATTTCATCGTGCAAACCCGAAGAGGAATATCCCGACGAGCCTACCGTAAGTTTCAAGGAATTTACTTTTGCCGACACCGTATTGTTGGGCAACACCGTAAAGCAAGGAACTCTCACCTTTTCATTCACCGATGGCGATGGCGACATTGGCTTCGACACCATTTCGCCACGAAAGAACACCATATTCATGACCAAGCACAAGATGAAAGACAATGTGCTTACGCAGATGGACTTGCTTGTTGACCTCAACTATTTTGTCGAACGAATTTACAAGGACGACAAGAAGCAAGCCGTCAGCGGTGACATCAAAATCGAAGACCTCAACGAATACGCCATGTCGTTCGGCGATACCATAATGTACAAGTTCTACATCGTTGACCGCGCTGGCAACCACAGCAACACCGATAGCACCGGGCTGATAATAGTCAGGTGAGGATAAAAACTGTAAAGACGCAAGGTCTTGCGTCTCAACAGAAAAGGAGTCGCTACGCGAGAAATCTTACAAATCAACACAAATCTTGCAAATCTATTTGCTGAATTTGAAATAGATTTGTCAGATTTGACTACATCGATCGCAAAGCAATTCCGCCCGTCAGAGCACACCTAAACCAAGAAACGGGCGTAGCCCATAGAAACAGCGCAGCGTCAAACGGGCGTCAGCCCAAAAACATTATACATTGTCAATTATCCATTATTAATTATATTTGCATTATGTTTCTCGAATGGCTAGAACATCATTTACTACCTTGTCCGATAAAGCACTTTTTCGGCATTGAATGTCCGGGATGCGGAATGCAAAGGTCGATAATCGAATTGCTGAAGGGCAACCTGTGGGATAGCATAACGCTTTATCCACCACTTATTCCACTTATAATACTGATGATTCTGCTCGCCATAAACATAAAAATCAATTCGGAAACAATGCTCAAAGTGCTGAAATATTTCTTTATACTAACTTTGTCAATAATATTCATAAACTACATTTTAAAATTCGTATAAACATGGAAACATACAGAACCGAAACAAATGATTTTCAAAACCCAAGTCCTAAAAATGAATTTAACCTTCCGGCACCCAATTCAAACGCAATATTAACGTTGGGCATACTGTCCATTGTTACCTGCTGCTGTTGCAACGGAATTATTGGAATCATACTATCAATAATCGCTATTATTCTCGCCACGAAAAGCAAAAGGGAATTCAAACGCAACAGTGACATTTACAACGAAAAGACATTGGGAAAGGTAAACGCAGGAAGAACATGCGCAATCATTGGACTTACTGTAGGAATACTGATGTTCGTGATTGCAATAATAGTAGTTCATTTTGCCCTCGATGATGTTTCAAGCATCGCAACTTCCGTTAACGGTTGGGACGGTTTAGGATACTAATTTTCAGCACTACAAGAAATGAACATTAAGGAAAGAATCGAAATTCTTGCATCGTTTGGCAACGACCTTGCCCAAATATGCAATGGAAATGAAATTGATGGATTTCCCGGATTCGAAAAGATAAAGGCCTACAATCCGTGGTTTACAGAAGATAATGTTAAGTTCTGCCTGCAAAACTGGTGCTCGCAACTAAAGCGCGACGAACTAGAAAAATTCTGCGCCGCCTACCCTATTAACGATGATCTGTCAAATTTGTGCGTGGCAATAGTTATGGCCGGCAACATTCCAATGGTCGGATTCCACGACTTTGCATGCGCTTTTCTCTGCGGAGTGAAAATTAAAGCAAAACTGTCGAGCAAGGACAATGTGCTGATGAAATGGGTAATCGACAGAATAAAGGCAATGTCGCCAGAACTTTCGGACAGAATCGAATACACCGAAGAACGACTTTCGGATTTTGACGCTGTTATTGCCACAGGAAGCGACAACACCAACCGCTACTTCGAATACTATTTCGGAAAATACGACAAAATTCTGCGCCACAACCGAAATTCGGTGGCAATACTGACCGGCGATGAAACAAATGAGGATCTGACCGCCCTTGCCGATGATGTTTTCATGTACTTCGGACTCGGTTGTCGCAGTGTATCAAAGATTTATCTTCCTCGCGGTTACGACTTCAACCCTATGGGCGAAGCATTCCAGAAATATGCCGACATCATTAACCACAACAAATACAACAACAACTACAGTTACCAGTACGCTGTAATGGGCATGAACAAAATCGAGCATGTAAACTTCGGTCATCTGCTACTAACCGAAAAAAAAGACATGAACTCTCCTATCGGCGTGCTACATTTCGAATACTACGACAGCATCGACAAGGTCGTCAATGAACTCGAAATGCAATCCGACAGAATACAATGCATTGTCGCCAAAAACAAGATTTTCAAAAATTGTATTGGTTTCGGTGAAACACAAAAGCCAAATATTTATAACTTTGCAGATAATATTGACACAATTAAATTCATAACAGGACTATGCAAAAAATAATAAAATACAAAGTTTCGGACGAAAACGAATTCGTAAGGGAAATCGAACTGAAAGACAATTCCACTTTCCTTGATTTGCACACGGCAATACAAAAGGCTTGCAAGTATGATCCATCGCTGATAACAATGTTCTACATTACCGATGAGAACTGGGAAGTAAGCGATGAACCCGAAAAGGAAATCCTGCTCGAACGCATGGACGACAAGACTCAGGCCGACTGCCTTCTTATGGAAGACACTCCGCTGAATTTTGTAAAGCCAGCAAAAGGAATGAAATATTTGTACATGTACGACCTTCTGTCGGAAAATTGCTTTTTTGTTGAAATAATCGAAATCCGTAACTGCACGGCAAAGGACGAAAAGGCAAAATTCCCGAAGTGCACTCGCGCCGAAGGTATTCCGCCTCAGCAGATAACCCTTGACGACATTAGCGAGGATTTCGATGAAAACGCCGCTCTTGATGATTTTGACGAACTCGAGGATGAAGTAGAAAATCCATACTACGACAACGAATTCGAAGACGGATACGATGAGTTTGGCGGTGGCTACGATGACGGCTACGACTACTAATCAACAACTTACAACGATTTGGCAAACACCTTGATAATAATAGCAGGGCCTACTGGGGTGGGAAAAACCGACCTCAGTATCGGCATTGCAAAACGCTTCGGAGCGGAAATCCTGTCGTGCGATTCGCGACAGTTCTACCGCGAACTGGGAATCGGTGTTGCCAAACCTACCGCCGAACAGCAAAAGGAAGTAAAGCATCATTTCATCGACAACGCCACAGTAACCGAACGCTACAGCATCTGGCAGTACGAAGATGATGCAACAAAACTGCTTGATGAATACTTCAAAACTCACGATATTGCTGTAATGTGCGGTGGTTCTGGTCTTTACATTGATGCCGTATGCAATGGCATCGACACCATGCCCGACCCCGACCCTGTAATTCGTCAGGAAGTCATCGACATGTACAACGAAAAAGGCATCGAGGCATTGCGTTTCGAACTCCAGCGAATCGACCCTGTCTACTACTCGCAAGTCGACCTCAAGAATCCACAGCGCATTATGCGCGGAATTGAAATGACACGGCAGACAGGACGACCATTTTCCGAATTTAGGACAAACACCAAACACGAACGCAACTTCGTCACAATAAAGATACTCGTCAATACCGACCGCGCACTGCTATACGACAGGATAAACCGCCGCGTGGACAAGATGATGGAAAACGGACTTGTCGACGAAGCACGCGAACTTCAGAAATACAGGGAATTTACCGCATTAAAAACCATCGGATACACAGAACTTTTCGACTATTTTGATGGCAAGACAAACCTTGACGAAGCCGTGGAACTCATTAAGCGCAACTCGCGACGATATGCCCGCAGGCAGATTACATGGTTCCACCGAGACAAGCAATACATTGAATGTGAACCAGATGAATCAACTATAATCAACATAATCGAACAAAAGTAAAATCAATAAAAACTAAATAGTATGAATATGAACATTTTTTTAGCAACCGCTGTGGCATTGGGACTTACAATGACAACATCGTGCAACCAGTCGCAGGCAAAATCGGAATCTGAAACAAAAGCAGCAGAAACCACGACACAAGAAAAAGCGCCTGAAGCAATCGAAAACTTGGCGACAGACCTGTTGACCGGGGATGCAAACGCCGAAATAGAAAAGGGTGAAAAGGGTGAAGTAATAACAATTACCGAAGCCAATTTCAATAAGGTTACAGAAAAGGGACTTGTTCTCGTTGACTTTTTTGCTACTTGGTGCGGACCTTGCAAAATGCAAAAGCCTGTTCTTGCTGAAATTGCAAAGAAATATGTGGGCAAGATTACAATCGGCACACTGGACACCGACAAATGCCCCAACCTATCAAACAAGTACAACATTCGCTCGATTCCGTGCATGATTCTGTTCAAGGACGGCAAGGAAGTAAAACGCATCATCGGCTACCACGAAAAAGCCCAGTTGCTGATGGAACTTGAACCGTACATGAATTAAAAAAGATAGGTTCCATACGAACCATAAAAAGGTAACGGCGCAGGCATAAGTCTACGCCGTTTTTATTTACTATCTTCTCCTATATTATAACTATCCAGATTACGAATATGCTTGACACCGCATAAAAAAAGAGGAATTTCTTATGAAATTCCTCTAAATACAATTATAAAAAATATGGAAAAAAACTACTTAATGTTCGGTTCTTCCAATCCGAGACCATTCTTCTTGTCAACGCCCTTGAGGATAACGCCAAGAATGAACGAAGCAACACCTAAGCAAGCAAGCATTACGAGAGGCCATGTGTAGTCGAATGCGACAGGATCAGTAACACCAGGATTTGTGCTGTCGAGAACCTTACCAATCAACAATGGGAATAACCAGAGACCGATGTTCTGAATCCAGAAGATAAGTGCGTAAGCCGAACCGATAATCTTTTCGTCAACCAGCTTTGGAACGCTTGGCCACAAAGCAGCAGGTACCAACGAGAACGAAGCGCCAAGGACGAGGATTGTAACGTATGCTACAACAGTTCCACCTACTGCACTACCCTTGAACATCGGGAGAATGAATGCAAATGTGAGGTGGCAAATGATGAGCAACAACGAACCAATCATAAGCATTGAAGCTGCCTTACCCTTCTTGTCAACGTAACCACCAAGTATCGGGGTGATTGCAACTGCGAGCAATGGGAATACTGCGAATATTGTTTCGGCAGTACCTCTCATGTAACCCATGTAGCAGTAAACAACGAGAGCAACAACGGCAATTGCCATCAAACCAATCTTCAAACCTTTGTTCTTCATGAAATTGCTAGTGAAAGCACAAACTGCAACAACAAGCATAATTGCGTATTGGATGAAAGTAACAGTTTCGCTAGACCAGAAACCTTCGCCCGGAGTAAGTGTCAAATTGCACTGAAGCATATTTACAGCATATTTCTGGAATGGGAAAATTGCAGAGTAGTAAAGAACGCAGAGGAGAGCAACTAGCCAGAAACCACCGCTCTTCAAAATCTTTCCAATATCGGAAATCTTGAACGGATCGTCCTTTTCTTCAGCTTCGCCAGTCTGAGCGTCAAGTTTCTTATCCATGAAGAAGTATACAACGAACATTATCAAGGCAATGCAAAGCAATACAACGCCAAATGCCACCGAACGTGAAACATCGATGTCGCCACCGAGTTTTGCGAAGAACGGCGAGAAAATCATACAGGTTGCAACGCCAAGACGAGCAAGAGCCATTTCCGAACCCATTGCCATTGCAGTCTCACGACCCTTGAACCACTTAACGATACCTCTTGATACTGTGATACCACCCATTTCGGTACCGCAACCGAAAATCATAAAGCCGATTGCAGCAAGTTTAGCCGATGCAGGCATACCCTCGTAGAACGGAGAAACACCAAGTTCGTCGAAACCCGGGATATAGTTCAGGTGATTTGTAAACCACTCTTCAACGCCGCTGCCGATAAACGATTCGGACACAGCATAATACTGGATTCCAGCACCAACAAGCATCACCAAACCAGAAAGAACGGCGGTAAAACGTACGCCCATCTTGTCGAGGATGATACCAGCAAAAATCAGGAAGAATACGAACACATTCAGGAATGTTTCAGCACCCTGCATGGTACCGAAAGCTGTGGAATCCCATCCGCGTTCCGACATCATCAAGTCCTTAATCGGCGACAATATGTCCATAAAGATGTATGAACAGAACATCGCCAGAGCCAACAACAGCAATGCAAGCCAGCGCATGGTCGCATTGTCTCTCAATGTAAGTTTTTCTGACATAACTATTTTCTATTTAAAATTATTTGACCGCAAATTTACTAAAAAAT